>CALLKX010000014.1 GCA_938083085.1 uncultured bacterium
GCCCACGAGCTCGGCGGCCTGAGTCCTGCCGGTCCAGGGCCGATGCGCTCTGGGGCCTGTGCGTTCTGGGGCCTGTGCGATCGGTGTCCGTATGGCCTGCCTGCATCCTCTGCCGGAGAGGCAAACCAGTGGCACGCTGCGATCAGTGGCGCTTCAGGACGCGACGCCCCGCCTGACGGAGGGTGAGGCCCTCCGTATCGAAGTGCTCGAGCAGCGGAATGAGGAACTTGCGCGTGGACTGAAGCGCGTCCCTGAGCTCAGGGATCTCAAGGTGTCCGTTGCGCTCGCAGTTCGAGGTCACCGCGGCACGAGCCTCGGCGATGATCTCGGCCGCCATGAACAGCTCGCCGCCCACGCGCTCGATCGAGCCCTCATCCACGCAGAGCTGAAGCACCGCGTCGACCTCGGCCCGGCCGGCGCCGAGCAGCTCAGCGAGCTCCGCGGGCGAGGGCGGCTGCAGCCGCCCAGCCACCATCCGCTCGAGGATCTCACCGCGGAGCTTGGCCTGGGCGGGGTCCAGGGCGACCTCCCTCCCGGCGAGCGCGATCATCCCGCCCGCCTCGAGGACCACGCGGCCCTCGGCCTCCTCACGCTGGAGGAGCTCCGAGACCAGGCCCTTGTCCATGGAGAGCCCGCTCCGCAGGTCGCGGATATCCATGCGGCTCCGCATGGGGTTCTTCTCGAACCAACCGGTGAGCTCGTCGCGCAGGTTCGCGAGGCACAGCTCGAGGGTGTCGGCGTGGATCCAGCGCTGGCCTGACGCCAGGGGGCAGGCCTTGCCCTCGGACTCGAGCTCGCGCAGGAACTCCTCGGTCTCCCCCCGCGAGCGCTTGAGCGTCTGAGAGAGCTCCTCCAGGGGCGCCCACCGCTCGGAGGCACGGGCGAGGTGCGCTTCCAGCAGCGCCTCGGTGGAACCGAGGCTCGACGCCTGCCGCTCAAGCTCCTCGATCACGAAGCGCTTGAAGCGCTTGAGGCGGTAGCGGCTCTCCTCGAGGATCGAGCCACCGCCGAGGGTGATCACCGGGGACGCCAGGCGCAGCACGAACCGGTCCCCCGGCGCGCACACCAGCGGGTGCTCCATGCGGAACTGCACGAGCCCGGTCTCGCCGGGTGCGATCTCGTCCGCGTCGAGCAGGACCACCTCACCCACGGCGTCGGCGGTCCCCGTGTGGACACGCACCTGCATGCGGTTGGTCACGGCGAGCCCCGACGAGGCGAGGGCCGTCAGGTTGGCGCCGACCATCGTCTGCGGCTTGAAGAAGCCCGGCGCCGCGACCACGTGGCCGCGCTCGATCTCGTGGTGGTCGACGTCCGCGATGTTGAGGGCGGTCGAGTGGCCTGCCCGGGCGACCTTCGCGCTCTCGTGGTAGGCCTGAATGCCGCGCAGCTTGCCCTTCTGTCCGCCCGGCAGGATCTCCACCACGTCGCCCAGCTGCACTGAACCGGAGACCGGGATGCCCGTGAGAATGGTCCCGAACCCCCGGGCGGTGAAGACCCGCTGGACGGGCATCCGGAACACGCCGCCGGAGGATCGCGGCTCCGCGGAGGACGCGAGCTCGGCGACCAGCGCCCGCAGCTCATCCATGCCCTCGCCTGTGATGGCCGAGACCCGAAGGATTGGCGCGCCCTCGAGGAAGGTCCCGGTGATGGCGTCGGTCACGTCCTCCTCGGCGAGCTCGACCATCTCAGGGTCCACCATGTCCACCTTGGTGAGCGCGACGAAGCCGCGCCCGACGCCGAGGAGCTGCATGATCGCCAGGTGCTCGCGGGTCTGGGGCATGACCCCGTCGTCCGCAGCCACCACGAGGATCACCAGGTCGATCCCGGTGGCGCCGGCCACCATGTTGCGGATGAAGCGTTCGTGGCCGGGCACGTCCACGATCCCGACGCGCCGCCCGTCCGGAAGCTCCAAGCGAGCGAAGCCGAGGTCGATGGTCATTCCCCGCTCCTTCTCCTCGGCCCAGCGGTCGGGGTCGATGCCGGTGAGAGCGTTGACGAGGGTCGACTTGCCGTGGTCAATGTGACCGGCGGTGCCGACGACGATGGGCTGGATATCCAAGGCGGGTACGAGGTTGCAGAGCCGGATGTTATCGCTCGCGGGCGGCGCGCGTAGCATCTGAGCGATGACCTCTCCCCCGATTCCCTTCCGCACCTTCGCTCCGTGGCTGAAGGAGCGCTACGGGCGCCCCGTCTACCGCGTCGCCCTGGACGCCGGCTCGACCTGCCCGAACCGCGACGGGACCAAGGGGTTCGGCGGCTGCACCTACTGTGATGTCGAGGGGTCAGGCACGGGCGCCCTCAAGGGCGGCGCCAGCCTCGCGGCCCAGCTCGACGAGGGCCTCGCTCGTATCGCACGACGCGGAGACGGCGTCGGGGCCATCGCCTACCTCCAGAGCTACTCCAACACCTACGTGGACGGCGCGCGCTTCGAGGAGGTGCTGGACGCCCTCCGGCCGGCCGTCGAGGCGCCAGGGAGCCCCGTGGTGGGGATCTCCGTGGCCACGCGCCCCGACTGCATTCCTGACGACACCCTCGGGGCGCTGGCCCGCCTCCGCGAGGTCACGGATGTCTGGCTGGAGCTCGGCCTGGAGTCCGCCAATGACCAGGTGCTGCAGGACATCAACCGCCTGCACACGCTCGACGAGTTCAACGACGCAGCCGCGCGCGCCCACGAGGCGGACCTCCTGGTGGTGGGTCACGCCATCCTCGGGCTACCGGGGGACGGGCGCGAAGGGGCACGTGCCACGGCTGACGCGCTGGCGCACTCCAGGGTCGCCGGGGTCAAGGTCCACAACCTGATGATCCTGGAGCGGACCCAGATGGCTCACCAGTACCGCAAGGGAGAGCTCTCGGTCCTCGAGGCAGAGGAGTACGTCCAGTGGCTCACGGACTTCGTCGAGCGCCTTCACCCCGACCAGGTCCTGCACAGGGTCACCGGTGACGCGCCGCTGGAGAAGCGCATCGCCCCCCGCTGGGACGTCTACAAGAACGAGATCCGCGAACGGCTCGCAGCGGAGCTCGTCCGCCGCGACGCCGCCCAGGGCGCTCGCTGCACATCCAAGGTCGCCCCGGTCTCGGCGCCCGCCCGTTGACGTCCGCGGGTTGCCGCCTGCCAGGTGCCGCCCCCCGGTTGCCGCAGAATGGACCGTGAGCTAGTCGTCGGCTGCGCCCTCCGGCGGCCCGCTCGCTGAATGGGCGCGGCCCACGCGCCGGCGGCTCCCTGGAGCAGGCCCTCAAGCAGGCCCTTGAGCAAGCACTAAAGCAAGCACCGAAGCAGGCCCTGATCGGTCCCGGCCGAACTCCTCCGGGCACTGCCGGCCTCTGCCAGCCTCTGCCAGCCTCTGCCGGCCAGGCCCGCCTCGCGCTCCTCAGTAGTTGTAGAGGATGCGGTCGCAGGAGGGGCACTGGACCAGCTCGGTCCCACGCGCCAGCCGCACGACGATGTTCTTCGGAAGGTTGACGAAGCAACCCTCGCAGAGCCCGTCGCCGAGCTCGGCGAGCGCCTCTCCATCGCGGGTCTTCAGGAGACCGCGGTAGGTCTCCAGGCTCGAGGCCGGAATGCCCTCGGCCGAGCGCGTGCCGCGGTCCGCCTGGAGCGCGTCGAGCTTGGCCTGGGCGGCGACCGTCTCAACCTCGACGTTCTTCTCAAACTCGGCGAAGGCCTCCTGCTCGTCGAGGAGTTGCATCTCCATTGCGACGATCTCCTCCTCGATCTGGTCCGCCCTCGAGACCCGCTTGAGGCCATCGTCCTCGGCCTGGCTGGTGTTGCGCTTGATGTTGCGCATCTCGTGCTGATAGCTCGCGATGAGCGCGGCGTCGGCCGTCCCCGTGGAGGACTCGTGCTCGAGCTTCTTCAGGCGCTGTCGCATCCCCACGGTGGCGTGCTCGATCTCCTTGATCGCGGCGCGCAGTTCCTGGACCTCACCGCGCTTCTCGTCCATCTGAGCCTTGCGCGCGTCGATGGCTTCGACCCGCTGGGCCAACTCCTTGGGGAGCCTCTCAAGCTCCGATTCCACCTTGAAGATGTCGCGGTCGACTTCCTGAAGATTGAGCAGCGAACGGAGAACGGGGTTCATCAGTAGTTGGTGAGGGAGGTCAGCGGGGAGGCCTGAGCGAAAGAGGATAGCGCCCGGGACCCCCGGAAGTGGGCGCGAAACTCCCTCCGCACGAGGGAACGCCTGTCCCTTCCACCCCGCGGCGTCGAGGACGGGGCCCCCAGGGTGCGTTCTCGGGGCACAACGAGAGCGGCCCGCCGCACCCCAGGGGGGCGCAGGCGGGCCGCTCTCATGAACCGCTCAGGGTGGGTCGCCGTAGGCGGCCCGGGGCAGTCACTCGGACTTGCCGCCGAGCTCGTACTCCGCGTCGTCCGGGATCTGGACGCCGTCGAGGAAGCTCGCGAGTTGCCGGGCCCGTACGGGGTGGCGGAGCTTGCGGACCGCCTTGGCCTCGATCTGCCGCACGCGCTCGCGGGTGACCCGGAAGATCCGGCCCACCTCCTCGAGGGTGTAGGTGTAGCCGTCGCCGATGCCGTAGCGGAGCTTGATGATCTCGCGCTCCCGGAAGGTGAGGGTCGACAGCACGTCGTCGATCCGCTCCTTGAGCATCTCCTGGCCGGCGGCCTGGAGGGGGCTCTCGGCCGACTCGTCCTCGATGAAGTCACCGAAGTAGCTGTCGTCAGACTCGCCGATGGGACGGTCGAGGCTGATGGGGTGCTTGCTGATCTTCATCACCCGCTTCGCCTCGTCCACGGTGATCCCCGTGGCCTCGGCGACCTCCTCGACGCTCGGCTCCCGGCCCTTGGCCTGGACGAGCTTCTTGGTGACGTTGCGCAGCTTGCTCATGGTCTCGATCATGTGGACCGGGATGCGGATGGTCCGCGCCTGGTCGGCGATCGAGCGGGTGATGGCCTGACGGATCCACCACGTGGCGTAGGTCGAGAACTTGTAGCCCCGTCGGTACTCGTACTTCTCGACGGCCTTCATGAGGCCGGTGTTGCCCTCCTGGATGAGGTCGAGGAAGGAGAGCCCGCGGTTGCGGTACTTCTTCGCGATCGACACCACCAGGCGCAGGTTGCCGCTGGAGAGCAGGCGCTTGGCCTCCTCGTAAGCCCCGTAGTGGAAGCGGGCGAGGTGCGCGCGGCGCTTGAGGCCGGACATCGGCTCGAGGGCCGTCAGCTCGATGTCGTTGAGGCGCTCACGGAGCTCGCGGGCGCCATCGGCGTCCTCCTTGCCGGCCTTCTCAAACTGCTCGAGCTTCCGCTCGACGGAGCGCAGGTCGCGCTCGTGCTCCTCGAGGACCTCGATGTAGGGGCGCACCTTCTTGATCTGGAGGTGGCACTCCTCGATGAGGATGATGAGCTTGCGGCGCGTGCGCTGGAACTGCCTGAGGGCCGAAGAGTGCTCCTCCTTCGACAGCTTGCCGAGCATGAGAACCTTGTACTCCTCGCGGCTCTGCACCATCAAGCGCTCGATCGTCGCCACGTTCAGCGGCAGGCGCTTGGCGAGGCGGGGCTTGCCCAGGGTCTCGACGATCTTGGGGTCGTCGTCAGGCTTGGGATTGGGGTTGACCTTGAGCGTCCGGTCGAAGGCGAGGTTGCCCGCCTGGACCTCGTGCAGGGTCGCGAGCGACACGTCCATGCAAACGCCGGATCCCATGCAGTACTTACGGAAGCGCTTGCGGGTCACCTCGATGCGCTTGGCGAGCTCGATCTCCCTGGGTCGCGTCAGCAGCGGGATCTCGCCCATCTGCGTCAGGTACATGCGAACCGGGTCGTCGATCTTCTCCGCGACGCTCGCCTTACCGGCGTCCTGGAGCGCCTTCGCCGCGACCGCCGCCACCGACGCCTTGGCGTCCGTTGCCGTCTTCACGGTGACGTCGCTGCTGACCTCGGTGTCGTTATCGTCGACGACGTCGATGCCGGCATCCTCGAGCCCGATGAACACCTGGTCCATCTTGTCGGGGGGGAGGAACTGGTCCTCCATGAGCTTGGACATCTCGGCGTAGGTGAGGAAGCCCTTGGGGCGACCCTCATCAACGAGGAGCTTGATTGTCTGTCCGACAGTGTCTGTCATGGTGCTTGGTGAGGGACGTCGTGCGGCTTCAGCAGCAGGAAGGGCTCGACGGGCGCGGAAGATGAACGACCGATGCATCTCGGGCGACGACGCTGGGCGCCGGGCCGTTGGAGGCTTCGGGTCGCTGAGTTTCGATACACCAGACCTGACTCACACGTGGACCGGCGCGCCCGTGGATGCGCAGCTCGGGTCGAAGACGTGGATCGACGGATCAGGGGATTGGGATCGAAGCTCTGGAACGGGTTGGGTAACGGGGAAGGGGCAGTGCTCAGGCCGGGGGAGGGTTCTGGCTCAGTTCCTGGAAGCGACGTGACACCTGCTCGAGGTAGCCCGCAGACACAGGGTCAGCGGGGGCGAGAGAGTGAAGGGCGCGGCCGAAGGCCTGAAGGCGCAGCAAGTTGGCCTGGTGTTCCGGTAGGGAGTCTAAATGTACCTCCCTTTGACCGACAAGCGCGGGAACGGGGTCATTCCGCGGGTCGGAGCCGCCTTTTCGGATCTCAAGGAGGCGGGCGAAGAGGGTGTCGAGGTAGGCCTTTGCAATCTCGTCGTGCTCTGCGAGGGGCTCAAGTGCCTGCAGGAGGGCGTTCAGGCGGGTGTCCTCGACCTTGCGCTGATGCTGGTCGAGGAAGGCGACGGCTCGATCGAAGAGGTTCTGGGCGGAGTCGGCCTTGAGGGCTTCCTCCCGGATCGGGAGGACCCTATCGCGGCCTACGGGGTCCTGGACGGAGTTGAGGAAGAGGGAGACCGTGATATCCGCGTCCTCGTTGTCCCACAGGTCCACGAGGATCTGAAAAAGTGAGGCGAGGACCGGATCAGGGCAGCCCTGGATGTGAGCCCGGAGCCGTGGGACGAGGCCTGCATCGGCGAGCGCCGCCCCCATGAGGGCCTCATAAGCCTGGACCACGCGGAGATCGAGCGGTCGAGCCTGAGGAATTTCCGCCCCCCCAGCGCCTCCTGCGCCGCGGCCGCCGCTGGGCCCAGCGCCAGATCCGGCCCTCGGGCCCCCAGGGGGCCCGCCGCCGGCGCCGCCCCGAGGCCCCGAGGCTGCTCCGCCATCGCCCTGTGGACCCGCCAGGGCCCGGCCGCGGCCCGGCCTGCGGTCCTTGATCAGCCTCAACTGTTCACGGAGTGTGTCGAGGGGCAGCTTCAGTCGACCGGCCATCTCGTCGGCAGCCGCGTCGATCTCCACCGGGCTGGGCAGCCGGAGCAGCAGCTCCAGGGCTCGGTCCACCTCCTGGGCGAAGGGCCGAGGGCCCTCGGGCCGGCGAGCCTCCACGCACTCCACCACAAAATCGAGCCAGGAGAGACCCGTCTCAAGGCGCGCGGTGAAGGCGCCCACGCCGCCGTCTCCCATGAGCACATCGGCCGGGTCGACGCCGTCCGGCATGGGCACGACCTCGAGCTTGATTTGAAGGGGCAGGAGACCCTCGAGGCCTCGCCACGCGGCCCGCCTCCCCGCCTCGTCCCCGTCAAAGACGAGGCTGACCCGGCGCGTCCCGGCGCGTCGTACCAGCGCCGCGTGCATCTCCGTCGTCGCCGTTCCTAGGACCGCCGCCACGTTAGGGAGGCCCGCCGCGTGCGCCGCAATCACGTCCGTGTAGCCCTCGACCAGCACCAGGTGTCCGCGGGAGCGCACGTGCTCGAGGGCGCGATCGAGGGCATAGATCACCTGGCCCTTGTGGAAGTAGCGCGTCTCGCTCGTGTTGACGTACTTCGGCCCGTCGTCGTCCCCCACGACGCGCCCACCGAATCCGATGGTCACACCGCGCTGGTCACGGATGGGGATCATCAGGCGCCCGCGAAAGAAGGCGTAGAGCTCTCCGTTGCCATCCCGGCGCCGGGCGAGCCCGACATCGACCAGAGCGTCAGCGGGGATCTTGTCGGCCTCGGCGGCCTTGAGGAAGCGCCGGCCGTTGCGCGGCGACCAGCCGAGCGCGAAGGCCTCGATGGCGTTCTCCTCGAAGCTCCGGCTGGCGAGGTAGCGGCGCGCCTCGCGCCCCTCCTCGCGGCGTAGCTCCGCCTGGAAGTACGCGACCGCGAAGCTAAGGGCGGCGAGCCCAGGGTCGTTCTCCTTGGTCCGCCGCGCCTTGCGCCGGGGAAGCTCCACGCCGGTCTGCGCGGCCAGCAGCTCCATGGCGTCCATGAACGTCATGTTGCCCCGCTCCTGGACGAACTTGATGACGTCCCCCCCCTTGCGACAGGCGCCGAAGCAGTACCAGGTGCCCTCGCGAACGTCGACCTTGAAGGAGGGCGTCCGCTCCTCGTGGAAGGGACAACAGGCCCATTGATCACGCCCCTTTTGCTTGAGCTCGGCGGTCTCACCCACGATGGCCTCGATGGGCGCGCGGAGCTTGATCTCTTCGATCGCGCGGCGGAAGTCAGGGTCGAAGCTCAAGGCAGAAGCCCGCGCGGCAGCGGGGCCGGGCAACTATACGTCGGCACGAGCTTCCCGCTCTAGCGCCCGCAGCTCAGGAAGCGAGAGGGTCTCGGCACGGCGGAGCGGGTCCAGGTCCATGGCCTCGAGGCTCCGGGTGGCCCGGGCGCCCCCGACGAGGTCCGAGAGGACCCGGCGCAGGCTCTTGCGGCGACGCTGCATGAGGTCCCGGTAGAACTGCATACGGCGGGCTCGCTCCTCGGGGACGGCGAGGTCGCCGCGGAGCTCCGCGGTGAAGACCGCGCTGTCCACCTTGGGGCGGGGCCAGAACAGCTGGGGCGGCACGGAGCGGCCGAGAGCCACCTCGTAGGCCTCCTGGAAGGCCGCCGAGAGCGGCCCCCAGGTGGCGTCGCCCGGGGCGCTCGCGAGGCGCTCAGCGACCTCCTTCTGGACGAGGCAGGTGACCCGGGAGGGCGGGTTCTGGAGCTGCGCGACCGTCGCGAGGAAGGGCCCGGAGATGGAGTAAGGGAGGTTCGCGCAGAGGGTCCAGGCCCCATCCGAGGGCAGCCGCTCCAGCACCTCGGGGGCCAGGCGAGACTTGCTGGCGAGCACGTCAGCCTCGATCACCTCCGCCTCCGGATAGGGGCCGAGAAACTTCCGCGCGATCGGCGCGAGGCGCGGGTCGATCTCCACGCACAGGAGCCGAGCCCCGGCGTGGGCCAGGTGGACCGAGAGGAAGCCGCAGCCCGGCCCGACCTCGAGGGTGAAGAGCCCGGGGGTGACCCCCGCGTCCGACGCGATGGCCCGCGCCATGTTGTCGTCGAGCAGGAAGTTCTGCCCGAGGCGGCGGGATGGGTGAAAGCCCGCCCGCTCCAGGGCCGCCTTGAAGTCCGCCCAGGGGGGACGGTCCGGTCGATCCGCGGCGCTCAACGTGGGAGCCTCCGGCCGCCACCAGGAGAGGCCTGGCCGCCGCCCCCCATCGTTTCTCGTCCGCGGCCTGCGCCCTCGAGCAGGGCCGCGACCCAGGGGCTGCGGGGCGCGACCGCGAGGGCCGCCTCCAGAGCGTCCAGGGAGCGAAAGCCCCAGCGCGCACCCACGGCGACGACGCGGGCGCGGGCCGACGAAGGGAGCTCGCTCCCGGGGTCCGCGAGGGACACCAGGAATGGCGTCGCCTCCATCACGCAACGCATGCCCAGGTCGGCGCCCCGGTGCCCCTGCGTCCTCCCCATGGCGAGCGCGACGCCGTCCCGGGTGAAGAGCACCCTCTCCGGCGTCGAGAAACTCCCTCCGAGGACCCAGGCCGGCGCGCCCGCGCCGCCTGCCACTGGCCAGGCGTCCGCGTCGATCGTCTTCCAGCCCGAAGGCGGGGGCGGCGGCTCTGTCCACTCCCAGACGTTGCCAAGGAGGTCGAAGATCCCCGTGTCAGGGGTCTGTCCGCTCTCGAAGGCCCCCACGGGCGTCGGGCGAACCAGGCCCAGCTCCAGCGTGTTGGCGAGGCCGCGCTGCTGCCGGCCCGCCGGAAAGCGGCGCGAGCGGGGGCCTGACGCACACCACAGCCACTCCTCGAAGGTGGGCAGGCGCATCCCCCTCAGGCGCGCCGCTTCGCGGGCCTCATCGAGGTTCATCCCGACGGCAGGCGCCTGGAGGATCCAGTCGTCAGGCGGCGCGGCGCCCACCTGCCGCTCCACGAAGGACGTGAAGTTCTCCGGGCGGGGGTCCTTCTTCCCGAAGAGCTCGGTCCAGATCGACTCCGTGACCTCGAAGCGGTCCACGACCAGGTCGACGCTCACACCGACGTCGATGTCGATCGCCGTCCGACCGTTGGGGACGAAGGCGAGGCTCTCCAGAGCCTCGATCACCCCCTCGGCGCCAGCGTCCAGCGCACCCTCCCTCTCCCAGTCCGCGCACGCCAGAGGTACTAGCGCTCCCAGCAGGCAAAATAAGACGACGCCCCGCGGCGCTGAGCGCACGGGGCGTCGTCTCGAGGTCTCGGTGGGATCGGTCACAGCGGACTGCTCGCCCAGGTCTCAGGCGGCGCCGGCTCGCCGCCGCCCCTCAGTGGACCAGGTCCCTCAGTTGACCGGGTCCGAAACGAAGATCTCGACGCGACGGTTCATGCGCTTCGAGTCAGCGGAGTCATTCGGGCGCACGGGCTTGTGCGATCCGAAGCCCATGACCACGACCTCACCGCCGCGGATCCGAGAGTTGTTGATCAGGTACGCCGCAACGGAGACCGCGCGCTCGGCGGAGAGCTGCAGGTTGCCGTTGGGGAAGCGCTTCAGCGTGGCCGGCTTCTTGACCGGGTCCGAGTCGGTGTGCCCGCGGACGAAGATCTCTCCGTGGGGCGTCGCGGCGATCTCGCCGGCGATCCCCGCGAGGGCGTCGATCCCGTCGTTGCCGAGGACGGCGGACCCCGAATCGAAGAGGATCCGGTCCTGGATCATCAGCAGGTACCCGCCTTCGAGCTCGAAGCGCTCGATGTCACCCATCGGCCCCTCCATCTCGTCGATCATCCGACCGAGGTCGTCGATGCGCTTGGTGAGCGACGTGTCGGCGCTGGCGTTGATGAGGCTCGACTTGCGCTCGTTGGCGAGGCGGTCCGTCAGGCGGGCGTTGTCCGACTGGAGCTCGGCGAGGGTGCGCTGCAGGTCGTAGACCTGACTCTCGTACTCCTTGGCGAGCTGACGGGTCTGCTGGACCTCCTGAGGCGATGCGCAGGAGGTCACGGCAACGGCCGTGAGCAAAGCGCCTGCGGCCATGGCCGCGCGGCTGGAAACGGAACGGGCCTGTACGGTGGCGCCTTGGCGCCGGGTCTTGATGGCGTGGAACATGTGTGCGTGATCTGACTGTTCAGCGGAGGCCGCGCCTCGCTGGCGTATTGCGACCAGGCTGGACGCCCGAACCCATGGCCGCCGCGACCCACTTGGCGCAGCGAGCGGCTCCGGACGACCCCCTCACCCATCAACGTAGCGATCGCGGAGGGCGGATCGAAGCGCAGCCCGGCGGTTCTTCGCCGGGATTCGCCGGTCCCGGCCTCCCCTGAGCGCCTCCCGGCTCCTGCTCGTCCGGGGTCCGCTCGGGCCACGCTTGGCCATTGCCTTGCCTCTGCCTCGCCTCTGCCTCGCCGATGCTTGGCCGATGCTTGGCCCCCACGAGCCCCGCCTGGCCCCGGGTCAGGGCCCCCTGCGGCTCCTCCGAGGCCACCCCGGGGCCACTACGGGGCCACTACGGGGCCACTACGGGGCCACTACGGGGCGAAATCGCAGGATGGCTGGCGGGGGGGGAACTGGAGCTCACTGGCGCGCCATCGGCGGCCCCGAGGCGCGCGACCGCTGCCCCCGCGGAGCCAGCAGGCGGGCCGCACGTTCACCGCCGCCCCCCCCCAGGCCTTGGGCGCACGGCCCCCAGGACACGAGGACCCTCAGGCCGCGGAGCCGGGAGGGTCGGGGTCCACGTGGCTATCCTCCTCGGCGAACTCCTCGAGGGCGGGCATCACCAGCGCGCGGAAGAGGATGATCAGGGTCGCCGCGAGGGGCACCGCGATCAGGAACCCGAACAGGCCCAGGGCGGAGCCCCCGACGAACACGGCCAGCAGGATCACCACCGGGTGGAGCCCCAGGGAGTCCCCGAGGATCTTCGGGATCAGAACGTAGCCCTCGAAGGCCTCCGCGAACACGTAGACCGGGGCGATCCAGAGCGCCGCCTCGAGAGGCTCCATGCGCTGGAGGCCGACGAAGAAGGCGAGCAGGAAGCTCAGGAATGGACCCGCGAAAGGAATGAGCGCCATGAAGCCGCTCAGCATCCCCAGCAGGAACGGGTGTGGGACGCCGGCGACCATGAGGCCGACCGTGATCACGGCGCCCTTGATGAAGCAGATGAGCAGCCGCCCGCGGAAGAAGTTCGCGAGCACCGCGCCGATCTCCATGGCCACCCCCGAGATGCGCTCCCGCTCCCGCTTGGGGAGATGGTCATGCACGAAGCCGTGAATGCGCTCGAGCTCGAAGAGCAGGAAGTAGGTGTAGACCGGCAGCAGGGTCAAGAAGGCGAAGATGCTCAGAGCGCCACCGAAGAGGTGGGAGAGCACCGCCACCAGCCACACCACCAGAGCGGTGGAGCCGCCGTCCCCCACCCTCGCGCTGACCTCGGCGGACCACGAGCGGAGCAGCTTGCGGAGCGTCGGCCCCTCGCTCAGCGACTCGCCGCCGGGTGGACGGTGCGGCGCCTCACCTCCGGACGCACCACCGGTCGACTCGTCGGGTGCTACCCCGCGCTCCTCCCCATCGGGCCCTCTGACGAGCCCCCCCTGCTGCTGATCGGGCGTGAGGGCAAGGCCGCCGCGTGACCCCGCCTCCACCGCGACTTCACCGTCAGCCTCCTCCTCGCCGAACACGTCGTGCATCCAGTCCGCCGCTCCCTCGAGGACCGCGTCGATGCGAGCCTCAGCCACGGCGAATGGATCGTGGCCAGACCGGGAGGCCGCCATCAGCCGCTCCGTGGCCTGCTGGGCCTGGAAGGCCACGCCGAGCACGGTGACCGTCATCACCGCCGCGAAGGCCGAGAAGATCACGTTGACCGCCGCCCGGCGGCCGAGCCCGCGGTTCTCGAGTCCCTTCACGCTCGGCCGAAGGATGTAGGCGAACAGGTACCCGAGGATCAGCGGGTTGAGGACGCTGCGTACGCTCCAACCGCCCCAGAGCAACAGGACCGCGACCGCGCCGAGGGCGATGTTGCGCTTCGTCTTGTCGAGGCGCTCAAGCATCAGCTCGCCCCGGGGCTGTCGAGCGGCCCGCGCGGCTGCGCGCCAAGCTCGACGGGGAGCGCCGGGCGGTAGGACTGGACGAAGACCTCTTCGAAGTCATACCCGTCCCGGAAGTCCTCGATGGAGTCCGACTCCTGACGACGGAGCAGCTCGCTGTCCACGAGGTTGAAGACGATCCGGCCCCAGTCGGTGGTGCTGTGCACGCCCCAGGTGCGCCAGACCTGGGCAGCGAGCGGCCCGAAGAGCCGGGACGCGTGGACCCTCATCCCGTCCAGCAGCTGCTGCCCGGAGACGTGCTTGTCGTCCTCCTTCGCCTGGTCCTTCCCGGCGAACCGCACCGTCTTATCGAGGGCGTCGAAGAGGAACTTGTAGGCCTCGAGGCGATATCGAGGGTCTTTCTTCCAGCACTCGCGTAAGGGGTCCATAGCGTTCTTCAGCGCGGCAGGGAGGCGAGGGCTCGGTCGACGAGCGCCTCCGGAGAGAGATTGAGCCGCAGGTCCTCGCGGGCCTGAAGCCACGCGCGGCCCATTCTGCGCCGGGCCGGCGTAGAAGCAAAGGCAGCAGTCGCCGCAAGCGACTCGGCGACCGGGCCATGACGCAGGGGCGCGGGGTCGCCGCCGGCCAGGCACCGCTCGGCGTCCGCCAGGATCCCAAGGCCGAGGTCCAGGATCGTCTCCGCGCGCACCCTGCGGCGGACGAAGGCGGTCTTCCCCTGGTAGTCGCCGTCCACCTCCCAGAGCTCCGCGGCGACATCGTGGGTCGCCCGGCCCCCCGTCAAGGCTGCGCCGAGCAACTGCGCCAGCTCCGGAGCTCGACGGGCCCCCAGCTCGAGGGCCACCCCCGGGGCGCCACCGGAGAGGCGGACCAGCTCGGCGACCTCCTCGACCTGCGCGGTGTCCGCGCGGTCGAATCCACCCGCCTCGTAGAGCACCGCCTCACAGGTCTCCCGGTCCAACCCGTCGAGGCGGACCTCCACGACGCGGCTCCGCACGGTCTCGAGCAGCGCGTCAGGGGTCGCGGTCTCCAGCACGAAGTGCACCCCGTCGCGCGGCTCCTCGAGCATCTTCAGGAGCGCGTTCTGCGCCACCTCGTTGAGGCGATGGGCCTCGCGGATCACCACGAACTTGCCCCGCCCCTCCGCCGCGCGGAGGCCGAGAAAGTCCTCGATGCTCGTCCCCTGATACGCGGTCGAGGGCCGGTCCTCGCGGTGCGCGACGAAGAAGACCGTCAGCTCGTCCTGGTCATGGGCCCGCGCGTCCACGGGGAACAGGTCCGCGTGGGAGGCCGCTCGCACTCGCTTGCAGGAGCCACAGACCCTGCACGGCGCGTCGCCCCCCTCCTCGCAGAGCAGCGCGGCGGCGAGCCACAGCGCGGCGCGGAACTTGCCGACGCCGTCGGGGCCGCTGAAGAGCAGTGCGTGCGGCAGGCGGCCCTCACGCGCGCTGCGCACGAGCCCTGCCACCGCGCCCTGGTGCCCACGGGGTCGGACGAGCTCAGACATCCGCGCGTCCTCCCGCGCGTGCGAGGACGGCGTCCAGGACGCGCGCGGCCACCTCGTCTTCGCCCCCGGTCCCGTCGACCACGACCGCGCTGGGCACCCGGCTGGCGTAGTCCCGCATGGCCGCGGCCACGCCCTCCTGGAAGCTCACCCCGCGCGCCTCGAAGCGATCGCGCGGGCCGCCGTCACGGGCCGAGGCCCGCTCGAAGGCCACCGTGGGCGGGAGCTCGAGGATCACCTCCACGTCCGGGACTGGCGCCCCGGACCAGGTGCGGAGGAGCGCCAGCAGGTCGTCATCGCTAAAAGGAGAGGCGGCCTCTCCCCCTTCCAGCTGGGAGCTCCCCTGGTAGGCATAGGTGGAGGCGTGGAAGCGCTCGATGACCACGTCACGCCCTGCGGCCATGGCGGGCGCGACGAGCTGCTCGAGGGTCTCCCGACGCGCCGCAGCGAAGAGCATGGCGAGGGTCCCCCGGCCCAGCTCGAGATCAGGCGCGAGGACAAGCTCGCGGATGCGCTCCCCCGCCGAGGTGCTCCCCGGCTCGCGGAGGTGGAGGGACCCCTCTGCACCGGACGGGCGGCGCGCCGCCAGCGATGCGGCGAGGCGCGCGGCCTGGGTGGTCTTGCCGCAGCCATCGACCCCGTCAAGGACCACGAACAGAGGCCCGGGTACGCCGCGCTGCTTGGCCCCAACAGGCGGGCATTCAGCGGACTGGCCTTCCGCCGAGCGAACGTCGGGGGACGGCGAGCCTGGAGGTTGCTGATCGGGGGACTCTGCGGCGGGGGCGGCCATGGGCAGATCCTAGCCCCTGGAAGCGGCGGGGTCCCGGACAGGTCGGCTTCAGCCGTCGGACCGCAGCTCCTCTGCCCTCGCCAGGGCCTCTGCGGCCTGCTCTTCGTCGCCGGCAGCCTCGGCGCAGCGGACGACCGCGTCCAGGATCTCCAGCTGCTCGTCGGTGGTCAGGGGGACCGGCTCAAGGAGCTCCTCGGGCATCTGGCCGAGCAGCCCCGCGGGAATGTTCGAGGGATCCACTCCGGGCGGGAGGTTCCCCGGCGGACCGACGTAGGTCAGGTGGTCCGGATCGAAGGTCGCGGGGACCGCGAGGGTCACGCCGTACTCACGCGCCGCCTCGTCCATGCGCCCGAGCCGCTCCAGGGCCTGCGCCCAGGCGAGGTGCAGGTCGCGGCGGAACATGTCCACCTCGTTGGCCTCCTCGAAGAGCTGCACGGCGGCCTCGTCCCGCTCGTTCTCGAGGTGCCACCCGGCGACCTCCATGCGGACGTCGTAGTCGCCAGCGTTCCAGCGCACCCACTCCTCCATGAGTTCCATGGCGCCGTCGGGGTCGCCGTTCACCCGGAGCAGCTCCGCCAGCATCTTCTCCCCGGAGCCTGAGCCTTCGCCGAAGCCAGGGAAGGCCTTGATGGCGAGCCGCAAGCTCGTCTCTGCCGCGTCCGCGTCCCGGGGACCGCCGACGCCCCCGAGCTGGAGTTGGGAGAGGGCGAGGAGCGAGCCGTACTCCCGCCCACCCGCCTCGACGGCGCGCTCCCAGACCCGGCGCGCCCGGGCCATGCCGCCCTGGGTGACGGCCATCTGCCCGCGCAGGAAGAGGACCCGAGGCCCGTCCACGCCGGCCGCCTCCAGCACATCGAGCGCGCGCTCGGCGTCGATGGTCCGCCCCTGCTGGAGCGACCCCCAGGCCACAGTGGTCCAGTCCTCTGCCCACCGAGCGCGCTCTGCGTCGCCCTCGGGCGGGACCGTCGCCATCCGGAGCTGAAGCCGACGCAGGGTCCGGCCCGCCCAGCGCGGCTCGATCTGGAGTCCCTCCAGCTTCCCGTTCACGAAGCGCTGAAAGGACGCGTCCACTTCCTCGGGGGTGACGTCGAAGACCGAGCGGAACGCCTGGTCGAGATCCGCGCCAAGGTCAAACGCGCGCAGCAGCGCGACCATGGGCGGGAAGCCGTACTCGTCGATGAGCATCTCGCACAGCAGTCCTCCCTGGTAGTAGCCAAACAGGATGCGGGGCCCGCGGAACGCGCGGTTGAGCTCTCGCAGAGGGATCAGATCCCCGTTCGCATCCGCGTCGAGCAGGTCCCGTCGCATGTTGCGGGACCAGGTGGGGTTCTTCTTGATCTCCTCCCACGTGGCGAGCCCCTCGGTGATCCATCGCGGGCATCGGTTGTTGGAGAGCCCGAGGTGCACGACGTGACTGAACTCGTGGAAGCCCGTTCGCGCCCAGGAGAAGCTCCCCCGCAGGCGCGAGAGAGGTGAGACCGCCGTCACCACAGGACCAAAGCAGACGCCGAGGGCAGGGAAGCCCTCGAAGCCCACCGAGCGCACGGAGAAGTCCCGGTGGCGACGGAAGACGGAGATGGTCGTCGCCCCGGGGGTGAAGCCGTAGCGCTGGCTCAGCTCTTCCCTCGCTTGCTGGTAGTAGGGCACCAGATAGGTCCGCAGCACCTCCGCGGCGTCCGGCCGCCAGGAGAAGCTCAGGGAGCCGTAGGACTCGGTGACGTACGCCCGCTCCATGCGCTCCAGCACGAGGGTCAGGTTTCGACGGTACGCGTCACGGCGTCCCCGGGCGGCCTCCTGGGCTCGCGTGAGGGCCTCCAGCCCGCCCTTCTCATCACCGGAGTTCGCGAGGCACTCCCCCAGCAGAGTCCACGCCTCATAGTCCTCGGGGTCGCGCTCCACCGCCGCACGGAGAAAGTCCACCGCCTCGGCGAAGCGATAGAGTTCGCTCAGGTGCCCGCCAATCTCGCGCTCCGGACGGCCGTCCAGGGGGGCGTTCCTCAGGAGCTCCTCCAGGATCTCGGCGGTCCGCTCGCGGTCGTGCTCGACCCACGCCAACGCCGCTTGCAGCGTCCGCACGTCCCGGCGCCCCGGGGCAACCTCCTCCAGCCGTGCGAGGGACGCCCGGACCTGAACGAGCTTGCCGTCCTCAAGATCGGAGGCCGCCCGTGCGACGAGCCCGTCGATGGAGCCCGGGACCGCCGTCAAGAGCTCCCCGAGGATCGACTCCGGCGACTTGCTCATGCGCCTGCGGTTGAAGCGGTGCAGCGCAAACTGCCCGAGCAGCGCCCGCTCGTGCGTCGGGTGGATCTCGAGGGCGTCGCGGTACAGTCGGCCTGCCGAGCGCTTCCCCGGCGCCTCGACCTCGCGCTCGCTCTCGAAGTAAAGGTCCGCGAGCTCGACGAGGACGTCGGGCTCCTCACCAGGGCCCATGCGCGAGGCGCGGTCCGCCGCCACCAGGGTGCGAGACGCGGCCTCGAGCATCCCCGAGCGGCGCTGGCACCTCGCGCGGGCCAGGAGCCCACGCCAGTCCGAGGAACCCGGATCCGTGGCCGCCCCCGTGCGCGCCATGCGCTCGGCGCCCGCCCGGTCCCCGAGCCCGTCTCGCACGGAGGCCAACAGCCAGGCGTCCTGCGCTCGCTCACCGGGCACGAGGAAGGACGCGTCACCGGCGAGCTCCTCGAGGGTCGAGAGGACCTCGCCAGCCCGGCCCGTGCGCAGCAGCACCTCCGCCACAACGTGGGCCGCCGCGGCGCGCTCCTCGTCGGTCTCGGCCAGCTCCAGCGCCTCGGCGGCGGTCCGCTCGGCGCGGGCGAGCTCCCCGCGGTCCAGGCGAATGTGCGCGCGCACCGCGAGCGTCAGCGGATCCTCCTCGTCCTCGTCGAGCAGCTCATCGGTGATCTTGAGGGCCTCTGTCATCCGCCCGCGCCGGCGGAGCAGGTCAGCCTCGGCCCGTTCAGCGGCGATCAAGGCCTCGATGTCCTCGTCCTCCTCCTGGAGCACAGCCGCTGCCAGAGCAACGAGAGGGGCATTGGAGGTCGTGGCAGCCGAAGCTGGCGCAGCCGCGAGCGCGGCAATCAGAGCCGTGACGGCCGGGAAGAGCGGCGGCGTGAGGGAGCTTCGGGTCATGGAGAAGAGGATCGCATGCTCCCCGTTGCCGTCCAACCCGGGGACCGCCGGATCCTCCCGGTCTGCCAAACGTCTTTCATTTGTCGGCGAGGTTCGGCCTCCATCCGTTGAATTGGCCCCCCGCACTCCGCTATCCAGGGGGCATGTTGGGACGAATGCGCGGAATCGTCACAGGGGATGAGCCCTCGGTGAGTGCACCTGGTCGGCGTGCCGTGGTGAGGCTGGGCCGGGATTTGGGCCGCCACACCGGCGTCGTGGCGGTCGTGCTGCTGATGCTCGCGAGCTGCGGCGGCCCCACCCGTCGCTCCACGCCCGTCAAGGCTCCGGGCGTGAACGCCAGGAGCCAGCAGATCCCCGCCTCGGCCGGGCCCGCCCCGACCTGGTCCATGCTGCCGACCTCCTGGGGCAAGCTGACCGAGATCGAGCGCTGGATCGCGGATCGCCCGAACCGGCGGGATTACTGGACGGTGGAGGCGCAGCTCCAGCTCGCCGAGGGCCGCCTCGCCTTTGCCGGTGAGCTCCGTGACCCGAACACCCCGCCCTCTTACGTCGCCCTGCGCCGACGCGAGGCCCTGGCGGGCTTCGAGCGCGTGCTCAGCGACCCGACCGCGACCTCCGACCAGCGGAGCCGGGCCCGCAGCGGCGCTCAGCGGGTCGGGACCGAGCCCACTGGTGGCGGCCCCGTCGCCGTGGCCAACGTCGGGGGCCTGATTCGTCGACCCTCATGGAGAGCGCGACGCGTGAACCGGGCCCAGCTGAGCCGGGCCAGCGCCCCCTGGCGCTGGATCACCTTGCACCACTCGGTCGTGCGCACCGAGGACACCTCGGCCGCGGCCTCCTTTGACACTGTCCGCGGGATCCAGCGCGACCACATGGATAGCAAGGGCTGGGGCGACATCGGCTACCACTTCCTGATCGACCCCGCGGGGCGGGTCATCGAGGGCCGCGAGCTGGTCTGGCAAGGCGCCCACGCGGGCGGTCAGAACAACATCGGGAACGTCGGGATCTGCCTCCTGGGCAACTTTGATGAGGACCAACCCTCCCCGGCCTCCATCGCGAGCCTCGACCGCCTCGTGCTCGAACTCCAGGGGAAGCTCGGCATCCCGAGGCTCAATGTCCGGCCCCACAGGGCGTGGAAAGAGACGGCCTGTCCGGGCCGTCACCTGATGCCATGGTTCACCCGAGGCTAACTCCCCTGGCTCCTCGACCGGCTCTTCGACCGGCTCCCCGACCGGCTCGACATCGGTTCGCTCCCTGGGTGCCGCCGTCTCGGCGCGTCGTGCGGTGGAGCGCCACCCTGCTGGTCGTACTCGCAGGCGCGGGGCTTTCTGGCTGCTCTGGCGCGAGCGTTGAGGATGGAACCGAGCGCCCCCTGACTCAGTACGGCAAGAACAACGTCCTGACGGCCAACGGCGCGGAGCGCTTCGAGGACGGGGCGTGGCACAAGCATGGCCAGTTCACCTTCAGGAACGAGCGGGGTGAGATCGTCTCCGAGGGCTCCTACAAGATGGGGCTTGAGACCGGCCCGTGGACCCAGGTCTACGAGGACGGCGCGCGCGGTGAGGGCTCCTTCCTCGCAGGCCAGCGCTCAGGGCCCTGGGCGACCTACTTTCCAAACGGCGTCCCGCAGGACTCGGGCGCCTACAAGGAGGGCCGCCGCACGGGCGAATGGACCTCACGGCGCAAGGACGGGACGCTGCTGCGCAAGGCGATGTTCGTGGACGGCAAGGAGCACGGCCCGGTCACTTACTTCTCTTCGGACGGCCAGTCCGTCGACCGCCAGCGCACGGGCATCTACCGTGACGGCGAGCTGCAGGTACCGTCGGGCGCCGCCAGCCGGTAGGCCTCCACGGTCCGCGCCGCGGTGCGAGCCCAGGAGAAGCCCGCCGCGTGGTCCACGGCGGCCCTCTCCGCCGCCTCCGAGCGCGGCTCCTCCAGGAGCCCCGCGATGGCCGCGGCCAGGGACGACTCGTCCTCGGGATCCACCAGTACTGCCGCCTCGCCGCACACCTCGCGCACCACGGGGACGTCGCTCGAGATCGCGCGACAGCCCACCGCCATGGCCTCGAGCGGGGCCAGGCCGAACCCCTCGTCATGGGGCACCAGTACGAAGGCCAGGCACGCGTCGAGATGGGCACGCAGCGCGCCCTCCGAGAGGTGCCCGACTCGCTCCACGCGCCCCGCCACGCTCGATGCGGCGACGCCCTCCTCGAAGGCCTCGGCCCCCTCGCCAGCGATTCCGGCGATCTTCCACCTCGGCGCGTCCGGTCCGAGCCTCTCCAGCGCCCGAAGGATGACCTGGAGGTTCTTGCGCGTCTCGATACGCGCCGCCGTGAAGAGGAACGGGCCTGCGCGCTGAAGCTCCGCCGCGAGCTCCCCGGCGACCCCCTCGTCGGCGACCGTGCGCAGCGCATGATCGACGCCGAGGGGCGTCGCGATGACCCGGTCCCGCTCGACCCCCAGCCGCTCCGCCACCTCATCCGCCACAGCCTCGGACGGCGTCAGGAGGACCGAACAGCGCCGCGCTGCGTCCCGCACGAACGCGCTCATCCGCCTCGAGACGCGGGGGCTCACGTAGCGAGCCGAGTCCAGGAAGACGAGATCGTGGATCATCGCGACCTCCGGGCGCCCGGTGGGGAGCCGCCGGTACTGGGTGTGGTGCACCAGATCCGCCCCACCCATCAGTCGCTCCACCCCAAGGCCCGAGGCGCCCAGGAGCGCCGTGATCGGCCTGGACGGCAGCCTTGGAGCGAAGAGTCGTGAGCCGCGGGGAGCGCGACGGGAGACGCCCTGGCGGGTGGGCGCGAACAACCGGGGCTCGACGCCGTTCAGCTCACCGAGGGCCCGCGCGAGCTCCCGCACGTAGCGGCCGATGCCCTGGCCTCCGACCAGGGCCGGCCGGTAGTCCAGGAGCGGCGCGAGGGACTCTCCCGAACGAGCCGGGCCCGCGGGTCGGGCACTCAAGATCCGGGCCCGGTCAGCTGACCGCGCCGTCCCTCACGAGCTGCGCCCAGCGGCCGAGCAGGTCCGAAGAGGACCACTCCTTGTCGACGCCGCAACCGGTGACGATCTGGCAGCCGATCTCCTGGCAGAGGCCCCACTCGGCGATGTTGTCGGCGCCCGTCCGGTCACCGCCCTTGGTGAAGAAGTGCGGGCGGATCCCCGCGAGCGCGCCCTCCACCGACATCTCCTTGTCCGTCTCGTAGGTCACGACCACGTCAACCTCACGCAGGCAGGCCACGACCCGCGCGCGGGTGGCGAGGTTCTGGAACTCGGCGCCCTTCTTGTTCCGGAGGAATCCGTCGCCGTTGACGATGACCACGAGCAGATCCGGGCGGACGCCGGTCTCCTGCTCAACGTGGGACTTCGACGCGAGCAGCACGCTCGCGTGGCCGGGATGGATGGGGTCGAAGCCGCCGGAGGTGGCGACGATCTTGCCCTCGAGTCCGGGGCGCACCGCCGCGAACTCCTCCACAGTCATGATAGGGGCCTCGCCGAAGCGGCCGCTGGCAGGAATTTGGCTCATGGAGTCAGTCTGCGGCTGCCCCGCATGGAGTCAACGCCCGTCGCCCTCCGTGTCCTCCGATTCCCGATCTTTTCCCGCCGTCGCCCCTCCCTGGTTCAGCCAGGCCATCTTCGGGTGAAGCAGGTGCTGCGGGTGCGCGGACTGCCAGGCGGCGACCGCCGCGAGGAGCGCCTCATCCTGGTCAGGGTGCCCGGTGAAGCAGATCGTCCGGGGCGAGCCGTCGCTCCGGGGGCCGCCGCTGGGCACGAAGGGGGCGCACACGGTCGGGTGGCCCGTGAGGTTGGTGATCGTCAAGACGCCGCCCGCGAAGGGCGGGTGGACGAGCAGGTCGACGCCATCCAGCGCCCTCGCCATGTCCACCATGAGCAAGGACCGAAGCCGCTGGGCCTGCAGGTAGGACACGGCGGGGATCATCTGAGCGGCACGGAACGAGTTGGGCCACGCGTTGTCTCCCTGTCGGCGCAGCAGATCATCTCTCCCGCCTCGAGTGAGCTCATCGAAGGCCGCCGCGGACTCCGCGTGGAGGATCACGAGCATGGAACGCACGGGGTAGTCGGGGAGGGTGACGGGGACGATCTCATGGCCGCCCGCTCTCAGCTCGGCGAGGATCTCCTCCACCCCTTGTGATCGCTGGAAGGCGCCCGCCGGCACCCCCACTCGGAGTGGTGAGGGTGCACCCTCGGCAGCCACAGCCGGGACCTCGCCAGCCCGGGAGTAGGGGTCCGCCGCGTCCTCGCCCTCGATCGCCCGGAAGACCAGGTCCGCCCCAGCGACCGTGCGGGTGATGGGGCCGACCTTGTCCATGGTCCAGGAGAGGGCCATCGCGCCCGAGCGTGAGACCCGGCCCACCGTCGGCCGGAGGCTGCTGGTCGCGCACGCCACCGACGGCGACACGATGGACCCCAGGGTCTCGGTGCCGATGGCAAAGGCCACGCCCCCCGCCGCCGTCGCCGAGGCGGAGCCAGCGGAGGAGCCGCTCGACCCCCGCGCGAGGTCCCAGGGGCTCCGGGTGCGCTCCCCGAACCAGACGTCCCCCATGGCGAGGGCGCCCAAGGTGAGCTTGGCGATCAACACCGCGCCAGCCTCGTCCAGCCGGCGTACGACCCCGGCCGTCCCCTCGAGGACCTGCGACTCGTAGGGCTTCGCTCCCCACGTGGTCCGCGTGCCTCCCACGGCCATCAGGTCCTTCACCCCCCAGGGCAGACCATGCAGCGGGCCGCGGTCCTCGCCCCGCGCCAGCTCCGCGTCCCTCGCCGCCGCCTGGGCCAGGGCCCGCTCCGGCAGGAGTGAGATCACGCAGTGCAGGTGTGGATCCAGGCGCCGGAGCCGGTCCAGGTACATCGAGGTCAGCTCGACGGAGGTCGTCTCTCCCTGCCGGAGCAACGCGGCCAGCTCGGGGACGCTCCAGAAACAAACGTCCTCGAGGTCAGACGGTCGCGTAACCCGCGGCAGGGCGGAGGCCCCCGGGACCGACTGCGCCCTTGCTGGTGCGACCCCCGGGAGGAAGGGCGTCCCCAGCGGAGCGGGGAACACGCTGTTCGCCAACGGCCGGCCCCGGAGCCGCTCGTAGTCCTGCACGCGCTCGCGGAGCGTCGCCAGCATCTGCTCCAGCTCCTCGGGGCTCCACTCGAGCCCGAAGAGCGCCGCCGCCGAGGCCGCATCCGCCTCGTCCAGCTCGACATCGATCGAGCCTGCCCCCTCCCCCTGAGCCACGATGGCGGGGTCATGGCCGCCCCCAGCGCTGCCATGCTCGGCGGCAGGCGGTCCCGGATCCACTCGCCGCTCCGATCGCGCGCCAAGCCGCGCTGGCTCGGCTCCCGACGGGGCCCGTCGGGCCACGATCAAGGGCTCAGTCGCGGCCACCCGAGCCGCCGATGGAGAGCTCCCCTCTGCGTGGGCCGCCGCGAAGAGCGAGGCGTCGGAGGAGGAGGCGAGCGCGAGGAGCGCGGAGACCGAGACCGTGTGGAGGCGCATGGCGCCAGCCTACCCGCTCATCCACCGACGATCAGCGCCACGGTGCCGAGCACCGCGCAGTAGCCCGCGAAGTAGGGGAAGGAGCCCTTGCGCAGCACGAGGAGCAGCATGCGGAGGGCGCTCCATCCCACCAGGCCAGCGAGCACCGCGGCCCCTAAGACCACGAGACTGTTCAGCTCTCCGAACCCCTCACTGATGGCGCTGGGCAGCTCAACGATCGCCGCTCCCGAGATCGCCGGGATGCTCATCAAGAAGGAGAGCCGCGCGGCATCCTCGGCGGAGAGGCCTCGGATCAAGCCGGCGGAGATGGTCGACCCCGACCGGGAGACACCCGGCCAGATGGCCGCGGCCTGGGCCAGCCCCATCACAACGGCGTCGCGTAGCCGGAGCGGCGGAGGGCCGTCCGTCGGGGCCGCTGGCGCGTCGAACTTGCGCCGGCTGAACTCCCCCACCATCAGCGCCACGGACGTCACCAGCAGGCCGCAGCCCGCAGCGAACACGGTCCCGGCGGCGGCCGTGATGGAGTCCTTGAAGACGAGCCCGATGACTGCCACGGGGAGCGTGGCCACCACGAGCCAGACCCAGCTCATGTACCGCCCCTCGAAGGGATCTCGCAGCAGGGACAGGACGTCGCGCCGGAAGGCCCAGACGATCGCCCCGAGGGTCCCCAGGTGGAGCGCGACGTCGAGCGCGAGGCCCCCGGTCTCAAGCCCCATCACGGACTTCCCGAGGACCAGGTGCCCCGAGCTGCTCACCGGGAGGAACTCCGTGAGCCCCTGGATAATGGCGAGGAAGAAGACGTTCCAGACGTCTCCCTCGGCCAACCCAGCGGCGTCCTGCACCCCTTGCGCCGCGGTGCGCCCCACGGCGGCCGCCCCGGTCATGGCCGCGTCGATCATGGGGAGCATGGGATGGACTCGATCAAAGGCCGTTGGCGGCCGCGGTGGGAGCGATGAACTCCATTCCGAAGGCCTGGGCCACCGGCTCGCAGGTCAGCTTACCGCCGACGGTGTTGGCGGCCGTGGCGAGGCCGGCGTCCGCGAGGATCGCCTGCTTGGGCCCGAGCCGCGCGAGGCGGCGAGCCCACGAGAGGGTGGAGTTGGTCAGGGCGAAGGTGCTCGTCCGGGGCACCGCGCCGGGCATGTTCGCCACGCAGTAGTGAACGACGCCGTCCACCACAAAGGTCGGGTCCTCATGGGTGGTCGGGCGCGTCGTCTCACAGCAACCACCCTGATCCACGGCGACGTCCGCGATGACGCTGCCCTCCTTCATGAACGCGAGGTGCTCGCGCTTGATGAGCTTGGGGGCCGCCGCGCCCGGGACCAGGACGGCTCCGACCACAAGGTCCGCCGCCTCGAGCCGCTCCCGAACGCTCATGGGGTTCGAGTAGATGGTCGTGCAGTTGGCCGGGAGGATCTCGTCCAGGTACCGCATCCGCTCGTGGTTGACGTCCAGCACGGTCACGTTGGCCCCGAGGCCCGCCGCCATCCGGGCCGCGTTGGTCCCGACGACGCCGCCTCCGATGACCACGACCTCCGCCGGGGCCACACCGGGGACACCGCCCAGGAGCTGCCCCACGCCGCCTGCCGGCTTCTCGAGGTACTTGGCGCCGGCCTGGATCGACAGCCTTCCAGCCACCTCGCTCATGGGCTCCAGCAGGGGCAGCTTCCCGCCCACCTCGAGGGTCTCGTAGGCGAAGCTGTGGGCACCGGTGGCGAGGATGCCTTCCGTGAGCTCCCGGTCCGCCGCGAGGTGGAAGTAGGTGAAGACGGTCTGACCGGCGCGCATGTGGGGCCACTCGGAGGCGAGGGGCTCCTTGACCTTCATGATCATGTCGCAGCTGGCCCAGACGTCGGCCGCTGTGGCCCCGATGCGGCACCCCACGGCCTCGTACAGGTCGTCGCCGAGGCTCGTGCCCTTCCCGGCGAGCGTCTCGACCATGACCTCGTGGCCGTCCGCGATGAGCTGTTCCGCGCCCGAGGGGCGGAGCGCCACGCGGTACTCGTGATTCTTGATCTCCTTGACGACGCCAATCTTCACGTGTTGATCTCGACTACTAAGAGGGGCGCGTGACGAGCCTGGCAGGCCCGGACGCGGGGATGGGGACTCCCTTCGCAGGGATCGGAGAGAGTTTTGGGGGGGGGCCGGTTCCCGCTGGCGGCGGGCTGACCGGGGCGGAGAGTCTAGGTCCGCGCTGGGTCCGCGGGAACCGCCGGCGGTCGACAGGTGACGGATACCCTCGGAAAAAGCGTTGAGACCACGGCCCTTCGCGGATAGATTCTCGCCCCGTCGAGGACCTATAGCTCAGTTGGTTAGAGCGCTACGTTGACATCGTAGAGGTCAGTGGTTCGAATCCACTTAGGTCCACCATCCAAGCCCTCGCCGACGGCACAGTGCCGCGCGAGGGCTATTTTTTGTCCCAAGTTCCGCCTTCCTGAGCGCCCGCCTCGGGGAGGCTCAATGCCTGCAAGGCTCCGGAGCCGCTCAGGCCCGGACCGCCTCGGGACGGCGCCACTCCGTACGGAGCGCACCGGGGGCCGCAATCCCTGGGATCTCGCTGCGCGGGAGAGGGATGCGCGGGACTCCGAGCCGAGGACCGTGCAGGCGAGCCGAGCGATCACCCCCGCCTGGGATCCAGGAGCCCGGGTGAGGGCCCCGCGCCGGCGTCAGATGCTCGTTATTGCTCACGAAGTCCGAGGAACGGCCGTACGGGAGCAAGGGGCCGCGCGGCTCCCCCCCCCGCCGAAGCCGCCCGATGCCACGGCCCAACCGTACCAGCCCATGATCCACCTCAACCGACGCCCCCTCGGCCTGTTCCTCGCCGCACTCTGCCTCGCTGCCGCAAGCCACGCGCCCCTGCACGCTCAGTTCGGGGAGGCTCCGGCCCGAGGTGAAGACGACCAGGCTCGGTTGGACCTCTACGAATCGCTCCGCGCCATCGAGCGCGAGACCCCCGAGGCACGCGTCGCGCAGGCGGTGAAGCCGTCCGTGGTCTACGTGGAGACGGAGATGGTTCAGAACGTCCGCACCATCTTCGGCTTCCAGCGGCAGGTGATGTCCGGATCCGGTTCCGGGGTCGTGATCCACCCCTCCGGCTTCATCGTCACCAACTATCACGTGGTCGAGGGGGCCCAGCAGATCACGGTCTCGTTCGACGGAGACCCCAACACCTATCCCGCGAGGCTCATGTCCGCTGTGCGGGAGGAGGACCTCGCGCTGCTCAAGATCGAGCCCCTCGCCGTGTCCCCCCCGGCCCCCCCCTCGAACCCGGCGTCGCCCTCCAACGACGGCCTCCGCCCGGCGGTCAGCAGCACCTTCCCCACGGTCCGCATGGGCACGAGCTCGGACCTGATGCCCGGCGAACGAGTGGTCGCCATCGGCAACCCCCACGGCCAGACGTACACGGTCTCCAAGGGGATCATCTCCGGGCTGTACCGAGAGGTCCCCGTACCCGGGCGCCAGCTCCACTTCCGCGGCCTCATCCAGACCGACGCCTCGATCAATCGCGGCAACTCCGGGGGCCCCCTGCTGAACATCCACGGCGAGCTGATCGGGATCAACACAGTCATGAACTCCGACGCCGAGAACATCGGCTTCGCGATTCCGGTGGACCGGGTGCGCCAGGTCCTGACGGACAGCTTGTTCCCGGACGCCCGTCGGTCCTGGCTCGGCTTCGACGTCGAGGAGCAGGCCGGTGAGCTGATCGTGACGCGCGTCTGGGATCAGGGCCCGGCCGCCGCAGCCGGCATCTGCCGTGCCGACCGGGTGGTCTCCCTCAACGGGGCCCCGGTCGCGGACGCCGAGGCCTACCTCCTCCAGTCGCTCCAGATCGACCCCGGCGCGGAGTTCTCGGTGGGCATCATCCGCGCCGGAAGCGGGGCCCCCGGGGTCTCCGATTCGGTGACCCTCCAGTCCTGGGACGACATGAATGGGAGGTTCTTCTCGGAGATCGGAGTCACCGTGACGGAGCGGCAGCTGGGCCGAAGTCGCTTCCTCATGGTCCAGCGGGTCCGGGACGGGAGCTCCGCCGCGGAGCTCGGCCTCCGCCCTGGCGACGTGATCCCTGCCGTGCGCGCGCGAACTCAACCGCGCTCCGGAGCCATCCGACTCAGCGACAAGGCGACCCTTCAGCTCGTGCTGGACCGGATCGAGCCAGGGACGGAGATCGAGATCGACGCCTACCGCGACCTGAATGGAGATTCTGCCTATCAGCGAGAGGAACTGCTCAAGGGTGTTCTCGTCCGATAAATCCGGGCTTGGGAACAGCTGCGTGGATAAGCTGCGTCGATAGAGGGGGAAGCAGGCCGGCCGCGCTCGCAGGAGCGACGGCCACGAACTCTCCCCCTTACCTTCGGCTCGACCCGCCCCCCCTAACGCGGCCCATGCAAGCCCTCGCCAAGTTCACGGAACGCTTCGGCAGCATGCTGTCGAGGCTCCTGCTGACTGCCCTCTACTACGGCGTGCTCGGCCCCTTTGCTCTGGTCTATCAGCGCGTCTGCGATCCGCTGCACCTCAAGCGGCGCCGCGCGGGGAACTGGACCAAGTGGGAGAGTACGAACGAGGACGTGGCCGCCGCCCGGCGCCAGGACTGACTGCTCCATCATGAACGTCCTCGGCCTCTCCTTCTACTACCACGACTCCGCAGCCGCGCTCGTCAAGAACGGTGTGCTCGTCGCGGCCTCCGCGGAGGAGCGCTTCAGCCGCAAGAAGCACGACTCGGGGTTCCCCGAGCTCGCCATCGAGTTCTGCCTCAAGCAAGGCGGCATCACCATCCACGACGTGGACTTCGTGGTGTTCTACGAGAAGCCCTTCGTCAAGTTCGAGCGCATGCTCCTCACGGCGATGGCGACCTTCCCGAAGAGCGCGGCCGTCTTCCGGGAGTCCATGCAGCGCTGGATCTCGGACAAGCTCTGGATCAAGTCCATGATGAGCAAGCGCCTCTCGGTGCCGCGCTCCAAGTTCCTCTTCGCCGACCACCACGTCTCCCACGCCGCGTCGAGCTTCTACACCTCGCCCTTCGAGGAGGCCGCGATCCTCACGGTGGACGGCGCCGGCGAGTGGACGACCTCCACCATGGCGGTGGGCCGCGGGAATAAGATCGAGGTCCTCAAGGAGATGCGCTTCCCGCACTCCCTCGGCCTGCTCTACTCCGCCTTCACCGCCTACTGCGGCTTCGAGATCAACGAGGGCGAGTACAAGCTCATGGGGATGCACCCCTACGGTGAGCCGAAGTACTGCGACGAGATCTACAAGCTCCTCGACGTCGCCGAGGACGGGTCGCTCTGGCACGACATGCGGTACTTCAAGTACCACCACTCGACCAACGACACCCTGAGCCCGCTCTTCGAGGAGCACTTCGGCAGGCCACGCCGCGACCCCAAGCACCAGGACACGTCGCTCGACCCGTACTACTGCGACATGGCGGCGAGCATCCAGCGGGTCACCGAGGAGATCCTGCTGAAGATGATCACTCACCTGCACGAGATCACGGGGCTCAAGAAGCTCTGCCTCGCGGGAGGGGTCGCGCTGAACTCGGTGGCCAACTACAAGCTGATGCGCGAGGGTCCCTTTGAGGACGTCTACATCCACCCCGCCCCTGGCGACGACGGATGCTCCGCAGGCGCCGCCTACTGGGCCTACAACCACCTCCTCGACCAGCCGCGGGGCCCCGCCTTGGAGCACGCCTACCTGGGGAGCGAGCACGGGGACGAGTCGATCCAGTCCTTCCTCGAGGCCAACGACATCCCCTTCCGCAAGATCGCGGACGACGAGGAGTTCTTCGACTTCGTCGCGCGGACCCTCGAAGCCGGCCACGTGTGCGGCTGGATGCGCGGCCGCTGCGAGTGGGGCCCGCGGGCACTGGGGAGCCGCTCAATCATCGCCGACCCCAGGCGCATGGAGATGAAGGAGAAGCTCAACTCCAAGATCAAGTTCCGCGAGGCCTTCCGGCCCTTCGCGCCATCGGTGATCGAGGAGCGCGCGGATGAGTTCTTCGAGATCCCCGAGCCCGAGCGCCACTGGCCCGCGCGCTTCATGCTCTACGTCGCACCGGTCCGTGAGGAGAAGCGCGACGTCCTCCCCGCGATCACCCATGAGGATGGCTCCGGCAGGCTGCAAACGGTCTACCGCCAGACCAATCCGGCCTACCACCGGATCATCGAGCGCTTCGGCGAGCTGACCGACGTGCCGGTGATCATGAACACCTCGTTCAATCTGAAGGGAGAGCCGATCGTCGAGTCGCCGGCTCACGCCTTCAACACGTTCTCCCTCTCGGGCATGGACTATCTGTTCATGAACAACTTCATCGTCGAGGCCAGCGCCAAGAAGAAGATCGCGGAGACGGTCTTCCACCTGCGCCACGACGGGGACTCCGTGACCCAGATGGTCTCCTGACCCCCCCGGCGATGAAGGTCCTCAACGTCATCCTCGCGCTGCTCGTCAGCGCCGGTATCGCCCTCGGGGTCGCCGAGTTCGGGCTGCGCGCCCTCGGCTTCGCCCCGGCGGAGGTCAACACCGAGTTCGACCCCGAGCTGGGTTGGCGCAAGACTCCGGGCAAGACCATCGAGCGGTCCACCGGTGAGTACGACGTCACCCTCACCAACGACGAGGCGGGGCTCCGAGACGACTACGACGTCATCGCGCCGGCGCCGGAGGGCACCCAGCGGGCCCTGTTCCTCGGGGACTCTTTTGTGGTCGGGTACACCGTGGAACGCGAGGACCTCTTCGTGGACCAGCTCGAGCGCGCCCTGCAGGCCGAGGGCCGCCCCGTGGAGATCATGAACGCGGGCACGCAGGGGTACTCCACCGATCAGTCCCTGCGCTGGCTCGAGTTGAACGGTGAGGCTGTCGCCCCCGACCTGGTCGTCTACTTCGCCTACGAGAACGACATCTGGTGGAACCAGAGCCCGACCTACTTGGGCCAGGACAAGCCCCTCTATGACAGCGATGGCGTCCTCGTGGAGCGGTCCCTCGCGGCGCCTGCCGCCCGGCACTGGAGCCGCCGCTCCGCCATCGGTGAGGCTTGGTATCGACTCCTCGGAGCCCCTAGCATGCCCCTCGTCACCGCGGGCGAGGCCTCGATCTCTGCCGAGCTCTCGTCGCGACTGACGGCGCCCCCGCCCGCCGTCCAGGAGGCGGAGGCCCGGACCCGCGTCCTGATCGCCGCGATGTCTGACCGCTGCGACGCGCTCGGGGCACGCTTCGCCGTATGCCCGATCCCCTCGAGGGCCCAGGTCGGCGCCGCTGAGGTCGCGGAGGGGTCCCCCATGGACCCGGCACGACCCCATGGGATCTTCATCGAGGCCGCGCGGGCCGTGGGCGCCGCGGTCCTCGATCCGCTCATCGCCATCGAGTCCTTCGCCGCCGAGGCGCCACCGTACTACCGCCGGGACTTCCACCTCAACGCCGACGGAAACGTCGCGCTCGCGGTCACTCTCCACGGCGCCCTGGACGGGGCGAAGCTCCTGCCTCCGCTCGCCGAGGACGCGCCGCGTATCTTGCCCAGCGGTCCGGCGAGGCGCGGGCTCCCGGTGCCCGCATGGCTCCTCTGGTACCTGGGCCTGACGGTCGCGCTCGGGGCCCTCTACACCCGCACCTATCCCAAGGAGGGCACCCTCGAGGGCTTCGGCAGCGTGGCCGCCCTCCTGGCGGTGGTCTTCGGCACGGGCCTCGGCGTGACCTCCCTCGTGGAGGCCCTCCCCCCGCAGGCCTCCCAGCTCGCGGTGCTCGGCCTCCTGCTCACCATCCTGACCTTCGTGCTGTACAAGCTCGGCGACCGGGTCGGCACCATCGCAGAGCTCTTGCGTTCCTTCACCCTGCGCGGGCACTGGTACTTGATGCCGCTGCTGAGCGTACTGCTCACCGTCGGCAGCCTGCTGGTAGTGGCGGCGTCCTCGCCGCTGGTGGCCCCGTTCATCTACACGCTCTTCTGAGCACCTGCGGCCGACGGCCCACCGGGACCACCATCGCGCCGCTCGCACCGATGAACGCCAGCTCAGAGGACGTCGCTGCCGGAGAAGACGCGCCCGCGGGCGCGCACCAGCGTCCGCTCTGGCATTCCCTGCTGCTCCCGCTTGTGGCGGCCGCATGCGTGCGAGCCGCCATCGCGATCGCCTTCAGCGGGACCGACCCTGCGGGGGACGAGCGGGCCTACCTCCTCCTCGGAGAGCGTTGGCGCATCGAGGGGACCTACGAGGGCATCTGGGCCCCCGGCTACCCCGCCCTCATCGCGGCCCTCGGGGGTCTCGTGGGCGACGCCTCCACGGCGGCCTTGCGAGGGCTCCAGGTGGCCTTGGGGGTGTGGAATGTGGCCTGGATCGGCGCGCTCGCCGCGGCCATCGGCGGGCGCCGCAGTGGTGTCTGCGCCGCATGGATCGCGGCGCTCTACCTCCCCCTCGCCGGCTTCGCGGGGCTCCTCTATTCGGAACCGCTCCACCTCGCGCTCTTCACCCCCGCCCTCGCGCTCCTCGCCGCCGCGAGCCGCCGCTCCAGCGCAGCCACCCGGCGGGCCGCAGCAAGCGCGGGCGTGCTCCTTGGACTCGCGGCGCTCGTGCGCGAGAGCAGCCTCCTCTTCGTGCCCATCCTCGGCCTGTGGCTCGCGCGGAACGCAGCCCAGGGCGGGGCGTCGCGCGCCTCCCTGGCCGTCACGATGGTGGCTTGCTCCCTCGCGACGATCCTCCCATGGACGGTGCGCAACACCGCCGTGCACGGGCAGCTGGTCCCCATCGCGATCTCCACCGGCGGCAGCGCCCACGTCGGACTGAACAGCCACGACGTGAACTACGACCTCGCCGGTCTCGGCGGCGATCCCGGCCAGGCCCCCGGCGTCCTCCGCGCGGTGATCCGCGGTCCAGCGCCCGAGCCCTGGCGCGCCGCAGACGAGGGCGCGCCTGCGGCCCGGGCCCGCGCCAACGTCTCCCGGGGCCTACGCTACGCCGCGCTCCACCCGCTCTTCTTCCTCCGGAGCCGGGCCGTCGAGCTTGTGGACCTGCTCACGCCCCTGTCATTCCCGGTCCGAAGCCTGCGGCTCGCGTCGCCAGGGAGGCCGCTGGGGGGCACCGGAGCCCGCCTGGCCTTCGCCGCGTGTGCCGTCTTCATGGTCCCAGCGCTCCTCCTGGCGGCGCTACGGGGCTGGTGGGCCATGCAGGCCAGCCCCGCCCACCGCGCGCTCCTCGTGTGGGTCAGCGGGGGGGTCCTCGTCTCAGCCCTCGTCAACGGCATGAGCCGTTACCGGCTGCCCGCGCTCCCGCTCCTGATCGGGTTCTCAGCCCTCGCCCTCGTAGGCCTGCGGGCCGCCGACGGCGCGACGCGCGCGCGAGCGGCGGCGGTCATCGGCGCCGGGCTCGTCTTGCTGTGGATTCCGTCCATGGAGGGCGTCCAACAGACGCTCTCCGCGCTGCGCTGAGCGCCGCTTCGTGTAGGTTGCGAACACCGATGAGGCCGAGCCCCAACATCGACCCCGCCGGCGGGGCGCCAGACGAGTCAGCCGAGTCGCCCGAAGGCCCCTCCGCGGCAGCCTCGACGGAGCCCTCCACCGGGACCCGCTGGCTACCCGCAGGCTGGCTCGCGCCGCTCCTGTGCGCAGCTGTCGTCCGCGGCCTGTGGCTGATGTCCGCCGCCGGCGGCGCGTTCCGTGGGGACGAGCCCGCCTACGTCGGGCTGGGACGCGCTTGGTCCGAGCTAGGCACCTACACCGGGCAGTGGCCGCCGCTGCACCCGGGCCTGATCGCCGCCTGCGTGTCGATCTTCGGGGACGCAGGAGAGACCGCGGCCCGCGTGGTCTTGACCCTCCTCTCGGTGTGGTCCTGCGCGTGGCTCATGGTGCTCGCCACCCGCGCCCACTCGGAGCGAGCGGGCCGGCGGGCGGGGTGGATCGCAGCCCTCTACCTGCCCCTCGTCCCCTTCGCCCACGTCCTGCTCAGCGAGGGCCTCGCCATCGCTCTTCTGCTCCCCGCCTGCGCGCTCTTGCTGGCGGTGGGCACCGGTGAGCTCCGCGGACAACGCGTGACCGCTGCCCTCTTGGCCGCGGGCGTCGCGGTCGGCCTCGCTTGCCTCACCAAGGAAGCCTGCCTCTTCTGGCTCGGCGCTCTCAGCCTGTGGGGAGTGTGCTCCCTCGGACGACCGTCTGAAGGGATGAGCTCGCGCCCCTCGGCCGCTGGCCTCCGCCGGGCGGCCCTCTTCCTGGGCGCCGCGGCCATGACCATCGCACCCTGGTCCGCCCGGGCCAGCGCGGACCAGGGGTCCCTCCAGGTCCTGGGACGAACCGCCGGGCTCAACGCCTACATGGGCTGGAACCGCGACTACATCAACTTCGACCTGGTCGGCCTCGACGTCCCGAAGGCCGGCGCCCCAGGCGCCTCCCTCCGCGCGAGCCTCCTGGAGCCGCCCGCGGACATGGATCAGTGGCCCTTCCAGTTCCTCCCCGATGTCGCCGAACGGAACAGGGTCGCCGTCGCGACGGGACGCGCGTTCATCAGGGCCCATCCGGGCTACTTCCTGCGCACGCGCGCAGTGAAGGTCGCGGACCTGCTCACGCCGCTCTCCTACATGACGCGCTACCTGCGCATGCCCCCGCCGGACCCGGAGGCCTCCGGCATCAAGGCCACCGGCGGATACTGCAGCGTCCTGACCTCCCGCTCGTTCAGCATCCCCCTCACCATCGTCTCCATCGCGATGGTCATGGCCCTGGCACTCCTGGCCGCGTACGGCGCTCTCTTGGTGCCCCTCGCGCCGGGAGCCGCGGGGCTCGTCGCCGTGGCCTGCGCGGCCACCGCTCCACTCGCCCTGGTCGTGGCCATGTCACGCTTCCGGGCGCCTGGCGAGGCCCTCCTGATCGTCCCTGCCGCCGCCGCCCTGGCGAGCCTGGGCCGCCCCCCCATGGGCGGGCTCTTCCGGCGCTCGCTCTTCGCCCTCGCGCTCGGCCTGCTCCTCTGGAGCTGGCTGCTCGCCGTCGCCCCGGTCCTCGCCTCCCTGGAGAAGCTCTGATGGACGCCGACCCCGAGCTTCAGCAACCTGCCGTCCGCGGCGAGCCGTCCAGCATGGGCGCGGTGCAGTGGCTGCTCGCCCTCAGCCTGAGCGCGCTCGCCGCGGCCACGATCGCCCTTGGGGTCGCAGGCGCGCCGTCAACCGAAGAGCTCCTGAGCCGCGCCCAGACCCCCGATGACCCCCGCGCCCAAGTCCAGGCCATGCACGCCCTGATCCTGCGCGGCTACTGGGAGGAGCACCCACTCGAGGAGCTCACGCGCCACCTTGAGTCGAGCTCCGTCGAGGTTCGCGACTTCGTCACGCGCATGCACGGCTCGCTCCTGCGCCCGCGCTGAGGAGCCGAGCCCGGGGCGTCTCCGCCGTCCAGCGGGGTCAGCGGTCGAGTAGGCCGCCCGTCGCGAGCGCCTCGAGCACTTTGCCCGCCCCGAGGCTGTACCCGTGCACACTAGGGTGGCTCTGGTCCACCTCGCCATAGGGCCGGACCTCGCTGTCCATGAACGGCTCGAGGAGGTCCACGACCGTGACGCCCCTGGGCGCGACGAACTCGGTCAGGTCGCGCTGGATCCGAGCGATGATGGCGAGGTCCGCCGCGTACTCGGCGGCGGGCTTGTCAGCCCGCGCGAGCTTCAGGGCGTCGACCTGGCCCACCGAGGGGAAGATGGCCAGCACGGGGGTCACCCCATCGGCCTTGAGGTCATCGAGCAGCGCGCCGAGGTCCGCGAGGTTGCGCTCAACGTAGGGCCTCGCCTGGGGGTGCCCGCTGTTGTGCTCCACCAGCGGCCGATTCTGGTCGTAGTACGGCTTGATCTCCTGCGCCCCCTCCTGGTCGAAGCCCTCGAACTCGAAGCGCGGGGCCCTCTTGCGTAGCTTCCGCACCCAGTAGTCCAGGAGCGCGGTTCCCGCCAGCGGATGGTCGAGGGGCGCGAGCGTGCCGGTCACCCCGTAGCTGAGCGGGTCCAGGTCGTTCAGGTACCAGCCCAGGACCACCACGTCGGGCTTCATGGGCCGGACGAGCTTCTCGTAGAGCCGGTGCTCCTGCCAGGTGTTGTAGCCCGGGAGCCCGACGTTCAGCACCTCCACGTCCACGGCGCTCGACCGGGGACCGGAGGATCCCGTGTCTCCCGCAGCCCGAGCCGTGACGAGGTCCGCGAGGGCCTCCTCCAGTTGAACGGGATAAGTCTCGCCGTCCTCCACCCCCCACCCGAAGGTGAACGAGTCCCCGAGGCAGACGACCCGCAGCCCGCCGTCTCCATCCAGCGCAGGGTCCGGCAGGTGACCCCGGAAGCCGAGCTCGTTGATCTCGGCCGAGTGCATGAAGACGCCCCCCGCCGCGAGGATCTGGCGGGTCTGACCGGGGTGGAAGCGCGTCCCGACCTCGGGGTCAAACCACACCGAGGGGATGGCGCCATAGCCCTGGGCGCGCAGCACCACCTCCGTTCCGCCGAGGAGGGCGAGGAACACGCCCGCCGAGAGGGCAAGTCTAGACAGGATCCGCTTCATCTCCATGGAGTGTATCCCCACCGGGCGCCTGAGCCGGGGATACTGTTGAGCGTCTCCACGAGCCCCCCCTCCTCCCATGCGATTCCTACGCGAGAACTGGATCTGGATTGCCGTCCCCGTGGCGGTGTTCGTCGCCGCTGCGGTCTACCTCTACACCTCGGGCGGCGGAGCGTACTCCGGCCCAACCGGGTACGAGACGCACTGAGGCCGCCGCGTCGCGGTTTCGGAACGGGGCAGCCCGCGTGGGTCAGCCTGACGGCTGAAGCTCACGAGCCTCCGCTCAGAGCCTCCGCTCAGAGCCCCTCCGCGGGAGCTTTCCGCTGGGTCGGTCCCCGGGTTCACTCCCCGGGCTCACTCCCCGGGCTCACTCCACGAGGTCGATCCCGAGGCGGCGCAGGAGCTCGAAGCCGCCCGAGGCCTCCGTACCCACCTCGTGCAGCGCGGTCCCGTCATGGATCGGCCAGCGCTTCAGCAGATACGGGTCGGTCGACCTGTGGTTGACTCCCGCGTGGGTCGTAACGGCGCAGGTGTATCCCGCGGCACGGACCATGCCTGGGCTGTGCTCATCGATGTCCCAGCGCCGGCCGTAGGGATAGGCGAACACGTGCCCCGAAGCCCCCAGGGGCGCCTGCCCATCATCGGAGACCTCCTCCCCGAGCAGCTCCCTGAGCAGAGCGGCGCCGCCCGAGATCTCACGCTCCTGAGCGTCCACCCCGAGCCGACCGAGGACGGGGTGGTGCGCCGTATGCCCGCCGACCTCGACCGACGCCGAGGCCGCCAGCGCCTGGGCCTCCTCCCTCGAGAGGTAGAGGTCGTCGACGATCCCCGCAGGGTCGCCTCCCTCCGCTTTGACCAGCTCCAGCAGCACCGCATCTCGACGGATGGGATCCGCGTCGTACTTGAGCTTGCGCTTCAGCGCTCCCGCGTCCGTGACGCCAACCGGGGCGCCCGGAACATCGCCGAGTCTGGCCGTGACGCGCGCCGCCGCCTCTGTCGCGCCGAGCCGGCCCACGAGCCAGCCGAGCGAATGGAGCCAGGGGAGCTCCCGCGCGGCGACGGCGCCTCCCTCCAGGAAGACCGTCGCGCGCGCCCCCGTACGTTCGAGCAGCGGGACCAGATCATGGAGGTTGTCGCGATAGCCATCGTCCATGGTCAAGGCGACCATCGAACGGCCAGCGTTGCGGCTGCGCAGCCGCTCCAGCCCCTCGCCGAGGGTCACGAGATCGTGGCTCCGGCGGAGCGCGGTGAGGATCGCCTCCAGGCGGGCCCCGGAGATCTTCATGTCCGCGTCGAGGGAGCCATTGGTCTCCGGCTGGTCGACGCAATGGCCATAGAGCACGAGCAGGCGCGGCCGGGAGCACCGATCCACGACCCGGTGGAGCCCCGTCCCCCAGAGGACGCGGGCGTACAGGCCCCGCAGGCCCGACTTGATCCGGTGCTTGAGCCCCACGACGCCGGCGGTCAGCCGATCAACTCCGCGTCACGGTCCGCGTCCGTCCAAAACCACTGCGCCGGCTGGCGCGCGATGCTGATCTTGGGGTGTGCCTCGTCGAGGACTCGCACGATGATCGGGCGCACGTCATCGGCCTTCGAGGGCCGGAAGCCCGACCCCTTGAGCTCTCGCTCCCAGCCCGACCCTACCACCGCGTGGGCTCGCGCCACCGAGGCGCCGGCCTTCCGAAGGTGCCCAAGCCCGGCCTCAAGCGCCGCCGCGAACGCCACGTCGTCCACGGCCACGATGTCCGCCACGTAGCCGGCGGTCTCTCCGCGCTCAGGGAGCTGAACCACGCACCATCCGCACATGGTGCCGTCCGGCTGGTACACGCCGTGGCACCGAAAGCGGCCCGACGGCGCGTCCACGAAGCGCCAGTTCATGTACTCGTGGTCCCGCTGAATGAACCAGGGGTGGCGTGCGGCGACGGCCTCCGCCACGGCGTCCGCCTCCGGCTTGAAGCGTGCGATCGGCACGACGTTGCAGCGCGCAAAGAAGCGCTTGCGGAGGCGTCCGCGGGCCATCGTGCCGCGCCACGCTGCCCACGGAACCGTGGCGGCCGCCAGCCGGCTCACCTTGAGGCGCTCAGTGCGAGCCCCCGCGTCGCTGACCAGGACAAACGTCCACGGACGCAGCTGGCCGACCTCCTCCCACCCCAGATCTCGCACAAAGATGTGCGCGGACGCCCGGTTGGGGAGACCAAAGACCACGGGCCAGCCGGCCTCGCGCGCAGCCTCCATGGTCGCCCGGTCGAGGGCTGAGAAGAGCCCGCCGCCGCGTGCCTCGGGCGCGGTCATCACGTCCCCTGTCTCGCCGACGAGGACCCCCTCATCCCCTGCCAGCCGCCGGGGCCCGCAGGCGTAGCTAGCCGTGAGCCCGGCCGCCCCATCGACGACCGTGGTGATCGCGGCCCCGTGGGGCCCCTGGTCGTAGCGCCAGGGGAGCACAGCCGCCCCGTCCTGCCGCTCGAAGCAGCTATCGAACAGGGCGGCCTGGGCGTCCCGGTCCGCGGGGGAGGCGGTTCGGGGTGTGGCGGTTGATTCAGGCTGGGTCATGGGTCTTCGGGCGTGGCCTCGTCGAGATGGTAGCGGTCCGAGAGTGGGTTCGACTGCCCCTAGCGGCGAGACGCGCCGGGATCGGTCTGATAGAACGTTCGGGCCAGCCTGCTCCCGCAGGCCGCTCTCCCGCTCAACCGCCCCTCCCGGCAGCCTCCACCGCGCCCCCCCCGGCGCCCCATCACCCCAAATGGCCAAGCTCATTGAATGCGTCCCCAACTTCTCGGAGGGTCGTGACCCCGCGGTCCTTGAGGCCATCTCGAGCGCCGTCCGCGCCGTCGACGGGGTGACCCTCCTCGATGTGGACCCGGGGAAGGCCACCAACCGCACCGTGTTCACCTTCGTGGGTGAGCCCGAGCCGGTCATCGAGGCCGCGGTCCAGGCAGCGCGCGTGGGCGCGGAGCTGATCGACATGTCCACCCACAGCGGGGAACACCCGCGCTTCGGCGGCATGGACGTGTGCCCCCTGGTCCCCGTCTCCGGGATCACCATGGAGGAGACCGTCGAGCACGCGCGGACCCTCGCGCGCCGGCTCGGTGAGGAGGTCGGCCTGACGATCTACTGCTACGAGAACGCCGCCTTCACCGACGAGCGGCGCAACCTCGCAGTGGTCCGCGCCGGTGAATACGAGGGCCTCGCGGCCCGCGTCGGCACTGACCAGTGGAAGCCCGACTTCGGCCCCGCCGAGTTCCAGCCGCGCACCGGCGCCACCGCGGTCAGCGCGCGCGACTTCCTCGTGGCCTACAACGTCAACCTGAACACGACCTCATCCAGGCGGGCGAACGCCATCGCCTTCGATGTGCGCGAGAAGGGGCGCGTCAAGCGAGCGCCGGACCCGCTCACCGGGGAGGTGGTCCGCGACGCGAACGGCGACCCCGTCTGGGAGCCGGGCCTCCTCAAGGCCTGCAAGGGCATCGGGTGGTTCATCGAGGAGTATGGGGTCGCGCAGATCTCCATGAACCTCACCGACCTCTCGGTCACCCCGGTGCACGCCGCCTTCGACGCCTGCGAGGCCCGTGCCTCGGCCCGTGGAATCCGGGTCACCGGGTCCGAGGTCGTCGGCCTCGTCCCGCTCGCGGTGCTGCTGGACGCCGGGCGCCACTACCTCGCCAAGCAGGGCCGCTCCCTGGGCGTGAGCGACGCGGAGCTGATCAAGATCGCGGTGCGGACCATGGGGCTCGACGAGCTGAGCCCCTTCGACCCGCAAACGCGGGTCATCGAGTACGCGATCCGCGAAGGGGCCAGCAAGCGCCTCGTGGACATGACCCTCGAGGCGCTCGTCCACGAGACCGCATCCGAATCCCCCGCTCCGGGCGGCGGTTCGGTGGCCGCCGCGGTGGGCGCCCTCGGCGCCGCTCTCGGGACCATGGTCGCCAACCTCTCCAGCCACAAGCGCGGCTGGGATGACCGTTGGGAAGAGTTCTCCGAGGTCGCCGTGGCCGGCAAGCGCTGCCACGACACCCTGCTCGACCTCGTCGACGAGGACACCGCGGCCTTCAACCGGATCATGGCCGCTTGGAAGGCGGACAAGGCCCACCGGGACGCCGCCATCCAGGACGCGACTCGCTACGCCATCGAGGTTCCTCTGCGCGTCATGCGCACGGCCCTCGACGCCATGGGGATCTGCGAGGCCATGGCGGAGAAGGGCATGGAGGCCTCCCTGTCCGATGCCGCCGTGGGCGCCCTCTGCACCCGGACGGCCGTGCTCGGCGCGGGCTTGAACGTGCGCATCAACGCCCAGGACCTCACGGATGAGGCCGCCAAGGCGAAGTTCCTCGCAGAGGCCGGGGCCATGGAGGAAGAGGCGCGGCGCAGGGAGCAGGCCGTGGTCGATGGCGTGGCCGCGCGGCTCGGCTGATCCAACCGGCGCACGGACCACCCTGGCCCAGCCCGGCAGAGTTCGCCCATGGGGTTCGCCCATGGGGTTCGCCCATGGGGTTCGCCCCTGGGGGTCGACTCAGTGGGTCGACTCAGTGGGTTGATTCAGTGGGTTGATTCAGTGAGACCGCCGAACGAACACGGGCGGCCCCGCAGTGATCTGCGGGGCCGCCCGTTTCGTTCCCGTGCGAGCCTTGCGCGGCTCGCCGGCCGCTCTCAGTGGTGGCTCGTCACGACGTGACGCTGAGGCGCGGGCACGAGGCCCACCGCGCGACCGACGCGCTTGCGTCCGTGCTGCGGGTTCTCGATGTAGTAGAGCGCGCGCTCGTAGACCCGGCGCAGGCGCTGGGGCATGGAGTAATACCACTGCTCGTAGGAGCGGACCATGCGCTTGCGCAGCTCCTCCAGCTCGATCTGGCTGAAGTGCTCGTGCTTGTAGCCGGAGCGGTTGGACGACACGTAGTTCTCCGACAGGTCGGAGATGTCGATGGAGGCCTGGTAGTTGTCCCAGGACTCGGTGCCGATGAGCGGGTTGAACACCGAGATCCGGATCAGGTCCGGGCCCGCGAGGCGCAGGACCTTCTCGGTCTCCGCCACGTCCTGGGGCGTCTCGCCGGGCGAGCCGACGATCAGGTAGACCTTGGCCCAGATGCCCGCGCGGCGGGTCATCTTGGCGGCGTTGACGATCACCTCGGGGGTGAGGTCCTTCTTCAGCACGTCCAGCATGCGCTGGGAACCGGACTCCCAGCCGTAGTAGATCCGGCGGCAGCCGGCGCGGTGCATGTGCTTGAGCAGCGGGTAGTCCACGCAGTCAGCGCGGGTGTTGGCCACCCACTCGAACTTCAGCCCGCGGCGGATGATCTCGTCGCACATCTCATGGATGCGCTTCTTGCGCAGCGTGAGAATCTCATCGACGAAGAGGATCACGCCCGGATCGTACGTCTTGATGATGTGCTCGAGCTCGTCGACGATCGCCTCGGTCGAGCGCACGCGGAAGCCGCGACCCGTGAGCTCCTTCTGGCAGAAGATGCACTTGAAGGGGCATCCACGCGTGGTGAAGATGTAGCAGAGGTGCTCGGGGTTGTTCTTGAAGTACGACTCCATCGGCAGGAGGTGCCGGGCGGGAATCGGGAGCTCGTCGAGCTTCTTGATGAGCGGGGGGGCGGGGTTGTCGACCCACAGCTCTCCCTCGCGCATGGACGCGAGCCCTGCCACGTCCTGGAGCGCCTTGTCGTCGTTGCCCTCGATCCCGCGGATCAGCTGAGGCAGGGTGTGCTCCGCCTCACCCTTGAGCACGTAGTCGAAGTGCCCGCTGTCCAGGAAGACGCCCTGGTCCACCGAGGCGTGCGGCCCACCCATGACCGTGGTCTTGCCCTGCTCCTTGGCGTACTTCGCCCAGGCGATCGCACGGCGGATGTTCGGCGTCAGCGCGCTGAAGCCGATGATGTCGTTGGCGTCGATCGCCGCCTTCATCTCCTGGTCCGTGCCGATGCGCTCGTCATGCAACGCGATCGGGAGCCCCTCGCGCTCCATCTGGGCGCCGAGGTAGCCGATGCCGAGGATCATCGAGAGGGGATCCTCTTGGACGTGCGGCTTGACGTAGGTAAGAAGTGTCTTCTGCATCGTGAGCGACCCCTGCGGGGCTGCGCGGGCGATAAGGAAATTCCTGGGGGCCGGGAGAGCCTTCACCCCAGCCAGGCGGCAGGAGTCAAAGTGTACGACGCTCAGGGCAGAGCCGTCGGCTTTAGGATCTCCCACTGAGTATCGGCTCATTTGCTCGCCAGAAGTGACGAGTTCCCAGGTTGATGCACGCAGGGCCTACCCTGCGACCGCCTGACGCGTCACTCCAGCCCCGCAGCGGCCCGGTACTCGGCGAGGAATTCATCCGCGAGACGGCCCATGGAGAAGCGCTCCAGGAGCGCCGCGCGCCCCGCCTCCCCCATCCTCGTCCTCAGTTCGTCGTCCCGCAGGAGGCACGCGATCCGCTCCGCGTAGGCCGGGACGTCAAATGGGTTCTCGATGAAGCCCGAGACGCCGTCCTCGACGACCTCCATGGAGCCACCGAAGCGCGTCGCGACCACCGGACGGCGCTGCTCCATGGCCTCGAGGTTGACGATCCCGAAGGTGTCGAAGCACAGGGATGGCGTCACGAACACGTCCGCCGCGGCGTAGGCCAGGGGCAGCTCCTCCGGCCCGAGCCAGCCCGTGGGCACCACCAGGTCGTCCACGCCGAGCCGGACCGCCTGCGGTCGGAACTCCCCATCGTAGGTCTCCCTGCGCCCCATCACGATGAGCCGAACGTCGGGGAACTCCGGGCGCAGGAGCGCCAACATCTCTAGCAGCTTGCCCACGCCCTTCTGCTCATGGAGCCGGCCGCCGATGGCCAGGACCTTGCACCCGGTGAGCCCGTGGCGGGCGCGAAACCCCTCGACCGCCGAGTCCTCGGGGGTCTCACTCAGCTCCAGCGCGTTGTGCACGGTCCGGTGAACCGGAAGCCCGTTGGCGCGCATCACGCGGCCCAGCTCATCGGACACCACCGTCACCCGATCCACGTCGCGCTCCAGCACCTCCCTGATGCGGCGGTTCCGGCCAGGCCGGAAGCGGAGGCGCTGGCACGGGATGCACTTGCTCGACCGGGCGACCACGTCATCCAGCTTGCCGCCGTGTTCTTCACCGCCGTGGAAGCAGGTGAGCTTCTGATAGCAGAACGTCATGGCGTCGTGGGACGTGAAGACGACCCTCGCGCCGGCCGCCTTCGCCATGGTCAGGGAGTGGTACCCGAGGTGCGTGTGCACGAGGTGGGCATGGACCACGTCCGGCCGGAACTCCCCCAGCACCGCGGCGAGGGGCCGCTCGATGGCGCGATTCCGGAGGGACACCCAGCCCCTCCAGCGGAGCGGGTAGTCCGAGTGCAATCGGAAGACGGTCGTGCCGTCGATCACGGTGGGCGTCGCGTCCCCCGCGCCACGCACCGTCGCCACCACCGCGGTCTGATGCCCGCGCGCCCGGAGCTCCCGGGCGAGGCCGTACATCTGCCGTACGCTCGAGCCCACGCCGGGGTCGGCGATCTCACAGAAGAAGAGAACGTTCACGGCGCCTCTGCTCCCCGAACTCCGTCGTAGATCTCGAGCACCCGCAGGGCATTCTCGTCCCATGAAGAGGCTTCGGCGTGGGAGCGGGCGCCCTTCGCAAGTCGCGCCCTGAGTGCGTCATCGTCGAGCACCTCCCGCAGGGCACCCTCCACCGCGTCCACGTCCTGGGCCACAAGGCGCCCCGACTCGCCCTCTACGATGGCGTCTTCCGCCCCCGAGTCGAGGGTCCCGATCGCCACGGTTCCGGCCGCTGCGGCCTCCAGGTAGACGATCCCGAAGCCCTCGAAGCCGCCATCCGCGGCCGTGACCGGGGTGTGCAAGAAGACCTCCGCCCGCTGCAGGAGATCGACCTTCTCATCCTCGCTGACGTTGCCCACCAGGTGAACTCGATCGGCGAGTCCCGCCTCCCTCGCCATGGTCAGCAATTGCTCCTCGTAGGGGTCGCCCGCGCGGTTACCGACGATGAAGTGATGCAGGTCGGCTTGATCTCGGGCCACACGGATCCAGGCCTCCAGCGCGAGATGGTGGCCCTTGCGCTCCTTGAGCTCGCCGATCCCCAGGGTGAACCGTCGGCCGTGCCACGGCTGCTCGCCGAGGTCCCTGGGCTCGACGAAGCTCTCGGCATCGACCGCGTTGGGGATGACGTGCACCCGCCCCGGCGGCAGGACCTCAGGCGGCACGATCCCAAGCAGCCGCTCGCGCGTATAGCGCGACACGGAGATCAGCGCCGCAAAGCGGCGATAGGCCGACAGGGCCCGCGAGCGGTGCCTTTCGTCAAGGACCGGCTGGATCGTGTAGGTCCCGTGTCCCGTCGCGACGCAGGGCTTGCCGGCGAGACGCGCCGCGTCCACCGCCACGAGACTGTGTGGGAAGTCCTTGATCGCGTGCACCAGGTCTGCCTTGCGCGCGGCTCTGAAGGTCCGCCACGTGGACAGCAGCCGCGAGACCAGGAAGCGCGCGGGGGTCATGTAGAAGAAGTAGTCGGGCGGCAGCGCCACGTCGACCTGCCATCGACCCGGGACCTCCGGCGAGGTCGGCCGGTGCTTGCGCGCCAGGAGGACCTGCACCTCGAGTCCAGGTCGCTGACGCTCCAACGCCTCGATCAAGCGGACCGAGTAGCGACCCACGCCGTCGAGCTCCGAGAGGGAGTCCGTGAGGAAGAGCACCTTCACGCGAGTCGCTCCATGAAGGCCAGGATGCGCCTCGCGCGGGCGCCCCAGGTGTTGGCCTGCACCGACTCGTGGGCGCGTGCCGCCATGGCGTGGCGCCCCTCCGCGTCCTCGAGCAGCCCCACGACCCCCCGCCCGAGCGCCTCGGCGGACTCAGGCTCGACGAAGACCGCCTCGTCCGCGCGCAGCACGTCCCGCAGGCTCGGCAGGTCGCTGACCACGAGGGGCAGGCCTGCGGCCATGGCCTCGAAGACCTTGAGCGGCGACGTGTGGTGGGAGCTGATCCGCGGGGTCCGGCGGTTCGGGACCACGCCGACGTCCGCCGCCGCGAGGTAGCGCGGGATTTCGTGGGCGGCCCGGTGCCCGAGGATCTGCACGTTCGAGAGGCCGGCAGCTCGCTGCCTGAGCGCGGCGACGTCGGCGTCCATCCCCCCGACGATGACGACGCTGGCGCCCCCGAGCAGATCGTCCCGCGCGGCGTCCACCAGGACATCGACGCCCTTCCAGCGCAGGAGCCCGCCGGCATAGAGGACGACTCCGGCGTCCGCGTCGAGGCCGAGGGACTCCCGGGCAGCGGCTCGCTCCGGGAGCGCGTCCACCAGCGCAGGGTCATGGGCGTCGTGCTCCACGGTGATCCGGTCGGGCGCCACGCCGAGCGCCTCGAGGTCCTGCCGCACGCCGCCGCTGATTGCGACCACGGGCATCCCCCCGTCCACGCATCGGCGCAGCCACCCGCGACGGGTCTTCCCGCCCGGGACCCGGTGGAGTTCGAGCGCTACGCCCGGGCGCCCGAGGAGGTGGATGGCGATCTCAAGGTCCCTGGCGAGCACCCGAGCTCCCTGGAACTGGGCCTGGATGATCCGTGCGGCAGAGCGGCCGAAGCTCCACTCCTGGAGCCGCGCGGGCAGGAACTGAAGCGACCTGGGCACCAGGTCAATCCAGTCCACGCAGCCGGCCGCCATCAGCCCGGGCCATCCCCGTCGCGGCGAGATCGCAGGCTCCTTCGCCGCCGGCCCGGAGGGCAGGGTGGTCAGCTGCGCCCAGACCTCCTCCGGCCGCGCCCGCGGCGTGTCCCGCCTCGCGGCGTGGAGCACCACAGTGTTCGCGCCCGCACCCTGGAAGGCCTGGGCGGCCCGGCAGAGCTGCACGGACTGCGCACGCGCCGAGGGCATGCGCGCGTTCGCCGCGAGGATCAGCGGCGGCTCCGAAGACGCGGCCTCAGTCATCCTCGCCACCCCCTCCGTCCGCGCCCACGCCGCCGCCGTAGCCGAGGCTCCTGAAGAGCCCCTCGGCTCGCAGGTCCCGCTTACCTCGAACGACCTGACTCTCGCGAATCGGGAGGCGGTAGCTGTGCTCGCGGAGGGCCTTGAAGAGCTCGGCAGCCGCGGCCAAGGCCTCCGGGTCTGCGGCGTCGAAGCGTCCCTGTAGCTCGAGGGGGTCCCGCTCGAGGTCGAAGAGGCGCGGCCGCTCCGCCTCACCAAGGAGGTCCTCGAACCGTGTGTCCCGCACCATCTCCCGGCGGACGATCAGCTTCCAGCGATCACCTTGCGCCGACAGGTAGCGCCCATTCTCCGCGAAGGCCACGGGTCGGGGCGGGCCCGCCTCGCCCCGCGCCAACGGGACCAGCGAGCGTCCGTCGATAGCGTCCCAGACGCGTCGGCTCCGGCGGATGGCCTCCCAGTCGACCGCCTCATCGTCGTCCGAAGGGGCGTACGGGGGGCCCGAGGAGCGGTCGAGGCCAAGCGCCAGCTCCGCGTCGTCCGCGTGCTCCGGCGGCTCCAGCCCCGCGAGCTCGAAGACCGTGGGCAGGAGGTCGATGGTGTCCACGAGCCCCTCCACGCGGACCCCGCGCGGCAGGCCCGCCGGATAGCGCATGAGGAGCGGCACCCGCAGGTTGTCCTCGTACATCCAGTTGTGCTCCCACAGCCCGTGCTCCCCCAGGGACTCGCCGTGGTCGGAGGTGACGATCACCACGGTGTCGTCCAGGGTGCCCGTGGCCTCCAGGGTCTCGATCAGGCGCCCGATCATCCGGTCGGCCTGCTCCACGCCGGCGAGGTACAGGCGGCGGATACGGAGCTCGTCCGCCGCCGTCAGGGTGTACTTGCCCTCCTCGATCGCCTCGCGCTGCGCCGCGTAGAAGGCGGAGATGGGGCCATCGTAGGCCGGGTCCAGGTGCCGCTCCCGGAACTCGGGCGCGGGGTCGTAGGGCGTGTGCGTCGAGTACAGGTGCACCATCGCCATGAAGCGCCGGTCCGCGTGGTCGCGCAGCCACGCCTCCGCCGTGGTGGTCACCAGATGCCGGTCCGCCTTCTGGCTCAGCTTGTTGAAGACCAGCCAGGGGAGCAGCCCGGAGCGGAACTCGCTCCAGTCGTTGTGCACGTCCACCAGCTCGTGCCCCACGAGCGCCTCGAGGTAGGCGTCGAAGCCGCCCAGCAAGCCGGAGCCGTGGGAGAGGGTGCCCGTCATGAACGCGCCGGCGATCCAGTCCTCCTCCTCGAGCTGCTCGCCGCCGGAGGTGACGGCCTGCTTGAGGAGGATGGGCAGCGTCGCGTTCACGGGCATGCGAAGCCCCGGCTCCATGCGGATCAGCCCGTGGCGGCGGGGGACCTTGCCCGTGAGGAAGGAGCCAAAGCTCGGCCAGGTGAAGGGAGCCTGGGTACGCGCGTCCATGAACGTCACGCCCTCGGCCGCGAGTCGATCGAAGCTCGGGGTGTGCACCTCGTCGTCGCCGTAGGGACCGAGGGTGTCCTGGCGCAGCGCGTCCACCACCACGAGCAAGACGTTGGGGACCCCCTCGTTCGCCCCCTGGATCCGGCCGCGCTCCCCGGCCCGGCCCCAGCTCAACCCGCCAAAGCCGGCGCCCACCGCGGCCATGACCGCGAGCAGCGTCCGGGCCCGGCGCAGCCGCGTCACTGGCGTGAAGCGCACCAGCGCGGCCCCGAGCAGCAGCCCAGCCGCGAGGAGGAGCGCGGCTGCGCCGAGGCGCCGCGGGTCGGTCGCAGGGAGCCCCGAGTAGATCACCGACCGGGTCCACCAGTAGAGCGCCACCGCGAGCCAGGAGCCCAGCACCACAGAGAAGGTGCGGCGGGTGCCGGCTTCCCCCTCGAGCAGGGGGCGTCCGCGGAGCGAACGCATGGCGGCGGTGACCGGGCACAGGAGGAGCCCAAGAACCACTCCGGCGACCCCGTACTGGAAGACCGCCTGGCAGAGGGACAGGAGGCGAAGGGGCACCTCGCCCCACGCCGGGGCCCCCATACCGAAGGCCTCCATGAAACCGAAGTGCTGGACCTGCAGCAGGAACAGCCCGGGGTCCACCCCGAGCACCCGGATGGAGCCGTCCACCAGCCCGGCGAGCGCGCAGGCCACGACGACCGGCACCGCCCTCTCTCGGAGGAGTTCACGCGCCGCGGAGGGCGCCGGCTCGGGTTGGGGTTGGTCGCTCACGGGATCACGTTCATCCAGCGTCCCAGAGCGGGACGCCCAGCAGCGGACTGAACACTACACGGTCCCCTCGTCCGCGCCGCGCCCGAACCTGTAGCGGATGTGCTCGGGTTCATCGACCAGCACGGTGGCCCCCAGGGGAGCCCTGAACCAAAGGCCCCGAGCCCGGCCCGAGTCCTCGAGCCGCTCCTCCACCTCCAGCGCCTCACCGATCTGCCGGAAGCGGCGCTCGAAGAGGCCACCGGCGGCCGAGCCGTCCCGGAAGGCCAGACCGCAATCGAGGCCAATCTCCCCCCCGCTGGGACCCTGGAGTCGGGCGTCACGAACGAAGGCCGTGCCCACCGCGGAGGAAGCGAAGGAGGCCACCGACCGGCGCAGTGCCTCGACGGGGACACCGAGGGCCGCGACGCCCTCCCCCGCGCGCACTCGGGTCCGGGCGATCCACGTGGAGAAGCGTAGGTCCGCGGCGCCGGCGCGCCAGCCGCGGGCGAGGTTGAAGCCCCCCGCGCTCCCGCTCCAGTTGGCCGGCGCGCGGCGCTCGAGGTAAGGCGCCTGATAGAGGTCCCCACCGGTCGCGTGGCTGTACACCCGAAGCAGACCACCAGCGGGACTCCCGTGGCTCCGGTTCCCCGGCGGACGCGCACCGCGCACCCACGCCACGACGTCCTCCGTGTCGAGCCGCGCGAGGTCGACGTCCCCGAAGTAGCGCCAGCCCTGAGGCGGCGCGGGGTCGCGGACCTCGCTGGCGAGGGCCTCGGTGAGCTCGGGGATCGAGCGCGCGATCCAGCAGGCATGGGCGGCCCAGAAGAAGGGGCACTGGTAGCTCTTCGATCGGGGCCGCTCCCCGTGCAGCCCTGGGAGGTGAGACTGCGGCTCGCCGCTCGCCTTCAGGTGGGAGAGCCACGATCGCCAGGACGCGCGCATCGCTTCGGCAGCGCGGGGCGCGCGGGTGCGCCGCCACTCCACCGCGAACGCGGCGATGTCGAAGGGGTGAGAGGCGACCTCGTACTCGGCGCCCCAGTACCAAGGCTTGGCCTCCACCGAGCCCACCTTGATCCCGTCCGGGCCGACGAGTCCGTGAAGGAAGTCGAAGGCTCCCGGGGCGCTGGTGTCCGCTGCCGCTCCAGCTTCTGGACCCAGGGCCGCCTCGAGCGCGAAGGACATGAATACCGTGACCCGCGACTGGTAATAAGCGCTCGCATCCCCGGCGCCAGGATGCGCCGCGCCCCAGTCCTCGGGGTGATAGGGGAAGCTGCCGTCGCTGCGCTGCCGAGCGGCGATGCGCTGCTCCCCCACCTCGCACGCCAACCGCAGCACCTCGTGCCCCGAGAGGCGGTAGGCCTGAGCCGCGCCGGTCATGGCCCAGGCGCACTGGGCCGGGACCCCCTTGTCCACGATCGCGTATCGGAGGTAGGTCTGCGCGTGCAGCACGCTCGCGTGGGCGAGGCGCTCCCGCTCCTCGGCGGGCAGCCGGTCCCCGAAGGCGAGCACGAAGGTCGCCAAGGCGTCGCTGCAGGCGCCGCCGTCGATGACGCTGTTGGAGCAGTTGTAAGGGTCATGGCGGCCCGGGCGGAAGGTGAAGCAGGCGCTGTCCCCCTCACGCTCCAGCCGGCCCGCGATCCGGGCGCACTGCGCCCGGGCGACCTCGAACAGGCCGTCACGGTCGGCCTCCGGCGCGAACCTCGCGAGCTCGGTGGCGAGGACCACTGCGCCGGCGCTCTTGCCCGTGTGCTCGATCCCGTGCTGTGGGCAGATGAGCGCGCCGGTCCCAGGATCGGCCTGAGCGAGCAGCCACCCCAGGACGCGCTGAAGCGGCTCGACGATGGCCGCCCGTGCGGCCTCGTTCCCGGTGGACGGAGCGGTGGTCATCGGAGCGTCAGCTGCGCGCGCCCCCCGCCGACATGGTCTGAACGAGACGGGCCATGAGCCGGTCCACGTCGTGCTCCCGCTGCACGTGGCCGCGGAGCGCCTCGGCTCGCCGCACACGCTCGGCCCCGTCCAGGTCCAACCACGCGCCCACGCGCCGGGCGAGCGTCGCCCCGTCCCCCTCCGGGAACGAGCACGCGTCGCACCAGGGAGCGAGGTCTGGATCCCCGGCGAGAAGCGGGCTGAGGGAGTCGTTGCAGCTCACCAGCGGTCGGCGAGACGCCATGGCCTCCAGCAGCACCTTGTCCACGCTCCCGGTCCGGCTCGCGGAGACGAAGAGGTCCGCGGCGGCGTAGAGGGCGGGGATCTGGGTGTAGGGCACGGCCCCCTTGAGGTGAACCGAGCCCGCGAGCCCGAGCTCCTCCACCCGGGAGCGAACGCGCGCCTCGTAGGCAACGTCGCCCGCCGCCAGCCCGCCGCCGGCCCAGGTGAGCTCCACGGCCCGGCCCTCGGCGCGCAGGCGCGCGACCGCGTCCAGCACGCACTCGGGGTCCTTGGCCGGCGTGAGGCGCCCCACGGAGAGCAGGTGCCCCCCGCCGCTGGCGCCAGGGCCATCCGAGAACGCTCGCCGCGCCACGTCGAAGTGGTCCGCGTCGATCCCGTGGCCCGTCACGATGCGCTTCGGTGTGTCCACCCGCAGGGACTCCTCCGACGCGGTGAACACGCCGTCCACCCGCTCGATCGCCCGCAGCAGCCGGCCGTCGACGCCCTTGTGGGTGTACCAGAGGTAGTGCGGCGCCCCAGCCCGCCGCGCCCAGCCCGCGGCGAGGGTCGAGTAACGAGGCACCATGTGCGTCAGGAGCCCGTCGAACCCCTCGGAGAACGCTCGCCGGACCGCGCCGCGATATCGAAGGTAGCGCCCCACCGCCCCGGTCCGCCCCAGCTCGACCCAGTCCACGTTGCCTGGGAGGTCCGAGGTGTCCCCCACCTCGAGCGCGAGGACGCGCACGCGCCCCGCGGCGCCCGCGAGCCCGCGCACCCAGCGCGAGACGAAGCCAAGGACCGCGTCCTCTCGATCGAGGACCTGCGTGACGAAGATGAGATTCAACGGGCTGCCTCCGGGCCCGCCGCCAGCGCGATGAGCCCCCTGGCATACCGTTCGAGGGCGGCGTGGTACTCGAAGATCTGAACTCGTCGCGAAGCCTCGATCCCGCGCTGGATCCGGCGGGCCTCGTCAGCGAGGACGTCATCGAGGGCGTCCGCGAGGCTCGGGACATCGAACCCCGTCAGCCGCCCCGCCTCGCCGTCTGCGAGCAGGTCCGTCATCACTCCCACCGGCGTCGAAACCACCGGCACGCCGGACGCCATGGCCTCCACGGTGAAGCGTGGGCCGCCCTCGCACGTGGAGGCGCATACGCAGACCCGGCTCGTGCGGTAGATCTCCGCCAGCTCGGACGGCTCGGCGATCCACTCGATCCACTCCGTGGTGTCCGCCAGGCCGAGGCGAGCGGCCCGCGCAATCCAGCGCTCGCGCTCCGGCCCCTTGCCCACGAAGGTCGCCCGGTAAGACCGCCCCCTCGAGGCGCAGCGGGCAAGGGCGTCGAGGATTCGGTCCACCCCCTTGTTGGCCGCCATGCGCCCCACGAACACCACGTCCCGCTCGGGCTGCGGCGCCCCTACCGGCGGGTGGAAGACCTCGAAGTCGAGGTATTGGCTCGGCAGGACGACGATCCGATCCTCGGGGACACCCCAGCGACGGAGCAGAGTCGGCATCTCAGACTCGTTGACCACGCGGAACGCGCGCACGTGCCGGCGCGCCCAGCCCACGTAGAGCCGGGCCATGAGCTTCTCCAGCCGCTCGGTCACCCCGCTCGCCACCGGGTGCCCGGGGATGTGGTGCAGCTCCGAGACCAGCGGTATCCCCGCGGCGCGGGCGAGGCGGGCCCCGCCGCGGCCGTTGTAGAAGGTCCCGTAGTCATGGGTGACCACGAGCCCGTGTCCGTGCTCGTTCACGAGCTGGGCGCCCCGGGCGGCGATCCACCCTGGGAGCGCGCCGCGGCCCTCGGGGCCCACGTGAAAGTGAACGTTGTCGTGGATGGTCCGCGTCACCACCTCAGCTCCCGGCCCGGGCACGAGCACATCAACCCGGTCGAAGAAGGTCGAGAAGTGGCGCTGCATGGACCAGAAGGGTCCGCGCTCGCCGATGACGACCTGCCGATCGCCGCTCACCATGAGGAGGTTCACTCGCCGGAACCTAACATCCGCGCATAGACGTCTTCGAGACGATCCGCGAGTGCGTGGGCAGAGTGTCGAGACCGCACCCGCTCGCGCGCCGCCCGCCCCATCTCGATTCGCCGGCCTTCATCGCCAACGAGGCTGGCCAACGCGGCGGACAATCCCGCCCGGTCCACGCCAAACAGGCCCGTGACCCCGTTCTGGACGAGCTCGGGGACGCCCCCCACCGCGGTTGAAACCACCGGCCGGGCCGCCGCCCCCGCCTCGATCATCGCCACGGGCAGGCCCTCGGCGAACGAGGTGGAGAGCAGCACGTCCAGGGCCTCATGCACCGGACCGATCTCTTGGACCGCGCCCAGCAGGTGAACCCGCGCCCTGACGTCCTCGGGCAGCAGGCGCTGCCGCGCCAGGACCCGAGCCCGCTCGTCCCCGTCGCCGACCACGAGCAGGTGGGCCTCCGGGAACTCAGCGGCGACGTCCTCGAACACATCCAGGGCCATGACCGTCCGCTTGACGGGGGCTAGCCGGCCCATCACCCCGATGGCGACGTCGTCTGGGTGCAGGCTGAGCTGATCCCGCAGGGCGCCGCCGCGGCGCTCGGGGAGGTCCAGCAGCCGCTCCATCCGGATCCCAGGGCCCACGATCTCCACGTCCTCCGCACCCGCGATCCCAAGGCGGACGAGATCCGCCCCGGTGGCCTGGGAGACCGCGAGGATCTGGTGGGTTTGCCGGGCGAGCCTCGACTCCACCCGACGGAGCACGCGGGAGACCGGCTCGGGGAAGTAGCCCTCCAGCACATGCCCGTGGAAGGTGTGGACCCGCCGAGCCCCCGGGACCGCGCGACGGGCCGCACGGCGGCCCAGCGCACCAGCCTTCGCGGCATGGGTGTGGACAATGTCCGGGCGGAACGCCGCGAGCTCACGGCGCAGGTGCGCCCCCGCCCTCAGGTCGCCCCCGGTGAGCAGCGCCGAAAGCCCGCGCCTGAGGCCAGGTATCGAAACGACGTCCACGCCGAGCTCCGCCAGCTCCCGTTCGAGGTGGCCTTCACCCGGCTCCGGTGTGCCTGCGAAGACCCGCACCCGGTGACCGCGCTCGGCGAGGAGCGGATCCGAGGCCAGAACCTGGCGGGCCGGTCCGCCGAGGTTCAGCCGGGTCAGGACGCGGGCGATACGCAAAGCGGCTCGCCAGCGAGCACGGCGCCCGGCGCGGTGTGCCGCGCGAAGGTGTCCTCCACGATGTCCCTCAGAGACCACGGATCCCGGCCAAGCCCAAGCCCCCGTAGCCGCGTGAGGTCGGGCACTCGATGGAGCACCTCGTCGAAGCGCGGTGAGATCGTGACCCGCGGGTCGACGTGCTCCAGGGGGCTCGGCGCGAGCCCGCGGCGGGACGCCGCGAGGGCGACCTCCTGGGCGAGCTCGAGCACGGTCGCGCGCGCCATGCCTCCGAGGTTCAGCGGGCCCTCGACGTCCGCAAGGCAGGCGGCGCGGGAGCCGTCGCCGAACAGCTGGGGCAGCGCCAGCGCTGCGATGTCGTGGGCCACCGCCTCAACGTGCGCGAACGTGCGGACCGAGCCGCCGCCGCCGTGAATAGTCAGCGGGGCGCTGGCTCGAGCAGCCTCCACGAAACGGGGGAGCACCATCCCGCTCGATCCGTCCTGGCCCGGCCCGACGACGTTGAAGAAACGCAGGTGAACGGGGCGCGGCCCGTCGACCCCGAGGGCCTCGTCGAAGGCCTCCTCGCAGGCAAGCTTGGAGGCCGCGTACCGCCAGCGACCGCTCGCGATGCGTGGGCGCAGGCTGCTCGCCTCGGACAGGGGCGCTGCCGACTCGGCGTAGACCTCCGAGGTCGAGGCGGCCAGCACCCGCGGCCGCGCGCCGCCGTAGGAGTGTCCAGCGATCGCGCCCGCCACCGCCGCGCCGAGCTGGACGTTCTCGCGCTCGCAGAGCTCGGGGTCTGAGAGGACCGTCCGGACTCCGACGCGGCCCGCGAGGTGGATGACGACATCCGGACCAGACGACAGGAGGCGACTCAAGAGCGCCGGATCCGAGGCGTCTCCCTGGACCACCTCGAGGAGGTCGCCCGGGAGCCCTTCGAGGCGCGCGAGGTCGCCCGCCGAGAGGTCGTCCACCGCGATCACCCTGGCCCCTACGCCCAGCAATTCGCGGGTGACGGCGGCGCCGATGAAGCCGGCGGCGCCGGTGACGAGTGCGGTCTGGGGCATGTTCATCGTGGGTAGGACGCGCGGCTCGGCCGCATCTTCCATCCATCCGCGGAGTCTAGCCCGTCCGTGGCCCCCGCCCACAACGCCTCCGCTCCAGATCTGTAGAGAGGTGCTGGACGACTTCCGCTCAGACGAGGCTCGGCCCCGGACCCCCGAGACCAGTAGCCTTGGTCCCATGGCCCTCATGACTCTCTTGCCCCCGCCCCAGGGCGCCTCCGTCCTGTTCCTGGCCCTCGTCTGCGCCATCGGCCCTGGCTGCTCCGGCGACACCGAGGACTCCTCTCTGGAGGACGTGAGGCCCGCAGCGCTCATGTTAAGGGCGCTCGGGGATACGCCCGGCCAGCCCGCTGCCCCCGACCAACCGGACGTCGAGTCGCCCGATTGGCTCGCCGCTGCCCTCACGCATCCGACGCCGTCGGATGCCCCGGCCCCGTACACCCTGCTCCTCGAGAGCAGCCGCGATCGGCGACCCGCGGTCCGGCTCCCCCGCGGGAGCCGCGCCGTGCTCACAACCTCCGATGGCCAGCCCCTCAAAGCCGACGCCGCATGGGTGGCGTTCGACGCCTGCCTCGTGAGCGCCGAGCCAGGGGCCACCGAGGACCTCTGGGTCAACGGCTTGGGCCAGGTGGTGACCGGCCGCTGGCGGACCATCATCCAGCAAGTCTCTCAGGGGCACGGGGCCATAGAGTTCGAGCGGCGCACCGACGGGCCGGCGAATTCGGCCCTGCTCGTCTCCACCCCCCGGCTCCTGGACATGGAGGCGGAGCACCCCACCGTCATCCTCATCACCTCCGACACGCACCGGGCGGATCACGTGTCGACGATCAACCCAGGCTCCCCGGTGTCGACCCCGCACATCGACAAGCTGGGCAGCGAGGGCGCGGTGTTCACCAACTGCTTCTCGTCGATCAACAACACCAACCCCTCGCACGTGACGCTGCTCACCGGCGTGCACCCGAGGGACACGAAGATCATCAACAATCACACCCGGCTGCACGTCTCGGCCGAGACTCTCGCGGAGCAATTCCGCGAGGCGGGCTACCAGACCCATGCGGCCCTGAGCGCCTTCCACCTCTTCGACGACGTCTCGGGCCTGGGCCAGGGCTTCGATCGTATGAGCGCTCCGCTGCGGGGCGCGGTGGACGGGCGAGGCACCCTCGCCCGCGCAGGAGAGTGGATAGACGAGGCCAAGGGCGCCCCCTTGTTTCTCTGGGTCCACCTCTTCGACGCCCATACGCCCTACAAGCTGCCGGACGAGCAGATGCAGGAGCTGCTGGACGGTCGACCCGATCCGTACCGAGACGACGTCGACCTCGGGCTCGCCCCGCGGCCGCTCCCCAGCTGGCTGGCCAAGTCGGAGCTCAGGGATCCGGAGTTCGTGACGGCGCTCTACGCGGGAGAGGTCCGCTACCTCGACGGCCTCCTCGGTGACTTCCTCGCGAGGCGGGGGGTCGACTCGGCCTCCATTGCCTTCACCGCGGACCACGGCGAGGCCCTCGGCGAGCGTGGGATATGGTGGGATCACTTCGGGCTCGTAGACCCCACCATCCACGTGCCGCTCGTGCTCCGGGGCCCCGGCGTCGAGCCCGGCTCGCGGAGCGCGGCTCCGGTCCGGCAGATGGACGTCGGGCGCACGCTCCTCAACATGTCAGGACTCAATGACGCGCCCTTCCCGGGCCGTGATGTGCGCGAGGCCCTGAGCGACGAACCCGCCCCCGAGCCGCGCTTCGCTCTCTCCGCCCAGGGCATCTCTGCCAGCGTCGAGCTGGAGGGCTGGCTGCTCGAGCTCTACCTGCATGATGTGTCCGGAAGCGACTCCTCCCCCGATCGCAGGCTCGGAGAGGTGACGCTCTTCAACCTGGCCACCGACCCGCGCTGCGCGAACGATCAGCTCCTCGACGAGTTCCCGCGCGCCCAGCGCATGCGGTCCGCCCTCATCCAGTGGCTGGAGGCGGCGCGCTCCACCGGAATGACCTACGAGAACCAAGAGGTGAACCCGGCCGTGCAAGCGAAGCTCGCGGAACTCGGCTACACCGGGGGCCTCGAGTCCATCTACCGATGGTGGACCCCAGAGCGCCGTGACGCCGGCTGGCTGGAGAATCCCTGGCACCTCGCCTTCGAGGGCGCTGGGACGCCCGCGCTGCTCCGATAGGAGCTCAGAAGAGCGTCAGGTGATAGATGACCAGCGCCGTATAGGCGACGGTCGAGACCCAGAGCCCGATCCGCGCCAAGCTGAAGTTCTTGTGCACGGTCAGCACCAGCAGCGCGGCGCTGATGACCAGCGCCTTCAGGAAGACGAAGCCAAAGCGGCCCGTCTTGAGCATCGCCGCCGCCACCGGGTTGACCTCGACCCCGCCGGACTGGAGGTGCACGATCGTGAAGAAGCTGTCCCCCACGTTCATGGCGGCGACCCACAGGATCCAGAGGAAGACCCAGGCCGAGTAAGAGTCCACGAAGGACCCCTCTCGCTCTCCGACGCGCTGGGCCCGTTGGCGACGCCCGCCCGCCATCGAGTACATGGAGAGGCGGGGCGTCGGCTGAGTTCGCCGGTCGGTCCGCGTCTCAACGAAGGTTCGATCCGCCATGGGAGGGTCGAACGGGTTCGAGTGAGTGAATGAGGAGGTCGCGCCCATCAGCCCATAGATCGGCCCAACAAGGGCCTGGACAGCAGATGGACCGCGGCGCTTCCCGTCCCTTACCTCGGATCGAGACACGCGGCCCTGAGTTCATCCAGGACGACCGTCGCATAGGCCCCCGACGGGAGGCCGAAACGGAGCAGCACGTCGCGGCGGTCCACCGGTGCTTCAGCATCACCGGCCCCGTCGTCCACACCGTCGTCCACACCGTCAAGTACAGGCTCGGATACGGGCACGCGCAGCTCCCGGCGGCTCCCCCGCGGTGAGAGCCCGCCCGGCCGCTCTGGATGATCCGGGCTCAGCCCCTCGGCCTCGAACGCCGCCCGCTCGATCTCCCCTGGCCCTCCTTCGGCGAGGCGGAGGCCCGGCGCCCACATCGGGCCCGAGGGCATGGCGCCCGCTGGCGCAGGCCGCTCCGGTGACACGTACCCGTGCCGCCCGTCCTCGCGCAGGACCAGGTCACCCTCGAGAGCCTGGGCCGAAGTCCCCTCCCGGATCCTTCGCGCCAACACGTCGTTGAAGACCTTGGCCTGCAGGATCGCGAGGTGAAACGACCGCGAGACCCGAGGGACCGCCGCGAGCAGCTCCTCGACATCCTCCGTTCGCCGCCGGGCCAGCTGCTTGGCCACCGGGACGAGATCGAGGGGGAGGTCCGGGCACAGCTCAACGGCGCGCCGGCGCTCGCCGCTCGTCCCGGATACGGCCCGACGGAGCAGTTCCAGCGCGGGCTGGACCTGCTCTGGCCGCCCGGCGCGCCCAAGGGCTTCCAGGTAGCCCTCGGCAGGCCCGAAGACGAGAAGGCGTGCGATCTCAAGCCCGGCGCCATCGGGGCCGAAGCGCTGTTCGCCGTACAGGTTCGCGACGCCCTCGGCTGCCATCCTCTCCAGGCCCGCCGCGAGGCGCGGGACGCAGCCTGGCGCGACGCCCCGTAGCACCAACTCGAAGCGGTTCCCACGGAGCTCGCCCAGCCGAAGCTTCCGCTGGTGGCGGCGAGGAGCGCTGATGAGCAGGCCGTCCAGCTCAAGCCCCATGAGCTCGCCGGGCTCCACGTGCTCCACGGACATTCGCTGGCGAGTGATGGCGACCGCGTCCTTGCGGCCGGCGAAGCTAACGTCAGTCCCCCGCCGACCCAGCGCCTTTGCGATGCGGCGCGCGGCGGCGGGCGTCGACAGGTCCCGCTTCTCCACCGTGAACCAGATGTGCGTCCCGTCCGCACGCTCCGCCTCAGGCTCCGCCACGAGCTCCTCGACGATGAAGTCCTCGGGCCGCTCGCGGTATCGGAAGGGCTCCTCCACGCGGGCGCCGTCCGGGCTCGACTCGGCGCTCAGGCGAGCACCCCTCGAGCCACCCTGGGGCCATCCGCCGGGCCGATGAGCCGCTGGTCCAGCCCCTGGAACGGGAAGCGCATGCGCTCGGCGTCGAACCCGAGCAGGTGCAGCACCGTCGCCTGCAGGTCACGCACGGACACTCCGTCCTCGTGCACGGCAGCGCCGAGATCGTCCGTGGAGCCGTGGACGTGTCCCGCACGCACGCCGCCGCCCGCCATCCAGATGGAGAACGCGTCCGGCTGGTGGTCGCGGCCGAGGAACTTCGAGCCGCCGCGCGCCTCGAGCATGGGCGTCCGCCCGAACTCGCCCCCCCAGATCACGAGGGTGTCCTCGAGCAGGCCCGTGCGCTTGAGGTCCGCCATGAGCGCAGCGATGGGCTGGTCCACGTCCTTGCACTTGGCGGGGAACTGGGTGACGAGATCGTCACCGGAACCGGTCCCGTGGATGTCCCAACCCCAGTCGAAGAGCTGGACGAAGCGGACCCCGGCGGTCAGCAGATTGCGCGCCAGGAGGCAGTTGCTCGCGAACGACCCGTCCCCCGGCTTCGCGCCGTACCGCGTGAGGGTGGCCTCGCTCTCCCGCGAGAGGTCGGTCACCTCGGGGACCTCCATCTGCATGCGGTAGGCCAGCTCGTACTGCGCCACCCGCGCCATGGTCTCATCGTCCCCGTGCCGCTCGTGGTCCAGCTCGTTCAGCCGTCGGAGCGCATCAAGCATGCGGCGGCGCGAGGAGCGGGCGAGGCCCTTGGGGTCGCTCACGTAGAGCACGGGGTCCCCCTTCGAGCGGAGCCGCACGCCCTGGTACTCCGAGGGCAGGAAGCCGCTGGACCACAGCGCCTTGCCCCCGGTGGGATCGCTCCCACCAGAGCCCAGCACCACGAAGCCGGGGAGGTTCTGGTTCATGGAGCCCAGCCCCCAGGTCGTCCAGGCCCCCATGGATGGCTTGCCCGTGACCGCGTTCCCCGTGTGCATCAGCAGGTCCGCCGGGGCGTGGTTGAACTGGTCCGTGTACATCGAGCGCACGACGCAGACGTCCGCCGCGTACTCCCGGAACCCGGGGAGGAGGGTGGAGACCTCGATCCCAAGGGGATCCACCGGGGCCGTGGGGTGGGGAGACGCGAGCAGCTTGGGGTGGCCCTTGATGAAGGCCAGCCGCTTCCCCTCGAAGAGCGCCTCGGGGCACGGGGTCCCGTCGAGCGCCTGCAGCTTGGGCTTGAAGTCGAAGGTGTCGTGCTGGGGCGGCGCCCCCGACATGGAGAGGTACAGCACCCGCTTGGCCTTCGCCGGGAGCGGCGGCGACTTGGGGGCGAGGGGTGAGTCCTTCGCAACGGACGCCGGCTCCTGCCCCGCCGCCGCGGTGCCGTCCAGCGCGCCGAGAGCGATGGCGCCGAGCCCGACGCCCCGCTGAAGGAACGTGCGCCGCGTCGAGGTGAGGAGGTCTTCGGGGAGAGGGTCCATCGTTCACTCCTTGGTCAGGAAGCTATCCATGTTGAGCACGGTGCTGGCGACCACCGTCCACGCGGCCATCTCCACTGGGTCCATCTCCACTGGGTCCATCTCCACTGGGTCCACCCCCGCGAGGCTCAAGCGGTCAAGGACCTGCGCCCCACCCGCGTCGGCCTCCACGGTGAACTCCCGGGCGGCGCCAGGGTCCGCAGCGAAGGCTCCCCGAGCGTCGCCCAGCAGCGCCTCGAGGATGTCGACCTGGCCGGCGACGGCGGGGCGCAGCAGCGCGCGCTCCAGGAGCTCCGTGAGCAGCCGCCGATCGAGACCCGCCGCGCCCCGAAGGTCCAGCGACGCCCCGTCCGCCGCCCGCTGGGCGTAGCGCGCTCCGAGCAGGCGCGCGGGCTCGAGGAAGGCCGGGTCATTGAGGGTCACGAAGGCCTGCAGCGGCGTGTTCGTGGGCGTCCGGCACACGGTGCACGCCTCGCGGCTCGGGGCGTCAAAGGTCGCGAGCATCGGATACGGGATCGTACGACGCATGAAGACGTAGACGCCGCGCCGGTAGCGGTCCTCGCCCATGCTCTCTCGCCAGTCGCGCTGTCCGTTGAAGGCGGCCTGCCAGAGGCCCTCGGGCTGGGGCGGATAGACCGAGGGGCCGAAGCGCTTGGAGGAGAGCAGACCCGCCGCCTGCAGGGTCACGTCGCGGACCATCTCCGCCTCGAGCCGCTGGCGCGGATACCGGGAGAGCCAGACGCCGTCGGGGTCGGCCTCCATCGTCTCGGCCCGGACCGCCGACGCCTGCTGGTAGGCCTGGCTGGTGACGATCGTCCTGAGCAACGCCTTCTGATCCCAGCCGTTCTCCCGGAACTCCACCGCGAGCCAGTCGAGGAGCTCGGGGTGCGTCGGGCTCGCTCCCTGGGAGCCGAAGTCCCCCTCGGTGGGGACGATCCCCCGGCCGAAGAGCCGCGCCCAGAGGCGGTTCACCTGGACGCGGGCCGTGAGCGAGTTCTCGTCGCTCACCAGCCAGCGGGCGAAGGCGAGGCGGTCGGCAGGGGCCCCGGGGTCGAGGCTGCCGAAGGCCGCGGGGATCGCGGCCTGGACCTGCTCACCACGCTGCAAGAAGTTGCCCCGGAGCATCACGTGGGTGTCGCGGCGGCGCTCGGCGGGGAGCTCCTCCATCACGGGGGTCGACACCACGTTGAGGGCGGCGAGCTCGGCGGCGCGCGCGGCGCGCTCCTCGCGCGGCCCGTCCAGGGCCGGATCGCGCTCGCGCAGGAAGGCGACCAGCGCCTCCTCGTCGCCGGGGAGCGGGCTCCCAAGGACCTCCGAGCTCAGGAACTCCGAGCTCAGGGACTCCGAGCTCAGGGCCTCGGCGGCCGCCTTGAGCCCGTCGAAGCGGCGCGCCAGAGGACCGCGGACGTCGGCGGGGAGCGCCAGGGGCACGCGGGCCCCGCGGCCAAGGCTGAGCCGATAGTCCCCCAGCGTGTGGTCCTGTCCCCACTCCTGGCTTACGGTCACCTCGAGCCCCAGGAGGCCGTCGGGGTCGAGGTTCAACTCGGGGAGCCGAAAGATCGCCGCGTGATCCACGCCTTGGCGCGGCCCGATGGCCCATCCGGTCCCCGGGTCCAGGTCGAGGGCGGCGGCCACCGTGAAGTTCGACTGCTCGAAGCTCGCGGACCCCGGTCGGACGAGCAGGGGCACCGTGCCGCCCGGCCCGAAGCGGGCCTCCGCCACGGGGTTGGGGGCCGGCCACGGGGCCGTCCGCCGCAGGGGCTCGCCGGCTTCGCCCAGAAGCACCACCTCGAACCCCTCGAGCCGCAGCTCCAGGTCCCCGTCCGTGCGGCTCCACACGCGCAGGCCGTGGACCTCGACGGGCGCCGCGAAGGTGACCTCCCACCAGGGGTCCGCCTCGGTGGAGGTGTGGGTCACGGACCCGTCCTCGTAGACGCCGCTCGTGTTGCCGTCCACGGCGAGCTGAGGGGGCCCGTTGAAGCCTGTGGACGACTGGGTGGCCGTGGCCCCTAGCGCGACGTTGACGCCGTCCCCGTCGAGCACCTCGACCTCCGCCAGGGAGAGAATGCGCCCGCGCCCGGGGAGCTGAACGCGGAGCCCAGTCGCGAGAGGGACGGGCCCCTGGGTTCGGCGAGCGACCTGCAGGTCGGTCACCACGAAGTTCCCGTTCCCCCGGCTCTCTCCGGGGCCCCCACCGGGCAGCTCCTTGGACGCAAGGGCCGAGAGCCGAAGGCCAACGGCCGCCCCGAGGTGGCTGCCGAGTTCTGCGTTCAGCTCCACCACGTCGACGCGCGTCCCCTCGCCGGCTTCGCGTGTGAGGGTTCGCTGTTCGCCGGGCGCCCAGAACCGCTGCGCCGCCATGAGCCGCGCCACGCCCTCGTCCACGTCGATCTCGGCGCCGGCGAGCTCTCGATCGAGGCGGGCGAGCTCCGCGTCGAGGCGCGCCTTGGCCTCGGCCTGCGCCGGGGTCGGCGTGGCGAGCCGCGGCTGCTCATCACCGCGGTCCGTGTCGGCGGTCTGATTGAACAGATCGAAGAGCCCGTAGTACTCGGTGTGGCTGATGGGGTCGTACTTGTGGCTGTGGCACTCCGCGCAGCCGGCGGTCAGCCCCATCCAGACCTCCATGCTCGTGTTCACCCGGTCCTTCACGGCGAGCACGCGGAACTCCTCGTCGTCCGTGCCCCCCTCCGTGTTGGTCATGGTGTTCCGGTGGAACGCGGTGGCCAGGCGCGTGTCCACCGTCGCGTCAGGGATCAGGTCCCCCGCGAGCTGCTGGAGGGTGAACTCATCAAAGGGCAGGTTCCGGTCGTACGCCTCGATCACCCAGTCGCGGTAGCGCCAGATCGTCCGAAGCGGGTCGGAGCCGTGCCCGCTGCTATCCGCGTAGCGGGCGAGGTCGAGCCAGACCGCCGCCCAGCGCTCCGCGTACTCCGGCGAGGCGAGCAGCCGGTCCACCGCCCGCTCGACCTTGAGGGGGTCGCTTGAGGCGGCAAAGGCCTCGGCCGCCGCTGCCGTCGGGGCCAGCCCGGTCAGGTCCAGGGACAGGCGCCGCAGGAGCTGGTGGTCGTCTGCCTTCGGCGAGAGGCTCAGGCCGCGCGCCGCGAGCGCCTCGGTCACGAAGGCGTCAATGGGGTGACCGGCGGCCCCCGGGGAGCCGGGGGCGCTTGGGGCGGACGGACGCTCTGGCGCCTCGAAGCTCCAGTGCGGCGTGTAGCTCGCGCCCCCTTCGATCCACCGCCGCAGGACCTCCCGCTCCGCCGCGTTCAGGGGCGCCCCCGCTTCCTCGGGGGGCATGGGGTCGAACTCAGCGTTCACCCGGGCCCAGACCTCGGAGGCCTCGACATCACCGGGCACGATGGCCGGGAAGCCGTCCCGATCCAACAGGGCGTCGGCCTCCAGGTCGAGGCGGAGCCCCGCCTCCCGAGTCGCCTCATCGTTGCCGTGGCAAGGAAAGCAGCGCCGCGCGAGGAGCGGCCGCACGTCCCGCGCGAAGTCCACGGCCACGCCGTCGGGAGCGAGCGTGGAGCCCCCCGCGGCGAGGGCAGGAGCGAGGGCGGCGGCGAAGGGGAGCAGGATCACCCCCCGAAGCTACCGCTTCGAGGCGGAGATGACCTCCCCGTAGACCTCGATGGTCTCATCTACCATCCGGTCGAGGCCAAAGCGAGTCAGGACTCGGCGGTGGCCTGCGGCGCCCAACCGCGCTCGGAGCGCCTCGTCCCTAGCGAGCTCGAGCATGGCGTCGGCGAGCAGCTCGGGTTCGTCAGGGGGCACCAGGCGCCCCGTCTCCCCGTCCACGACCACCTCGGGGATGGCGGAGACGTTCGTGGAGAGCACCGGGGTCGAGGCGGCCATGGCCTCGAGGAACACGAGCCCGAGCCCCTCCCACCGGGACGCCATGCAGAACACGTCGCTGGCAGCCATCAAGGCCGGCACGTCGCGACGAATGCCCGTGAAGACGGCGGCGCCGGGGCCGTTGGAACCCAGGAGGCCAAGCCGCTGCGCCTCCGCTTCGGCGCGCTCCCGCCCGTCCCCGAAGGGGTCATCCCCCACCAGCAGGAGCCGGAGCGCCGGCTCCTTCGCGCGGGCGATCGCCAACGCCTGGAGGAGCACCTCGTGGGCCTTCTGGGCCGCGAAGCGCGCCACGCAGACGAACACCACGTCCTCGCTCGAGAGGCCGAGAGCCGCGCGGGTCGCGTCACGGTCCGTCTCCTCCGCAGCCCGCTCGAAGGGAGCGGGGTCCAGGCCGTAGTAGACCCTCGACTGCGCCGCGGCCGGCACGCGCCCGTACGTCTCGATGAAGCGGCCCACGTGATCGGAGAGGACCACGGTGCGCGCCGGAATCCGGCCGAGCCACCCGTGGACCCAGCTGACCAGGGGCCGGCGCAGGACCTGCTCGTCGTTGTGCTTGCCGCTCACCAGCTTGCGCCGAGCGCCGAACAGGAGGGCCGCCAGCGCGGTGAACGCGTCTGCCTTGAGGAGGTGCGAGTGGACCAGGTCGCACCAGGAGAGGTCCTCCCGAAGGCGGAACGGGAACAGCGGCCCGGCCGTGGCGCGCTCGACGCGCTCGGCCCCGGCCTCGAGGAAGTCCGCGCGCAGCGTCCCTTGCCCCTTGAGATAGCGCACTCGCACCTGGTGCCCGCGCTCGACCTGCCCACGCACCTGCTTGAGCACGTGCATCTCGGCGCCGCCCACGTCGAGCGTGGTGAGAACGTGGAGGATCTTCAACGCGCGCCAGAGGCCTCCAGCGCCTCCCGATAGACCGCGTCAAGCTGCTCGGCCATCGCCGCCACGCTGTGACGCTCCTCGAGCTGATCCCGACCAGCCTGACCGAGCGACTCCCGTCGACCTCGTCCGGCGAGCACCGCCCGGCGCAAGGCGTCCGCGAGCGCCTCCGCGGAGATCGACGCGGCGAGGTAGCCGTTCACGCCGTCCTCGATGAGGTCGCGCGCGCCGTCCACCGGGGTCGCGACCACCGGGCGGGAGGCCGCCATCGCCTCGAGCACGACGTACGGCATGCCCTCCCAACGCGACGGCAAGAGCAGGAGGTCCGCCGCGGCGAGGAGGGCGGGGACGTCGTCCCGGGCGCCGGTGAAGGCGACCCGCCGCTCGACCCCCAGGCGCGCCGCGAGCTCGGTCAGCGGGGCCTGGTCGCCGGGCCCCACGAGGAGCAACTGCAGCCCTTCGAGCCCCTCGGCCGCGAGCGCCTCAAGCGCGAGGTCCTGCCCCTTGGCCGAGTAGAGCAGTCCGATGACCGCGGCCACCGGCCGCTCAGGGTCCAACCCGAAGGCCCGAAGGTCCGCAGGCCCGGCGCCCTCGACCCGTGCGGGGTCGATGCCGTTGGGGACCGTCCGGACGCGAGCGGCGTCGATGATGCCCGAGGCCTCGATCGTCTGCGCCTCGCTGGCGGACACGGCGATGAGCCGGTGGGTAGAGCTCGCGAGCGAGCGCTCGATGGAGCGGAAGACGGCCCGCTTGGCCCGCCCGAAGAGGGCACCGAAGAGGAAGGCGAAGGTGTGCGGCGTGTGCACGCGGGCCCCGATGCCTGTCGAGAGGGAGGCGCGGCGACCGAGAACCCCGCCCTTGGAGCTGTGGGTGTGGACAACGTCCGGGCGGAGTTCCCGGAGGGCGGACTTCACCTGGCGCAGGTGTCGGAGGTCCTTGGCTGGCCGGATGGAGCGAACCATGGGGATGCGCCTCACGTGCGCGCCCTCCTGCTCCAGCCCTCGAAGGTCCGCCTCGAAGCCAGGGTCCCGCAGGGTAGAGACGAGGAGGGAGACCTCGTCGCCGCGGCGCAATTGCGCGAACGCCACGTCCACGAGGTGGCGGCGCGTGCCGCCGATCGTCGCCTCCATCACATGGGCAATGTGCACGGCCGACCTCTGCTCAGAAGGCGCCTGTGCCGCGCACGACCGCGAAGCCGGTGAGCGCCACGATGACGAGGTCCAGGAGGAGCGAGCGGTTCTCGATGTAGTAGAGGTCGTAGTCCAGGTTGGAGTGGATCGCGTCCTGTCGAGCGTAGGAGATCTGCCACAGCCCGGTCACCCCGGGCTTGGCGCGCAGCCGCTCCCGGTCGAGGGTCCCATAGGTCTCCACGATGAACGGCATCTCTGGCCGCGGGCCGACCACGCTCATCTCACCGCGCAGCACGTTCAAGAAGTTGGGCAGCTCGTCCAGCGAGTAGCGCCGCAGCCACCGCCCAAAGCGAGTCACGCGCGGGTCGTTCTCGTTCTTCGGCGCCACGGCATCGCCACACTCGTCGATGTGCATGGTGCGGAACTTGATCATCTCGAAGGGCCGCCCGCCCAGACCGATCCGTCGCTGGCGGAAGAAGACAGGGCCCGCCGACTCACGCTTGATCAACACCGCGAAGAGACTGAACGCGGGGAGGCTCAGCGCCAGGATGGTGCCCGAGACCAGGACGTCGAAGGCCCGCTTGACGGCGAGGGACAGCAGGGACTCGCTGCGCTCCCTGCGGGTGATCAGCGGGATCGAGTCGAGGTTCTCGATCCGCACGTTGTAGGACATGAGGTGGTAGAAGCGCGGCACCACGAAGTAGGGCGTCCCGATCTCGTCGAGCGTGGAGCAGAGCTCGAGGACCTCCGACTCCTTGGTCTCAGGCAAGGAGATGAACACCTCCCCGATCTTGCGCTCTCCGACGACGCGCTTGAGGTCCTTGAGGGTGCCGAGGACCTGCCCGCGGCCGATCCAGCTCCCCACCAGCCCCTCGTCATCATCGACGAAGCCAATGAAGTTGAGCCCGAGGGTGGGCACGTGGAGGAACTTCTCCTGGAGCTTGCGTCCCGTCCACCCGGCGCCCACGACGAGCACGTTGCGGTTGCCGATGCCCCGCTCATGGAGCCGCTGAATGACACGGAAGGAACAGAAGCGACTCACGATCGTCATCAGCATGATGAAGACGAACGAGAGCAGGAGCGTGACCCTGGAGAGGTAGTCGGGGTTCACCTTGAGCTCGAACTCCCTGTGCAGCCAGAGGAACGGCGCGTAGATACCGCCGCCGTCACTGGCCGCGTTGGCCTCTCTCAGGAAGAAGAGCAGGACCAGCACCACGAAGAATGAGACGACGCTCGACTTCGCGACGGCCTTGTACTCCTCCACGTTGAGGAGGCTCTTGCTCGCGCTGTAGAGCCCGAACGTGTGGAAGCTGACCAGGCAGACCGCCGCTGTGATCGCGAAGACCTCCCGGTAGAGTTCGAGGGAGGTGCTGTTCGCAGGCCCTTGGGCTTCACCCCCAACGAACGCCTGCTCCCGAACCCACCAAGCGAGCACACACGCCACCCCTACGACCACGAGGTCCACGAGGACCTGGATCGACAGGACGAGCGGCTCGAAGTTGCGCCGCACAAAGGTGCCAGCGGCGGTCAACTCGGACTCTGCGAGGAGGGATGGATGGGGAGCATGAGGCGACCCAAACCGCTCTTTGCGGTCTGGGGGGGGGCGACGTGGGGCACGCCGGGGGTCGGTATACAACCGACAGGGATCCTATCGGTCGGGGGGTCCAGGCATTCTGAGGCAGCTTGCCCACAAGCTAGGTCCGCTCAAAGGGAAGCGGCGGTCCGGGGCGGGCTGCCCCCCCCTGACTCACCGCTCTCATCCTCCGCGTGGCCCTCATTTTAGGCCGCTGGACGCCCCAGGGTCCGCAGCGGCGCCCCCGACCGGAATCCCTACGGCTCCCCTCTCAAGTCGCCTCCAGAGGGCCGAGTTCGCCCATCCAGCTGGCCCTCGAGCGCCTCACAGAGCAACGGGACCGACTCGGCGGGGCGCGCCCCATGGGCTCGCAGAGCCTCGTTGAATCCGTCCATGGACGCGCCAGCCCACCGTGAGACCTCCATCCAGCCGGGCCTCCGGTCGGACACCACCTTGAGAGCCGCCCAAGCGATTCCGGCCTGGGACGCCACGGCGGCCACCGCGGCCGCCTCCATATCCGCGACGACAGGCCCGACCTCGCTCTTCGCGGCCGCCCGCGCGACGCGCACACGGTCGAGGAATCGAATCACCGGGCGATCCGCCGTGAGGATGCTGCCCCGCTCCCCAGGGGCGATCGACCTCCAGGCCTCCATCAACGCCTCGTCCGCGGTGAGCTCACGGCCGTTGCGCGCGGCCAGGTCCCACTGGATGGCTCTCCGAGCATGAATCAAAGCCCCCACGGGCTCCTGGGCCCTGAGCCCCCCGCAGGTCCCTACCACCAACAGGCGGGTCGCGCCCTCGGCGATCAGGCCCGCAGCGGCGGTGGCCGCGGCGACCTTGCCGACCCCCGCGGCCACCGCGAGGATCCGGCCGCCGACCGGGAGCGACGTCTCAAAAATAGGTATTCCAAGGCCAGCCCCTAGGCGGCGCTGCCCCCTGGCCAGCACCCCCAGCTCGCCCGGGAGGGCCGCGACGACACCCGTTACAGGGCCGATCATCGGCCTTGTAACGGGTGTCTTCGCGTCTCCTCGGTCCTCATTGGATCGGGTCATGTCTTCATCCTGACCGGCTCAGGGGGACGGGGGACGTGTGAGCGCGGTAGTCTTTTGCCCGCGCCTCCCTCGCGATCGAACCGCCCCATGCTCATCGCCGTCACAGGATCGACCGGATTCATCGGTCAATACGTCGTCCGCCGCCTGCTCAAGGACGGACATCACGTCCGCGCCTTCGTGCGGCCCGGCCGCTCCAAGGTCCTCAGCGACCAGCCGCTGGAGAACCCGGATCACCTCGAGTTCCACGAGGGAGACCTCACCGATCCGGGCTCCGTGGAGGGGTTCCTCAAGGAGGCCGACTTCCTCGTCCACCTCGCCAGCGCCCACGACCACCTCTCCGACGAGGTGCTCCAGACCGTCAACGTGGCGGGCACCGAGGCGCTGGTAGCAGAGGCGGAGCGGAACGCCGCCGAGAGCTTCCAGTTCATCAACGTGGCCTCCGCGGTCATCGGCGTCCCGGTCTACAGCTACTACCGCGACTCCAAGCGCGTACAGGAGAAGATCGTGCGGGGCTCCAGTGTCCGCTGGACGTCCTTCCGGCCCACCCTCGTCTACGGCCGCGGCGACTTCCGCCACACCGCCCCGCTGCTGCGCAAGTGCGGCGCCCAGAAGGGCTCTTACTGGGTCTATCACGAGGGCCTCTCCATGCTGAACCCCGTCCACGTGGACGACCTCGTGGAGGCCATCGTGCGCGCCTTCGACTACGAGCGAGGCAAGGAGGACTTCAGGATCTTCGAGATCGCCGGGCCCGCCGGCGTCTCCTTCAACGACTTCCTCGACCTCACCATCGCCGCCACGGGCGGCAAGGTCCGCCGCCGGAATATCCCCCGCAGGTGGGTTGAACGAGCGATCTTGCTCAAGGGGCTCTTCAAGGACGTGACCAAGGAGCGCCGCGGAGCCGGCTACTTTTCCCTCCACCACGATCACGACATCACGGCCGCCCGGGAAGAGCTCCGCTGGGAACCTCGACCGTACAAGGAGGGGGTCCTCGAGATCACCTCCAGTGATTGGTGGAAGGACGACAGCTCGGGACGCGGAGAGACCGAGAACCTCGGGATCTGACACCTCAGCCGGAAGTATTTTCCGGCACGGCAACGTTCAAACGTGGTCGTCGAGGGAATTCCTGCTCGGCCTCCAGCCGTGGCCAGACCGACGACGAAACTTCTGGAATCCTGAGGGTCTTCCCAGGGTCCAGTCATGTCCGGCACCTACTCCACCACCCTGACCGAGCTCCGATCCCTCGCGGAGGAACTGGCCGATAAGCTCCACGGGCTCGAGCAGACGCCCGAGGGCCAGGTCCAGTCGGACCTGCTCGATCGGGTGCGCCGCCACGCCGAGGTCGCCCTTGAGGCCCTCGGTTCCCCGCGCCCTCTCGCTCCAGGCGCCCCCGCCCCGGAGCGGGCTGCCGCCTTCCGCGCCCGCGAACTGGCTGGATATGACGACGAGCTCGCAGATGCGCTCGGTCGGCTCTTCGAGGTTCGCAGCGGCCTGGTATTCGATGACCGCGGCGCCATTGGCATCCGGTCAACGGTCGAGGAGCAAGGGCCGCCCGCCACTGCGACCTCTCCTGGCACGATGCGTGTCAAGGTCAACCTGGACGAGAAGAGCGCCTTCGACGCAGCTCCCGGGCCGGCGGTCGGCTCGCCCGACTTCAACGGACACACCGACGCGGTCTCCGTCCCCGAGTTGATCGGGTTCTTCCAGCTGCAGTCCAAGACAGGGGTCCTCAGGATCGAGGCGGAGCACGAGACCTTCTCGCTCACCTATATCGGTGGCGAGCTCTGCCGCGTCACCAGCTCCAATTCGCCGGCCGGTCAACGGCTCGGCGAGCTCCTCGTCGCACTCGGCTACCTGACCGATTCGCGCCTGCAGGAGCTCCTCGCGACCTCCCCGAGCACGATGAAGATCGGCGAGGTGCTGCAACAGGACGGCGGGCTCCTGCCCGAGTCCATCAGCGCCGCCCTGAAGCTCCAGGTCCAGGGGATCTTCGAGCGGCTGTGCGACGTGGGCGGGTCCAGCTTCACCTTCCACGCGGGCACGGGCACAGACACCGCAACGCAGCGGCGCTACAACGTCACCCACCTGCTGCTCGAGACGGCTCGCCGCAAGGACGAGAGCCTCCACGGGCAGCGGCAGGGACTGGACCTCCTGGAGGGCTGACCCGCCGCGCGGTTCAGCGCATCTTGATCAGCGTGTAGTAGCCCTTGGCGTGCAGCAGATCGAGGCTGCCGTCTGCCGACCTCACACCCGAGGCGTCGAGCTCGTGCACGAAGCCCTCTCGGAGGCCATCGAAGACGAGGTCCACGCCGAGCCCATCGGCGTGCGCCGTCGCGCTCCGAAGGACGGGGTTCTCTCGGGACAGCTCCGCGCTGCCATAGCGCTGGGTGGACTGGTAGGTGTAGCTCTCCATGGTGTAGCTGGAGAGCTCCGCGAGGGACTCGGCGCTGGCCGGAGACGTGAAGCGCAGTCGGAAGCCAGGCGCGCCTTCGAGCAGCCGCATGGTGTGGATCTCGAAGGGAACGAAGCCTGTCCAGTCCAGACGCTGGAGCCCCTCGGTCAGGGACCCGCGTGAGCCCCAGCCCCGGTCGGTCTCGCCGAGCAGGAGGGCGCCCTCCTCGGTGAAGGCCACGCGAATCACGCCGCAGGCGAGGCCCTCGCGAAAGCGGAAGCAGGCGCCCTGCCACTGGGAACCGATCCGCTCGAGATCCACCCGGAAGACGGCGGCGTCGTACTGATCGGCCACAAAGATCTGCCCCTCGAAGGGCCCGAACTTGCCACGGCTCTCGTCCCACACGAAGCCGGCGGGGCTCCGTCCCATCTCGCCGTGGGGAAACCAGACGCTCGGCATCTGGAAGGCGGGGAAGTCGCCCGAGGCGGCGATGTCCGAGAACAGCTGCCCCTCGGGAAGGGCCGCCGGTTGCGGCCAGGGCCACTCGGGGAGGTCCGTGCTCCCGATGCCGTGCGGGTGACCGTGATAGCTGCCGGGACGCAGCAGGCTGAGCTTGCTCGCGCCGCACCACTCCCCCTGGTTGTCCGTATAGAAGACCTCGCCAGTGGGAGACGTGTTCACCCCCGCCGGAGACCGGAGCCCGGCGCACATGGGCGTGACCTCCCCATCGGGCGTGATCCGGAGCGCGTACCCGCGCCACGTCACGCGCCCGAACGGCTGCGCGCCGAAGGGCTTGTTGGTCGTGATCCAGTAGCTCCCGTCGATCGCAGGGGCCGGGCCGAAGTTGTACTCGTGGTAGTTGCCGCTGATGCGCCACCAATCCGTCACCGAGTCGTGGGTCTCGTAGACATGGTCCCCGTCGGTGTCCGTCAGCCGGACCAGCTTGCCGCGGCAGGCGACCATCAAGGCGTCGCCGTCCCGCAGGAGTCCGAGGGGCTCGTGCAGCCCGTCCGCGACGCGCTCGAAGACCGGCTCCTCGGCGACATCGCGACCAGCGAAACCGTCGATCCCCCACATCTCCCCCCGGCGTGTCACCGCGAGGACCCTCGGCCCGTCCGGGCCAGGGATGATCTCGAGACCGCCGACCTCGAGGGCGACGCCCTCAGGGAGCGGACAAGACGTCACCCGATAGGCGCGCGCCTCGCGCTCGGCGTGGGTCGGGACGTCCTGAGTGGCGGGGTTCGCCGCGATCAGGGGTGCCGGGCTGAAGCCCGTGAGAGTGGCCAGGGCAAGGGAGTGAATCACCACGCATACCTCCAAGAGAACGTACCAACGAGAGTTTGGCTCCCGGGTTCCTCCGGGAGCATGAGAACTGGGATGCGGAGCTCGGCGGCCGAGGGTGCGCCGTCCACCGTCGCGTCCACGATCCGGGCACGGCGAGCGCTCTGCTCATCCACCTCGACCACCGGCCAGGGGCCCCCATCGACGCTCCAGCGCCCGGCGCCGAGGCTGTCGAATCGACGTGCCGCCTGGGGGCGCGCCATGACCACGGTCCCAAGGGGCGCCCGGACGGTGAAGACCCGCTCCACGCCGAGGCGCGTGCCTGGCGTCGTGCTGGCCCCCTCCTCGACCGTCACCGCAATGGGGCGGATAAGCTCCTCCACGCGCAGGTCTCCGACCGCGTAACGGAAGGTCATCGAGCCGTCCGGGTGAGCGGTGCGCCCGAGGATCCGAGCGACGGCGTCGAGGTCCGCGGCTCCGGGCCAGGAGTCCGTCATCGATCCGAACGGGAGGACCGGCAGGCCCGGGCCCAGGTCGACGGCATCCGCGGAGGCTGGCATCTCCAGGCCGCCAGCGCGCCCCTTCCAGGTCTTCTCAGCGTTGAGGAAGCGCCCGCGCCAGACCTTGACGAGACGCGCGTTCTGCTCGTCGAACGCGAAGTGCAGCCCCGTTGGAGAGCCGACACAGAGGACCCGCGGCGACACCTCGTTCATGAACACCGCCACGGTGCGGGGCTCCTCGGAGACGTCCACCTCGAAGGCCCACGGGCCCGTCTCGAGGCCGGGGGGCGGGGCCATGTTCTCCTCACCGCCGAGCCAGCACCAAATAGACTCAATCTGAGCCTCAATGTCGCCGTCTGCGATGCCCTCGACCGGGCTCTTGCCCTCTACCCAGAGGTTGGCCATGCGAGCGTCGAGGTCCACGTTCGCCGGATTCATGAGCAGGTCATGGAACCACTCGTAGCGGAGTCGGCGGTGCATCTGGCCCATGTCAATGGCCTGCACGCCGAGGCTATCGCTCCCCAGGAAACGGTGGCACTGAACGCACCCCAGCCCACGGGTCCCGGCCAACCGCCGGCCGTCGGCCGTGAGCTCCATGTCACAGGACGGCGCGGACGCGACCTCGGCGGCAGCCTTGGCGTCCACGGCCTCGAGCAGCTCGGCGAGGCCGTCGACGCCGCGGGCGCCCATCTGAGGCATGCGGGTCGAGAGGTACGGGCGCACCCGCTCCTCGCCGCGGAGCGCGGCGCGGAACACCTCGGGCCGGAACTTTCGCCCCACCGCGGACAGCGTCGGCGGGAAGCGCCCCTGGTCACCCAGCTCCGCCTCCTCATCCCCGACGTAGAAGGCCTGCAGTTCGGGGTGCACCCCGCCGATGTCGTCGCGGCGGTGACAGGAGTAGCACCTCCGGCCCGCGAGCCGGCGCTGGACGAGGACCCCCGGGTCCGCGGCGCTGGCAGCGATCCGGGTGGGCTGGACAAAGGCGGCCTGCAGCCGCCCGGCCGTCTCGGCGTCAAAGTCGTAGCGGCCGTCCGGGCGGAGGCACAACGGCTCTCGGCGTGCACCGTACAGGTCGTCGAGGGACGGGGGCTGACGGACGACCTCGGGAGCCCGACCAGGCAGCACGCCGGCGTGGCACGTCGCGCAGCCCAGGCGCGCGAAGGCCTCCCGGCCGCGCTCCACGAGTTGCGGCTGGGCGGTGCTCACAGCGGGCTCAGCCAGCGGCTGACCGTCCGCACCGAGCACGCGATAGATCAGCGGCCAGTGGGAGAGGCGCTCTGCCGTGAGCGGACCCCGGCTCACGCCCGGCCCCTCCCACTCGAGGGAGAGCACCTCGCCGCCGGAGGCCTCGAAGAAGGTCACCTCGATGGGCACGGAGCCCGCCACGAGGTCGGCACCTCCAGAGACCATCTCCGTCCCGTGAACGCCGCCATTGTCCACGACGAGGGCGCCGCCGACGTACAGGCGAGAGCCATCGTCCGAGCTCAGGTGGAAGCGATATTGACCGTCCGTGGGGACCTCAAGGAAGCCGGTGAAGCGCAGCCCGAACTGGTTGTCGCGCGTCCGCGCATCGACGTTGATCTCCTGCACGACCTCGGTCGCCACAGGCTTGAGATCATCGAGCCGCGCGAGGCCGCCGCGCTGAAGGTCGGGGGCCTCATAGACCTTGACGACCAGCCCGGGTCGACGGTCCTCTCGCTCGGCGGCGCGCTGTGACTGGGACCTCAGGAGGTAGGAGGACACCGCGCGCGCCTCATCAGCCTCCAGCCCCATGGAGGGGCAGTGTCCAGAGGGGCGCACCGCGACCGGATCCTCCAGAAAGCTGGCGAGCGTGCTGATCCGGTACTTGCGCGCGAGGTCGGAAGGCAGCGCGTGGGGATCGGGAGCAAGAGTCCCCGGGCGAACGAGGAGCGGCTCCTCGTCGTACTCGTCCGAGACGTCCTCGAGCAGGTCGCCGGCCGCCTCGGCGGCGCGCATCTCCGCCTCTAGCTCGACGAGCGAGATCTCCAGATCGTACGCGTCCTCGAGCGGCCCGTGGCAGGCCACGCACCCCACGCTGTGGAACAGGCGGCGGCCACGCTCGACCGTCCCGAAGTCGCTGGTCTCCTCTCCTGGCTCGCCGACCTGACTGCGAGTGGTGGGGTCTGCCGCAAGGAACGCCGCGAGGCCCTCCGCCGCCCGCTGACGGCCCGCCGCGGCGAGCCCCGCGAGCTGGTGCGGGTGGGTCGACCCCGGCCGGACCCCTCTTGGGTCCGCGAGGAAGTCCACCAGCCAGGTGTGGTCCACGCGGCCAGAGACCCCGTTGAGATCGGGCGCCGCGACCGGGTCAAGGCGCTCACGAATGCTGGACTCGGGGTCATGGCACGCGAGGCAGTCGTGACTCGCGATGATCTGGTCCTCGACGGGGAGGATGTCGGAGCGCTCCGAGGGCAGGTCCCCGGAGGCCAGTCCCGAGGCGAGTCCCGTGACGACCCCCGCGGCGAGCCCGGGGGAGGCGAGGAGAAGCGCGAGGGGGGCGAGAATCGGTTGGCTCATGCTTTCACTCCGGTTCGAAGCTCGTCGAGGATCGTGGGATCCTCGAGCGTGGTGGTGTCTTGGCGAATCTCCTCGCCGGCTGCGATGGCCCTGAGGAGCCGCCGCATGATCTTCCCGCTGCGGGTCTTGGGGAGCCGCGGCGAGACGCGGATCTCAGCCGGACGCGCGAGCTTCCCGATCTCCGCAGCGACGTGCGCCTTCAACAGGACGCCGAGCGCGAGCCCGCCGTCGTCAGCGACCTCATCCGTCGGGATCACAAAAGCGACGATGGCCTCCCCGGTGAGGTCATCGGGGCGCGCGACCACCGCGGCCTCCACGACGCCTTCGTGGCTCACGAGCGCGCTCTCCACCTCCATGGTGGAGAGGCGATGCCCGGAGACGTTCAGCACGTCGTCCACCCGGCCCATGATCCAGAAATTGCCGTCCGCGTCACGGCGAGCGCCGTCGCCCGCCATGTAGTAGCGGCCGTCCCAGCGGGACCAGTAGGTGTCGTGGTAGCGCTCCTCGTCGCCCCAGATCCCCCTCAGCATGCTCGGCCAGGGCCGGCGGATCGCGAGCAGGCCGCCCTCGCCGTGGCCGACCTCGTTGCCCTCCTCATCCAGGATCGCGGCGTCGACCCCGAAGAAGGGGGTCATCGCAGACCCGGGCTTGGTGGCGCTCATGCCCGGGAGCGGCGTCAACATGATCGACCCCGTCTCGGTCTGCCACCAGGTGTCCACGATCGGGCAGCGCGATCCGCCCACCTTCTCGCGGTACCAGATCCACGCGGCCGGGTTGATCGGCTCCCCAACGGTGCCGAGCAGCCGGAGGCTGGAGAGGTCGTACTTCTCGACGTGCGCATCCCCCCACTTCATGAACGCGCGAATCGCGGTCGGCGCGGTGTAGAAGATGCTCACGCGGTGCTTCTCGCAGAGCTCCCAGAAGCGCCCCTCGTGGGGTGCATTCGGCGCCCCCTCGTACATGACCATGCGCGCGCCGTTGGCGAGCGGGCCGTAGACGATGTAGCTGTGCCCGGTGATCCAGCCCACGTCCGCGGTGCACCAGTAGGTGTCCCCCGGCCGAAGGTCAAACACGTAGCGGGTCGAGAGGTACGCCCCCACGATGTACCCGCCGGTCGTGTGGACGATGCCCTTGGGCTTGCCCGTGGACCCAGAGGTGTAGAGGAGGAACAGCACGTCCTCCGCGTCCATGGGCTCGGGAGCGCACTCGTCACTGACGCCATCGAGCGCCTCGTGGAGCCACACGTCGCGCCCCTCGCTCCAGGCCACCGCTTGCTCGGTGCGACGAACGCAGAGGACGGTGTGCACCTGGGCCTGGTCCTGCACGGCCTCGTCCACCGCGTCCTTGAGGGCCAGAATCGACCCGCGGCGCCAGCCGCCGTCCGCCGTGATGACCGCCGTGCAGCCGCCGTCTTCGATCCGGTCAGTGAGGGACTGAGCGCTGAAGCCCCCGAAGACCACGGAGTGGATCGCGCCGATCCTGGCGCAGGCCAGCATCGCCATGGCCGCCTCGGGGATCATGGGCATGTAGATCGCAACGCGGTCGCCCTTGCTCACCCCGCGGGCCTTGAGGACGTTGGCGAAGCGGCAGACCTCGGCCAGCAGTTCGGCGTAGGTGAACGTCCGCTCGTCCCCCGGTTCTCCCTCCCAGATCAGCGCGACCTCGCCCCCGCGGCCGGCCTCCACGTGCTGGTCCAGGCAGACGTGGGAGACGTTGAGCTTGCCCCCGTCGAACCAGCGGGCCACCGGGGCCCCAGACCAGTCCAGGACGGAGGTGAACGGCTCCAGCCACGGCAACTCGCGGGCGACCTCGCCGAAGAACCCCTCGGGGTCATCGATCGAACGGCGCCACATCTGCTCGTAGGTCGACCGGTCCGCGAGGCGAGCCGCACCTCGGAACTCATCGGAAGGCGGGAAGCTTCGATCCTCGGTGAGGACCGTCTCGATCGACTGGGACATAGGCGCGGGGCGATGGGCTGCCGGGAAGGGCTGTAAGTCTATGGAGAAGAGGGCTCGATACGAAGCGCTCGCGTCCACCTCCAATATCCTGGCGAGGGTGTGCGATTATTCGCTGCTGCCACGAATCCTGCTTGCTCCAATGCCGCGGCTTGACCGGAACGCGCACGGCACTTCCCGATGTGCTCGTCATCCAGGACCGGACCCGCCCTGCCCGGCTCGGGCGACCCCTGCTCACAGATCATGAAGCTCTTCCTAAGCACCTCCCTTCGCCCCCCCTTCGCGACGGTAGCCGCAGCGCTCGTCACGGCCACGATTGCGCTCGGCCTGCTCCCCGCCGCGCCCGCCGACGACCTCGCGGACGCCGAGCGAGCGCTGCAGTCGGCCCCGGACGACGCCAGCCTTCTGATGGCAGCCGCGGAGGCGGCCTTCAGCGAGGACAACGACGACGCGGCCCTCTGGTATGCGGAGCTCGCGAAGCTCATGGCCCCCGACGGCCGGCAGGCCAAGTCCGTGGGCAAGCGCTTGAAAGAACTCCGCGAAGAGATCGGCGTGGACCTGCCGTCCCTGGGCACCGCCACCGGGGCCTACGCCAAGAGCATCATGCAGCTGGCGAAGATCTGCCAGAGCGGCAAGCTCTACGCCAACTCCGCGGACATGCTCGGCGGCCTCGATGGCACCCCGTACGGCGCGGCCGCCACCGCCAAGCTCGAGAAGCTCTTCAAGAACAAGAAGGCCGTCCAGGCGATGCTGGAGTCGGGGGTCCCCGTCAAGGTCAAGAGTAGCCAGCGCCGCAGCGCCCGCGAGATCGCCCGCATCGACGCCAAGCACGTGGAGTGGGAGGACGCCTTCGAGTTGAAGGGCAAGAACTACACCATCAAGACCAACATGGGCGTGGAGATGGCCGAGGCCATCCTCAGCGCCATGGAGCAGATGAACCAGTTCTACCGGAAGATCTTCGACTACAAGAAGGGCGGCGGGAGCATGCGCCGCTGCGAGGTCCGGGTCTGGAAGACGCGCGGGGAGTTCGATACGTACAACTCGGGCACGGGTGAGACCGTCGCCGGCTTCTACAGCCCCTCCGAGAACAGCGTGAGCACCTACGACCCCCGCACCGCCGAGGGGTTCATGCAGCAGACCATCGAGGAGCTCTGGTCGACCCTCTACCACGAGGCCTCCCACCAGTTCACGCGCATGGTCTGGAAGACGCTCATCCCGACCTGGCTCAACGAGGGGACCGCGAGCTACTTCGAGGGCGCGGCGATCCTCCCGGGCGGCTTCGTCGAGACCAACCGAATCCCCGAGTCACGCCTGCGCAGCGTCGTGATCCAGATCGGTGGCAAGAACCCGAAGGACCCCGTCGCGGTCGACGACCTCGACCCGAGGCCCGACGCCGTGAAGCTCTGGGACGTGATGACGTACTTCGCTCCTGGGTCGTACCCCGGGTCCCACTACTCCTTCGGGTGGGCGATGGTGTACTTCTGCATGAACTACGAGAACGACTCGTGCGAGCGTGTCTACGAGCCGGTCTACAAGGACTTCATGCGCTCCTACACCGACTCCGGCGAGGAGAAGAACGTGGGCAAGCGCTTCAAGAAGTACTTCGTGGAGGAGGCGGAGCTTCCCGGCGTTGAGAGCTACGAGGACCTCGAGGAGCGCTGGAAGGAGTGGATCCTCAACCTCTCTCGCATCGAGTTCGGCGGACCTGAGCAGGCGGACGTCCTGATCGCGCGGGCCAAGAAGCAGCTCGAATTCGAGAAGCCCGAGTACGCGGTGGACTCCCTGCGCTGGGCCCTCCGCAAGCGCCCCGACGACCCCCTGGCCCTGCGCCTCCTCGGCGAGACGCTGACAGAGCTCAAGAGCCAGGACGCCGCCCTCTTCGCCTTCCGCCGGCTGGTCTCCGTGGGCCGCGCCCAGGCGGACCGCGACGCCGCCCTCGCCCACTACGACGGCACGGGGGCCGAGGCCGCCGCCGCAGGGCTCGCTGGCATCAAGAAGGTCAACCGGTCCCTGGGCGAGCTCATCGAGGGCAGCTACCTGTCCTTCCTGGAGGCCGCCACGGCCGAGGCCGACGGCTGGATGGAAGCCGGGTACCCCCGCGTCGCCCTCCAGACCCTCAAGCTCGCCAGCGACGTGGTGGGCGGCGAAGGCGTATTGCTCGCTCGTGCCGATGAGATCATGGAGACGTCCGGAGTCGACGTGCGCCGGGTCCGCCGGCTGCCCGTCCCGTCCGACCTCGAGGGTTGGGAGCTCTCGGGCAAGTGGGACGCCTTCGCCGAGGAGGACGGGACCACGGGGCTCCGCTGCGGCGGCGGATACGCGACCGCCTCGCTGATCGAGGAGCCGCCCAAGACGTTCCTGTTCGAGGTGGACGTGATCGTGGAGGACACCGGGGACTTCCCCCTGCTCGGGCTGACCTTCGCCGGGACCCTCTCGGGGGAGAAGAGCTACGTCCGCCTCGGCAAGAGCGGCCGGGCCGGAATCCTCGACTTCGACGAGCAGACCCGCCAGCCCAAATTCGACCCGCAGTTCAAGGCCAAGTCACGCCTCAAGGCCGGTGAGCAGTTCACCATGGGGATCGACGTGGGTCTGCTGGCCACGCGCTTCCTGATCGACGGCGAGGTCATCGGGAAGATCGACGGGCCCCCCTCCATCTCCGAGGGCCGGATCGGCGTGACCACGAGCGACACCCCTGTTCGCTTCCTCAACCCGCGCCTGACCCGCTGAGGGCCATTGAGGGGGGCCAGTGAGGAGGGCCAGTGAAGAGGGCCAGCGAGGAGGGCGGACATTTTTATTTGGCCAAAGGGGGCCAGTCCTGCCGCCGGCTGACGAAGACATGTGGGCCCTCATGGTTCATGTGCGAACCTGGCTCCTCCCGGATCCCCTCCCGGGAGGGGCCTCCTTTTTATCCACCGCGATGACGATGTACGAGCCGCCCGCTGACGCCCCCGAGGCGCCCGAATCCGAGGCCCGCCGCGTCCAGGTCGTCGCCCGCTGGAACTCCTGGGTGCAGGTCTTTGACCCGTCAGATGAGACCCTCACCTGGGTCGATCTCGCCGAGACGAGCTACGCCCAGGCCTGATCCCGCTCTGCTGCCACGCAGCTGAGATTGAGTGGAGCCGGACGAGGGCCGCGCGCCCGTCCCTGTGCTGCCCCGGGGAGCCCGGCGCCATGCGTGAGCCCCAGGGGAATCCGCGCACCTCCTCCACCCGCGCCGAGCCGGTCAAGGGGCCCCACGACACTCCTGGGTTGCGGGCATGGCCTGCAGAGTGGTCGCGCGCAGGAGTGTCGATCGCGCTGAGGTGCTCGCCGTCCGCGGCCTGAATCCCCGGGCTCCCTAGAGCGTGCGTCACCGGTCTCCCGGGAGCCCTCCGGATGCGGCGGAGTGCGGCCATGGTGATCCCCGGTCGGCGCAGCCCGACCGCGCAGCGCACTCCGGACGGTGCTCGGCACACCGAATGGTCCCCGAAATGGAGCATCGAGTGCCGGCCCCGGGCGCTCCGCCCCCCTGAAGGACGAGGACGCCCTCGCCGCGACCAGACGAGCCCTGGCCGGCCGCCCAACCGCCCAACCGCCCCAGGGCGCGGCGGCGGCCTCGTTCGGGACAGATTCTCCAGGAATCTGGCCCCGCTCCGCCGTGGGCCTCGGATGCATGGTTGATCGCGCGGAGCAGGGACCGCGCGTGCTCTTTACCAGCCAGACTTCAGCGCCAGCGCGGTTGCCCGATCGCCGACCTCACCGTCGGTCCGGGACCCCCCCCGGCGGAGGATCGCACCCGGCCGGGTGAAGGAGGCTTCGGCCTCCGACGAGCAGGACATCCGGCCAGCCGACACCGAGAGGTGCTCGGCACGGACGCGACCACCGCCTCGCGCGAACCTGGAGTCAAGGCAGGTCCGAGAAGCGGAGGGCCCCGGCGAGCATTGCTCGCCGGGGCCCTCTCTCGTTTCCTTCTGCCTCGTCCGCGACGCGGGGTGTCAGACCGCCGCGCGGCGGCGGAAGAGCGTCATGTATCGGGCCAGACGCCCGGCGAGCCGCCGCGGGTCCCGGAGCTCGCGGAACACCCGCTTGGGGCGGCGGTAGAAGCGGCGGTAGCCCTCGCGGATCTTGGCCTCGATCTGGGCCGCCGTCATGTGCTCGTTGCCCTCGAGGGCCTGGAAGCCGGTCATCGAGGCGTAGTCAAACTCACGGGTGCCGCGCAGCATCTCGTGCAGCGGCGTGCCCGGGTACGCGGTGACGGCGCAGAACTGGACCTGATCGGGATCCAGCGAGTCCACCAGCGCGAGGGTCTCGTCCGCCATCGCGGGCGTCTCCTCGGGGAAGCCGATCATGCAGAAGGCGCGCGTCTCGATGCCCACGTCCCGGCAGGCGCGGAAGACCTCGTGGGCCTTATCGAGGTCGCTGAGCTTGTTCCCGCAGTGCTTCTTCTGGATCTCGTCGTTGCCCGACTCCACGCCCAGGGAGATGTGCTTGCAGCCCGCCCTGGCCATCTTCTCGAGCAGCTCACGATCGAGCGTCTTCACGGCCGTCTCGCACTGCCACTCGAGCTCGGTCATGCCCGCCGCGACGATCCCGTCGCAGATCTCAGCCACGCGGTCCTTGCGCGTCGTGAAGATCGGGTCACGGAAGACCACGTGGCGGATGCCGTGGTTGAAGTAGAGGTCCTCGAGCTCGCGGAGCACGTGGGCAGGGCTCCGGAACCGGAAGCGCAGCCCCTGGGCCAGGGTGTAGCCGCAGAAGGAGCAATTGAGCGGGCAGCCCCGAGAGGACTTCACCGTGGTGATGGCGCCGTCGACTCCGGGGAAGCGATAGGCGGCGTTGTTCAAGAGCTGCCGGGCGGGCAGCGGCAGCGCGTCGAGGTCGGAGATCTTCGCCCGCTCCTCCTCGTGCACGATCTCGCCGTCGCCGGACCGCCGCGTGATGCCGGGAGTGCCGTCGAGCGCCTCGCCCCGGGCCGCACGAGCCGCGACCTCCTGGACCGTGTGCTCCGGCTCGCCGCGCACGACGAAGTCAATCCGGCCGCCGCTGAAGATCTCGTCGGGGGTGAAGGTCACCTGGCTCCCGAGCATCCCGGTCAGGGCGCCGGTGGCCTCGCGGACCCGGCCCGCGAGCTCAAGGTCCTGATCCAGCGAGGTACTCGATGAGTCCAATACGACGAGCGCCGGCGCCTCCTCCTTGACCCTCGCGAGGGCTCCGTCCAGATCAACACCCAGGGCGTCGCCGTCGATGATGGCGACGTCGTGACCATCCTCCAGCAGCGCCCCCGCAACGTGGGCCAATTCGATGGGCGGGTAGAGCAGCTCGGGGTTCACGGCCATCCCAAAGCCCCCCATCAGCCCGCGGCTGACGCGGAACTCCGGCGGGCTGGGCGGATTGACGAGGACGACCTTCAAGACACTCGAAGTGTAGCCCACCACCGCGGCCGGGCCGCGCTTCGAACCGCGGCCCGCTCAGGTGTCATCCCCTGAGACGTGAAGGGGCTCAGGCCCCCGAGGAGGCCCCCGAGGAGGCCCCATCACGCTGCAGACGCCAGATCCCGATCAGAGAGAGGAGGGCCACCGCCCCCGCGAGGGTGGCCTTGACCGCCTCTCCGTAGAGCGCGAAACCGGTGCCGAAGAGCGCCGCGTAGACCATGGCGCACCCGAGCGAAGTCGCCAGCAGGCCGCGCGTGAAGACGCCTGGCTCGACCTCGGCCACCGGCTCCCCTGCCGCAGCAGCGCGAGCGATGAAGCCCCCCCAGAGCGAACCGGAGGGGCGGACGGTCTCGTAGAACCGCCGGAGCGTCGCCATGTCCGTGGGCGCGGAGACCAGGGTGGCCGCGACCCACGCCGCCGTGGTGACCCCCACGCCCACGCTGAACTGAACCCACGATTCCAGCGGCCCGAAGAGCCCCTCGTGCACGAACTGGAAGTAGAGGGCCACCAGGAAGGACACCGTCATGCCGACGATCTCGGTCCAGGCATTGACGCGCCACCAGAGCCAGCGGAGGAGGTAGATGGCGCCCGTCCCTGCGCCGACCTGCAGGAGGATGTTGAAGCCGCTGAGGGCGTCCCCGAGCGCCAGCGCGAAGAGGCTCGAGAGGACCAGCAGCGTGATCGTGACGCCGCGCCCGTAGCGCACCAGCGTGCGCTCTTCGGCCTCGGGGTTGACGAAACGCTGGTAGTAGTCGAACACCACATACGACGCCCCGAGGTTGAGCAGCGTGGACATCGTGGAGATGTACGCGGCCACCAGCGACGTCAACACGAGACCCAGCAGCCCGGCGGGGAGCAGCGTCAGCATCGCGGGGTAACCGAGGTCCTCTCCGGGTACCGCGGAGGGAAACGCGGCCTCGATGGAGGCGAGGTCGGGGAACACCACCAAGGAGGTGAGCCCGACGATGATCCACGGCCAAGGTCTGAGCGCGTAGTGAGCCACGTTGAAGAAGAGCGTCGCCCCCACCGCGTGCCCCTCGCTGCGGGCGGCGAGCATGCGCTGGGCGATGTAGCCGCCACCGCCGGGCTCCGCGCCCGGGTACCAGCTGCTCCACCACTGGATCGCCAGCGGGATGAAGAACAACGGCACCCAGACGTTGGGGTCCGAGAAGTCTGGGAGGAAGTCGAGCTTGCCCGCGACGTTCGGGTGCGCGAGGAGCCCCGAGAGCCCGCCCACCTCGGGCAGGTCAAGGCACACCACGGCCGCGGCGATCGCTCCCCCGATGGCGAGGAAGAACTGGAAGAGGTCGGTGATCAGGACACCGCGGAGCCCGCCGAGGGACGCGATCAGCATGGTCACCGCGCCCGCCACGAGCACCGTCTGCCACGGCGGGATGCCGAACATCACCGAGCAGATCTTGGTCAGCGCCAGGGTGACGATCCCCATCCCAATGGAGTTGAAGATCACCCCCAGGTAGATCGAGCGGAACCCGCGCAGGAACGCCGCGGGGCGGCCCGAGTAGCGCAGCTCGTAGAACTCCACGTCCGTCCGCACCCCCGCGCGCACCCAGAGCCTCGCGTAGATGAAGACCGTGACCATCCCCGACAGGAGGAACGCCCACCAGACCCAGTTCCCCGCCACGCCGCGCTCGCGCACGATCTGAGTCACCAGCAGCGGCGTATCAGCCGCGAAGGTCGTGGCGACCATGGAGATCCCCAGCAGCCACCAGGGCATGGAGCGCCCCGAGAGGAAGAACTCAGCTGAGCTCGAGCCGGCGCGACGGGCGACCGTGACGCCGACGGCAACGGACAGGAGGAGGAACGTGGCGAGGATCGCCCAGTCAATGGTGTGCAGCATGGTGGGTGCGCGCTGGGAACACCGCGCGCTCGAGACACCGTAGCGCACCGGGGCGCGCAGGACCTCAGGTCTCGGCGTCGACCGAGACCGGCTGCCCCTCGGGGTCCACCTCGACCACCAGGACCACCTCGGTCACGTCCTGACCAAAGCCGATATCCACGGCCAGCTGACGGCCCGCTCCGGGCCGCCTCCCGACGTGCATGGCGATGGGCTGGAGCGCGGCGCGGAGGGCCGCCACGCCCCGCTTCGCCCCCTCTTCCGTGTCGCTCCCCCCCAGGATCGCCTCGAGCTCCTCGGGCTCAAACTCCCCGAGGTGGTGCTCCAGGTACAGGTCCACGGTCTCGTGACCCGGCTCGACCGCCCAGCCCAGGACGCGCTCGAGCAGCGGCTCAAGGTCCTCGCCGAGGAGGTCCGCCGTGGCGGCCCCGTACCACTCCACGGTGACCCTCAGCGTCCAGCGTCCGGCCCTCAGGAAGACCTCGCCGTACCCGTCGGCGCCGAGGGAGATCTCCCCCAGCCGGGTGTCGGTGAGCGTCCCCACCCCTAGCTGCGCAGGGCGGCGCCCTGCTGCTCCAGCGAACGCTCGAGGCGGCCAAGGAACTTCTGGGCGTCCTTGTCCGTGAGGGTCTTCGTGTCGGACTGCAAGACCACGTGGTAGGCGAGGGACTTCTTGCCCTCGCCCAGGGATTCGCCGCGGAACACATCGAAGAGCTGCAGGCCTCGCACGGCGCCCTTGCCGGCCTTCTCGATCATGGCGCCGAGCTCCGCCGCGGGCATCTCCGAGGGCGCGACGCAGGCGACGTCGACCTTGACCATCGGGAACTTCGGCAGCGGCTGATAGGTCGGCGGTGAGGGCGGCGCGGCGAGCAGCGCATCGAGGTCAAGCACCGCGACCGCGACGTCGCTCGCGAGCTCCCCTTCGAGGCCGAGCGCCCGGGCGACGCCCGGCTCGATGGAGGCCACGAAGCCGCAGCCCGCGAGGTCCTCGGACCAGGTGCCTGCGACCTGCTTGACCGGGTGCGCTGCGGGGTGGGCGGCGTCAGACGAGGCCCAACCTGGGGACGTGACTCCTGCGGCGGAGATCACGTCATCCACCGCAGCGCGCAGCTGGAAGAAGGCCCCGGCGTCGAACGCGGCGTCCCCCGATGCAGGCGGCAGCGCGAGCACCATGGCGAGTTGATGCACCTCGCGAGGCATCCCGTCCTCGCCCGCCTCTTCGGGGCGATACCCCTTCCCGAGCTCGAAGAGGCGCACGACGTCGCGCTCGCGGCGCGCGCTCTCCACGAGACCCAGCAGCGAGGGCAGGACCTCGCGCCGGATCCGCGCCATGTCCGGCGCGACCGGGTTATCGGCCCGCACGAAGTCCCCGCCGGCACAGCCCGTGCGCTCGAGGAGGTCGTCGGGGGTGAACGAGTACGAGAGCACCTGATGAAAGCGAGCGGCGCCCGCGAGGCGGTCCTCGACGGTGCGAACCATCTGGCGTCGCCGGTCGAAGGGCGGCGGCTCGATGGCACCCACCAGCGGCGCCTCGGGGACGCTGCCGTAGCGGTGGATACGCCCGACCTCCTCTACGAGGTCGCGCTCCATGGTGAGGTCCTTGAGCGCCCGCGCGGACGGGATGGCCACGTCAAAGCCACCGCCAGCCCCGGTCGGCGTGAGCCCCAGCCGGGAGAGAATCGACGCGATGGCGTTGTCGTCCAGGTCGACGCCCAGGTCGCGACGGACCACATCACCGCGCAGGTGGATGGAGCGCGCGGGGTCCGCCCATTCACCAGCGTCCGCGAGGGCGCAGGGGAAGCTGACGCTCGGCTGGAGGCCCCTGAGGAGGTTCGCGAAGTGTGCCGCGGCGGCCTCGGGGAGGGTGGGGTCCAGGGTCTTCTCGAAGCGCGCGGAGGAGTCCGTCCGGTGCGCCAGGCGCGCGGACGTTCGGCGCACCGTGGTCGCGTCGAAGGTTGCGCACTCGAGCAGGAGGCGGCCCGTGTCGTCACCGACCTTGGAGCCCTCACCGCCCATGACGCCGGCGAGGGCGACGGGCGCGCCGCCGGACGTGATCAAGAGATCGCTCTCCACCAGCTCCCGGTCCTCACCGTCCAGGGTGGTCATGCGCTCGCCGGCCGCCGCCTTGCGCACGACGACGCCATCACCTGCGAGCCGGTCACGGTCGAAGGCGTGGTTGGGCTGCCCGATGTCGAGCATCACGAAGTTGGAGAGGTCCACCAGCAGGTCGATGGGGCGCTGCCCCACCGCGAGCAGCAGCTGACGCAGCCAGTCGGGGGACGCCCCGTTCTCCGCGCCGTCGATGGCGAGGCCCAGGTAGCGCGAGCAGGCCGGATCATCGACGCGCACCGACACCGGCGCCTCGCCGCCGAGCGCGGGCATCGCCAGATCGATGGGCAGGAGCTCTCGCTCGTAGATGGCGGCGAGCTCACGGGCGATCCCCCGGTGGCCCCAGAGGTCAGGCCGGTGCGTGAGGGACTTGTTGTCCACCTCGATCACCCAGTCCTCCATGCCGAGCGCTGCGGCAACGGGCTGACCGACGGTGAGGGGGGCCTCGCCGTCCTCTGGGAGGACCCAGATCCCGTCGTGCTCGTCGCCCAGGTCGAGCTCCCGTACGGAGCAGATCATCCCGCGGGACTCGACGCCGCGGATCTTGCTCTTCTTGATCTTGAAGTCGCCCGGCAGGACGGTGCCGATGGTCGCCACGGCGACACGCTGACCGGGCGCGAGGTTCGGAGCGCCGCAGACGATCTGCAGCGGCTCCTCGCCGCCCACGTCGATCCGGGCCACCCCCAGCTTGTCCGCGTCGGGGTGCGGCTCGCGCTCCAGCACGTGACCGACGACCACGTCGGACATGTGCGGGGCGAAGCGCTCGATCCCCTCTACCTCGCAGGTGGAGAGGGTGAGGTCGTCAGCGAGCTGCTCCGGCGTGATGCCCGTCAGGTCCACGTGACGGGCGAGCCACTTCATCGAGATGAACATCGGTGAGGTCTCCTGTGAGGGGCCGGATCAGAACTGGTCGAGGAAGCGGAGATCGCCGCCGAGCAGGTGGCGGACGTCATCGATGCCGTAGCGCAGCATCACGAGGCGCGAGAGGCCCAGGCCGAAGGCGAAGCCGCCCCACTCCTCGGGGTCGAGGCCCCCGGCCTTGAGGACATTGGGGTGCACGAGGCCGCACGGGAGCAGCTCGATCCACGTGGTGCGCTTGCAGACGCTGCAGCCCTCCGTGCAGAAGGGGCAGCGCGCGTCCAGCTCGAACCCGGGCTCGACGAAGGGGAAGTAGCCGGGGCGCAGGCGCACCTCGATCTCCTTCTTGAAGATGCCGCGCAGCAGCGTCTTCATGGCGCCGATCAGGTGGCCGACCGAGACGTTGCGCCCGATGACGAGGCCCTCCATCTGGTGGAAGGTGTGCTCATGGCTCGCGTCCGTGGTCTCCTGCCGGAAGACCTTGCCGGGCACGATGGCGCGGAAGGGCGGCTTGAGCCGCTCCATGGCGCGCACCTGGACCGGGCTGGTGTGAGTCCGCAGCAGCAGGCTCGCGCTCGAGCCAGGGCTGGAGCAATAGAAGGTGTCCTGGGTGTCCCGCGCCGGGTGGTCGGCGGGGATGTTGAGCTTCTCGAAGTTGTAGTCGTCGAGCTCGACCTCGGGCCCGTCCAGGACCATGTAGCCCATGGACGTGAACAGGTCCTCGAGCTCCCGGGTGACCTGGGTCACGGGGTGCAGGGTGCCGCGCTCGACCCGGGGCGGCGGGAGCGTCCCGTCAAAGCCGTCCGCACGCCGCTCAGCCTCGAGCGCCGCGTTGCCGAGGCTCGCCTCGCGCTCTTCGATCGCGGCGAGGACCGCCTGCTTGAGCTCGTTCGCGCTCTGACCGGCGCCCTTGCGCTCCTCAGGCGGCAGGCCGGGGATCGACTTGAGCAGCGAGGCCACGACGCCGTCCTTGCCGACGACCTCCCGCTCGATGGCACGCAGGGCCTCCACGTCCGGAGCGTCAGCGATGCGCGCTCGGGTGTCGGCGAGGATGGTGGTGGTGTCGGTCACGGCGTTCCCACCGGAGCATCGGCGGGGAGGTCGGGGCGGTTGGAGATGGAGGTTAAACAGCGAGCCGCCACCGACGAGGAACGTCGGAGGCGGCCCGTTGCGTTCAGCGCAGCCAGGTCGTCACGAGCGGACGGCCTTGGCCTCCTCGACCAGGGCGTCGAACGCCGCCGGATCGTGGATGGCGAGCTCGGAGAGCTGCTTGCGGTTGAGGTCGATGCTTGCGCCCTTCATGCCAGCGATGAACTGGCTGTAGGTCATTCCACGCATGCGGGTCGCCGCGTTGATACGGACGATCCACAGCCGGCGGAACTGACGCTTCTTCTGGCGACGGTCGCGGTAGCTGTACGCCCACGCGCGGACGACCGACTCACGGACGGTGCGCCAGAGCTTGGAGCGGCCGCCGCGGTAGCCCTTGGCCTGCTTGAACCAGCGGACCTTCTTCTGGTGGCGCGCAGCGCCGTAGGTGACACGTACCATGGATCAGCCCCCTCCCATCATGCGCTTCAGGAGGTACGCCCAGGTTCCGCTGACCACGATGGCCTTGCGCTTGTTGCGCTTGGTCTTCGCGTCCTTGGGGGCGTGCTGGTGACCACGCTTGGGCTTGCTGCACTTGAGCTTGCCCGACTTGGTCATGCGGAACCGCTTCTTGACGGCTCCCTTTGATTTCATCTTCGGCACGATAATTGTCCTCGGTCGGGGCTCCTCGAGGAGGAGCCGGCCTGGAAACCCCGGTCGTAGGCGTGCCACGCCACTCGCGGGGGCCGGGTCGACGAACAACCCGAACTTCTGAGGCGGAGAGGATAGCGAGGGGGTGGCCCCGAGGCCACCCCGATTCCGCTACCCAGGAGGTGAAGTCAGTCCTCGAGGCCCCAAATAGCCGCGCCCCGAAGGCCCAGGCGGGGTCCTTCGGGGCGCGAGAGGCCCCGCGAGGGGCTCCTTGGGGCGTGAGCCGCTGCAGCGCAGGGCTCCAGTGAGCTCAGCCGTCCGCGTCGGTCTTGCCGCCCTTCTTCACGGCGCCAGCGCCGTCGGAGTTGACCTTGGACTTGGCCCAGGCTGCGTCCACGATGGCCACGTACTTGGCGGGGTCCGCCGTCACTTTCTTCGCGCACCCGCCGCAGCAGGTCTGCACGAGGCGGCCACCGACCATCATCTGCTTCGGGGCGTCACCGAGGCCGTTGGTGCTCGCGACCACGCAGGTCTTGAGGGGATAGGCCTTGGCCTGGGCCTTCATGGCCATGGTGTCCAGCTTGGCCGCGTACTTGGCCGGGTCCGCCATCACCTTGCGCGCGCACATCTTGCAGCACACGCGGAACAGGCGGTTGTTGATGACCATCGACACGGCGGTGTCCTTGCCATCTTCCATCAGCGGCTCGCCGCTCACGATGCAGGTCGTGGTCGGGTAGATGGCCATCTGACGGACCGTGATGGCCTTGTCGACCTTCGGGAGCCACTTGGCCGGGTCCTTCGCGACGGCGGCAGCGCAGCCACCGCAGCAGAACTTCAGCTCACGGCCGTCGATCACCTTTGTCGTGGGCGTGCCCTTGACGTCGATCGGGCGACCGGAGGCGGCGCAGGTGTTGAGGAGGTACGGCTCGGTCCAGCTCTTGGCCTCCGAGTCGGCCTTGGCGGCCTTCTTCACGTCAGCGTCGTCGCTCGCGGTGGCGTTAGCCACGAACTGAGCCTTCTTGGCGTCGTCCCAGGCGGCGACCTTCTTCTGGCAGTTGCCGCAGCAGACGCCGATGTCGCCGGCGTCGGTGGAGACGACCACGCCCTCCTTGACGGGCATGTCGCTGATAGGACACTTCTTGTTGACGGAGTCGATGGACGCCGAGGCCGCGAAGGCGGCAGAGATCGCGAGGGCGGCGATCAGCGCAGTGAGGAGAGCACGCATTGGACTTTGGTGGAAAGGGGTCTTGGTGACCCAGGGAACGCGATCACGACGGCGAAGCCGACGGGCCGCACGCACAGTGAACTTGGGGCACACGCCCCACGCAAGAGGGCCGAAGGCAAGGCCGCCCGGCCTCTGATGGGGTCGCGGGCCGCTCCCGAGGCCTGGAGGGTCTCGGAAGCTGGGCTGTTGGACCCTGCAGGCCGGGCCCGGCCCGCCCAGGACGTTCGGCCGGGCCACCCGTAAGGATGCCGTCAGTCTGACCATGTCGGCCGAGGTTGGCATGCCGACCCGCGAGCAGATGGCACCCGAGGCTGGGGGCCGCCCGGACAAGTCCAGGCGAGCCCCGGCGTGATCACTCGACGGGGACGTCTTCGCCGCGCTCGCGAGCGATCTCGGCGTCGCGCTTCTTCTGCTCACGCTCCTTGGCCGCGGCCCGACGCTGGGTCAGGGGCAGCGGGCTGAGGAGCATGGTCATCCGTCGGCCCATCATCTTCGCGGGCATCTCGACCTTCGAGATGTCCACCAGATCAGCGGCGACCTGGCGCATCACGTCGTAGCCGTGCTCGGGGTGCGCCATCTGGCGGCCCTTGAAGATGCAGACGCACAGGACCTTGTGCCCCTCATCGAGGAACTTGCGACCGTCCGTCAGGCGATACGAGAGGTCGTGCTCCGAGATCGCCGGGCGCACCCGGAGCTCCTTGAGCCCGGACTTACCCTTCGAGCTGCCCTTGTCGCGCTTGTTCTTCTTCGACTGCTCGTAGTTGAACTTGCCCCAGTCGAGGATCTTGCACACCGGCGGACGCGCCGTCGGCGCGACCTCAACCAGGTCTAGTCCCGCTTCCTGGGCGCGCTGAAGGGCGTCCTTCGTGGATACGACACCGGCCTGCTCCCCGTTCTCATCGATCAGACGGACTTCGGGGACTCGAATGCGGCGGTTGCGTCGAAAGCTCTGGACGGCCAAGTAGTTTCCTCTTCGGGTTGCGTGGGGTCCGGCTGCTCACCTTGAGCAGCCGCGACCAGGAAGGTTCAAAGACGATAGTCCGGATGCTGCCATCCGGCCATAGACGAGTCCTGTGAAGACCCGCAAGGATTGCAGGTCCAGGGCAATTGGAGCGCAGAAAGGAAGCCGAAGCCCCCTCGCCCACCGCGGGCCTGGGTGCGCAATAGCCCGGGGCCGAGCGCGCCGACAGCCTTCGCCAGGGCGCGACTCAAGAGTCCGCGCCACCCGCAGAGGGCAGGCTGTCGTGGCGAATGTAGAGGTCCCCCATTTGGTGGGGCTCCACGCCGCTCGGGGCGTCGCACATCAAATCGGTGGCGGAGGCCGTCTTCGGGAAGGCGACCACGTCCCGGATGGACTCCATCCCGAGCGTCAGGGCCACGACCCGGTCGAGGCCGACCGCAAAGCCCCCATGGGGCGGCGGGCCGTAAGAGAGGGCATCCAGCAGGAAGCCGAACTTGGCCTGCTGCTGCGCCTGGTCCAGGCCGAGCAGGTCAAAGACCTTCTCCTGGGTCTCCTGGCGGTGAATCCGGATCGACCCTGAGCCGAGCTCCCAGCCGTTCAGGACCAGGTCGTAGGCGCGGCTGCCCATGGACCCAGGGTCCCCAGGCATGTCCCAGTCGGAGGGTGCAGTGAAGGGGTGGTGCAAGGAGACCCAGCGCGGCGGGCCGCCATCCGCGGGCGCCTCATCACGCTCGAACATGGGGAAGTCGGTGACCCACAGGAAGTTCCAGGGCCCCGTCGAACCAGCGTCGGCGCCGTCCACGTCGGGGATCATCCCGAGCTCCCGGGCCACGTGCAGGCGCAGGGCGCCCAGGGACCGCCAGGTGGTGGGCTCCTGGTCCCCGACCAGCAGGATGAGGTCGCCCTCGCCCGCCCCGGTGACCTCGCAGAGCTTCGCCCCAGAGTCGCCCTGGCAGAACTTGACGATGGAGCCACCCGCGCCGCCCTCGACCCCGGGCTTCCACCACGCGAGGCCCTTGGCGCCGTAGGTCTTGGCGACCTCCTCGAGCTTTTTCATGTTGCCGCGGGAGACAGCCTCGCCGCCGCCCGGGACGGCGATCGCCATCACGCGCTTGCCGTCCGCGATCATCTTCTCGAAGACGCCGAAGCCGCTGACGCCAACCCACTCGGCCACGTCGACGAGCTCCATGGCGAAGCGGGTGTCCGGCTTGTCCGAACCGAAGCGCTCCATGGCCTCACGCCACGTTGCCCTGGGGAAGGGCACCGGGAGCTCCACGCCCATGGACCCCTTGAAGGTGTCCACGAGGACGCCCTCCCAGGCGGCGAAGACGTCCTCTTCCTCGACGAAGGACATCTCCATGTCGAGCTGGGTGAACTCGGGCTGCCGATCTGCGCGCAGGTCCTCGTCGCGGAAGCAACGCGCCACCTGGAAGTAGCGGTCCATGCCCGAGACCATCAGGATCTGCTTGAAGATCTGCGGGCTCTGGGGGAGCGCGTAGAAGTCGCCGGGGTGCACCCGGCTCGGGACCAGGTAGTCACGGGCGCCTTCCGGCGTCGCCTTGGTGAGGATGGGCGTCTCCACCTCGGCGAAGTCGCGGGCCAGGAAGGCCGCGCGCATCGCGCCGATGAAGCGGCTGCGGTGCATCAGCGCCCGCTGCATGTCGGGGCGCCGGAGGTCGAGGTAGCGGTGCTTGAGCCGCAGCTCCACCGAGGTATCGAGTTTCTCCTCGATCTCGAACGGCGGAGTCTTCGAGGCCGAGAGCTTCTCCACGGACGCCGCCCGCAGCTCGATCATGCCCGTGGGCATGCGCCCGTTGGGCGCCTCCCTGAGGGTGACCTCTCCGGTCACCGAGATGCAGTCCTCCCGCGCCAGCTTGGCCGACGCGTCGAGGTCCTCCGGCAGGACGACCTGGGTCACGCCGTAGCGGTCCCGCACGTCGATGAAGTAGATGCCACCCAGGTTACGCCGGCTCGCGACCCACCCGTTCAGCACCGCCTTCGATCCGGCGTGCTCCTCCCGGAGCTCGCCGCAGGTGTGGGTTCGCTGCCAGCCGGCCCGCTCGTAGGCGCCCGACATCAGCGGCGGTACTTGCTCGCGACCTGCTGCCGCATGATCGCGCGGGCCAGAGACGCACGGGCACGCAGCACATCAAGGTGCTCGCCCTCCGTCGACTCTTTGGTCTCAAGACGAGCGCGAGCCCGCTCGGCGGCCTTGGAGGCACGCTCCACATCGATGTCAGTGGGCGGCTCGGACACGTCAGTCACGACCCGGACCACGTTTTCTCGGACCTCGGCAAAGCCCCCCGCGATGAACATCGCGCTATCCCCCGCGTCACCGCGAAGCTGGAGCTCGCCGATACCGAGAGCCGCGACCATCGGGGCATGGTCCTTCAACACCCCCACCGACCCATCGGTCGTAGGAAAGCTGATGGACGAGCACGTCGTGTCGAGCGCGACGGCTTCGGGCGTGATGACGCGGAGTGAGATGGGGCCTGCCATAGTTCTTCGGGGCGAGGAGGTCGAGAACGGAGCCAGGGGCTCAGCCCTCGCTGTCGAGCTCTTTGGCCTTCGTGGTCGCGGCGTCGATACCGGCGACCATGTAGAAAGCGTCCTCGGGCATCGTGTCGTGCTTGCCGTCGAGGATCTCGCGGAACGAGCGAACGGTGTCCTCGCGCGGGACGAAGACGCCGGTCATGCCGGTGAACTGCTCCGCGACGAAGAACGGCTGGGAGAGGAACTTCTGGATCCGGCGGGCGCGGCTCACGACCTGCTTGTCCTCGTCGGACAGCTCCTCGATGCCGAGGATGGCGATGATGTCCTTGAGGTCCGAGTAGCGCTGCAGGGTCTGCTGAACCTGACGCGCGGTGTTGTAGTGCTCCTCACCAACGACCTGCGGGTCGAGCATCCGCGAGGTGGACTTCAGCGGGTCCACTGCGGGGTAGATGCCGAGCTCGGAGATGGCGCGGTCCAGGATGATGGTCGAGTCCAGGTGAGCGAACGTCGCCACCGGCGCGGGGTCGGTGATGTCGTCGGCGGGGACGTAGACGGCCTGCATCGAGGTCACAGACCCGTCTTTCGTGGTCGTGATCCGCTCCTGCAGGGCGCCCATCTCGGACGCCATGGTCGGCTGATAGCCGACCGCGGAGGGCATGCGGCCCAGCAGCGCCGAGACCTCGGAGCCCGCCTGAACGAAGCGGAAGATGTTGTCGACGAAGAGGAGCACGTCCTGCTTCTTCTCTTCACGGAAATACTCGGCCATGGTGAGGCCGGTGAGCGCCACACGCAGGCGCGCGCCCGGGGGCTCGTTCATCTGGCCGAACACGAGCACGGCGTTGTCGATCACCGACGCCTCGCCGCCGTCCGGGAGGCTGTACTTCGCCTCGCTCATCTCAAGCCAGAGGTCGTTGCCCTCGCGGGTACGCTCCCCGACGCCAGCGAACACGCTGAAGCCACCCTTCTCGACCGCGGTGATCCGGATCAGCTCCTGGATGAGCACGGTCTTGCCAACGCCGGCTCCACCGAACAGTCCAATCTTGCCACCCTTTGCGAACGGGCAGAGCAGGTCGACGACCTTGATGCCAGTCTCGAACAGCTCGGAGACGGCCTCCTGTTCGTCGAAGCGGGGCGCCGCGCGGTGGATCGGCCACTCGGTGCCGGACTCCATCCCACCGCGGGCCACCGTGTCGAGCGGGGTGCCGAGGAGGTTGAAGATTCGCCCCTTGGTACGCTCGCCGACAGGCACCGTGATGGGCGCGCCGGTATCGACAGCGCCCATACCGCGGCTGCAGCCGTCGGTCGACGCCATCGCGATGCAGCGGGCAACGTCGTTACCGAGGTGCTGGGCAACCTCAAGGACGATGTTGAGGCCTGCGGACTCGCTGGTGATCTCGACGGCGTTGTAGATCTCGGGAAGTTGACCCGCGGGGAAGCGGACGTCGACAACGGGGCCGAAGATCTGAGCGACCGTGCCCTTGGTCTGGGTAGCAGTCATGGGAACTGAGTGGCGTGGGGTGTTTCGGGGCCTTGGATGTGATCGTGAATGCGTGTCAGTGAGCGGGGTCGACCCGGATCACTTCACGGCTTCGGTGCCGCCGACAATGTCGAGCAGCTCCTTGGTGATGCCTTCCTGACGCTTGCGGTTGTAGACCCCCTTGAGGGCCTTCTGCATGTCGTCAGCAGCATCGGTGGCGTTCTTCATGGCGAAGCGCCGGCTGGCGTATTCGCTTGTGAGGGACTCGAGCAGCGAGTTGTAGATACGCGTCTCCAGGTAGCGCGGGACCAGCGACTCGAAGATGGACTTCGCGTCGGGCTCCATGATCGCCTCGGACGGGGCTTCGCCACCCCCTCCGAGCGCCTCGGGGGTCAACGGCAGGAAGGGAGCGATCTGCGGCACGTACTTCACCATCGACTCGAAGGCCGAGTATCCGATGAAGACGTCGTTGTAGGAACCGCCAGCGAACTCGCTGGTCAGCATCCGGCCGGTCAGCGCGGCGTTGTGGTAGTCGATCTCCTCCATCGGCGGGTCCGTGATGAACCGCGTGACGTTGCGACCGCGAGACGCCAGGTACTGCGCGCCCTTGCGTCCGTAGACGAAGAAGTCGTGCTTCGACACGTCCCGACCGGCGAGCCAGGTCTCCAGCGCACGGAACAGATTGGTGTTGAAGGCACCGCAGAGTCCACGGTCGGAGGTGATGAGCAGCACCAGGGTGCGGTCGCCGGCACCAGGCGCAAACAGCGGCTGATCCTCCATGTCGTCCCCGAGCACCGAGGAGAGGCGCGACACGAGGCCGGCGATCTCCTCGCTGTAGGGACGCGATGCGATCGCACGATCCTGGAAGCGGCGGAGCTTGGTCGAAGAGACCATCTCCATCGCTCGCGTGATCTGCTTGATGCTGCCGACGGACTTGATCCGAAGGCGAAGTTCCTTGATGCCAGCCATGCGCTATCTCGAAGAGGTTTCGGAGGAGCTGCGGAGTGGATCGATCAGGCGATCTGCGCGGTGACCGTCTTGGCCGCCGCATCCAGGATCGTCTTGACCTCAGCCGGAATGTCCTTCTTGGCGTCCCGGATCTGCTGGGCGACCTCGGGGTGCGTGTCGTTCACGTAGTCGATGAACTGCGCCTCGAACTCGCCGACCTTGCTGACCGGGATCCCGTCGAGAGCACCCGAGGTGCCCGCGTAGATGATCATGACCTGGTTGGCGACCTCGACCGGGCGGTACTGGCCCTGCTTCAAGATCTCGACGAGGCGCTCGCCTCGGGTCAGCTTGGCCAAGGTGGCCTTGTCGAGGTCCGAGCCGAACTGGGCGAAGGCCTGAAGTTCGCGGAACTGGGCGAGGTCAAGGCGGAGCGAGCCAGCCGTCTTCTTCATGGGCGGGATCTGGGCCGCGCCGCCGACTCGCGACACCGAGATGCCGGCGTTCACCGCGGGGCGGATGCCCGCGTTGAACAGGTTGCCCTCGAGGAAGATCTGGCCGTCGGTGATCGAGATGACGTTGGTCGGGATGTACGCCGAAACGTCACCCTCCTGGGTCTCCACCACGGGCAGCGCGGTGAGCGTGCCGCCGCCGGCGGAGAAGCGCGGGTTGATCTCCGGAGCGTTGTCCGCGAGCTTGGCCGCGCGCTCGAGGAGGCGGCTGTGCAGGTTGAACACGTCGCCAGGGAAGGCCTCACGGCCCGGCGGGCGACGGAGCAGCAGCATGACCTGGCGGTAGGCCAGCGCCTGCTTGTAGAGGTCATCATAAAAGATGACGACGTGGCGGCCCTCGTCGCGGAACCGCTCCCCCATGGCGCAGCCGGCGTAGCACGCCAGGTACTGCATGGAGGCCTCGTCGATGGCCGAGGCGCTGACGACGATCGTGTACTTCATCGCGTCCTCGGACTCGAGGCGGCGCACGATGTCGACGACCGTGGACTGCTTCTGGCCGACGGCCACGTAGATGCAGATGACCTGCTCGGGGTTGGTGGGGTCACCTCCGCCCGTGGTCTTCTGGGAGAGGATCGTGTCCACCAGCAGGGCGGTCTTGCCCGTCTGCCGGTCGCCGATGATGAGCTCTCGCTGGCCTCGGCCAATCGGGATCATCGCGTCGATGGCCTTGATCCCCGTCTGGAGGGGCTGGTCCACCGGCTGGCGCTCCACCACGGAGGGGGCATCCTGCTCGATCGGGCGCAGGTCCGACTCGCTGGTGCCGAGCGGGCCCTTTCCGTCGACCGCGTCGCCCAGCGCGTTCACCACGCGGCCAAGGAGCTTGTCGCCCGTCGGCACGGAGATGATCCGCCCGGTGCCCTTCACCTGCTGGCCTTCCTTGACCTCGGTGGCGGAGCCCAGGAGCACGCAGCCGACGTTGTCCTCCTCGAGGTTGAGCGCGACGCCTCGGACGCCGCCCTCGAACTCGAGGAGCTCGTTCATGACGCAGTCGTCGAGGCCGTACACGCGGGCGACACCGTCACCAACGCTGAGCACGGTGCCAACGCTTTGCATGCCACTGTCCTGGCTGAACTCCTCGATTTCCTTCTCGAGGATCGAGGTCACTTCGGCGGGTCGGAGATCCATGATTTGTTTGCCCTTGCCGTTCGCGAGGGCGGGTGTCGAGGTCGACGTCTTGGTGTGTTCGTGGGGAACCGCCGGAAGGCGGCCGTGGGCTCAGCCGGGCAGTGCGGCTGACATCAGGCGCTCGCGCATCGACTCGAGACGGCCCTTGACCGTTGCGTCGAAGAGGCGGGCGCCGACGATGACGCGCACGCCGCCGATCAAGTCGGCGGAGTGACGCTGGGTGAGAACAACCGTCTTGCCGATACGGGCACCGACGGCGGACTCGAGCTTGGAGACATCTTCGGGGGAGAGCTCACGAGCGGCTTCGACGACGCCTTCAACGCGGCCGGTCTCTTCGTAGACCTTGCGCTTGAATGCCTCGCCGATGCCCCTCAGGACCTCTTGGCGGCGACGCTCGAACAGCAGCCGCACGAAGCTCTGGGTCTTGGGGTGCAGAAGCTCCAGCAGAGGCTGGAACCGCTTCACACGCTCCTCCTGAGGGACGCTGCTGCCGTACAGGAAGGCAGCGACCTTGGGAGAGGAGACCTCCGCGGAGAGCCTTGCTGTGTCGGCCTGGATGGCCTCCATAGCGTCGGCCTTGCGGGCGACCTCGAAGAGCGCATCGGCCCAGCGGTTGGTGACGGGATCCAGGATCACGATCAGTTCCCCGAAGCGCTGACGATTTGCTCGGCCAGACGACGATCATCGTCCGCGCTCACAGCGCGGCCGAGGACCTCCGTGGCGGCCTTCATGGAGAGATCGACGACCTCAGAGCGGATCTGAGCGATCGCCTTCTCGCGCTCACCGTCGATGTCGGCTTTGGCCTTGACGATCATGGCCCCGGCCTCCTTCTTGGCGTTCTCGACGATGTCGCGCTCACGGGCCTCGGCCCGTGAGGTCGCGCTCGCGAGGATCTTCTTCGCCTCGGCGTTGGCGTTGCCGAGAGCGACCTCGACCTCTGCGCGACTACGTTCGGCGGCCTCGCTGGCCGCTTCTGCGGCGTGGATCGCCTCGGAGGCCTTGGCGTCCCGCTCAATCAGCGCGCTAACGATCGGCCCGAAGACCATCTTCCACATGAGTGGAAACGAGAGCGCGAAGATGAGCAGCGTCCAGAGGAAGTTGCCGGCGCCGTTCGGGTCGAAGACGTCGAAACCTCCCCCCTCGGCGACGAGGAGCGGAAGGCTCTGGATGTTCGTGAAAAGCGGCATTGGGACCTGAATGAGAGGGGTCCGGCGTGGAGTCGCAGACGGGGCACCGCGCGAACGCGGCGTCGAGAAGTTGGTGTCGGGGGAGCGCGCCGCAGGGCGGCCCCCTCCTAGCAATCCCGCGAGACCGTCCGCTGGCGCGCAGAGCGCGCCGTGCGGACCGGCCGGGGACTGCCGCAGCTCACTGGTTGGCGATGAGCAGCGTCAGCACGACGGCGAAGAGGGCAACACCCTCAACGAACGCCGCGAGGATGATCGCGATGCCGCGGATCTTGGCGTCGGCCTCGGGCTGACGGGCGATGCCCTCAGCGGCGCTGGCGCCAATCTTGCCGATGCCGAGACCAGCGCCGATGGCGGCGAGTCCGGCGCCGATGCCGGCTCCGGCCTTGGCGATGTCGAGGGCGGCCTGCGGTTCTTGAACGGGGTTGAACATGGCTTTCGGTAGTCGAGTGGTAGTGGTCGCAGAGGACCTGCTAGTCGGAAAGTTGCGCGCGTCGGCGGAGGCCTTCGCGAGCCGGATTCAGTGGGGTCGAAGGGAGCCGGGGAGTGCCGGCCCTACAGGGGCTGGTGCGGGGTCCCCGGAGGGCCTCCCGAACCGGTGCTCCCGCTGATCAGTGCTCGGGGTGAATCGAAGCGCTGATGAACAGCGAGGAGAGGAGGGTGAAGATGTACGCCTGAACCAGGGCCACGAAGGCCTCGATGATCATGACGAACACGCTGAAGCCAACCCAGGCGGGGCTGATGGCGAGAGCCTTCCCCATCGAGTTGCCGGCGAAGGGGCCGAAGAGGAAGATCAGCGCCAGGAACGACAGGACCACGAGGTGGCCGCCCGTCATGGTGGCGAAGAGCCGGATCATCAGGGCAGCGGGCTTCAGGATCAGCCCGGTCAGCTCGATGACGAACATCAGCGGCCACAGGATCAGCGGCACGTGCGGCACGAGGTTCTTGAAGAACGCCAACGGGCCCTGGGCGATCATGCCGCCGACGATCATGGTCGAGAAGGTGATGAACGCCAGGGCGCCCGTCACGAAGATGCTCGCTGTGGGCGTCACGGAGGCCGGCGTCAGCCCCATCACGTTCATGAACATGATGAAGAAGAAGATGAACATCATGAACGGCAGGAACCGGTTGCTCAGCTCCTTGCCCATGGCCGGCTCGACGAGGTCATCGCGGAGCCAGAGGCAGAAGCCCGCCATGAGCTTCGACGTGGTATCCCCTTTCCCGGTGCGCAGATAGGTCGGGACCCCGCTGAAGCCGATGAGGATCATCAGCAGCGCAGCCAGCTGGAAGATCTGCAGGTTGTAGACGACGAGCTGGTGCCCCTCCTTCGTGGGGTGACCGTCGAAGCCGCCGAGGAAGGCCGGAAGGCCAATGTGCAGGGCCGGCTCAGCGTGATGATGCTCCCCGGCGTGGTCCCCGGCGTGATCTGAGGCAGCGCCGGTCGCCGCAGCGCCCGAGTGGTCGCCCTCATCATGCCCGTGGTCCCCACCAGCGCCGACGACCGGCGCGGGGATGACGTGCATGAAGATCGTCGAGAAGAGGGAGTCCTCAGACGCCGTGTGATGCGGCGTATGACGATGGGTGAGAAAACAGGCGCCGACCAATACGGCCAGCATCGCCAGCGGGCGGAGGATACTCACGACGCGCTCTCCAGCGGTGCGCTGGAGCCAGTGGGAACCGGGTGGGTGAGGCCGCCTTCCTTCCCGGCGCGCGCTCGCTGATGCGAGACGACGGCCGCGAGGCGGAGATGATCGAAGACGCCGGCGCCCAGGACGAGCAAGACGGCGGAGATGTAACCGAGAACGTAGGACGCGGGGTCCGCGACCCCGGCGGCGGGAGCCCAGAAGGCGAGCACGGCCCAGGGCCCGATCGCCCCGACGGCCTTCACGCCGAAGCCCGCGAGGACGAATTGCAGCGCCTTCTCCGACTGCAGCTGCATCGCCGCTGAGACCAGCGAGTGCGACAGCAGGGCCGCCGCAGACCCGAGGGTGATCCCGCCAAGGACCCCGACCGACACCATATCCAGCCCTTCCCCACGGAGGAGAACGAAGCCGACGCCGAGGACGACGGCGATCATGGCGGAGAGGGTGGCGCGCTGCACGTTGCTTGAGGGAGCCTGGGGCCGGAGAGGCCTTTGGGAGAGCCCCTCGGAGTGAGGGGCGTCAGATGACGTTGGGGTCGAGGAAGACCGCGGGGCGGTCAGCTGTACTTCTTGATGAGGGAGACGGTGCCACCGAAGAACGAGAGCAGCACGCCCGTGACAAGCAGCCAGGGGTCCGTGCCGAGTCGTCCATCCAGCCAGAGGCCCGCGAGTGCGAAGACGCAGATCGTGAGGCCAAACTGGATCCCAGCGCCCGCCGCCTTGCCGACTTCGCGCTGTTCTCCAACCCACTCAGCACCGGGCGTGTTCGGGATCGAGCCCTCCGACTGCGGAGGATCGCCTGCGTGATCCGGACCAAGGGGGCCCGAGGGATCGTTGCTGGTCGACATTCCGTACTCGGCGTGATTGGGGCTCTAGAACGTCCCGCCCGCGAACGGGAGAGGACGGTCCGAAGCATGGAAGAGGCTGAGGAGCGTGGCTGAACGATGGGGATCGTCCGTTTCCGTTTTGAAAGTCCGGGGGTCGCCGGGGGGCGCCCGCTGATCCGGAAATGTGCGAGCGAGGATAGAGAGGCAGGTCCCTAGGTCAACCAGACGAAAGCCCGAATCCTCCGCCCCGGGAAGAAAAAACGGCCCCACCCCACTCGGGACCCCGCCGGAGGCACTGCGCTCGCTATCCTCTCGCGCCCGATCGCCATCTCGCGCCCTCGCCGCGGGAGTCGGGAAGACCCACCCGAGACCCAGATACCTTCGGAGACTCCTCGTGGAGCGCACCCTCGTCCTTCTCAAGCCTGATGCCGTCCAGCGCGGCCTCGTCGGCTCGATTCTCTCCCGCTTCGAGGCCAAGGGCCTCAGCATCGTCGGACTCAAGATGAGGACCTTCGACCGGTCAGTGCTCGAACAGCACTACGAGGTCCACAAGGAGCGCCCCTTCTACCCCAACCTGGTGGACTTCATGTCCTCCGGGCCCGTGGTGGCCATCGCTCTGGAAGGCAAGGACGCCATCACGGTGGTTCGCACCCTCGTGGGCAAGACCAACGCCCGAGAGGCCGCCCCGGGCACCATCCGCGGCGATCTCGGCATGAGCTTCTCGAACAACCTGGTGCACGCCTCCGACGGCGAGGACACCGCGAAATTCGAGCTTGGACTCTGGTTCTCTGACTCCGCAGAGCTCTCCGACTGGACCCCGTCGGACCTGGAGTGGCGCTACTCCGTCAAGGAAGAGCTCGCCTGAGCGAGCCGCGCCCCAGGGCAGTGAGCCTCACGGCCCACCACGTCGCCGAGCTGTGCGACGAGCTCCAGCCGCTCCTCGCGGGCTGGACGGTCAAGGACGTCCAGGGGTTCCCGCCCCGGGACGTCCTGCTCATTCTCGAGCCGCCCGCGGACAGCGCCGACGAAGACGGGCCCGCCGTCCTCCGGCTCCGGCTCGCCGCTGACCCGAGCGCGCCGCGGCTCCACCTCCAGCAAGGACGGCTCCAACGCCATGACGGACCCGTGGGGCCGTTCTTCCAGTCGCTGGCGGCTGAGCTCACCGGAGCGACCCTGAGGTCCATCGCGCCGGTGCGCGGCGACCGCATGGTGCTCGTGGAGCTGCGAGGGGACGAGGGGCGGCGCGCGCTGCTCCTCGAGCTCTTCGGCCGACGGGCCAACCTGATTCTCATGGGCGCCGCCGATCGCGTCCTCGCCATGGCGGCGGCGCCGCCGGTCAAGGCAGGCCAGGAGGCGCGCCTCGCCCTGGGCAGCCCCTGGGCGGCGCCGGGCGCAGGCAAGCCGCCCCCGCCTTCCGCCGAGGGCCTGCTCGAGGCGCTCGGGACCCCCGAGGACCTCCCCCCGGGCAAGGTGAAGGACCGCGCCCCGCTCTCCTGGTCGGTGGAGCGCTGCCTGGGCTCGGCGGCGGCCGAGGCGCACGAGGCGGACGCCCGCAAGACGCTCCGGCAGCGCGTCAAGCGCCGGATCGCCAGGACCCGCGCGCTGCTGGACGGGCTGGAAGCCAAGGCCAGCGCCGCCGATGGAGCTGAGCGGGTCCGCATGGACGGCGACCTCCTGAAGTCCGCCCTGGGCACGTTCAAGCGCGGGCAGCGCGAGGTTCGGGTCCAGGATTGGTTCGCCGAGGGCACCCCCGAGCGGACCCTGGAGATCGACCCCAAGCTCGCGCCGGCCGAGAACGTCCAGAAGCTCTTCGACCGCTTCCACAAGCTCGAGCGGGCGCGAGCCACCGTGGACGAGGAGCTGGAGCGGGCCCGCGCGCGCATGGCGCAGCTCGAGGAGCTGGCCGCGCGCGCCGAGGACACGGACATCGACGCGGCCAAGCTGGACGGCGAGGCCGTGGAGGCTGGCTTGCTCGACCCGCGCCAGGTGGCCGACGTGCGCAAGCGGAAGGCCCCGGCCCCCCGCAAGCCGTACCGCTCCTTCGTGGGGTCCCAGGGGTCCGAGATCCGTGTTGGGCGAACCTCACGGGACAACGACACCCTCACGATCCGCCTCGCTCGCGGGTCCGACTTTTGGCTCCACACGGCCGACTGCCCCGGGAGCCACGTCGTGCTGTGCACGCCGAAGGGGAAGGAGCCAGACCACGAGGAGCTGCTCGACGCAGCGCACCTCGCCATTCACTTCTCCCCCATCCGCGGGACAGACCGAGCCCCGGTCCACGTGGCGCAGCGCAAGCACATCCACAAGCCCAAGGGAGCTAAGCCTGGACTGGTGGCCCTGTCCGGCGGACGGATCCTGGAGGTTCGTATGCAACAAGACCGACTCGATGCACTATTGCGCGGAGTCAACGAGCCCCCGTCCACGACCTGACCCCGATGTTCCCACACGCCTCAAGATCCCAAGAGCACCGCTTCCCCGAGACCCTGAGGGTCGCGCGCCGCTTCACCGGAGGCCTCACCTTGGCCCTGGCCGCCACCCTTTGTGGAGCACTCGGCGCGGGACTGGTTTCCTGCAGCTCGACGCCGGGCACCCGGGAAGACGGGCGGCCCAAGCTGTCCGACGAGGAGCAGCTCGGGCTCTACTTCGAGAACGCGCTGCGCTATATCGAGCTCGGCGAGATCGCACGCGCGGAAGACCAGGCCTTCCGGGCGCTCGAGATCGAGCCCAAGAACTCTCGCTTCCTGCTGATCTACGGTCAGTGCAAGCTGCTACAGGGGAAGTCGGGAGACATTCAGGCCGCGATCCAGATCTTTGAGTCGATCTCGGAGAAGGACGACTACCGCGTGCAGATGTTCTGGGGCGCCGCGGTCGAGCGGTCCGGCGTGCTCTACGAGGAGGCCGCCGCAGGAGTCCGCGATGGGAGCCGACCGACGGACGCTCCGGATCGCGCGAAGCGCTCCGTGGAGTTGGAGTCGGAGGCCCGGGATCAGTGGAGGCAGGCGAAGGCCCACTTCCTCCGCTCGCGGGAGATCTACCCGGGTGAGCCGCAGTCGCTGGGCGGCCTCGTCCGCACGACCGCGCTCCTCGGTGAGATGGACGAGAGCATCGCGTACGCCCGCGAGCTGATCGACTCCATCCGGGGCTCGCAGCGCCTCGTGATGATCCAGCTGGAGGATGAGGGCCTCAGCGCAGAGGACGAGACCCGGCTGTTTGATAACAAGCGCTCGAACCGCGAGTTTGAGGTGAAGGCCAGGCTCCACATCGCCTTCCTGCTCGAGGAACTCGGCAGGTACAACGAAGCGGTGACGGAGTTCGACGAGATCCTCGTTCTGCAGCCGGACCTGCCGGAGGCCTACAGCCTGAAGGCACAGCTCCTGTTCGATTTGGGCGAGTTCGTCAAGGCGCGCTCCTCGATCGAGCGCTTCATCGAGCTACGAGCGCGGACCGCCAGCTTCGAGGATCCTGACATCAGGAAGGCCTACGACTTTGTCGAGCGTTGCGAACGGGCGATCGCCACCTCGAACCAGAACTGAGCCGACTCGGCGCGACTCGGGGCAACCCAAGAGGGACCCCGCAGACGGCGCAGGGACCCCAGGTAGACGCCAGGGACCTTGATCGACGCGGTGGACAAAGGTCAACGCGCGGGTCCGACATGGATGGGCCTTCTGATGTGGAGCCGCGCCCGACCATCAGCGCGCCTCCGAGGCGGCCCGTCGGCGCCGATGCGGCTCCGACTCGGGAGGGGGACCACGATCCCTCCCCCGCGACCCGTCGGCCCCCTCGGCGCTCGAGGTTGCCCCTCGCCCTCCAGGGGCCAGGGGCCGCCTAGCGGCGGTCGCTGGCGAGCTGGGAGCCCGCAGGACCGCTCGCCGGATCGACCACGGGGAGCACCTGCCACAGCGGCACAAGCGGGGCCTCGTCGATCAAGTGCTCTCCGTTCGGTCCCGGCCGGCGCAAGGGAGCGCCCCGGCGACGACTACCGACCAGCTCGACCTCCGCGTCAGCCCCAAAGGCTTCCCCTTGCCCGGCTCCCTGCGTACCCGCGACGGACTCCAAGGATGTCGGCTGCTGAGGGGCACCCGACGTCGGACCGCCGTCGCCCATCATGAAGCCAAGCCCCGTGACCAGCGCCAGCGCAGCCGCAGCCGCGAAGCCGCGGCTCCAGCCGACGTGATTCCACTGCCGCGGAGGTACGGGCTCGGAGGGCAAGACCCCAACCTCGCCGAGGGCGCGACGCACCCCCGGCCAGAGGTCAGGGACCTCCGCCGCGCGCACCCGTTGGCCGTGCTCCTTCAACACGACCCGGGCCCGCGCGGCGGCCTCCAACAGTTCCCGATCTTCGGGGTGCTGCAAGAGCCACCCCTCGACCGCTCGCTCATCCGCAGGGTCCAGATCACCGCCGACGAACAGCGGGAGGGACGACTCGAACTCTTCCCGGGTTCGAATGGTCTGACCTTCATCAGCCCTGCCGTCGTTTCCATCGCCATCTCGTCTCATGATCGGGTGCCCTCGTCGCGGCTTCTCTCGTTGTCTGTACGTGGCTCGCTCTGCTGCGTTGGCGCGGAGACAGAGCCTTCTGCGGCCCCTCCGCTCTGAATGAGATTGGCCGCGCCCTGCTGACGCATCCGCGCCCGGCGCTCCCACTCCTCCTGGAAGAGTTTGCGCCCACGGTGCAGCCGCCAACGGACGGTGACGTGGGTCGCGCCGACAATCTCAGCGATCTCAGGGCAGCCGAGCCCCTCGATCTCCCGGAGGGTGAGGACCGACTGGAAGTGAGGCGCGAGTGAGGCCAGCACCTCGTGGACCTCGGCCGCGGTCTCGGTCGCCTCCGCATACTCCCAGGGGGCAGGCTCACTGTGATCCTCGAGGTCGATGGCCGACTCCACCCCGTCCTCTCCCTCGCGACCCCGGGACACCGAGATCGCCACCCGCCGCTTGCGCAGGAAGTCGATGCACAGGTTGGTGACGATGCGGTAGAGCCACGTGGTGAAGTCGTGGTCGAAGTTGAAGCGCTCGAGGTTCCTGAAGACCCGCAGGAACGCCTCCTGGGCGACGTCCTGGGCATCTTCATCCGAGGGGACCAGGTTCCTGGCCACCCGGTAGGCCCGCCCCTGGTGGCGCTGCACCAGCTCGCCGAAGGCCTCCTCGTCCGCCCCCTGGGCCCTGCGGACGAGCGCGTGATCGGCCAGGGCCGCCTCGCGGCGCGCCCGCTCTGCCCCGTCGCCTGCACCATCCTCTCGCCCCGTCACGACCTCGCCTCCCGAGGCGCTCCCGGGTGCGGAAGGGCCCACGCCGGCCCCTGCCAAGGAGAGGACGCTGTCAGGGCGATTGGGACGCAGCTGTCGCGGGGAGGAGGAGCGCACGCGGAGGGGTACGCGCTGGCAGGACGACCGTTGGAGCGAGACTGGAGATGGTCCAGTCTCGCTTTGGTCCACATCCTTACCGGGAGTCCCGCGGGCCGCAAAGTGGTCCTGCCTCAGGCAGGCGAGGGGAACCGCCCTTCGATGGCGCCGATGTGCCGGAACTTCTCCCGCCGGTTCGCCACGAGAGTCTCGCCGTCGAGGCCATCGAGGGACGCGAGCTCCTCCACGATGGACTCGCGCATGGACTGGATCATGACGCTGGTATCCCGGTGAGCGCCGCCCAGCGGTTCGTGCACCACCCCGTCCACGATCCCGAGGTCCTGGAGGATGGTCGCGGTCAAGCCCAGCGCCTCGGCTGCCTCGGGCGAGCGCGCGCCGTCCTTCCAGAGGATCGCGGCGCAGCCCTCCGGGGAGATCACGGAGTAGTAGGCGTACTGCAGCATGAGCACCCGATCGGCGATCCCGATCCCGAGTGCACCGCCAGACCCGCCTTCGCCGATGACGTAGGCAATCACCGGCACCTTCAGCTCGAACATCTTCAAGATGTTCTCCGCGATGGCGGCTGCCTGACCTCGCTCCTCGGCACCGATCCCGGGGTAGGCCCCGGGCGTGTTGATCATGGTCACGATAGGGAGCCCCATCCGCTCAGCGAGCTGCATCTTCCGCAGCGCCTTGCGGTACCCCTCGGGGTGGGCGCAGCCGAAGTTGCAGCGCAGCCGCTCCTTGGTGGTGCGGCCCTTCCGGTGTCCGACCAGCATGAACCGGCGGTCGCCGATCCGCCCTAGCCCGGTCACGATGGCGGGATCGTCTCCGTACTGCTTGTCGCCGTGGAGTTCGATGAACTCGTCGAACGCGCCGACGACATAGTCGCCTGTGACGGGGCGATCGGGGTGGCGCGCGACAGTGACCTGGTCCCACGCGGAGAGGCCCGCGTAGGTCTCCACAAGCTTGTCCTTGAGCTTGGCGCGAAGCGCGCGGACCTCGTCCGAGATGTCGAGGTCATCCCCCGCCTGCTCCTCGAGGTCCACCAGCTTGCGCTCCATCTCCTGGATGTCGCGCTCAAAGGGGAGCCCGGCGGGTTCTCTGGTCTTCTCTTCCGTCGACATGGCTGATCAGGCCGCGGGGCGGCCTAGCCCATATCCTCACCACCTGATCCCCGACGGGCAAGCAAGAGGCTCGTTCCTTCTGACGGTCTTCAGCACTACTATCGGGGCCCGGCGCGCGGCCAGGCCACTTGATCGAGCCAGCGGAGCCCCGCCGAGCCCCCCATGACTTCCACAGAAATGGCCTCTCCCGGGTCCGGCGCCGCCGGTCCCGCCAGCAGCTCGCCCCTCCCTGACGCCTGGCGCGTGGAGGTCTTCCGCCGCGACGGCGTCGACGACCCCGAGGGGGTCCACGCACAGGCCGCTTTGACCGAGCTCGGTCTCGCAGGCGTCGCCTCCGTCCGCCTTGGACGAGGCTACCTGCTCCCCCCAGGCCTGGACGAGCCCGCCCGGCAGCGAGCCATGAAGGAGTTCCTGGTGGACCCGGTGGTCGACGACGTGCGGGTGACGGCCCCGAAGGCTGAGCCCGCAGCGACGCGCGGCGCCCACCGCGTGCTGGTTGCTCGCAAGCCGGGGGTCATGGACCCCGTGGCTCAGACGCTGGAGGACGCGCTCCGAGATGATGGGGTCCTGCCGCCCGACAGCCGCGGCGCGGTCTCCACGTTCCGAGCCTGGGAGATCTGCTTGGAGGAAGGAGCGGACGCGGGAGCGCTCGATGCCGCCGCGCGCGCGGCGCTCGCCAACGAGGTCATCGAGGCCATCTCAATCGGGACCGAAGCCCTCCCCTACGGCGCCCCCGAGCCTCGCCCTCGGCACGGGCGCGTCGAGGTCCCCATCAGCGGACTTGACGACGAGGCCCTCGTCCGCCTTTCGACCGAGGGGGCGCTCTCCCTCAACCTGACGGAGATGAAGGAGGTGCAAGGGCACTTCGCGGCCGAGGGGCGCGAGCCCAGCCTCTGCGAGCTGGAGACCATCGCCCAGACCTGGAGCGAACACTGCCAGCACAAGACCTTCCGCGGCGTGATCGAGATGGACGGAGAGGTGATCGACAACCTCCTGAAGTCCACGATCGCCAAGGCCACCTTCGACCTAAACAAGGACTGGTGCGTCAGCGTCTTCCACGACAACGCTGGCATCGTCGAGTTCGAGCCCGACGTCGACCCCGAGCGCGGCGGCTGGTGCCTCGCGGTGAAGGTGGAGACCCACAACCACCCGAGCGCTATCGACCCCTACGGCGGCGCCGGCACCGGCATCGGCGGCGTGATCCGCGACATCCTCGGGGTGGGCCTCGGGGCCAAGCCCATCGCCAACACCGACGCCTTCTTCGTCGGCCCCACCGACCTCCCGGAGGAGGACGTCCCCAAAGGCTCCATGCACCCGCGCAGGATCCTGCGCGGCGTGGTGGACGGGGTGCGCGACTACGGCAACCGCATGGGTATCCCCACCGTGTCCGGCGGCGTCTGGTTCCACGAGGGCTACGTGGGCAACCCCCTCGTCTACGCCGGCACCGTCGGCCTCATCCCACGTGACTGCGCCTCCAAGGAGGTCCACGCCGGAGACGTTGTGGTCTCCGTGGGGGGCCGTACAGGCCGCGACGGCATCCACGGCGCCACCTTTTCATCCATCGAGCTCTCCGAGGAGAGCGAGATGGTGTCCGCGGCCGCCGTCCAGATCGGCGACCCGATCATGGAGAAGCGCGTCCTCGACGGGCTGCTCCGCGCCCGCGACCTCAAGCTCTACCGTGCCGTCACGGACTGCGGTGCGGGCGGACTCTCCTCGGCCGTCGGGGAGATGGGCGCTGAGTGTGGCGCCGAGGTCGACCTCGAGAAGGTCCCCCTGAAGTACCCCGGCCTGACCCCCGAGGAGATCTGGATCAGCGAGGCCCAGGAGCGGATGGTCTTCGCGGTCCCTACGGAGAAGCTCGCGGAGTTCATCGCGGTCTTCGAGTCGGAGGAGGTGGAAGCCTCTGCGATTGGCACCTACACCGACACCGGCCGCCTCGTGCTCCGTTACGAGGGAGAGGTCGTGGGCGACATGTCCATGCACTTCCTACACGAGGGCACCCCGCGTCCGACTCGGCGTGCGGAATGGATCGCGCCCAACCACGCCGACCCGGGCTGCCCGGGCCCCGGCGATACGGGGACGTTTGAGGCGGAAGAGACCCCCTGGAACGCAGCGATCCTCGCCCTGCTCGGGCGACCGAACATCGCGAGTAAGGAGTGGATCATTCGCCAGTACGACCACGAAGTGCAGGGCATGAGCGTCATCAAGCCGCTCAGCGGTGAGCGCGGGGACGCACCCTCCGACGGGGTCATCCTGCGCCCCCTCCCGGACTCCAAGAAGGGCGTCGCGCTCGGCTGCGGCGCGAACCCCCGCTACGGCGTCCTCGACCCCGAGGCTATGGCCGAGGCGGTCATCGACGAGGCCATGCGGAACGTCGTGGCCTGCGGCGGCGACCCCGACCACACCGCCATCCTGGACAACTTCTCCTGGGGCAACTGTGACAAGCCCGACCGCCTCGGTGCCCTCGTGCACGCGAGCCGCGGCTGCTACTCCGCAGCCATGGCCTACGGGACCCCATTCGTCTCGGGCAAGGACTCCCTCAACAACGAGTACCGCGTCGGTGAGGAGACCCTTTCAATCCCCCCCACGCTCTACGTGACCGCCATGAGCCGCGTCCCGAGCGTCGCCAACGCGGTCACCATGGACGCCAAGCAGCCGGGCAACCTGCTGCTCCTCGTCGGCGTCACGAACGCCGAGCTTGGCGGGTCCGAGTGGCTCGACATGCTCGGCCTGGAGGGTGGTAGGGTGCCGCGCCCAGACCTCGAGCGGGCACCGTCCTGCCTGCGCAAGCTCCACGGCGCGACCAAGCTGCGCCAGATGCGGGCCTGCCACGACCTCTCGGAGGGAGGGCTGGCCGTCGCCGCCGCGGAGATGTGCATGGCCGGCGGCTTCGGCGCGGATATTGACCTCTCCGTCATCGACCGGGAAGACTTCGGTGAGGGCTACGACCCGGACGCCACGCTGCTCTTCTCCGAGTCCTGCACGCGCTTCCTGGTCGAGGTCGAGCAGGGCAAGAAGTTCAACTTCCAGACCAAGATGATGGGGATCGCCACGACCCCCATCGGGCGCATCTCGAAGAAGGATCGCCTGGTCATCAAGGGGGTCTCCGGGAAGGCCCTCGTGGACCTCGGAGTGGACGAGCTCCGGGACGCCTTCCAGTCCGGGTTCCAGGGCTGACTGGAGACGGCCCCGGTCGGCGCATCGCCGGCGGGGGCCCGTCTCACAGGACCGCTCCCCGCGGCGCTCACCAACTCACTCACTCACTCACCCACCCACTCACTCACTCATCCGGGCGGGCCGGGCGGGCCGCTCCCCCTCGACCGCTTGGGCCACTGGTCGAGCGGCCCCTGCACCACTGCGGCGGCACTGGCGCCCCACCTTCGAGCAGAGCCCGCAAGCGGACGGCCGGCTCGGGCACCGGGCGTTCAGGTGACTGGGGTTCAGGTGACTGGGGTTCAGGTGACTGGGGTTCAGGTGACTGGCATTCAGGTGACTGGCATTCAGGTGACTGGCATTCAGGTGACTGGGGCCTGGATGAGCCGTCTGCTCAGGGAAGGTAGCGCGACGCCGTGGTGGAGAGACGTCGAGCGACTCCCGCAGGGAGGCTCCGCCATCCACGCTGCAGGACCAGCGTCTTGGGGTTTGACGGGTTGAGGCTCGGGAGCGCCTTGTCCCGCACGAGGCGAATCTGATAGTGCAGGTCCTCGGCCTCGAACCCCTGCCGCGCCTTGAAGGCGAAGGCGCCGGACCCCTTCCGGCTCCGGCCGAAGTCGAACAGCCGGTAGCCCGCGCGGACGGACCACTCCTGGAGCGCCATGTAGGTGAACCCGCTGGCCTTGCAGCGCCGGTCGGCGTCCGCCGCTGAACCCGAGTAGTACGCGACCACCTGGTCACGGAACAGGAACGACATGACGGCCATGACCGGCTCGCCCTCATGCTTGGTGAGATGAACCGTCGAGTGGTCGGGGAAGTTCGCCAGCAGGCGCGCGAAGAAGCTCCCGGGCAGCGCCGGCGAGCCCAGGGCCTGCTTGTTCGCGTGAAAAAGGCGGACGAGATCTCCCACGTACCATCGGCCCTCTGTGAGCGTCAGGCCGTGGCTCTTTCGCGCCTTGCGAGCGTCCGCCCGCGCCTTCTTGGGCATGCGCTTGAGCACGTCCTCGACCTGAGCGGGCAGCTCGCGAATGAAGGTCGCGTGGAGATCGAGTCGCTCGAAGCCCAGGTCCAGGTCTCGCTGGCACCGAAGCTCCAACCGCCCCACGCCCTCGGCCACCGCCAGCTCCTCTGCAGCACGAACCAGCGCCACCTCGACCTCTCGGTCCACCCCCGCCGGGCCGCCATAGACCGCGTAGGCGTTGGAGATCAGGGCCCTCCCCCCGAGGAGCCCGCTGCACTCGGTCAAGGGCAGCACGCCGACAACCTCGTCGCCCCTGAGGGCGACCAGGGATCGGTCCCTGTGCTGGAACTCCTCCACCACGGCTCGCGTCCACCCGGACAGATGGAAGAAGGTCCCGTGCTCCGCAGAGAGCACGAACCGGTCCATGGCTGGAGCATCGACCTCCAGCGCCTGACGGACCACGACGGGAGCTTGAGCTCCGGCGCCATTCTCGACCTCGTCGGATCTCTCGGTCATAGGACCCATTACTCGTAGATCCGCTCGATCCGATACTCGCGGACGTTCCGCGCCTGGGTGAACACGATGATCTCGCCCACCAGGCCGAAGCCAACAATCTGCGCGCCGAGGACGCCCATCAGGACTCCCACCAGGAAGAACGGCGTCTTGTAGAGCGAGAAGTCCCCGCTCCGAAGCACCCACTCCAACAGCGCGACTCCAGCGAGTAGCCCCCCGGTGAACATCAGGAAGCCGCCGAGGGAGCCGAAGAAGCGCAGGGGCTTGTGGGTGAACCGCGCGAGGAACATCAGCCCGAGGACATCGAGCGCGCGCCGGAGGTAGATACCTGGCCCAAAGACGCTGGTGCTGCCCCACTCCGTCAGGTGCCTCACTCGTACCTCGTCGACACGAAACCCCTGGCGATAGGCCACCGCGGGGAGGTAGCGGTACATGCTGCCGTAGATGGTCATCTGGTCGAGGACCTCGCGGCGCATGACGCGCAGGGTGCTGTTCAGGTCGTGAAAAGACGCTCCGACGACCTTGCGGACGATCCAGTTGAAGGCAAACGACTGCAGCTGGTTGAGCTTCGAGTCGACTCGCCCCGCCCTCCAGGTGGTCACGAAGTCGGCCCCGTCGTCGATGCTCTCGAAGATGCTACGCAGCCCGTCTGGGTCGGTCTGAACGTAGGGCGGCGTGGTGAGGATCAGCCCACCACGGGCGTGCTCGAAGGCGCTCGAGAGGCAGACCGACTCCCCGAAGGCCTTGTGCAGGCCGATCGTCCGGACCTGATCGCGGGTCCGCTCCTGAAGAGCGGTCGCGTGGTCCCAGAGCCGCCCCTTGATCCCGTCGAACACGAGGATGCACTCCCAGGTGTAGCCCAGCTGCTCCAGCGTGGACCCCAGGGCCGCCAGCACGTTGTCGATCTCGGCCTTCTGGGTCTGCACGGGCAAGACAATGGTCACGTCTGGCGCTGCGTTGGAGACCAGGACCGTCGGCTCGGACTGCGCGGGCTGAACCACCTCGGTCATGCCACTCCCCCTGTCCGCAAGACGGCTGTCGCGCCATCCGCGCTGCTCAGCGGACGGTCGCTTCGACCGAACACCTTGACCACCAGCTCGGCGAGGAGGCCGAGGAGGACGAAGTAGACGCCGGCGGAGATCATCAAGCCCAACGTGAAGAGCGCGGCTTGACCCCAGCCGCTGCTGAACCGCGGAGCATCCGAGGAGAGCAGCGCGACCAGGAAATAGAGCGGCGGAGTGACGACGAACGGGGCCGAGAGGAGCGTGAAGTAAGTCAGCGGGCTCTTCGCGAACGAGCTGAGCATCTTCATGGTCAAGAGGTCCAGCGCGACGCGAACGGCACGGCCGATGCCGTACTTGCTGACCCCGTGAATCCGCGGGCGATGGTTGACCACGATCTCCGAGATACGCGCCCCGCTCGCGAGCGCAAGCACCGGCAAGAAGCGGTGCTGCTCGGCGTAGATCGGGAGGTTCTGGACCAGCTCGCGCCGAAAGGCCTTGAGGGTGCACCCCGTGTCGTGAACGGTCGCCCCCGTCAGCCTTGCGATCAGGCGGTTGGCGATCCTCGAGGGCACCTTTCGGAGCATGAGCCCGTCCTGCCGGTTCTTCCGCCACCCGACGACGATGTCAAAGCCCTCCTCCAGCTTGGCCACAAGAGCGGGGATGTCGGCCGGGTCATTCTGGAGGTCCGCGTCCAGGGTCACGACCACGTCACCTCGACTGTGTTCGAACCCGGCGCTCATCGCGGGGGTCTGGCCGAAGTTCCGCCGGAAGCGGACCACTCGTACATGCTCGTCCGAGGCTCGGAGATCCATGAGGACACCGAAGGAGCCGTCCTCGCTCCTGTCGTCCACGTAGACGACCTCCCAGCGAAGTCCCATCGGCCCGACATGACGAGCAATCTCGGCATGGAGCTGCGGCAGGTTCTCCTCCTCGTCGAAGACCGGAATGACCAGCGAGAGCTCCACTGCGGGAGCGGCACTGCCGCCCTCGCCGCGCTCGTTGGGGCTGAATTCGGGGTCTCGGGGAGGCATTCTGGCTGCTATCGGTTGGTGAATGTCGCGCTCACAGGCCCGCCACCCGTCCTCTTCGGCGCCTGGGCTCCTGCGACTATAGACAGGCCGGGCATGAGGAGGTCAGGACGGCCGCTCACTCTTCCGGTGCACCGGATTGGGGCGTGGGCCCGGACCCCCGATCGATCGTGTGGATAAGGGCCTCCCCTCGCGTAAACTCGGCGGCATGGCCCGCGCCCGGATCATCGTCCTCTCCTCGCCCCGCCTCGCCCGCGTGGACGCGCTGCTCGTGGCGGCCGGAGCACCCTCTGGCAGGGTCCAGCGCGCCGACGACGCCATCGAGCTGTTCGAGATTGACGCTGCGGCGGGCGCCAGCCTCCTCGCCGACCTGAAGGACGTCCCATTCGCCGACGCGGGGCTCCTGCGGCGCTGGCAGGAGGCATGCCCAGGAAGCCGCATCCTCTGGGTAGGCGGCGAGCCCGCCGCGGCCTCCGCATTCTCGGAAGCGGGCGTCCGGGGCGAACATCTGGGCTGGCCACTGAACGTGGAGCAACTTGAAGCGCTCGCCCGCGGCCCGCTCCGCCACGGGCAACTGAGCCATCCAGCCCTTCCCTCGCCCGGCTCCCTTGAAGGAGCGTCTGTCCGGACCGGTCCTGCTCCCGCAGACGCCGAATCGGGCCCGGCAAGCGAACATGACGCCCACGCGGTACAGGGCCTGGACCGGGAGACAGCAGGCGCCGACGGGGTCTTTGCTGGAGCCTCTGCTGGGGCCTCTGCTGGGGCCTCCGCCCTCGGGGCCCCTACGCGAGAGTTGCACGACCAAGCGGCCGACGACCGCAGAGCGCTTGAGCTGAGTGAGATCGAGTCGATCCTCGGCAGCGATGGAGGGCCGGAGCGAAGCAGCGGACCGAATCGAGTGGCGTCGCCCCAAATCGCTCGGACCGCCCCTGGGCAGGGTGACCCGCTGCCACCGCTGGGTCACTCCGAGTCGGTCACCGCGCCCCATCCCGGCGGCGGCCCCCTTGAGCCGCAAGGCGTGGCCGACGGTGCGCCCGGACTTCCGGCGGCAGCTCCCAAGGAGCATGCCCGCTCGGCCTTCCTGCGCGCGGCGATGTCCGAGCGCCCGATCCCGGTCTCCGACTCCACGCTGCGGGGGGCAGCGGGACTGCCCGACGCGTACGAGCCGCGCGCGGTCTCGCCCACTTCAGCCGCTGAGCCGTCGCTCGAAGAGCGTCCGGCGGAGGAGACGTCGACCCCGGCTGAAAGCTCCACGGGCCAGAACGCCGCCGATGCGCTCTCGCTCGACGGCCCCCTCCTGACCGACGAGGAGATCGAGGCCTTCTTCAGCGACACGGACGACTTCGTGATCCCCGCCATGGGCCCGGGAGGCAGCGAGGTCTCGGCCATCGATGACGCTGATGAGAGCCTTGCGGTCGACCCCGAACGGCCTCTGGAGCCAACCGAGGCTCAAGACCTCTCTCCCGCCGTACCCGAGTCCGCCTCGGACTCGTCCAGCGGCTCAGACACCGGGGCCGCGCCCCTGTTCGCCGACGCACCGGAGGACCCGGGTCCCTCCGGACTGCCCGACCAGGGCTCTGCCCCGGAGATCGACTCGCCCCTGGCCCAGCCCGCTTCCCCCGCAGAGCCCGCCTCCCCCACCCTCACAGGGCCCCGCTCGGAGGCCGCGGCGAGGGAGTCCCAGCGACCTGGCTGGCTCAAGGACCAGGTCGCGGACCTCGCTGACATCGTCCAGGCCCTCGACCTGACCGCTCGCTCCACTCACGCGCACCTTAGCCTCGAGCGCGAGCTCGGCCACCTCCGGCAATTCACCCGGACCATCGGGTACGTCGCAGCCCCGCCCCCCCGTGGCGAGCAGGCGTTCGACCTGAACGTTCTCATCGAGGAGCAGCTCGGCGCGCTCGCGGGCCAGACTCCTGACGCGCCCCGCATTCTCTTCCGCTCCAGGATCGAGCAGGCGCCGGTGGAGGCAGACAAGCTGCTCGTCACCATGGCGCTCGAGGCCCTCCTGCTCACCGCCATCGGCTGCGCCGGCCCCGGCGACGTCGTCAGGGTCTCCATCGACGCTGACGGCGCGGGCGCCCCCTGTGCGCACATTCGCTTCCCCGCCGGGCCGATGTCCGACCTCGAGCCCACCGAGGCGCTTCAGCCCTACGCCCTCAAGGCTCGGCTCCCCGAGATCGGGGCCAACGCCCTGGCCGCGGCAGGGGCCATCGCTGTCGGGCAAGGCGGAGACCTGGTCCTCCGAGAGGAGGCCGGCGGCTATCGCGTCTTTGATGTCTCATTCTCGGGCGGCTCCAGCCGCTGACGGGCAGACTCTCCCGCCGGATGCCGGCAATGTTCAAGGCGCGAGACGTCGATGTCGAAAGTTCTCGACATGGATGGTCATGCCGACAGTGGAGTACACAAAGCCTCGGCGCCCGGCATCGGTCCGGACCTGAGCTTCGCCCCCCGGCCCTACCCACGGCGCGCCCCGGGAGAGTCGATCCTCCGCGGTCGGCGGGTGCTCGTGATCGACAGCGATGTCACGCGCGGCCGACGGGTCTGCGCGATGCTCGCCGAACGCTCAGCGCCAGGCCGGCACCACTCGGGAGACTCCAGCCTCGGGACGCTACTCGCGAGCCCCGACCGCTACGAGGTCATCCTGGTCCGAGCTGGCGACGCCGACGACGAGGACGTGGAGGCGCTCCTCGCACTCGAGGGCCGACCCGCTCTCGTCTTGATCGGCGACACTGCCCGCGCGGAGGCCCTCGGCGTCACCGCCACCTCCACCGAGCCCTCCGATGGTGACCTCGTGATCGCCACCGCCCGCGCACTCGAGCGACACTCACTATCGCGCGAGAACGAGTCGCTCCGGGAGCAGCTCGACGAGCGCTTCTCCTTCGGCAACATCAGGACACGCGACGTCAAGCTGAAGCAGGCCCTGCGGATCCTCGAGTCCGTGGCGGATACACGAGCCACCGTGCTGCTCCTTGGAGAGACCGGAACCGGAAAGTCCCTCCTCGCCAAGACCCTGCACCAGTCGTCCAGCAGACGCTCTGGCCCGTTCGTGGAGGTCAACTGTGGCGCCCTGCCCGCAGGGCTCCTCGAGTCGGAGCTCTTCGGGCACGCCAAGGGGGCCTTCACCGGAGCAGCCAAGGACCGTGCTGGGCGCTTCGAGTCCGCGGACGGTGGGACGATCTTCCTGGATGAGATCGACTCTGCCCCCCTGGAGCTTCAGGTGAAGCTCCTACGTGCCGTCCAGGACCGCGCGTTCGAGCGCGTGGGCGAGTCGCAGACCCGAACGACGGATGTGCGCATCGTCGCCGCCACGAATGCGGACCTCGATGCCCGCGTTGAGGCCGGGGAGTTCCGGGAGGACCTGCTCTGGCGCCTGCGCGTGGTCGAGGTGGGGCTCCCTCCCCTGCGAGAGCGGCCCGGTGATCTCGCGTCCCTGGCCAGCGCCTTCGTACAGCGGTTCGCAAAGGAGTACGAGAAGCCCATCCGTGGGATTTCCCCAGCCGCCCTGCGGGTCCTCGCCGCCGCCAGCTTCCCGGGCAACGTTCGCCAGCTCGAGCACGCCCTCGAGAGGGCCGTCATCCTCTCCACCGATGGGGACCCCAGCGGGGCCAAGGGCCTGCTCGACGTGTCGAGCCTCGACGGAGACTTGCTGGAGGAGGCCGCCAACGCGGCAGGCGTACCACACGCAGACTCTCTGCCCGCGGGGCTGGAGTGGCTCTCGGACCTGACACAGGTCTTGCCGCTGAAGGAGGCCCTCGAGGGGCCCGAGAAGCTCCTGATCGAACGTTCTTTGAACCGCCACGAGGGCCGCCGAGACCGAGCCGCGACAGAGCTCGGGATCAACCGCTCGACGCTCTTCAACAAGATGCGCAAGTACGACCTCCTCGACGTCAACTTCAACTCGCTGCGAGCGTAGTCTCTCGCAGTAAGACTATGAATTGGACCAGCGCAACGGCCCTGATTGCCGCCCTCTCCGCCGCCGGCGCGGCGACGACCTACGTCCTCACACGTCGCCCCATGGGCCCGACGGAGATCATTGCGGAGGTGCGGGCCGATATGGACACCGTGGCATTCGAGCACCGGACCGCCCTGAGCCAGCTCGCCTTCGCGCTCGCCGCCGCCGAGGACCGCGACAATAAACAGCTGATCGCAGAGGTCCTCACCGCCCGTGCGGACGTGCACCTCAAGCTCCGCGACAGGGCGACCGCGCTCACAGACCTCCAGAGAGTTCAGAGCCTCCAGCCAAACAAGGTCGACTTGCAGCTCCGGATCGCCGAGCTCCAGTCGGCCGCAGGAGAGACCGACGCGGCCCACAAGAGCACCCTCGCGCTCATCACCACCAGCCCGCGGCTGGCGGCAGCCTGGGAGCTGCTGGGACAGCTGGAGACCGAGCTGGCGGTCGCCGTCCTCCACCCAGCGATCCTCGACATCCAGAAGAACCTCGTTCGAGAGGATGCTGAGACGGCCACCGAGCTCCTGATGGGCTTCTCCTGCCGCGAGCTCGGTGACCCAGGACTCCCCGCCCTCGAGTATCGGCTCGACGCAGCCTTCTCGAACTCGAAGAGGTACGTCTTGGAAGAGGCGATGGACACTCCCGTCAGCGAGACGAAGAACACTCCCGACGGCGAGGCGAAGAAAACTCGCGTCGACTTGGCGCGTGAACACTTCGCCGCCGCGCGAAGCGCCTACGCCACGTCCGTCAAGTTGGCCCCGAGCCCAGATAGGGTCCTCGCGCTCGCCAGCACGCTGACCGACGCTGGCCAGCGGCCCCTGGCCATTGACCTCCTCCACGCTGCGCTGGTCGTCCCCTCGCTCTCTGAGTCCGGGCCCATCCAATTCAAACTCATCCAGCTCCTCCAGCTCGCGGGGCGTACTGACGAGGCTCGCCTGATCACCAGGAAGACTCGGTGGAACGACGTGGTTGACCTGGACCACTTCGCGTTCGCCGCCGAGCTCCTCTACAGGGCCGGAGACTTTGCAAGATTGGGGGTGATCTGCCAACAGCTCAAGAGCCTTGGCGCCGAGACGGAGAGGCACTGGACCCGGTTCTACCAGAGCATCCAGCCGATCCAGCAGGCTCTGAAGGACGAAGACCCTTCCACGCACGAGCAAAAGATGCTCAACCGCCTGAAGGACCTGAAGGCCTTCGTGGCGAACACGAATATCCCCGAACCGTTCCTCGGTGCACGCGCGGAGGCGAACCTCTGGCTCGCAAAGGTCGGGCTACTCCTCGGCGACGCCGAGGTCGAGATCGCAAGCCTCAAAGAGGGCCTCGCCTCCATGGCGAGCCCAACTGCGGACGGCAACGTCCAGCTGGCCGAGGCCCTCGCCAAGCGCTCGCCCGTCGAGTGGTTCGAGGTCGACGTTGCCTTGAGTAACGCGATCAACCTCGAACCGCACCGCCACGCCGAGTTCACCGAGCGGTGGCTAGAGGCCGGTCGCCAAGCCATCGAGTCAAGGGGGATGTCCGTTGGCAGCCTGATCGGCGACGCCAACCGCGCCAATACCGCCGTTCCGACCGTCAGCAAGCTCGGGCCCGCCTCGTACGCTCTCCTCGCGACCAGGCACCTCGAGGACGGGCGCGGGTATTCAGCGCTGCAGGCGGCGAACCGCTCCCTCAAGGAGCACCCCGACCTCGTCCCGGCTCTGGACATCGCCCTCGCAGCGAAGCTCACCGCGCCCAACCGATACAACGTGGAGCGAGACATCGTCAGGCGCATCGAGCTCGCCGGGATCGATGGGTACATCGAAGATTGCCTGAGCCGTATCCCCGGGGACCGTCTCGCCGGAGACGACCTCCTCGCTGCCATCAAGACGGCACCCGAGCGCTTTGGAAAGGAAGCCGTCGCTCGCTGGTTTCTCAACAACGGCGAGTCAAAGAACGCGCGCGCGGCGCTGGGGGGATTCGACCCTCGCAACGCACCAGACGCCCTCCTCTTCCTCAGAGCGCAAACCCTCGCGAAGGAAGAGAGGTACGAGGCCGCCCTCGCGGACCTCACGCGTATCGAGGCGGCGGGACGCCTGGGCGAGAAGGCCGCACTCCTGAAGGCACTTCTCCTCCTCGAGCTTGAACGGCCGGCGGGCCTGCCCCCCATTGTCCGACGGCTGGATTGGCTCGAAGCCTCACCCAGCACCTTCCTCGAGCTTGCGGACCTCCTCATGAGCAAGGGGCAAGCCGACCTTGCCCTGCAGATCGTTGACCGACTGGACGAGAAGGCCAGCACACGGACCCCCGAGTTCTATCGGCGCCGGATCCTCGTGGACATCCTGACCTCCAGGACACGCGGCCCCGAGCCCGCACATGAGTCAATCGAGCGCTCCGAGGCCTACCTGCGGGACGGTACTCCCGAGATCGCGTCTATCCTCCTGGCCGTGAGTCGGCGCAGGTGGACGGAGCTCCCCGAGCAGATCAAGCGCCTCCGCAGCACGACCTTCAAGCTCACACCCCAGAAGGAGGTCGCCCTTGTCCTGCTCGCTGAGCGGTTGGAGGCGGGCCGGCGCATGGCCAACCGTGGGCTGGAGGGCGACAATCGAGACGCGATGTGGGCGCTGCTGGTGGCCGCCAGCGATGCGCTGGTGAAGGACTCGATCACCCTGCCCGATTGGTTCGGCAAGAGCGCCGGGGAGGATGCTCAGAGGCTCCTCCTTGGCACCGCCGGTCGGAACTCACGAGACCCCCGGGAGACCCTTGCGGTCCTGCTCATCGCGGACCTTCCGGAGTGGGGCGCGTGGCTGCTCCCGATCCTCAAGAAGATCCGCACTGAATCCGGCTCCGACATCTGGACGAGCTACCTGCAGGCCGTGGTCCTGAAGACCACCGGGGACATCCCTGCGCGAGCCGCGGTCGTGGAGCGACTGGTGGAGAAGTACCGCCAATTCGGTCCCGGGCACCAGTGGGCGGTCCAGCTCGCCGAGTCGGCGCACCCGGCGGAGCCCATGCACCCGGAGGTGGTTCGGGCCCGGCGCACGCGCCTCCTAAGCCTGGGCGCGCAGCTCATTGACGACCCCGTCCAAGTCGCGTTGGCCGAGGCCGGCGAACTCGCACGGAGGAACGACAACGCCTCCGCCGTTCGGACGCTCCAGGCCGTCCTGGGCGAGGCCGGCAGCTCGGAGACTGAGGCGCGGCTCATCCTCGGTATCCTGATGATCCGGGCCAATCAGCCCTCGTTCGCCGCCACTTTCCTCTTTGAAGCAGCCATGGGCGAGCCGGGGGTCTTCCAGACCGTGGTGGTCGACTCGCTCCTCTTCTCGATCCGCTACGCCATGCAGGCCGACGCCGACGGGACCGAGCAGCGTGGCGCCCTCGGAAGGGACCGCGCCCTGGAGATGCTCTCGAGTCTCGCCGAGGAGTACCCCCTTGACCCGATGGTCGCCCTGGCACGCCTCGAGCTGTCGGACGTGCCGCGCCAGAACTGGGCAGGGGCGGCGAAGCGATCACTGGACCAGATCTATAAGCTCTCGGGCCGACAGCCCCTGGAGACCCTGCGACGGGGCAGCACTCGCCCCTGGGTCGAGTTCCTGTTCGATGTCCGCGTAGACCTCGCGCGGGAGCTGGTCGATCGCGACCTCGTCCACGAGCCCGGAAACCTGGAGCTCTGGGACCTGCGGGCAAAGGTCGCCGAGAAGCTGGATGACAAGGTGACCGCAGCCGAGATCTACGAGGCGCTCCTCGTCATCGACGCGAGCAGCGCCATGGGCTACTCGCTGGTCGAGATCATGATCGAACGGGGGGACACCTCGAAGGACGTGAACCGCGTCCTCAAGATCGCGGATAGCGCCCAGAATGGCGGCGGCCCGCGCTCCATTTACCTCAGCTCACTCGCGGAGTCTCGACTCTTCCAAGCCCCGCTCCGGCAGATCATCAAGCGCCTTGGCAGCCTCTGGGAAAATCGCGAGAGCGCAGCGTCGGAAGTCGACCCCGTGGTCCTTGGCGAGCTCTACCTGAGGGTGCTGCTCCGCCGAGATGGTCCAGAAGACGTCAGGGCGATCGAGAGCGTCCAGGAGACTCTGGCGAAGGACTATGCCGGCCAGAAGGCCTACCGCGAGCCCTTCATGAACGCCATGGAGGGACTCCACACCCGCTTCCGGCAGGAAGCCGGCACCCTCTGAGCCAAGAGCTACACCCCGGCAGGCCGTCGAGCTGGCGCCAGGGATCGCAGGCCTTCAGGAGCCGAGCGCATCCGCGCCCTCGAGGACCTCTCGCATGGTGCCGAAGGTCCACCTCTGGAGGAGGCGGTCCAGTCGATCGAAGCTCCGGCCAAGGCCCACGTAGTGACGGAACTTCTTGAGCGGAGGAGCCGCGATCCGTGGCTGGCCCGGGTCGAACTCCCAGGGGTGAAGGTAGATCGCCACAGGGCGCCCCATACGGGTCACCTTGGCGATCGCGGCCCGATGAATTACTCCAGGGAGGAGGCGGAAGTACCCACCACCGCCGATGGGGAGATTCTTCCCCACGAAGGGGAATGTGGTTACGGGGAACTCGACGATGGACCCGCGCTTGGTCTCGACGGTGGAGATCCCAGGCTCGAAGTCAGGAACGCCATAGGTCGGGTGACGAACCGGATGCACGCTCGAGTCGTAGAGATAGCCGCGCTCGGCAAGGACGTCGAAGGCCCACCATGTCTCACGCGTCAGGGTGAACGTGGAGGCTCGAAAGCCCACCGGACGCGGCACCCCCGCCGCCTCGATCGCCTCCTCGGTCCTGCGCAGGTGCTCGCGAAAGCCATCCTCGCCCTCGAGGTCCCACAGGAACTCATGCTCCCACCCGTGGCTCGCGATCTCATGCCCAGCTTCATGGCAGCGGCGCACGAGGTCCGGCCGACGCACCGCCACCCAGCCGAGGAAGAACATGGTCGCCTTGGCCCCCCGCCGCTCCAGGAGTTCGAGGAGCTGATCCATCGCGATGTCGATGCGCGAGGGAACGCTGTCCCAGGTCTCCTTCGGGAAGGCCGCCTTCAGGTTGGCGACCTGGAAGAACTCCTCCACATCGAAGGAGAGGGCATGTCGAGGTGCGCCGGGCATAGTGGAATCATCGTACGGACCCGGCGGAAGGCAAGCCCCATCGGAAGTCCGATCGGGACCTCCGCCGCCTCAGCCGCCCGCGACGGCCCCCAGCACGCTCTCGAGCGCGTCGACACTCGCAGCCCATGAGAGGTGCCCCACTGAGGCCCTCAGCGAGAGCGGTTCGGGTGGCGCTTCCAAGAGGTCTCGCAGCATCCCGCCGAGCAGGTCCGGCTCCCGGGTGGAGGCGAGCATGCGCGGATCGGAGACCAGCTCAGCTGTCCCACCCGCTCTGGTCGCGAGGACCGGGCAGCCGGTGCTCAGGGCCTCAAGCACCACGTTGGGCCGCCCCTCCCGCCGGCTCGTGAGCAGCAGGAGATTCGCCGCGCGATACCAGTCCACGAGCTGCTCCGGCGGCCGCTCCCCGAGCAGGCTCACCCGCGAGGACAGCCCGCTCTCCTCGGCGGCTCTTGAGATCTCGGCCGATAGCGGGCCGCGACCAACGAAGGCGAGGCGGGCGTCGGGCCCTGCGCCCGCAGCAAACGCACGCATGGCGAGCAGCGGGTCCTTGCGCTCGATGAGGTGTCCGACGCAGAGCACCAGGTCCCCTCCCTCGGGCAGCCCGAGGCGCGCTCGCGCCTCCCGGCGATCGCCTGGGGCGAAGTGGGCCTCATCGACCCCGTTCGGCGTCAAGGACTGCACCGCCTTGCCCCCCCCCATCGCCACCATGGCGTCGAGGAGGTCCTGGCTCACCGCTGTGTATCCGTCCGCCGCACGGAGCCCAGCCGCGAGCCGCTCTCCGAGCGAGGGGGCCTCGCGGACCTGGAGCACGTCACTTCCTCGGCCGTTGATCAGCACGGGGACGCCAAGCCGTTGAAGAGCCGCTGCTGCCGCCGCCGCGGGCCAGGCGTAGTCGCAGACGACGGCGTCAGGCTGTTCGCTTCCGGGCCTGAGCAGTGCCCGAAGACCCGCCTCGGCGAAGCGGCGGGCGTTGCCGACGCTGCGCCCGGGCAGGTGGCCGAAGCGCGGCCGCTCCACGTGGACACCGCCGCGATCCTCACGCCGTGGAATCCGCGCGAGGTAGGCGCGGGACTCTCCGAGGAAGAGCGACGCCCAACGTGGACCCCAGGGGACAGGGTGCACGACCGTCACGGCGTGGCCCCTCGACCGAAGACCGAGCCACTTGCGCTCGGCGAAGATCCCCTCGAAGGGTCGCTCTGGGCACGGGTAGAGGCTCGTGATGACGCCGATTCGCATGGGCCTCACGCTCCGATCCTCAACACGCCGTGACGCTTCCTCCAGGCGTCGAGTACGAGCAAGCTCCAGAGCAACCGGTCATGATTCACCCCGCCGGACATGTGAGCCTCGAGCGTGGTCCTCAACCGCCCCCGATCGAACCAGTCCTCAGGGAGGCCCTCCACCGCATCCCGCGTGGCCTCGGCCAGGGGACCGCGAATCCACCCCGCGAGCGGGGTGTCGAAGCCTCTCTTGGCGCCGTCGAGGACGCCATCGGCGACCTGCCCACGGAGCGACTCACGGAGGACGTGCTTGCCCCGACCTCCCTGGACCTTGGAGGACAGCGGCGAGTGGGCGAAGCGCTCCACGAAGCGATGGTCCAAGAGGGGAACGCGGACCTCGAGGGAGACCGCCATGGAGGCTCGATCGACCTTGGCGAGGATCCGGTCCGGCAGCCAGGTGTGGAAGTCCGCGTACTGCGCTCGATACAGGGGGCAATCGATGCCCGGGCGCGAGTAGTGCGCCTCGAACGCATCGAACGGGTCGTGATCGTCGAGGGCGCGACGGAGATCGGGAGCGAGCAAGGCCGCCGCAGCCCCTCGCTCCATGTGCGAGACGCTGCGCCAGTAGGCACGCGCGGGGTCATCCGCCGTGTTGGTCAGGAAGGTCTTGGCGCGGAACATGCGAGGCGCCCAGTCCAGCTTCGGGTAGAGGCGACCGAGGCTCCCCATCGCGCGACGCCCGGCGGCGCCAACTGCTCGCCGGATCCGGTTCTCCGCGACGTCGTGCACATAGCGGCGATACCCACCGAAGATCTCGTCGCCGCCGTCGCCCGAGAGGGCCACGGTGACATGCCGCCGCGCCACCTTCGACACCAGCCAGGTCGGCACGGTCGAGGGGTCCGCGAGGGGCTCGTCATAGAACCACGGGAGCTCGTCGATCGCCGCCCTTGGGTCCGGCTCCAGGATCTCGGTGTGGTGGACCGCGCCGAGCGCGGAGGCGGTCTCCTTGGCCACTCCAAGCTCGTCGTGGGACTTCTCCTGGAACCCGACGGTGCAGAGGACCGGGGCCTGACCCGTCGCCTCCTTCATGGCGTGGGCGACCGCGGTCGAGTCGATCCCGCCAGAGAGGAAGGCGCCGAGGGGAACCTCCGCCACGAGTCGATCCTCGACCACGCGGTTCAGCCACTCACGGACCTCCTCCTCAGGCGGGGCTTCGCGGAGCTCGTCCAAGGGGAGGTCCCAGTAGCGCTGGATCCTCACCCCGTCTCGAGGGTTCCAGGAGAGCACGCTCCCCGCGGGGAGCCGCTGAACGCCAACCCAGGCGCTGTTCTGACCGCCGACGTAGCCCTGAACGAGGTAGTCCAGCAGGGCCTCCCGGCGCATCTCCCGATCTGTCACTCCCGCGGCCAGGACGGCCTTCACCTCACTCCCGAAGAAGAGGCCCTCGGCCGTCTCACACCAGTAGAGCGGCTTGATCCCGAGCCGGTCCCTGCCAAGCAGGATCCTCGGACAGTCAGGGTCTCGCCAGTCGGCCACCGCGAACGCGAACATGCCCACGAGGGCGCGCGGAATCGCGAGGAGATCGCCCGCCTCGCCGCCGCCGGGCCGAACGTGCTGTTGATAGAGGTGGAGGATCGTCTCGATGTCCGATCCCGATTGGAACTGCGCGCCCCCTGCCTGCAGCTGTTCACGCAGCGCCTGGAAGTTGTACACCTCTCCGTTGCCAACCACGGCGAGCCCCCCGTCTGGCGCCTCGATCGGCTGATGGCCCCCTGAGACATCGATGATCGAGAGACGCCGGAAGCCGAGCCCAAAGGGGGCCTTCAGGCAGTAACCGCCGTCGTCCGGGCCACGGTGAACCAGCGTGCTGTTCATCCGCTCGAGCATTGGACGATGCTCAGCCGCAAAGTCGCCGCTGCCGCCCGAGGCGAGGAGGCCAAATCCTGTGAAACCGCACATGCTGCCTTACTCGCTTAGTGCGACTCCATCGGCGAGGCAAACCCCGCGCCGCCGCCGAGCTGCGTCGGCGCATTACGAGAGGTCCTGAAGCTGCGGCGAGCGCTGGGCCGGCGGTCGAACCCGTACCTGTCAGGGCGTCGAAAGGCTCCTCCGCTCTCGGGCCGGGACTGCTCGGCTAGCCGGGGCGCGTCGAGCTCAGCCGAAGCGATGCGGTCGAGGACGACCGTCATGGCGATCAAGTGGTAGGTCAGATCAAAGTGCGCACGATTCAGGAAGACGCTCCCGAGCATGAACGTCAGCAGGGCTCCCTCGAGCGCCGTGCAATACGAGCTGATCCAGCTCCGGGCGTACACCCGCTCTGCTCGCCGCCGCAAGCGCTGGACCGAAAGCACTGCGGCGGCCAGCATGGCAACGTACGCCAGGAAGACAGGCGTCCCCGACTCGGACCAGATCTGGAGGTAGGCGTTGTGCACCACCCGCGTGCCCGACTTGGTCCCCGCACGCTCACCGTAGTCGAGGTAGTGCTTCTGGAACTGCTCGGTGCCAACACCGAACAACGGGTAGTCCTTGATCACCTCGCCCGCGACCCCCCACGCCTTGAGCCGACCGCTCGCCGAGCCGTCAGCCTCCACATTCTTGAGCGTATTGAGCCGCTCGAACATGTCGGATGGGAGAACGAGGGTCCCCAGGAGCATGAAGGTGCCAAGGGTCGCGAGGCCAGCAAAGCGGTTCTTGGACCGCCAAACGAGCACGAGCGTGCCGAGCGTAATGGCGAGGAACCCTCCCCTTGAGCGCGTCGCGAAGACGGCAAGGTAGGTGAGAGGCACGAAGATCTTGAGCCATCGCCGGTAGTAGCCGTTCACCTCTGAGGTGGCCAGTCCGACGATGAGGGGGACCGCCATCGCCAGAGCGAGGGCGAAGTCGTTGTTGTCCTTCATCATCCCGCCAGGCCCTTGGAGGATGGGGGAGCCGCCGCTCAAGAGGGCCTGAGCGCCGCTCTTGACGCCGTAGAAGGCGAAGGACATCGCGACGACCCACATGAAGACCCGCAGGTGCTCACGTCGCTGGACCAGCGCTGTGGTGAACACGGCGACGAAGATCACCTTCGCGAAGTTGATGAAGAAGGAGTTCGAGAGCGTGTCGAGGCCGGTCGCCAGTAGGAGCGAGATCGAGGTCCAGACCAGCATGAAGGCCATCAGACCGGTCCGGAGATTCCAGATCGGCTGCGCCCGGTTCCGCTGAAAGAACCACCCCGCGACCATCGCCACCGCGAGGAACAGGGACCAGCGCTGATTACTCGCAAAGCCCCAGGCGAGGTCCTGAAGGCGCATGTAGGCGAAGAGCGAAAAGGCTAGCAGTCCCGCCATGGGGCGAGCAAATGCCACCGGGATCGCACCCAGCCCGAAGAGAGCGACGATGAGATCGCGCATGGCGCTCTAGACCAGCCTCCACACGGAGATACGCTGCAAGCCCAACATCATCACATCAGGAACCGCCGGAAGGCGTCGATCGCTTTGACCACCTCTCCGTTCAAGGCCTGCTGATCCGATGACCAGGCCCAGGTGATGAACGTCACCATCCCCACGAAGGCCAGCGATCCGCCGCCCAGCGCGGCCCGCGTCAGGAACGCGCGAGCTCGCTCTCGCCGGGTCCGGATGAGGTTGACCGTGCCCAGGACAGGATGCGGCATGACGCGCGACAGCTCCCGAGGAGAGCGGAAGCAGTTCTTGCTGTACTCGAGCAGGATGGCGAGCCCGAATCCGAGCCCGAGCCCGAACAGGATCGAACCAATCCCGATCGCCCAGGGGTTCGGCGAGGTCGGCCGTGTCGGCTGCGTGGGAGCCAACAGCTCAACGAAGGGGTTGCCCTGCTCGCTCTTCATCGTCCGCACCTCGACCCGAAGCGTCTCGACCCGTGACGACAGGGCCAGCTTCGTGGTCTGTGCCACCACCAGGTTATCCGTCAGCTCGCCCAGCTCCTTGAACGCGATGTCCAGGCTCTCCGTCTCCGTGGTCAACTGGGAGAACCGAACCTCGAGCTCCTGCTTGCGTCGAGAGTTGAGCGTGATCTGCACCTCGAGAATCCGGAGCTCCTCGGTGAGCTCTACCCGCTTCGAGTTGGGCCGCACGGCCTGCACATTTGACCGGTTGTCGTCGAGCTCCATGCGCACCCGATCTCGCTTCTGCTTGAGGGCCTTGATCAGCCGTTCCGCGTTGCGCCGCTCGCTGTGTCCAGGCGCCCAACCCTTGTCCTCGACCTCCAGCTCTGCCCGGCTGATCTGATCGTCGAGGCCGTTCAGCTCAATGGTCAGCGGGTCGTTGCCCCCATAGGCCACAGCGTCATCCGGTGGCAAGATATCGCGCTGTGCAGACTTCAGCTCGAACTGGTCCTCTGCGCTCCGGATCGCCTCCGCGAGCTGCCGGATCCTCGACTCGGTCTCGTCACGCTCCTCGTACGCCCTCGGGCGCCGCTCGACCTGGCCCTGCAGGGTCGTCATCGACGGCGGAATCGAATTCAGCGTCCGGATATTCGTGATCTTCTCCCGCAGTTCGCCGAGCTCGTTGTTCAACGTCTCCAGACGATCTTCCGTCTCGTTGAGCTTCACCTCTTGCTCGTTTTGGTGGCGGCTAAGCGTATCACGGGTCCAGCTATCCTTGAGCTCCACGAGGAAGCTGGTGGCACGCTCGGGGTCCGTGCTCTTGAAGGACATCTTCACCGACTGCTGCCCTGAGTTCCGCGGCATCGGCGGGAGTTCCACCGTCAGGTTGTTGAGGATCTTGTCCCTGCGGAATTCAAATTTCTCAGGGTCGTTCAGCTTCAGGTACTCGGGCCACTGGAGAGTGTTCACCACCACGCCGATCCGCGCGTGAGAGCGAATATTGAAGCTGGCAACTTGCCCCTCGACCGCCGCGTTCTGTCCGAACTCACCCGATTGCTCGCTCAGGTTGCGGACCATGATCTCGCATCTCGACACGTACTTCTTGGGCACGACCACGGCATAGAACGCGCCGAGGGAACCGATCACGCAGAGCGGGACCAGGATCCACCAGACCCGGCGCTTGAGCACCCGGAAGAACTCATCGACCTGCCCTGCAGCCTCGACTTCAATCGCCATCGTTCAGAAGGCCCCGAAGCCCCAAGAGTTGAAGATGTCACCGCTGAGGTCGTTGCGTCCGCCGCCCGTACCGCCCCGCCGGGATCCGAAGAACGCCGAGCTGACGGCCTGCACGACCGTGGTGAAGGGGTAGAGCAGCTGCCGGATGAAGTATCCGAGCTCAGCGAGGACCGTGGGCGGGACCCAGATAATGTCGTTCTCCTCGAGCGTGTAGTTGGTCGTGGAGTCGCCCCGCGTGATGTCCCAGTAGTTCACAGGTAGACGAAGCGGGTCTTGCGGGTCGGCGCGGATCAACATGACCCGGCCGAGGTTCGCCGAGTCGCGATTCGGCTGGGCGTCGACCAAGGCGTCGATGACGGTCTCATTGCCGAGGAACTCGAACTCGCCGCCGTTGCGGACCTCCCCGAGGACCCAGAAGACCTTGCTAGAGGTCGTGATGTCGACGACGATCTCGGTCGGTGTCTCGTAGTACGGCGAGTAGCGCTCTGCCAGGACCGCCTCAAGGTCCGACCGCGTGTAGCCGGCGACGTGGACGCGACCGACCTCGGGCAGCAGGATCGTCCCGTCAATGTCGACCGTCGTCCCCAAGCTGAGCTCGGGGTGAGCGATGTCAGCGATCTGGATCTGATCACCGATCGTCAGGTAGTTCTCCTCCAGCGCGTTGCCGCTGTACCTGCGCCCGAACCCCTCCTCGTTCATGTACTGGAGGGTCCGCTTGCTGGGCGCCGAGTTGCAAGCCGCCAAGCCGACCGCGACGATCGCGATCAGAATGGTCAGCGGTGATGCAGCGTGGCGGGGACTGAGGGTGAAGAATTGCATCGGACAGCCAGGCCGTTGAGGTTGGCCTGAAATCGGGGGAGCCGGGGTTCTGTTTGGTCCATCGACCGACTGAGGGGGCCAGGTTGATCCGAAACGGGACCGCCTCGTCGGCTCCTGATCAGAGACCCGGGGCAGTCTAGCCGCCGGGCTGGTGGCCCCACCGTGATACTCAGGGGAAGCGGCGCGCCGGGGAACTGGCCGGACCCCAGGGGCGAATCAGCCGCCGTACTGCCCTGCGTAGTAATCGCGGTAGCTCCCGGACCGGACGCTCTGAAGCCAGACGTCGTTATCCAGGTACCACTGGAGGGTCATGGGGAGCGCCTCTTCGAAGGTGTAACGAGGGGTCCAGCCGAGAGTCTCCTCGATCTTGCGGGCGTCGATGGCGTAGCGACGATCGTGGCCGAGGCGGTCGGTCACGTACTCGATGAGTGACTCAGGCTTGTCGAGATGCCCGAGGATCGCCCGGACGATGTCGATGTTGGGGTACTCGTTGTGCCCGCCGATGTTGTAGACGTCTCCCGCCTCGCCCCTCTCGAGGACCGCCAGGATCGCCTCGCAGTGATCGCGGACGTAGAGCCAGTCACGAATCTGCATTCCGTCGCCATACACCGGAAGCGCCTTGTCCTCCCTGGCGTTCGCGATCATCAGCGGGATGAGCTTCTCCGGGAACTGGTACGGGCCATAGTTGTTGGAGCAGCGCGTGATCAGCGCCGGGAAGCCGTGGGTCTCGAACGCCGCCCGCACGAGCATGTCACTGCCCGCCTTGCTGGCGGAATAGGGCGAGTTCGGCGCGAGCGGTGTCTCCTCAGTGAAGAAGCCCGTCTTACCCAGCGAGCCGTAGACCTCGTCCGTGGACACATGGACGAACCGCTCGACGCTCCGCTCACGAGCGGCGTCCAGCAGGATCTGCGTCCCCATCACGTTCGACTTCACAAAGGGAAGCCCGCTCGCGATGGATCGATCCACATGGCTCTCCGCCGCGAAGTGGATCACGTCGCTGACGCCGCTCTCGCCCCCCGCGTCGAAGGCCTTCGCCACATCCTCCGCCACCGTGATGTCACCGTGGACGAAGGTGTACTCCGGGTCATCCTGGACCGCGGTGAGGTTCTCGAGGTTGCCCGCGTAGGTCAACGCGTCGAGGTTGATCACCCTCCAGTCGGGGCGGTCCTCCCGAAGCATCTGGACGAAGTTGCTGCCGATGAAGCCGGCGCCGCCGGTGACGAGGACAGTACGAGTCATGAGGATTCACTTCCGAGATAGGTGAGCAGGGCGTCCTTCCAGGGCGCCATGGGCTTGCCCCGGAGCCCCTCCAGCTTGGAGCAGTCGAGGGCACTGTAGGCGGGTCGGGCGGCGGGCCGGGGGAACTCCTCAGTCGAGCAGGGCTCCACCTCGACCCCCTCGATCTCACTGGCCTCGATGGTGGCAACGGCGAGGTCGAACCAGGAGCACTCACCGGAGCACGCTGCGTGCCAGATTCCGGGCTCCCCCGAGATCAGCACGTCCCATAGCGCGGGGGCGAGCTCGAGCGTCGACGTCGGCGATCCGATCTGGTCGCTGACCACCTTGAGGCGGTCGCGCTCCTTCGCGAGGCGCTGCATGGTGTGCGGGAAGTGACTCCCCCGAGGACCATAGAGCCACTGGGTTCGCACCACCTTGGCCCCTGCAGGGTGAGCCGCCAACGCCTGGGCCTCACCAGCCAGCTTGGTGGCTCCGTACACCGACTGCGGGCTCGTGGGCGCCTCCTCCGGGTAGGGCGTCTCCGCCTGTCCGTCGAAGACGAAGTCCGTGCTCACCAGGACCATCGGGATCCCGGCCCGCGCAGCAGCACGGGCCAGCACGCCGCAGGCGTCCCCGTTGATCGAATGAGCGAGTTCGGATTCCTCTTCGGCACGGTCCACCGCTGTGTAGGCGGCCGTATGAATCACACCGTCGATCGGAGCGAGCTCGACGAAGAGCGCTTCCACCTGCGCGGCATCCGTCAGGTCCACCCCCGGTACGTCGACGCCCGGCGCCTCACGCATGTCCGTTCCCAGCGCCTCGATGTCGTCCGGGACAGCGAGGAGCACCTGGCTCCCGAGCATCCCGGCTCCACCCGTGACGAGCACCCGGCGAGGCCGGTCAGCTGCGCCGGGGGACAGGCCGTCGTTGTTGCCGTTGTCTTCCATGATCAAATGATGTGTAGCCGCGTGCTGAAGGCCTCAGACGTGTGGGCGCACCATACCCTCGGCGGTGACTTGCGAGACCTGCGCGGAGCGCCCAGCAGCTGAAACGGGGGCGCTGCCCGACGGCGCCCGGCCAGAGATCAAAGCCCCTTCCCTGTGGCGGTCGGCAGAGAACATGCCTGCAAGCCTCGAACGGTGGTCAGACCTGGCGCCCGTCGAGCCCCCTGCTCCCCCAGAGCTGGTCGTGCCCATCCCGGCCCAAGGGCCAATGCGCCCGGACGGACGGACCGAGCCCTGATGCAGAGGCCGCGCCCGCACCGCCAGGTGCGGTGCAGGTTGCGATCGAGGAGTGGCTGTGGAGAGGACGCCGTTCACGGGACTATCGATGGGCTGCGCGTGGCGAGATCGGGGAGGTCGCCGGGAGGAACAGCGTGGGGTCAGGAGTCACCGGAGGGGTCCGGCCTGTGGGAGAGGTCGTCCATGCCTCCCTGGCGGCTGGAACGATAACGTCGGGAGACTCGCCCGTGGCGAAGTTGCTGAGGCTCAGATCGAGGCGCAGGGCCCACGGGTTGTCGCCGCTCAGCGCGGGCCCCTATCGGCCGCACAGGCGCCGCTGGAAAACAAACTCCTGCGCGATGCCCTCCGGATAATGAGTGCAGGACGGGCGCGCCCTCGGGATGGTCAACGGTCCGGCTGCCCCCCCCACCTCGGGACCCCGCCTGCACGCCCCCCTAGCGCTGAGAGGCCGCGTACGGCCCGCTTGACGCCGCGCCGGGAGGGCGCGACGGTCACTCGACGGTCACGCTCTTGGCGAGGTTTCGCGGCTTGTCGATATCGCAGCCGTGGATCTCGGCGATGTGGTACGAGATCAACTGGAGCGGGATCGTGTTGAGAATCGGCGAGAGCCACTCCGAGGTGCGCGGCACCGGGACATAGGAGTCCGCGATGGCGTGGCTGGCCCCGTCGGAGCCGACGCTGACCGTCACCCCGCCGCGCGCCTTCACCTGCTCGATGTTGGAACGCGTCTTCTCGGCCACCGGCCCCTCGGCGTTGACAACCAGGACCGCCATCCCCGGGTCGATGAGCGCAATAGGACCGTGCTTCATCTCCCCCGCGGCGTACCCCTCGGCGTGGACGTAGGCGATCTCCTTGAGCTTGAGGGCGCCCTCCAGCGCCACCGGGAAGTTCACCCCTCGCCCGAGGAACAGGAACCCGCGGGCACCCGCATGGGTCCTCGCCGCGTCTCGGGTCCGGGCCACGGACTCCTGCGTGAGCAGCGACTCCACCTTGGGCCGAAGCTCCGAGAGTTCGGTGAGCAGCGCCCGGCCCTCGTCCTCCGACATGGTCCCGCGACTGCGTGCGATACGGACTGCCAGGAGCACCGCGGCCGTGAGCTGTGCGGTGAACGCCTTCGTGCTCGCGACTCCGATCTCTGGCCCGGCGTGGGTCAGGATCGTCGCCTCAGATTCGCGCACCTGGGACGACCCGGCCACGTTGCAGATCGAGGCCACCCGCGCCCCGAGCTCCCTTGCGAGACGCGTGGCCCCGAGGGTGTCTGCCGTCTCGCCCGACTGGGTGATCGCGAGCGCCACGGTGCCCGGCGCGACCCGAGGCGAGCGATAGCGGAACTCCGAGGCGAAGTCGAACTCCACCGGCAGGCCCGCGAGCCCCTCGATCAAGTAGCGGGCGATCTGGCCAGCGTGCAGCGCCGTTCCGCAGCCGAGGATCTGGATACGCTCGATCGAATTGCAGAACGCGTCGTCGAAGGCGCCTCCTTCAAAGCGAACGTCTCCCGACGCCAGGTCGATGCGGTCGATGCAGGTCCGCTCGATCACGTCCGGCTGCTCGTGGATCTCCTTGAGCATGTAATGCGGGTAGCCGCCGCGACCCGAATCCGAGGGGTCCCACTCGACCTCCCGAGACGGGCGCTCGACCACGTCTCCTGCGGCATCCGTGACCGTGAGGCGGCCAGGCTCCAGCTGCGCGAGGTCTCCGTCTTCGAGGTAGACCACTTGTCGGGTATGCGGGACGAGGCCGAGGACGTCCGAGGAGAGGAAGCCCCCGTCCTCGGTGGTGCCCACGACGAGCGGCGGCCCCTGCCGCATGGCCAGGAGGCAGGTCCCGTCGTCGGTGGTCGCGAGTACAGCGATGGCGTAGTAACCGGAAACCCTCCCGAGGGCCCGCCGCATGGCGCGCATCAGGGCGGCTTGATCCGTGCCCTCCTCGGCCCAGGTTTGGTCAATGAGCCGGGCGAGGACCTCCGTGTCGGTCTCGGAAAGGAAGGACTCGCCGCCCTCGAGGAGCTCGCGCTTGAGCAGCGCGTAGTTCTCGATGATGCCGTTGTGGACCACCGCGACCCGCCCCGACGCGCCCTGATGCGGGTGAGAGTTGACGTCACTGGGGACCCCGTGGGTCGCCCAGCGGGTGTGCCCGATCCCCGCGAGCCCGCCGCTCAGCCCCCCGTCCTCGAGGGCTTCCTCGAGGTTCGAGAGCCGACCGCGCCGCTTGCGCACGCGCAGCTCACCGTCGATCACCGCCGCGATGCCGGCGCTGTCGTAGCCGCGATACTCGAGGACCGAGAGCCCCTGGACCAGCCCCGGGACCACGTCCCCACTTGCCACGTAGGCGCCAACGATTCCACACATGTCTTGGCTCTGGCGCCTAGGCGCCGGTCGTCGACGCCTGAGCCCCGACCTTCGTCCGGAAGTAGTTCAGCGTGCGCCGGAGCCCGGTGTCGAGGTCCACGGTCGGTTCCCAGCCGAGGACCCTCCGCGCCTTGGTGATGTCCGGCTGGCGGACCTTGGGGTCGTCCTCGGGGAGGTCGCGGAAGGAGATCTCCGAGGCCGACCCCGTGAGCTCCACGACCTTCTGAGCAAACTCGAGGATCGTCATCTCCGCGGGGTTCCCGATGTTCGTGGGCTCCGGCTCATCGGAGTTCAAGAGGCGCCAAATCCCCTCCACGAGATCGTCCACATAGCAGAACGAGCGAGTCTGCGAACCGTCCCCAAAGACCGTGATCGGCCGCCCCTCGAGGGCCTGGGACATGAACGCCGGCAGGGCTCGCCCGTCGTTCAGCCGCATGCGCGGGCCGTAGGTGTTGAAGATACGGATGATGCGCGTCTCGACCCCGTGGTAGCGGTGGTAGGCCATGGTCATGGCCTCCGCGAAGCGCTTGGCCTCGTCATAAACGCCACGCGGACCGACCGGGTTCACGTTCCCCCAGTAGGACTCCTTCTGGGGATGTTCCTCCGGGTCGCCGTAACACTCCGAGGTGGAAGCGAGGAGGAAGCGGGCCCCCTTCTCACGAGCGAGCCCGAGGGCCTTGTGGGTCCCCAGCGAGCCGACCTTCAGCGTCTGGATGGGAAGCTCGAGGTAGTCGATGGGGCTCGCGGGCGAAGCGAAGTGCAGGACGGCGTCGAGCCGCCCCGGAACATGGAGGAACTCCGTCACGTCCTGGCGCATGAACAGGAACTCGTCCTTCCCGAACAGGTGCTCGATGTTGTCGAGCGAGCCTGTGATCAGGTTGTCCATGCAGATCACGGAGTAGCCCTCCGCGAGAAAACGCTCGCAGAGATGGCTGCCGAGAAAGCCGGCGCCGCCGGTGATGAGGATTCGTTTCATGTGCTGGGTGTGGGCGGTGAAGCGCCCGATGGAGGACGGCCGAGGCGTTGGCTGGCGGCGCGAGTGAGGTTGGAGTTCCACGCTCTTCGCTACCGGTCGCTGCCGGCGGGTCCGAGGGACTCGAGGCGGACCTCGTCACCCGGCTCGAGCTCCAGTCGAAGGCCGAGACTCTCGACTTCGCTGGTGCCCGTAGCACGCAGGACGGTCCCCGAGCCCGAAGAGAGCACCTCGACCTGGCCGCGCAGCGCGATCCGCCCCACGGGCGACTCCACGGCGCGGGTCGAGGGGTCCAGCTCAAAGGGGTTCGAGAAGTCGCTGAGGAGCGCAAGCTCGACGGTCTCGCTCGGCTCGAGGCGAATGACCTCGTCGCGGTAGTCCACGCGACCGACCTGGTTGGAGCGATTCCGCACCCGGATGAGGCGGTTATGAATGCTCTCGACCCAGAACGGTCCGGACGAGCCCTCAAGGATCGCTCCCCCGGGGAGCTCCACTTGGCCGGACTCCCCGAAGCTCACCGAGGCATCGGTCACGTCCAGCAGGGTGAAGACCGGCTCCCGCCGGCTCTCTGAACCAACGACGCCGGTGCCCCGTCCGTGAAGCGCCACCTGGGTGTCGCCGGGAAGCAGAACCTCGGCGTAGCCCTCGGGACCAGCGAAGACCCACGAGCCCGCAGGGATCAGCGTCCGCTTCTCGTAGAAAGAGAGGTCGTAGACTGAATTCGTCTCTGCGAGCCGCACCCGCACCGGGTCCGAGTGGCGAATCACGAAGGCCTCTTCGGAGCCGCGCCGGAAGGACGACTTGGCCCCCTCAGGCAGTGGATTGCTCTGCGGGGTCAACATCCCCGGGTACTTCTGGGTGTCGAGAAAGCACCCGCTCAGACCCGCCGCGAGGACCGCGGAGAGCAGGGGGAGACGAAGCGGGGAGGGGATCATCAGTGGGGGTGGAATTGCTTTCCCGGAGTCAGGTCCGGTTCTCGGCGACCCCGGAGGCCGGGCCGGAGGGCCGGGGCGCCGCGGCGCTCAGGAAGCGCTCAAGGAACTTCGTGTCATGCTCGGCCTTCTGGAACTCCCCCTGCTCCAGCACCTCGCGCTGGAGCGGGATCGTCGTCTTGGGGCCTTCGATCACAAATTCATCGAGCGCACGCATCATGGTGCGGATCGCTTCCTCGCGCGTGGGGCGGTGGACGATGAGCTTGCCGATCATGGAGTCGTAGTTCGGCGGAATCCGGTATCCGCTGTAGCAATGACTGTCGATCCTGACCGCCGGCCCACCCGGAGGCACAAAACTGGTGATCAGCCCCGGCTGGGGCTGGAAGTCCATTGCGGGATCCTCGGCGTTGATGCGGCACTCGATGGCGTGGCCACGCACCTGGATGTCCTTCTGGCGGTAGCGGAGGGTCTCCCCTGACGCCACGCGAAGCTGTTCCTGAATGAGATCGACGCCGGTCACGAGCTCGGTCACCGTGTGCTCCACCTGGATCCGCGCGTTGACCTCGATGAAGTAGAAGTTCCCGTCCCCGTCGACGAGGAACTCGACCGTCCCTGCGTTGTGGTAGCCCGAGGACTTGGCCAGCCGTACGGCTGCCGCGCACATCTCCTTACGCTGCTTCGGCGAGAGGATCGGTGAGGGTGACTCCTCGATCAGCTTCTGGTGGCGGCGCTGCACGGAGCAGTCCCGCTCCCCCAGGTGGATCACGTTGCCCTGGCGGTCGCCGAGGATCTGGATCTCCACGTGCCGCCCCTTCTCCACGAACTTCTCGAGGTAGACGGTGTCATCGCCGAAGGCCGCCTTGGCCTCGGCCTGGGCAGCGCGCATCCCGTGTAGGAGGCTCGGCTCGTTGCTCGCGACGCGCATCCCGCGCCCGCCGCCGCCCGACGACGCCTTGATCATGACCGGGTAGCCGATCTCCTGGGCGACCTTGGCCGCCGTGGCCTCATCGCGCACGGGCCCGTCCGAGCCGGGGACGACCGGGACCTTCGCCGCCATCGCCATCTCACGGGCTCGGGCCTTGTTGCCGAGGTCCTCGATCGTCTTTGAGTCCGGCCCGATGAACTCAATCTTGCAGGACCGACACACCTCGGCGAAGTGCGCGTTCTCGGCCAAGAAGCCATAGCCAGGGTGGATCGCTTCCACATCCGCGATCTCCGCCGCGGAGATAATGGAAGGGATATTCAGGTAGCTCGCGCCGCTGGCGGCCGGGCCAATGCAGATGGTCTCATCCGCCATCCGAAGATGGAGTGAGTCAGCGTCCGCTTGGCTGTAAACCGCGACCGTTTCGATGCTGAGCTCGCGGCACGCACGGATGATGCGCTGCGCGATCTCACCGCGGTTCGCGACGAGGATTCTCCGGAACATCAGCGCGTCTTGACGAGGAAGAGGGGCTGTCCGTATTCCACAGGCTCGCCGTTCTCGACGAGGATCTCGACGATCTCACCGGAGCACTCGGCCTTGATCTCGTTCATCACCTTCATGGCCTCGATGATGCAGACGACGCTCTCATCTCCGATGCGGTCCCCCACAGCGGTGAACGGGTCGGTGTCGGGGGACGGCGAGGCGTAGAACGTCCCGATCATCGGCGACGTCACCTCCTCCATCCCTGCGGCGCGCGCTGGCGCCTCGGTGGACGTCCCTTCGCCGCTCCCGGACGGAGCCGGGCCAGGCGCCGTCGCCCCGGGCATCATCATGACCGAAGGCTGGGCGTAGCTCCCAGAGGGGCCGCGGCGGAGGTGCACTCGGAGGCCGGCCTTGTCGTCCTCGATCTCGAGTTCGTCGACCTCGCCTCGCTCCATGATGCGGACGAGGTTGCGGATGAGTTTCAGATCCATGTGATCTCGGGGGCCGCTTCGAGGGCCCTCGGGTTGTTGACTGGCGGCGGGTAGGTGCTTGCGAAGACAGGGCGACCGACGTCGACCGCCGCGATCGCGGCTGTCCCACCCCACCATAGCGCCCCCCGCAGCGCGGATCTGCCCCCTGGCCACGAGCAATCGCAGCTCGCCCCCCCCCCCAGAGGGCCACCCGGCGGAGCAGGACGGCCACTGAGCCGCCCCTCCGCGGGGCACCTCACCCCCCCTCGCGGACCCAGCGCCCGCTCTTCCCCCCGGACTTCTCGAGGAGCTCGACCGCCCCCACGGAGATGGCCTTGGAGGCCCCCTTGGTCATGTCGTAGACGGTCAGAGCGGCGATGGAGGCTCCCACCATGGCCTCCATTTCAACCCCTGTGGGCCCGGTACAGCGGGCCTCACAAGTGACGGCGAGGCTGTCGGGCCCGACCGCTGCGAACTGGATGTCGACGACGTCCAGCCCCAGGGGATGACACATGGGGATCAGGTCCCCCGTGCGCTTCGCTGCCATGACCCCTGCCACCCGTGCCACCTCCTCGATCGGGCCCTTGGGCCCTCCACCCGCCATGACAACCTCGAGCAGCCCGGGGGGAAACTCCACGGAGGCTCGTGCGAGAGCGCGGCGCTCCGTCGCAGCCTTACCCGAGACATCGACCATCCTCGCCCGCGCGCCATCGGGCCCCGCCGCGATATGCGACAAGCTGCCCGGGCCCGCCCCCGCGGCGGCGCCGTCTGCCCTGCTGTCTTGCTCGTCCATGACCGTTCTCGGTGGTTTGATTTACGTCTCGAGGCGTCCCCCGCGCCAATTGCACGGCCTGGGAATCGTAGAGTCGGGGCCGCGCGGGCGTCTATCGCTCGCGCTGGCACATCCCGAACGACGATACTGGAACGAGCGTTCTCACTGGCCGCCTGGTTTTTTTCGCACGGGGCCTCCCTCAACTCCATCTCCGCATGCTCCTCAGCGCCCTCCTCTGCCTCCCTGCCCTCCTGGGGCCCGCCTCCCAGCCGATGACGGCCTCCGCGCTCGCCGCGGGTCCGACGGCCCGTCAGGACGAGGTGGACCTGATCCTGGACGATCGGCTGGAGGCCATCCGCAGCATGGACGCGAGCGCCATCTGGCGCGAGGCCGCCAGGGTCGGGGGCCTTCTGGACGAGGAACTTGGCGCCGCGATGGACGCAAAGCTGGACGCGCGCCTGCGTGCCGGCGAGGAGGACCCGCGGCGCCTGCTGTTCATGGTCACCCTGCGCCTCGACGGGGATGACGTGGACCACGGTCTCCTCGCCAACGCCGCCACGGGGGCCCTCGACGCCCAAGATCAGGACCTCGCCCGGGCCGCGGCTGATCTCCTGGGGGCCATCGCGCCCGAGATCTCCGACCGCGATGCCAAGGTCGAAGCCGCAGAGAAGGTCCTTCAACGCGCCGGCGGCAAGGGCTCGATCGAGCTCCGCGTGGCGTGCGCGATCGCCGCGACCCGGCTGGGACGCGGCTCACAGATCGCCTCCGCCCGGAGAGTCCTCGGCTCCTTCCTGGAGAGCTCCGACCCCAACCTCCGCGCAGCGGGCGCCCTCGGGTTCGCCGAGATCGGCGCGGTCGAGGAGGTCGACGGCGTCGAGGACGAGCTCGCGAGGCTGTCGCAGCTCCCCGGCGAGTCAGGGCGGCTCTCCCGTGCCTATCTTGAGCAGCTGCGCCAGGACCGCTTCTACGAGTCCCGCCTCCGCCGCATGCGCCGGGACGAGGGCAACCGCCGCCTCGGCGGGAATCTGCCCAACGACCTCGCTCGGATCGAGCGGCTGATCGCCCTGATCCAGGAGCTCCACCTCGAGGGCGACAAGGTGGATCGTGAGGCCTTACTCGAGGCCGCCATGCAGGGCATGCTCAAGCGCTTGGACCGACACTCGTCCTACTTCTCTTCGGAGTCCTACGAGAAGTTCGAGCAGGACCTCGAGGCGGAGTACGGCGGCATCGGCGCGTACGTTCAGAACGATCCGGACGACGGGCTGTTCACCATCACCCGGCCCATCTACTCGGGACCCGCGTACCGCGCGGGGCTCGGGACCGACGACAAGATCGTCCGCATCGGCGATTGGCCCACCGTGGGCGAGCCCACGGAGGAGGTCATCAAGCGGCTCAAGGGCAAGCCCGGGACCGACGCAGAGCTCTTCATCTGGCGTCGTGGCATGGACGCGGGGCTGATCGATCGCCCCACCGAGGCGATGAAGGTCACGGTGGAGCGCGCTCAGATCAGCATCCCCTCCGTTCACAGCCAGCTGCTCCCCGGCGACATCGGGCTCGTCGAGCTTCAGACCTTCAGCCGTAACGCGGCCAAGGACGTCTACGAGGCGATCCGCAAGCTGACCCGCGAATCCGGCAAGGAGGAGCTCAACGGCGTCATCCTTGACCTTCGGAACAACACCGGAGGGCTCCTGACCCAGGCTCGCGAGGTCGCAGACCTCTTCCTCCCGGAGAAGCAAACGGTGGTGAAGACCGAGAGCCGCTTCCGGGACGCCAAGGTGTTCCAGACCAGGATGCCCGCGATCATCCCCGAGGACATCCCGGTGGCGGTCCTGATCAACCGCTTCTCCGCCTCGGCCTCGGAGATCGTCTCCGGCGCCCTCCAGGACCTCGGGCGGGCGACGCTCGTGGGCCAGCGCTCCTTCGGGAAGGGCTCGGTTCAATCCTTGATCCCGCTCGCGCCCGAGCGCGATGACGAGTACGGCGATGAGAACCGCAACGGTCGACGCGACAACTGGGAGCCGATCACACGGGACTTCGACGAGGACGGGGAGTTCGACTACGCGCCCCGGATCAAGCTGACCATCGAACGCTACCTGCTGCCCCTGGGCCGCTCGATCCACAGGGAGCTCGACGAGGAGGGGAACATCCTGTCCGCCGGCGGCGTGTCCCCGGACCTGGAGGTCGAGCCCCGTCGCCGGGAGTCCTGGCGCCTGCTCGAGATGCGCCGTGTTCAGGACACGCGCGCACTGCGCGAGTGGGTTCAGGAGCGATTCGACGAGGACCCGGAGACCATGGGCGAGCTCGCGTTCTGCGACTTTGACAACCCTGAGCTCTACCCTGGGTTCGACGACCTCTACGGCTCCCTGGACACGTCACTCTCGGACGAGGACGTTCGCTTCCTGCTGCGGATTGACGTCCGTCGCCGCTTCCAGGACCTCCGTGGCAGCGCCCTCCCCATGGGTGACTTCGCCGAGGACCTCCAGCTCCAGGCGGCCATCGAGGATGTCCTCGCGAAGCGGGACCAGAGCCCGGACCAGATCCCGGAGTACGAGGCCACCTTCGAGGACCGTGACGCCGTAGGAGAGCGGATCGCCGGTGCGCCGGCCAAGCCCCGGTCCACCGAGCTGCAGCGAGCGCGCGAGCTGATGGCGCCCACCGAGGAGGGTGGCACCCTGAGCCCCGAGACCCTGAAGGAGCTGAGGGACATCCTGAACGGGCTGGACGAAGGGGGGCGCTAGGGCTGAAGCCCGGCCAGGAATGACCCGTCGGCGGGGGAGGCTGCGCCGCCCTGCGGATCGGTCACCTCTGGCTGCGGTGCACCGCGTGCCCTCCGCGGCCACCCCCGAGCTCCTCCGCTTCACCCCGCGGCTCCCTCCGCCTTCGGCAAGGGCGCCTGCGGCAGGGGCGCGTGCGGCAGGGACGCGTGCGGCAGGGGCGCCGGCGGAAGAGGCTGGCGAGTGAGCCAACCGTCACGCCCGCCTGGGTGGATAGCCCCGCCCCTCACCGGCTTTCCTGCACGGGTGACTGCGCTGGAGGTCGGTTGAGAATAATCTTCTCCCACCAACGGAGCCCCCTTCGGCTCATCGCTCGCGGTCCGCGAGGCCGATGAAGGAGGCATAGGTCACTCGCCTTCCCCCGATGCTGCGCGTACTACAGCACTACTTCCCCGTCCGCACGTTCCTCCTCGTCACCGTGGAGGCGCTGCTGCTCTACGCCGTCATGACGGCGGGAATGACTCAGCACCTGTGGGACCTGCTGACCGATCCGGCCAGCAGCGGGCCGAGGGACCGAGCGGTGGCGCAGGCGCTGACCCGAGAGAGCCTCCTCCCCAAGGACGCCGCCTATCGCGCGGCCTTCTCTGCCGGGCTCGTCACGCTCACCTACCTGCTCTCCATCGGGATCAACCGACTCTACGAGTTCCAGATCTCGGCCTCGCGCTATGAGCGCGCCTCCAGGTTTGTGGAGTCCGCGGGCATCGGTATCGCGCTGTCCACGGCGCTGGTGATCGTCAGCCACCTGCTCGGCGCCGACGTGGTCTACACCTTCCCCGGCCTGGCCCTTTCGCAGAAGATCCAGGTGCTGATCGCCACGAGCGCTGCGGGCTTCGGGCTGCTCTACCTCGAGCGCTTCGCCTACCACGCCTTCGTCCGTCGCGCCGACCTCGACGTCAGGATGCTGATCCTTGGCTCGAAGGGTCCTGCGCACGCCCTCGCAAACCAGGTCCTCGCCCACCCCGAGGCCGGCTTCAGAGTGGTGGGCCTGGTCCCCGAACCGGAGTCCCCCTCCCGGAGGCGCCGAGCAGACCAGCTGGAGTCCCCCATCATGGCCTCCGAGGACAAAGCCTCCGAGGCTTCGAGGTCCCTCGTGTTTCACGGGGTCGACATCCTCAGCCACGAGCAGAGCCTCTCGGACGCCGCCAGCGCGCGCGCGCCCGGCGAGGAGACCCTCCCGGAGCTCCTCAAGAAGCTCCGCATCGAGATGATCGTGGTCGCCCTCGAGGACCGCCGCCTGACCCTGCCGATCGAGGACCTGCTCCGTGCACGCCTCGCAGGCGTCGAGGTCCGCGAGCGAGAGGAGGTCTATGAACAGGTCACGGGGCGGATCGCCGTCGCGGCCATGCGCCCCTCCTACCTGATCTTCAACGAGGGCTTCCGCCGTCACCCCTTCGCTGCGCTCCTCAAGCGCATCAACGATGTCGTCGTCGCGGCCGTGATGCTGCTGCTGCTCTGGTGGGTGATGGCCATCGTCGCCATCGTCGTGCGCCTGACCTCTCCCGGGCCAATCCTCTTCACCCAGGAGCGCGTGGGCCAGGACGGACGCCCGTTCGTCCTCATGAAGTTCCGCTCCATGCGCGCCGACGCAGAGAAGCTGAGCGGGCCGGTGTGGGCCTCCGAGGACGACCCCCGCATCACGCGCTTCGGGGGCTTCATGCGCAAGACGCGCCTCGACGAGCTCCCCCAGCTCTTCAACGTCCTATCCGGCTCGATGTCTCTGGTCGGCCCCCGCCCGGAGCGGCAGCACTTCGTCGATCAACTGGCCGCGCGGATCCCGTACTTCCGGTTGCGCCACATCGTGAAGCCTGGGGTCACGGGTTGGGCCCAGACGAACTACCCGTATGGAAACACGGAAGAAGACGCGCTCCACAAGCTCCAATACGATCTGTTCTACATCAAGAACTACAGCGTCCTGTTCGACCTCTCGATCTTGATCTCGACCATCAAGACGGTCGTCCTTCGTCGCGGCACCTGATCCCTCCATGCTCCAGGCACTCGCCATCTTCGCCGTTGGCCTCGTGGGCGGCCTCGCTCCCCTCTTCCTCAAGTGGAAGGACCGGGGTCATCACGCGGCGCTCGCCTTCTCCACCGGGATCTTCCTCGGCGCGGTCTTCCTGCACCTCTTACCTGTGATTGGGCAGGAAGCGAATGCGGACCACGGGCACGTCCACGAACAGGTCGTGGATCTCACCCACGACCACGACGGCGACGGAGTCCCCGACCACGGGCCAGGCTCCCCTGGGTACGCGGAAGAGGCTGGGGAGAGCGCTGGAGATCACGACCATGATCACGAGGCCCATGCCGGGCATGTGCACGGACCTGTCGGTCCCTGGCTCTGGGTCCTCGTCGGCGTGCTCGGGGTCTTCCTCGTTGAGGCCCTGATGATCCCCGGCTCCACCCACGGCCACGGCCACGGCCACGGCCACGACGACGCCCAGCGCCACGCCGCCGTGGGGTGGGCCGCCCTGGTTGGGCTCAGCGTGCACTCGCTCACCGCAGGCGTCGCCCTTGCCGCTGTCCAAGGCGAGGAACAACTCGCTGGCGTCATGCTCCTCGCGATCCTCGCCCACAAGGGGTTCGAGTCCTTCTCGCTCGCATCGGTCTTCTCCATGACCGAGATCAGTCGGGGACGACTCATCGCGCTCCTGGTGGCCTTCTCGCTTGTCACGCCCCTCGGGCTGCTGATCGGAGACGCCCTCACCGGGCTGCTTGGAGGGGGTATCTCGATCCTCACCTCCCTGGCCGCCGGGACCTTCCTCTACGTCTGCCTTTGCGAGCTGCTCCCCGAGGTCTTCCACCGCCGGCAGGACGGCCCGATGAAGCTCGGCCTGCTGATCGCCGGAGTGACCCTGATGTGGGCGGTTCACGCTCACGGGGGCATCTGACCGCCGTACCGCGGTGCACCCATGACGCAGATGCTCACAGAGTGGTTCGAGGCGATCTGGATGGTCCTGGCCGAGTCTGGCCCGTACCTCCTCGTCGGCTTCGCGATCGCGGGCTTCCTTGCGGTCTTCGTCCCCACGCGATGGGTCGCACGCCGCCTCGGCGGTGACGACACGCGCTCGGTGGCTACCGCTGCGCTCATCGGCGTTCCCATCCCGCTCTGTTCGTGCTCCGTGATCCCCACGGCGACCCAGCTCCGCAGGTCCGGAGCGAGCCGCGGGGCGACGACGTCATTCTTGATCTCAACGCCGGAGACCGGCGTGGACTCCATCGGCGCCACCTGGGCCCTGATGGACCCGCTGATGACCGTCATCCGGCCGCTGGCGGCGTTCATCACGGCCTTCGCATCGGGGGTCACCGTCAATATCTTCGGAGGCGAGGGCCCGGGACAGGACGAGCCTGGGGTCGCGGCGGATGCGCCGGCAGCAGCCTCGTGCTGCAGCCACGGCGGGGACGACGAGGCGGCCGCCCCTGACCCAGACCACGAGGATCATGGCCATGGGGATCATGGCCACGGGGATCACGGCCACGGGGATCACGACCACTCCCACGATGAAACCGAGGGTGGGACCGTCTTCGCGCGTGCCATGCGCTATGCCTTCGGCACGCTCCTCGATGACCTCACGCCCTGGTTCATCGTCGGCTTCGCCATCTCGGCCACAATCGTCGTGGCTGTCCCCGAGGGGTTCTTCGAGGGGACGCTGTTCTCGGGCTGGACCGCCATGCTGGCCATGCTCATCGCAGGGGTCCCGCTCTACGTCTGCGCGACCGCCTCGACGCCGATCGCCGCGGCGATGATGGCCAAGGGGTTAGAGCCGGGAGCCGCTCTGGTCTTCCTGCTCGCTGGCCCGGCCACCAACGTCGCCACAATCCTCGTCGTGCGCGACCTGCTCGGCATCCGTGCACTCGCGTCGTACCTCGGGAGCATCGCCGTGGTCTCGCTAGTCCTCGGGACGGTCGTCAACGCGCTCTATCCCGCGCTCGGCTTTGACCCGCGGGACATGGACGTCTCACCCGGCGCCATGGAGCACGGCGTGGTCTCCACCGTCTCAGGGGTCATCCTCGCCGCGCTCCTGCTGCGCTCCGCGGTGAAGACTCGCGTCGCTGCCCGCTTTGGTACCTGGATTCAGCGCGCCGGACGGCCGATCGGCCTGGATCTCTCCTCCATGACAGCCCGCCTCGCGGGCGCCCTGGCAGCCGCCGCGCTCTATCTGTCCTCGGGCCTGACGGCGGTCGAGCCCGGCGAGACCGTCTTCATCGAGCGCTTCGGGCGGGTGACCCAGGAGCACGCTGCTCCGGGCCTCATCCTGCACGCCCCGTGGCCCGTGGACACCGTGGCGCGGGTCTCGACGTCCCTGATCCGGAGCGTGGAATTCGGGATCGACAGGGCGCCAGTGGATGACAGCACGGTCGACGCCCTGGCCCTCATGGCAGAGCGCCGGCGGATCGCCGCGCTCGAGGCCGAGTCCGAGACTCTCACGAGCGACGGCCTGCTGCTCAGCGTTCGATTCGGCGCCCAGTATCGCGTCGTCAACGCGCGTCAGTGGCGCTACGGACAGAGCGCTCCGGAGAAGGCCGTTTCGATGCTCGCTCAGGATGCCCTGCGCCGCGCGATCGCCACCCGTACCGCCGACCAGGTCCTCGTCGGTGACAGCGGCCCCTTCATCCAGGACGTCGAGCGACGCCTCAACGAGGACCTCGACCGCAACGGGCTTGGCGCCAAGCTCGTCCGCGTCTTCCTCCACGACGTCCACGCGCCCCCCGCGGTGCACGACGCCTACCGCGCCGTGGCGAGCGCCATGGAGGACGCGATCACCGCCGAGAAGAAGGCCCAGGTCAGCCGCGTGGAGCGCCTCAGCCAGGCCCGCGCCGAGGCCCTGAGGGTTCGCTCGGAGGCCCTCGCCGAGCGCCTCACCGAGGAAGCGGCAGCCGGCGGCGTGGCGGCGGCCTTCAGGGCCCTCGTCGAGGTCCACGGGGAGCACCCCGCCATCACCGAGCAGAGCATGCTGACCGATTCCTTCGAGCGAGCCATGCGCCCCCCCGCCGACGGGGACCGCCGCCTCGTCCTCCCGCTTGGCGAGAACATCGAGATCATCCCGATCGTGGGCTCGAACGACCCGCCTCCCCCGTCGGTGCTCGACGAGTCCTTCAACCCAAGGCGCTGACCATGACCCGAACGACCCCTGATCGCTCGCCCCGGCGGCTCGGCGCCGCCCGCTCCACCCTGCTCTGGCTGGGCGCGGCAGCCCTCGGCTTGGCTGGCTGGGCCTGCACGTTCACCGTCCCCGAGGGAAGCGTGGCCGTGGTCGCCCGCTTCGGCGACCCCGAGCGGCTGGTGGAAGAGCCTGGGCTGCACTTCAAGTGGCCCGCGCCCGCGGACGTCGTCTTCCCCATCGATGTCCGAACCCACCTGCTCGACCCGCCCGTGGCCGAGTTCCTCACGCTGGACCAGAAGAACGTGGAGCTCGACGCCTTCGTCGCCTGGCGGGTGGCCGAACCGCGGACGTTCCTGACGAGCCTCCGCAGCCGCCAGGGCGCGGACGACCGGATCGGCGACCTGCTGCAATCGGCGCTCATCGAGGTGCTCAAGCGCGGCCCGTTCTCTGACCTCGTGGGCGAACCCGGCAGGGAGCGCAACCTTGACGTCATTCGGGGCATGGTCACCGACGAGGTGGCGCGGCGCTGCGGGGAGAACGGCTACGGCGTGGCCATCGAGTTCGTGGGCCTGGAGCGCATCACCTTCCCCGAAGACAACAAGGCCTCTGTGGAGCGCAGCATGCGCGCGGCGCGAGAGGGCTTCGCCGCGCAGTACCGCTCCGAGGGCAACGAGCGCGCCTCACAGATCCAGACGGAGGCCAAGCTGGAGGAGTCCCGGATCCTCGCCGACGCGCGGCAGGAGTCCCTCAAGATCCGGGGCGAAGGCGCCGCCCAGGCGAAGCGCATCGAGAGCGAGTCGATCCAGCTCAACCCCGACCTGTACTGGCGGCTGCGGTCAGCGGAGATCGCCGAGAGCGCCCTCCGCGGCGCCCTGATTGTCCTCCCTGCCGATCACCCCCTCGGGCAGATCTTCGAGCTGATGGGTCCGGCTATTGGCCGCTCGGCGGCCCCCCGGCCGGAGCAGCAGCAGCAGCAGCAGGAGGGCGGAGAGTGACCCTGGACCGCCGCATCGGGCTGGGCGCCGCCGTGGCGGCCCTCGGCTTCCTCGGGTGGCTCTGCACCGCGACGGTGGAGAACGGCTCCCGCGGTGTCGTCGAGCGCTTTGGCGCCGCCTCGCGCGAGCTGGCGCCAGGGATCCACATTCGGCTCCCCTGGCCCATCGAGATCGTCCGCGAGGCCGAGGTGGACAGGTCCCTGCAGATGCCGATTGGCTACCGGCTTGTGGACGAGCTGATGGCCATCGAGCCGACGCCCCGCGAGAAGCAATGGCTCACCGCGGACACGAACATCGTGGAGCTCAAGGCGACGGTGCTCTACCGGGTCTTCGACGTGCGCGCGTGGCTCTACGGCGTCTCCGGCGTCAGCGCTAGCGGCGCGGGCGAGCAAGAGAGCGCGCGCTTCGCGCTGCGCCGCCTGGGAGAGGCCGCCCTGACCGACATCGTCGCGGGGCTCTCCATCGACCAGGTCCTGACGGCGGGCCTTGCCGTCGTCCCGAGCGAGGCACGCGAGCGGATCCAGCGGGACGCGGACCGCCTGGGGCTCGGCGTCATGATCGACGAGGTCCAGCTGCTCGAGAGCAAGCCGCCGGTGGGCGTGCGCCGCGCCTTCACCGATGTGCAGGACGCACTCGCGGACAAGGAGCGCTCGATCTCCCAGTCCCAGTTCGCCGCCAACCGCCTTGAGGTCGCGACCCGTACGCGCGTCGGACAGATGCTCCAGGAGGCCCGCTCCAGCGCCGAGTCCGAGGCCGCTGAGGCCCGGGGACGCGCCAGCGCCTTCAAGGACCTGGCCTCCGCCGTGGGCGACGCCGACTCCGCCGCCGCGCGGAAGCTGTACATGGACGCGATCCAACGCGTCCTCAACGGCGCCGAGCTGCGCACCGTGAGCGGCTCGCCCGAGGAGCCGGCCAGGGTCTTCCTGGACGGCTGACCCCCTCGGCGCCGCCGAAGCCCGAGCAGGCTCTCGCGTGCGAGGTCTCTCGCCCTCGGGCCCCGCGCCGGTCTCGCCGCGGGCCGGCTTAGGCTCGCCGAAGAGGAGCCGATGGGGCGCAATCGGCGGGGCTCAGTCCTAGAGGCTCCGTCCAAGAGGCTCCGTCCGGGAGACTCAGTTCAAGGGGCTCCGTCCGCGGGATTCACTCCGCGGGATTCACTCCACGGGATTCACTCCACGGGCTTCACTCCACGGGCTTCACTCCACGGGATTCACTCCACGGGGCTCGATGGACCCGTTCAGTCCATCTCCCCCGATCCTCGACGCGGAGTTTCGAGCGTTGTGCCGCGGCCGCGGCCATGGGACTCGAGGCCCGGGGTCCAGGACAGAGGGTGGGGCCCGGCGAGTTGAGGCTCGGCGAGTTGAGGCCTGGCGAGGCCCGAAGAGCGAGCGCCGGTCCTTGTGGGGAGAATGCCGGCCCCAGCGTCGCCAGATCGGGGGCTGGCGCTCCCGCGGCAACATCTCTGGTCATCCGGCGCGAGGCTGCCGTAGCCTCTCCCCATGACCCAGCACCACCCCCGCCCGCTCGCTCCCCGCCTCACACTCCTGGCTTCCCTCCTCGCCAGCCTCGCCTGCGCATCGTCAGGCCCCCAAGCTGACATGCACGCTCGGGACGGGGCAGTCGAGATGGAGGTCATCCCTGATGTGGTCCTCGCGATCCACGGCGGCGCAGGGACGATCGTCCGCGAGAACATGTCGGAGGAGATGGACGCCCACTATCGAGCAGCCCTCACCGAGGCTCTCGAAGCTGGCTACTCGGCCCTCATGGGAGGCGGGGATGCGCTCGACGCCGTGGAGGCCGCGATCCGGCCCATGGAGGACTCTCCGCTCTTCAACTCGGGGCGGGGCGCGGTGCTCAACGACGAGGGTGAGGTGGAGCTCGACGCGTCCATCATGGGTGGCGCGAGCGGCGAGGCGGGCGCGATCGCCGGGGCACGAACGCCGAGGCACCCCATCACGCTCGCGCGTCGGGTGATGACGCAGAGCCCCCACGTGCTCTTCGCTGCCGAGGGCGCAGATCGCTTCGCCGAGAACCAGGAGATCGAGACCATGGAGGCGTCCTGGTTCGTCACCCCGAGGAGAGCGAAGCAGCTCGAACGAATGCAGGCCCGGGACCGGGAGGGCACCGCGGACCTCGCCGGCCAGCCCGTGGACGAGAAGTTCGGCACCGTTGGGTGCGTGGCTCTGGACGCCGACGGGCACCTCGCGGCCGGCACCTCCACGGGAGGCATGGCCCGCAAGGCCTTCGGCCGCGTGGGTGACTCGCCGCTCATCGGCGCCGGCACCTGGGCCGCTGACGCCACGTGCGCGGTCTCGTGCACCGGCCACGGGGAGTTCTTCATCCGCCTCGCCATCGCCCATCAGCTCCACGCCCGGATGCTCCACGGGCGACAGCCGCTCCCTCTCGCCGCGCGAGAGGCCGTCCTCGAGGACCTCCCGGCCCTGGGCGGGTCGGGGGGCTGCGTCGCCCTCGGCGCCGATGGTGTCCTCGTCGCCCCGTTCACGACCGCCGGGATGTACCGCGGCTGGGTGACCCGGGACGGGGAGATCACCGTCCGTATTCACGGCGACGAGCGGCGCTGACCGCGGGTCTCCCTCGGGGTCAGACCGCCGCCCGGCGCTGGACCTTGCAGCCCTCTGCCCGAGGACCCGAGCTCGGCCAGGGAGCCCCCAGCCGGGGCCTCCCTGAGCGGTCGTCCCTCCAGGGCGGAGGCCTAGACACCGGCCGATGGAATCCAGCGCGACCGCCGCCCGGGGCCCCTGGGGCAGCACGGGGATCCCAGGGGAGGGGCTGAACCGCTGGGCTCCCAGAGGGACCCTGCCCCGCGCCCGCTGGGCCAGGACCCCGCCGGGGCACCGCCAGTGCCACTTCGAGAGGCGCCAGGGGGATTTTTTTGCCCAAGGAGGGAGGCGCCAGTCACCTAGATCGCTAACTTGTTGGGCCGTGACGTCGCCGCCCAGGCGATTCCCGGCACCAAACAACGTGCTCCTGAGACCGTCGTCGAGACGGGCCGGACACCTCCCGCATCCCCGAGGGCCGCTCTGCGGCCCCCACCGACCCCCTTCATCACAGAGGTCCATCATGTCCCGGACTTGCCAGATCACCGGCAGCGGAACCAAGGTCGGCGGCAACATTGCCCGCCGCGGCCTCCCCAAGTCACAGGGCGGCGTCGGCCTTCGTACAACCGGCCACACCAAGCGGAAGTACAAGGTCAACGTCCAGAAGAAGCGCATCTGGGTTCCCGAGATGGGTGAGTACGTCACCGTCCGCCTGTCGACCCGCGCCATGCGGACGATCGACAAGAACGGCGCGTACCCCACGCTCCTCAAGGCGGGCCTGATCAAGCCGATCAAGGCCGGCCAGAAGAAGAAGAGCTGAGCCCTACTGCCCTACTGAAGTGACACTGACGAAGTGGCACTGATGAGGCGACGCTAGCGAGACGACCCCGCGGTGCCCCAAGGCGGCGCGGGGTCGTCTCGTTGATGAGCGCGTCTGGCGGTAGGACAATTGCCTTGGGCGCATGCACCGGGCCATGCCCGGCGATTCGGCGGAGACGCGGCCCCCATCTACACGGCGGAGCCTCGGCCCCCGCGACGCCCGGTGGCCGCGCCGGCCGAAGCCCGGGGTGCCGGCCCTCCCCTCCGGCCCTTACCCTGGGGCCATGCTGCTCTCGATTCTCGCGCTCGGCGCGCTCCAAACCCCGCCTGGCCTTGACCTCTGGTCCGCGGACGACGTGGAGGCGCGCCGCGGGCGAGACGCGGCCATCGTCCGCTCGGTGACCCCCGACCACCTCCGCGAGTGGCACGACCTGATCGCGTCGCGCCCCCACGCCGCGGGGAGTGAAGGGGACGCCCAGGTGATCGCCTCCATCGCAGCCGCCTTCGACGCCATGGGGCTCGAGGTGAGAGTTCACCGCTTCACCGCCTACCTCTCGCGCCCGGTCAGCGCCTCCCTACGGCTCACGGCCCCGTCGGAGGTAGAGCTACCGCTCACCGAGATGGCCGTGCCTGGCTCCACCTACTCCGAGCTCGACGACGACCTCCTGCGCCTGGGCTGGAACGCCTACTCCGGCAGCGGGGTCGCCGAGGGCGAGGTGGTGTACGCCAACCACGGCCGCAAAGAGGACTTCGAGGAGCTCGCGAAGCTCGGAGTGGACTGCGAGGGAAAGATCGTTCTCGCCAGGTACGGGGGCAACTTCCGCGGCTACAAGGCCAAGTTCGCCGAGGCCGCAGGCGCCGCTGGCCTGATCATCTTCACCGACCCCATGGACTCGGGGTACGGCCGCGGCCTCGAGACCCCCGAGGGAGGCTGGGCCAACTGCGACCAGATCCAGCGCGGCTCGCTGAAGACGCTCCCCTGGAGCGGCGACCCGCTCACGCCCGGGGTCGAGGCAACCGCGGAGGCCGCGCGCCTGGACCCTGACGACATCGCTCTCCCTCGAATCCCGGTTCAGCCGGTGGGCTGGCAGGCGGCCGCTCAGCTCATGGCCCCCATGGAGGGCGCGAGCGTCCCGAAGGAGTGGCAGGGCGGCATGCCGTTCCGCTACCGCCTTGAGGGTGGATCCGGCGTCCGCGTCCGGCTCGAGGTGCAGCAAGAGCGCTCCCTGGTCGAGACCGCCAACGTCTTGGGGACCCTGCGCGGGTCCCTGTCGAGGGACGCGGCCCCCGGGATCATCGTCGGCGCCCACCACGACGCGTGGGTCTACGGCGCGGACGACCCCACCTCCGGCACGATCGCGATGCTGGAGACCGCCCGCACGATCACGGGGCAAGCCGAGGCGTCGGGCGTCGCGCCGCGCCGCACGGTGACCTTCGCCGCGTGGGGCGCCGAGGAACACGGGATCATCGGCTCCTGCGAGTGGGTCGAGGGCAACCGCCAGGCGTTGATCGAAGGAGCGGATCTCTACATCAACCTGGACGCCGCGGCGTCCGGGCTGCGCCTCGGCGTGAGCGCCTCACCGAGCCTCACCTCGCTCATCCACGGCGCCGCCGCCGCGGTTCCCCAGCCAGGAGCGGCGCCGGAGATCTCCGCGCTCGACGCCTGGCGCGGCGAGGCCGACGACCTCCCTGAGCCCGGCTTCCTGGGCGGAGGCTCCGACCACGTCTCGTTCCTCGCCCTCTGCTCGATCCCATCCGCCTCCATCAGCGCCCGCGGCGCCCCGGGCACGGCCTACCACAGCCTCTATGACGACCTCGCCTGGTACCGACGGGTCGTCGGCGAGGATTACAGGTCAGCCAGCCTGATCGCCCGGATCACCTCGGTGGCCGTGGACCGCGCTTCGACGGCACCGGTGCTCCCCCTCGACCTGGGCCGGCCGGCGCTCGCCCTGGCCCGCGCGGCAACCACCCTGCTGAGAGCCGAACCCGAGCTGTTCGGCCCGGCGGGTCTTGAGGCTCTGATCCAGCGCGCGGAGGAGCAGGCCGCGTTGGCGGCAGCCCTTGGAGAGAGCCTCCGCGTCGCGGCGCGAGGTGGCGCCCTCGACGACGCCCGCTGCACCATGGTGGATGAGCTGCTGCGCGGCCTCGAGCGCGCCTGGCTCAGCGAACCAGGCCTCCCCGGCCGCCCGTGGTACCGAAACCTCTATACGGCCCCAGACGAGTCCTCGGGCTACGCGGCATGGCCGCTCCCCGGCCTCCAGAAGGCCGCGGCGGATTCCGACGTCCGTATCGCAGAGGAGCAGGTGGCCCGCCTTGGGGCCGTCCTCCAGCGACGTGCTGGCTGCTTGTCCGCGCTTCGAGTCCTCCTCGTGAATGCCCCCAGCCGGTGACCATCACACGAATCTCACCGAGTCCGCCCTCGCACCCTCTGCGGTAGAGGTCCAAACTCTAGGAGACCCGCGTCGTATCCATCGGCGGCCCCCGACCACCAATCCATGCGCCACTCGATCCAGTTCAGCCTTCTCGCCGCCATCGCGATGACCTCCGCCTGTGGCTGCGGTTCACCCGAGAGGGTGGACGGCGGCACGAAGATTTACGTGGTGGACGACGCCGGGTCCGGCGAAGTGCGTGGTCGCTCCTTCCTCGACGACGGCGCCGCCCCCGCGAACGGGGCTCCCTCCACCGCTGAGGTGATCGAGGGGACCCTCGCAGCGCCGGGTGGGAGTCCGGCTGGCAGCATGGAGGTCGGGGCCATCAACCCGAATCTCGCCAAGGAACTCCTCGCGGACCCCGGCCAGGCCGCCGCTGGGGCCATCGACGGCCTTGTCACCTTCGGGGACCTCTCCCTCGTGAGCGTCGACCTCGATGCGCTCCTTGACTACCTCTACAAGCCAGACACCGAGCGGGCGCACTCATTCGAGTTCCCCGGCCCCGTCAAGGCAAAGGCGGGCGACGAGCGGGCAATGGTGGGCTACATGATCCCGCTGGAGTACAAGCCCAAGAGCGACGACATCGTCATCTTCATGCTGGTACGGGATCTCATGTCGTGCTGCTTTGGGGGCATGCCGCGCCCCGACGAGTGGGTGTACGTGGAGATGCGTGGCGACGCCGTGGCGAAGCTCTTCCCCTACGTCCCGGTCGTGGTGCGCGGCGAGCTCGTGGTGGGCCGGTTAGAGGATGAATTCGGCTTCGCGACGGGCGTCTACACGATGAAGGCCGATTCGGTCGAGGCCTTCGAGGTCCCCGCCAAGCCCGCGGCTGCCGCTGGGCCCAAGGCGATGTCCGAGCGCGACGGCTAGGACTTCGCCATGGGGACGTCGCCCGGTCACCCTCATGTGGGTCCTTCACATGGGTCTGCTGGCTGGGTCCGCTCGCTGGGTCCGCTCGCTGGGCCTGCTTGCTGGCCACGTCGCTGCCAGATCGGTGCGGCGAGGCCCAGGATCACAGCACGCCACCGCTACGGCCTCTTGGAACCGATGCCGGGCGGGCGGGCGCGAGGCTCCTTCTCCCGGACTTGGACGGGCGGCGGCCCAACAATTAGGGCATATCACTAGATCGGGACCCACCGAGACGCCCGCTGCGAGGCAGCCTCGTGCACCTTTCTCAGGGCAGGAGAGCGACTTCTGCACGAAACGACAGCCCACACGTCTCAAACAGGGAGCACCGAGCGCCTCGCGTGGTGAATTGAAGCGGACCCGATTCGAATTGCGGGTGATACGCTGTTCATAGAATCCTGCTTTCGGACGTGCAGCCGTGCTCTAGCGGCGCCGCTTTCCGTCACCCGTTCAACACTCCTTTCCCACGCTATGAAACTCACCTCAATTGCGCTCTCCTTCGGCCTCGCCGCGAGTGCGGCCGCTGCCCCCGGCGTCGGCGTCAACGGCGACACTTGCGCCGATGCGCTCGTCGTCGGTCTCGGCGCGAACGCCTTCGACTCGACCGGCAACACGAACTCGGGCTTCCACGACCCGTCCTGCGTCAGCCGCGACGGCTTCCTGGACATCTGGTTTGTCTACACCGCCGCCCAGACGGGTGTCGCCACGGTGAACACCTGCGGCTCGAGCTTCGACACGGTCCTCCGTGTTCTCGAGGGCCCCGACTGCGCAACGCTCACCTGCCTCGTCGGAAACGACGACGCTTGCGCGACGTCGACAGGCAGCAACTTCGCCTCCGAGGTCGAGGTCCCGGTCGTCGCCGGTCAGCAGTACCTCATCCACGTTGAGGGCTGGGGGAACGGTCAACAAGGCGTCGGCACCCTCGACATCAGCCAGTCCCTCGGCGAAGACTGCAGCGACGCGATCACTGTCGCCAATGGGGTCACACCGTTCAACACGACTGGCTACACCGACTCGGGCTTCCACGACGGGACCTGCAATAGCCGTGACGGCTCCGAGGACATCTGGTTCGTCTACACGGCCTCGGCCTCGGGCAACACCACGTTCGAGACCTGCGGGTCAACCTTCGACACGGTCCTTCGACTCTTTGAAGGCCCCGATTGCGCGTCGCTGACCTGCCTCGAAGGCAACGACGACGCTTGCGCGCTGTCCTCCGGAACTAACCTCTGGGCCTCCCGCATCAGCCCCTTCCTCACCGATGGAAACTCCTACCTGATCCAGGTCGAGGGCTGGAGTGCCGGTGATCAAGGCGCCTTCGATCTCACGATCTCCGCCCCCGACCCGACTCCGCCCAACGACGAGTGCGTGGACGCCATCGCCCTCGGCGAAGGCATCAGCGGCCCGTTCCTCACCGGCGGCGCCTCGCTGGTGGACCCCTTCGCCTGCGGTAGCGGCGGTGCTCCGGACATCTGGTTCACGTACACGCCCTTCGTCAACGGCGACTTCTCGATCAACCTCTGCGGAAGCGACTACGACACCGCCATGGAGCTCTTCACGGGCGACTGCGGCGCGCTGACCCTCTTGGAGTGCGCCGATGACTCCTGTGGCCTCCAAAGCAGCGTCTTCTACTGCGGCGTCGCCGGCGAGACCTACACCTTCCGCGTCGGCGGCTGGTCCGGCTCCACGGGAACCGCGATCGTCGATATCCAAAACCGGGGCCTTGATTCCTACGCGATTACCACCTTCGCGGGCGGCAACGGCCTCAACGCCGGCGGAACCGTCTACTTCGACGGGACGTTCACCGAGGACTGCCCCGTGGCATCCATTGGCGCCAACGTCCAGGGCGTCGGCGTCGGGGACCCCGTGCTGGTCAACGTCTACACCAACCCGGCCGGCCGTACTGGCAACCAGAACGACCCGACAGGCTGGACGCTGCTCGGCACCGCGAGCGGTATCGCCAACCCCCCCGGCGTCGCGACGGAGCTCACGCCTGACGCGCCGATGACGTTCGTCACGGGCTTCACCGGCATCGCGATCGAGCACGTCACCATGGGTGTCGTGTACACGAACGGCAACGGCTCCAACGAGACGGCAGTGTCCGGAGACGGCTCCATCGCTCTGAGCCTCGGAGAGAGCAACCCGGCCGCCTTCGGCGCCGGCCTCTTCTCGCCGCGGATCTGGAACGGATATATTCAGAAGGAAGCCTCTATCGGCACCGAGTACTGCCCCCAGCCCCTGAACTCCACCGGTGGCGTCAGCACACTCTCTGCGTCGGGTAGCGACGTGGCGGGTGCTGACTGCATCACCCTCACGGCGACGAACTTGCCGGCGGACTCCTTCGGCTACTTCATCTGCGGTCAGACGCAGGCGATGCTTCCGGCCTTCGGCGGCTTCGTCTGCATCAGCGGCGACGTCGGTCGTGGCGTCGGCGGCGGGATTCTGAACAGTGGTTCGGCCGGGTCCATGCAGGTCACCACGACGCTTAACCTGCCGACGTCCAGCGGGGCTGTGCAGGTCATGGCCGGTGACACCTGGAACTTCCAGGCCATCAACCGCGACACGATCGGAGGGACCGCCACGGCGACCTTCACGAACGCCGTCGAGATCCTGTTCCAGTGATCTGAGGCGCAAGCCAGAACGCGCCCCGCGCCGACCCCGTGTCGGCGCGGGGCGCTTTCTTTGCCCTGGGCTCCGCTCGCCCACCCTTCCACCATCCCACGGAGGCCGGCGCGGAGGCGTTGGCCGGCAACTGCCCGGCGAATAGGCGGGCAGCGGTGCTCTGACTCGGGCTCTGCGGCGAACCACCACGGGCCCTTGAGCGCCTCAGCCTGAGCCCTCAGCGCGAGGCGGCGCGCAGCCGCGCGACATGGATCGCGACCAGCGCCACATCCGGCGGCCGGATGCCCTCGATCCGCCCCGCGGCCCCCAGCGTCCTGGGACGAACGTCCATGAGCTTCTCCCGCGCCTCGCTCCCGAGGCCGTCCAGCTCACGGTAGTCGAGGTCCCTCGGGATCTCGGTGGATTCCTGACGCCTCATGCGCACCACCTCATCGGCTTGACGAGCGATGTAGCCCTCATACTTGACGTCGATCTGAACGGCCTCACGGCACTCGACGGAGAGGTCCTCGAGGGCCGCGATGCCCGCGGCTCGGGCCACGGAGTCAAAATCCTCGCCCGGGCGGCGCAGGACGTCCAGCCAGGCCTTGTTCTCCCGGTCCCGCGCACTCCCGAGCGCCCGGATCACGTCCTCGATGGCACGCTCCTTGGCCGCTACGCCGTCCGCCCGCGCCCTCTCCACGAGGCCGACCTCTGCCGCGCGCGCCACGAGGCGCCGGTCCGCGTTGTCGTGGCGAAGGAGCAGCCGATACTCGGCCCGGCTGGAGAACATCCGGTAGGGTTCCTTGGGGTTCGTGATCACCAGGTCATCCACCATGACACCGAGGTACGCCTCGTGCCGGTGGAGGACGAAGGGCGCGCGGTCCTGAATCCAGAGCGCGGCGTTGGCTCCGGCGATCAGTCCCTGTCCTGCGGCCTCCTCGTAGCCCGAGGTGCCGTTGATTTGGCCCGCAAGGAAGAGCCCCGGGACCTCTTGGAGTTGGAGCGAGTCCGCCAGCTGGCTCGGCTGAACGAAGTCGTACTCGACCGCGTAACCGTGCCTGAGGAACTCCGCTCGCTCGAGGCCTGGGACCGTGCGGAGGAAGTCCTCCTGCACCTCCGCAGGGAGGGACGTGGACAGCCCGTTGATGTAGAGGACGTCCGTGTCCAGCCCCTCTGGCTCGACGAAGATCTGATGCCGCTCCCGATCAGGGAAGCGCATGATCTTGTCCTCGACGGCTGGGCAATACCGCGGCCCCACCCCCCCGATCGAACCGTTGTACATGGGCGCCCGGTGCACGTTCTCCGCGATGATCCGGTGCGTGCGCTCGTTGGTGAACGTGATGTGGCAGTCCACCTGCGGCAGCGAGGGGAAGGCCATGGGGTCCGAGAGGAACGAGAAGGGGCGCGGCGCCTCGTCCCCTGGCTGCGCCTCCATGACGCTGAAGTCGACGGTCCTTTGGTCAATCCGCGGCGGCGTCCCGGTCTTGAGGCGCCCAAGGCGGAGTCCCAGCCGCTCGACGTCCCCGGACAGGCCGTCCGCGCTGCGCTCCCCGACGCGACCGCCGCTGGCCGTGCGCTCGCCCGTGTGCATGATCGCCCTGAGGAAGGTGCCCGTGGTCAGGATGGTCGCGTGCGCGCGGAGCTCGACGCCATCCTCGAGCCGGACCCCACGGACGCCGAGCACCCCGTCGATCTCCTCCAAGATCAGGCCCGTGACCGCCCCCTCCACGAGCTCGACGCCGCGGGCGTCTTGCACCCAGCGCGTCGCCTCCTCCCGGTAGCGGTGGCGGTCCGACTGGCAGCGGGGCGCCTGGACCGCCGCGCCCTTCGCCGTATTCAACATCCGGAACTGGATCCCGGTGGCGTCCGCGATCTGGCCCATGGCGCCTCCCAGGGCATCAATTTCCCGGACCATCTGCCCCTTGCCGAGACCCCCGATGGCGGGGTTGCAACTCATCTCTCCCACCTTCCCGAGGTCGAAGCTCACGAGCCGTACGTCCGCTCCCAGCCTCGCGGCCGCGAGGGCCGCCTCAACGCCGGCGTGCCCGCCTCCCACCACCACCACGTCCGCATCCCGCGGGAGGGAGGGGTCCGGCGCGGGGAACGGGTGCCGGGAGGTGCTTGGCTCGGGCAACGGGAGGGACATGGGGGCGACAGGTTATCCAGAGGGAGCGGGCAAGGCACGGGGGCACCCCTGCCGATGGTGAGAAGTGCGGGGCGATCGCCCCGGAACCATCATGCAAGCCTGGGTCTTCCGCCACCTCGACCAGCTCCGGTCCATCTATGGGACACCGCCAGACCCCGGTCCAGAGGGTTCTGGCAGCCCGAATAGTCCCACGGCCATGGCGCCTGGAACCTCGGCCCGGCGCCGCGACGCCGGCGGCCCGGACGTGATCCTCGCGCCCATGGGGCGAAAGGGCCCCCCAGGGTCGCGTCACAACCGGTGACCCTCGACGCCTCCGGCGGTATTCTTGGGGCGACGGCGCCCGTGCCCCGGAGCCGACCCCGCCCATGCATATCCGCGCCGCCTCCGCCCTCCTCGCTGTCCTCACGGCCGCCCCGGCCCTCGCCGCGGCGACAGCCCCTTCGGTGACGGCCCTCCCCGGGCTCACCGCTCCGGCGACCGCCTCCCCAGTGGCCACGGCCAGGATCCCGGCTCTTTGGATCCTTACCCAAGAAGGTCGGCAGAGCCTTGAGGAGCTCCTGAAGCAGGCCGAGGTGGCCCGGGCTCGCAGCCTGGAGGCGCTCCAGCCCGAGGTCGCGCGCCTCGCGGGCGAACTCGACGGGCTCAAAATCCCCACGCGGTCTTCCCGGACCGTGGCTCGCCAGCGAGCGCTGCAAGAGCTCGGCGGCGACGCCGCGCCGCTCATGCTGCCGTTCCTGGAGCCGGGGACGAAGCCTCGGAAGGGGTCGATCTTCCGGGCCGAGCTCATGGCCGAGGTCGTGGCCGACCTCTCCAGCGCGGCCGTCACGGACGAGCTCCTGCGCATGGCCCGGGAGGGAACCCCCCTCGCCCGCATCAACGCCCTGACCGCCCTGGCCGGGACACCCGAACCCCGGCGGGTGACGCGCCCGCTCCAGCGCATCGCCGGTGGCGGAGGGAGCATCGGGGTCCCCGCTGAGCTCGGCGCCGCCGTCCAAGAAGCGGCCTTCCTGACCCTCGCCCTCCTGGGCACCCAGGAGGGCATCGAGTTCATCAAGGGCAAGGTCTCCGACAGCGACGCTACGGTGGCCGCCGCGGCCCTCGCTGCCCTGAGCGCTGCGCCCATCGAGACCTCCGCCGGCGTGGTCCTGCAGCTACTCTCGACACCGGCCGCCCCGGGCCTTGCGATGGAGCTGATGGCGTTCTACGACCAGCACAGCGAGCTGATGGACGACCTCGATCACTCCCGCGCGCTCGGGGGCGTAGCCGTCGCCTCCGAGACCTCTTCAGAGGCCCGCGTGGAGCTGTTTGACCTGCTCAGGTCCACCGATGCCAAGGTCGGGACTCCGGTCAAGCGGAAGATCGACGACTACACAAACTTCGCGCGCTCCGACGTCCGGACGGCGGCCCTCATGCTGCTGGCAAGGATGAAGGACCGCGGCGCTCGCAAGGCGCTCCTCGAGGAGATCGGAGAGCCTGGCGGCGAGCAGCCGTTCTTCATCTTGCAGAACGCAAGCGACCGCGCCCAACTGCTGCACGAGATCGGCGACTACGGCGCCTCGGTCAAGGAGTGGCGCCGCGCCATCGAGGCCTCTAAGGCCTCATCTAGGAACCGGAACAAGGACCTCTTCATCGGAATCGCGCAGACCCTCGCGCGGCAGAAGAAGTACCGAGAGGCCAAGCAGTACCTCGAGGACGCGCCCATCTCCCTCAAGGAGCTCCAGTCGCTCTCCGCTCGCCGCGACTTCCGCGGGATGATGGAGACGCGCTACCGCGACGCCTTCCACCTCGACGACTGAGTGCTCCGATCGCGGGGCTTCCGGCGCACGGGGGCGCTGAGGCACGGGGGCGCTGAGGCTCGGGGGCGCTGAGGCTCGGGGCTTCGGACAGCGCAAGGCCACAGGCGGCACAGGGCCTCCTGGCCGCGAAGCGCGAGCCGCGCGGTGCGCCCTTCAGGCAGCCTCGCGCCTCTGTAGCCCACCCTGTGCAGCGTCTCTGGCAGGCAGCGTCTCTGGCACGCAGAGTCTCTGGCACGCCGTGTCCCTGGCGCGTCGAGAGGGCTCCGCTCGAAGCCCATTCCACGCCGAGCCTCCTCTGCCCTGGGCGACTTGGACGCTGAACTCCTCCCAGTTCGGCACCCTTGCCGACCCTGCTCACGCAGCGCTTCCGCCACGCGCCCCACCCCATTGGCCCAAGGCCGAGAGGACGCTCGCACCCTCCGGGCGCTGGTCCATCGGACGACCTTCCCGCCCGGACCCTCGGGACACCGGGCCCTTGGGACACCGGATCTTCACGGCACCGGGCCCTCTCGGCACCGGGCCCCTGGGGCGCCGGGCCCCCTCCTCAACGGGGGGAGACGTCGACCGAGAGCGCAGCCGCGCCCTGGATCTGGAAGTACTCGAGGCGAAGCGAGTGCTCACCCGACCCCAGCTCGAGGAGCTGCTCTTCACGCCGTGGCGCGTGGAGCGTCCAGTCTTCGAGGACGAGCTCGCCGTCGACCAGGACCCTCACTCCGTCGTCCGAGTTCACCGTGAGGGCGTAGGTCGCCGTCCCGCTCCGGTTGCACTGGAAGGTGGTGCTCGCGATGAGCCCGAAGAACTCGGTCCCGACCGCGCGCCGGACGTCGTCGCTCGACCAGGGATTAGTGAACGTGGACACCCGCGCAGAGACCTCCGGAGTCGCGGCTCGCTGCCGCCAGGCCCCCTCAAAAGTCCGCGGGTCGCTGCTCTCGAGGTCCCACTGGAACCACTCCGCGTCCCAGACGCAGTCCGCGAGGAGGCCGCCGGGCTTTTGACGCGGCGGGCGGTTGGCCCCCGACCGGAAGTCCCAGGGCCCCCACTCTCCGAGCACGATCGTCTCGAGGCCGCCGCGAAACTCGTCTCGGTCCTCGGCGCGGACCTCCTGGGAGCCAGGAACCTCCGGCAGCCGATAGCCTCTCCACACCGCCAGCATGGCAGGCGGCGCCCCCAGCCAGGGGCGCATGCTCACGTCGCTCACGTTCCCCGAGGGGATGGCGCCCAAGGGGGCGTCCAGCCAGCGCTTTACGGTGTCTTGCTCGAAGCTCTCGTCGCCCTCGCAGCTCAGGTCTGCGATATACGGCGCCCGGGTCCCTGGCGCCCACTCGTTCGCGTGGAAGGTGAGCCCCGTCGAGCGCCGCAAGGCCAGGTCAACCACGTTGCCCGCGAAGGTGTTCTCGAGCACGAAGTGATCCCGGGAGCGGACGTCGCGGACCTTCGCGTAGGGGCCGCGCACGAACTCGGGGTCCTCGTCCCAGTAGAGTTCCAGCCCGATCTCGTTGCGCGCAATTGAGTTGTCTGCGATCAGGCAATACTGCCCGTGCTCGATCGCGATTCCGCCTCCGATCACCTCCTCGATGCGGTTCCCGAGGACGATCATCCGTGAGGAGTATCCGCCCCAGACGCCGTGCTGGTGGGCGCCCCGCAGGTCGTTCCGGAGCACCGCGTTCTGGTCGCTGAACGTGATCTCCACGGAGTTGGCCACAGCGAAGCGCAGGTCGTTCTCAGCGAAGGTGTTCTGGTCGCAGCCAGTGGCCGTGGCGGACGCGTCCTCGACGAGGTCCTGCCCGGCGTACACGAAGAGGCCGTCGCCGCAGTGAGTGGCGCTGTTTCGAACCACCAGGTTCTTAGAGCAGCCCTCGAACATGAGGATCCCAGCCGAATCCTGCCCCCGCCAGTACGCGCCGTGGCTGTACCCCCGCACGCAGTAGTCGAAGACGTTGTGCGACACCACGCACTCCGAGGAGCGGTACATCCCGAGCCCCCACCCGGAGAGGAACGAAAAGTCGTTGTCGTACACCTGGCACGCGTCGCTCCGCGTCAGCAGGATGCCGTTCTGGCCCCGCCGGCCGCGGCAGCTTCGGACCTCGAGCCCGCGGCAATTCGTTGCAGAGATTGCGGCCCCGTAATTCGCGAGCCACTCCCCTCCGTCGTTCTCGTGAGGAGCGAGCCAATCCGTCGAGTCCTCTGCGAATTCGGTCGACTTCAACCGCTGCCCGTACCAGCCGTCGAAGCGCACGCCGTCGATGATCACGTCGCTCGAGTCTTCGATGACGATGCATCCCTTGTACCCACCGATGACCCCGCCCCGGATCGTGATTCCATTACAGCCCCGCACCAAGATCCCGTAGCCGAGCGCCGTGTCGATCCGCGCCCCGGCGTCCTGACCCCGCAGCTCCACTCCGGACAGGTCGAAGACACCGCCGTTGATTCCCTCAAGGGTGAAGGCCGCCTGATCCATCCGGGTCACGGGGCGGAGATTCAGCCCCTGTTCCAGCTTCGGGAAGGGACTGCCGTCGTCTTCCACCGGCGCCGGCGGGGCTTCGCCGCCACCCGAGGAGCACGCTGCTGCCAGGAGGGTCAGCGACGCCCCCGTCAACCACGAGACCGATCGGGGTCTGGTGCGAGGGCAGGTTCGAGGCGAGTCAGGCATAGTTCGACGTCCTTCGGGGGGCTGCGGGTCGGGATGATCCTGAGGAAAGCGCAGCTTACGAGTCGATGGCAGTGGATGGAACGGGCCGCTTCCGGCCTAGACTGTGCGCTGTCCGGGCGGCGTTTCCGCCCCGCAGGAGACCCAGAATGTCCCCCGATCGACCCAGCAACGCACCGCACACGTCTCTATCGTCGGAGGTTCGGCCCACCGGCCTGACCCTGGAGGCCGGAATTCCGATCTGCCAAACCGATCTCCCCCTGGACTGGTACCAGGAGGAGTTCCGGCCCTACGCGGAGGAGTACTTGGCCCTCCCGGATCGGACCCCTGAGACCGTCCTGCCCTGGCTGGACCGCTATGTGCTTCCGGCCATGGAGCACTTCGGCGACGAGCTGCTGCTGCTCGCCCACTTCTACATGGGGGGCGAGATCGTCAAGCTCGTGGAGCGCTATCACGGGGCGGTCTCGGACAGCTATGTCCTCGCCCTCCAGGCAGAGCGCAACCCCGAGAAACGCGTCATCGTGGAGTCGGCCGTTCACTTCATGGCCGAGACCGTCGCCATCCTGAGCCACCCCCACCAGGAGGTCTGGATCACCAACCCCAAGGCGGGATGCACGATGGAGATGCTCGCGAAGGATCACATGGTGCTCCCGATCGCGGACCAGCTCATCGAGCGCTACGGGGACGACCTGCTGGTGGTCGCGTACATGAACACCTCGGGCAGGCTCAAGGCGCTGGCGGGACGGACTGGCGGTGCGGTGTGCACCAGCTCCAATGCCCAGCACGTGGTGCGCTGGGCGCGCGAGCAGGGGAAGAAGATCTTCTTCGTGCCCGACCAGCACCTCGGCCGCAACGTGGCCGACCAGCTCGGCATGGACCAAGCGAGCCTCGTGGCCCTCCCGGACCCCGGCACCTTCTCCGGGTCCTATCGGCTCGAGGACGTTGACGGCGGGCTCGAGGCCCTCGACGCCGCCGAGATGATCCTGTGGGGTTCGTTCTGTGGCGTCCACACCGTCTTCAAGCCCGAGATGGTGGATCACTGGAAGCGGGACGGGCGCACGGTCCTCGTTCACCCCGAGTCGCCGGTCGAGACGGTCCGCGCTGCGGACGGCAGCGGCAGCACCAACTTCCTCTGGAAGGCCGTCATGGACGCCCAGCCGGGGGACCGCCTCGCAATCGGCACCGAGGGACACTTCGTGCGCAACGCGAAGGCGGAGGGCGCCAAGCGCGGCGTGGACATCGTGCACCTCGCGGAGGTCCCCGGGTCCCTGGCCGCCGGCTGCGGCTGCGCGACCATGAGCAGGAACGACCCCCCGCACCTGGCGGGCATGCTCGACCTACTCCGGCGTGGCGAAGCCCCTGAGGCCAACCGCGTGCTCGCCGGAGACTCGGTGGACGAGATCACCGGTCGCCGTGATCGCTTCACGGAGGCGGAGCGCGAGGAGCTCAAGGCCGAGGCCAGGCTTGCCCTGGAGAACATGATCATGGTCACCGAGCGGGCCGGTTCCTGAGGCCCGACTGGCCGCATCCTGACCGCGTACACTCGCCCCATGCCTACCCGACGCGATTCGGCCCCGGCCGGGGCCTGCCCCCAGGGGGGCCCTCCCTTGAGGCACCGCCCGGTGACCGAGGTGCACCACCTCGACCACCTCATCGAAAACGCCTTCCCGAGCTTCGGCGGCGGCTACGTGCGGCGAGTCTGGGGGCTCCTGGACCGAGCCATCGGCGAGGGCGTCCCGATGACGCTCGCCGTAGCGGGCCCGGTGACCGCCTCTGGCCAACACATCGCCTGGCTCAACCCGCTCCTGGACACGGGGTGGTTCTGCCTGGTCTCGACCACGGACGCCGTCTGCTACCACGACGGGCACCGGGGCCTCGACGACGCGGCTCTCCATCCGATCCACGAGGTGCCCCTCAACGGCGACGACGGAGCGCTACGCGAGGACCGGATCATCCGCATCACCGACGTCGGCTTCGACGAGGACGTCCTCCTCGGACAGGACCGCTTCCTGAGCGCCCTCCTCCGGGAGCCAGAGTTCCAGCGCAAGATGACCGGCACCGAGCTGCGCTACCTGCTTGGCTCGCGCTTTGCTCGCCAAGAGAAGAAGAACGACGCTCCCGAGGGGCTCCTCGCGCTCTGCCACCGGAAGGCCATCCCGGTCTTCGTCGGCGCCCCCGCCGACGGCTCCGTCTTCCTCAACTCCATGAAGCTCTGGGCCATGGCCGGGGCCGGGATGCTCGAGCACGCCTTCGAGCTCGACCTGCACGCCGAGGTGTTCGAGAGCTGCGCCTATCACGTCTGGGGCCAGCGCGAGTCGAGCGCCAAGGCGCTGGGGACGCTCGTCCTCGGCGGAGGCGTACCGAAGAACTTCAACCTCCAGCCGGAGCCGGCGCTGAGCCAGATCCTCGGGCTCGAGGACGTCGAGGGCTTCCTCTACGACATCCAGATCACGACGGCGCCGGTGACCGACGGGTCCCTCTCCTCCTGCCCGCCCGCCGAGGCGGTCACCTGGGGCAAGGTCGACAAGGACGCCTACCTTCAGACCACCGAGTCCATGCAGGCGGACTACTCGACGGTGATGCCCTTCCTCACCAAGGCGCTGCTCGACAAGCGTGATCGCCTGCGCCGACTGCGGGACGAGCTGGGCGAGGCCACGCTGCTGGAGCGGCACCCCGAGGCCCGCGGCTACCTCCGCGACGACCGTGGCTTCCGCCTCTACGACGACCGAGAGCGCCTGGTGGACGCCCTCAAGGCAGAGGTCGCCAGCCGCAGCGAGATGCTGACCGGCTCGATCGACTACGACCTCGCCTGAGCGCCGCTCCTCAGCGGAAGAGCGAGACCAGGCTCTCGACGTACACGCGGCTGGCGTCCTGCCAGGCGTTGCCGTCCAGCGGGTCGGCGCGGAGGCTTCGGTTCACGCTCCCCACCCCGGCGAGGGGGTCCCCCTCGAGCTTGGTCTGGATCTCCCAGCCGATCCGGCGCTGCGCGCGCCCGTACTCCGGGTCGCCGGGGCCCACCGAGGCGTAGAGGGCCCTGGCCTGGGCGATGTCGCCGGCGTAGAGCCGCTGCTCGGCGAGGGCGCAGAGGCTCACGCGCTCGATGTCCCCTGCGACCGGCGAGTCGAATGCTCCCTCGGGAACGGTCCCGCTGGGCCCCTCATCCAGGCGGTGAGGGTCTCGGCGCTCTTCGGTCGGCGCCTCCGCGACCTCGGGAGGTGCTGACTGCGGCTCGACCGGGGAGAGCACCTCCCGCAGCGGTCGGGAGCCCCCGTCGGGCATGGTGATCATCATGTCGAGGTCCACCGGGGCCGGAGCCCGCCCGACCCGGGACGCCGCGGACTGGACGGCCGCCACCATGATCAGGAGCACTGCGCAGGGGATCAGCGCCAGCAGGCCAAGTCGCTTCATCGCGAGAGGCTCTCCTGTCCGCCTGCGGCACGCAAGACCCAGGTGCTCATGGCGCGCAGGCCTGAGACCACCGTGGTCTTCACCGGCTCCAGCCGCTCCGCGCCGAGGCGGTCCGGCCATTCCTCGAGCCCACGCCCGTCCACGAGGAAGCGCTCGGACTCGTCAGGCAGCAGGAAGCGTCCCCCCCCGAGAGGAACGAGGCTGCCCTCGATGCCGACGCTCGACGCCAGGCGAGCGAAGAACATCCCCCCCGGGGCCACGAGCGCCCAGGCCCCCCGCAGCATCGCCTCGAACTGCGCGGGATCACTGGCGAAGTGCAGGACCGCGTTGCAAATGACGAGGTCCGCGGTCCCCGGCTCCAGCGGCCCGTCCTCGATACGTCCCAGCACCCGCTCCACCCCAGCCCTCGCCGTGGCGTTGAGGCCGAGCTCCGAGAGGCCCTCATCCATGGCCTCGAAGGCCTCCGGTCGCGAGTCGAGGGCGACGACCCGCTCCGCACGCCCGACGAACCAGGGCAGGTTCCTCCCGGCCCCCGCGCCCACGTCCACCACGCACCCGAGGTCGTCGAGGCGCCCCTTGAGGACCTGGTCGATCAGGTAGATGTCCATCGCTCTCAGGCGATCAAGCTCGGTGGCGCTCATGGGTCCTCCATCATTGCAGCGAGGGCCGCGCCGCGGGTGCGGCGCGGCCCTCGCGCGGGGTCATTCGGCCGCTCAGCGAAGCTCGATCGAGACCGCGTCTGAGAAGTTGCTCGTCGTGAGGCCCAGCAGGTTGTCGCGGAACCAGGTCTGGAACTGCCACTGCTCACCGGCGAGCATCCCGACGCCGCCCGTGGGCTGCGGAATGTTGTCCACGTCGATGGCCAACTGGATCGTCCCCGAGGCCCCTGAGTTCAGGATCTGGCCCGGCCCGACGTAGCGACCGATGTCGCCGAGGATGCAGAGGTCGCCGAGGCTGCCACCCGGGTTCGCGAGGGAGCCGCGCGTCCTGCTCGCGAGGAAGAAGCCGAACGTGTTCGCCGGCATGTCCTCACAGATGAGCGTGACGTCGTTGGCCTCCAGCACGGGGCTGCCGACCGCGCTGATGTCCGCCGGGACGCCGCTGGAGTTGCCGTTGGCGTCCTGGCAGTAGTCAGTGCCGAGTTGGTCTCGCTGGTTCATGTACACCCGCGTCCCGTCGCAGCGGCCGATGACGAGGTCGAGGTCGCCGTCGTTGTCGATATCGATGGGCGCCACATCGTGCACCCCCTCGAGCTCAGGCAGGCCGCTGGCGCCGTACGTGTTGCCGGAGCGCTCCTCGCGCAGGGTGACCATCCCGCCAACGGTCCCACCACGGTTGTGATAGATGTGAAGGCGGCGGTTGCATCCCGAGATGTCGACGTCCACGTCACAGATGATCGCCTCGGGGAACTCATCCCCGTTCAGGTCGACGATCAGGTTGTTGCTGGCGAAACCGTCGTCCGTTCCAAACGTGTTCGCCGGTCCCCAGTTCACTCGTCCGAACGGGTCGTTGCCCTGGTTGAGCAGGTAGCGGTCGTCGGCGTCATCGCTGATGATCAGGTCCGGCTGCCCGTCATTGTTCAGGTCACCGACGGACACGTCATAGGGCGCGCCGTTGTAGGGCTCCTGGAGGATGTTGAAGAAGCCCTCGTTGTTCGGGTTGTTGTACGCGATCGACGAGCGGGTCAAGCCGCCCGTTGCGCCTGAGCCCGAGATGCTGACCACATCGTTGACGCCGTCCAGGTTCATATCCTCGATGGTGGCGGACGTGCCAAAGGACGACGCGCGCATGGACGTCGTCATCCGCGCCGAGCTCTCATCTGTGAAGAACCCGCTCCCGTCGTTGATGAGGAGGCGGTCGTTGAGGTCCACCTGGGCCTGCTGCTCGTAGTGGCTGAAGTAGATCTCGGGGAAGCTGTCTCCGGTCACATCGCCGATCGCGATTCCGCACATGTTGGGGTAGGTCCCCCAGTCGGGGATGCGCGCCTCGTCGTAGAAGAAGCCCTGCCACTGACCGTTGACCTCCCCAAGGTTCATGTACACACGGGGGTGCGAGATGTGCTTCGGCTGCCCCGGCGAGAACGTCGTGGCGGTGACGAAGTCGAGCCACCCGTCACCGTCCAGGTCGCCCACAGCCACGTCACGATCGTTCGTCGGCGTCAGGAACCCCTGATCGCCCGACACCGAGGACGCGGAGGCGTACTGGCTGGTCCTCTCGGTCAGGGTCCCCGACTCGTTCATCAGGAGGACGTTCCGATACCGGCCCTGCGTGGTGAACGGCTGCTTGCGGACCACGAGCAGGTCGATCCAACCGTCCCGGTCGAAGTCCCCCCACGCCATGTCCTTCTCCTGGCTGTCCTGCAGAACGAGTGCGCTGGGCGCGCTGATGCGCGAGTCTTCCCGGACGAAGGTGGCCCAGTCAGTGGACTGTGCCGCGCAGAGGGAGGTGAACACGGGCGCGAGCGCCGCCGTCAGGAGAGTGGTATCGAGCTTCATGGGAGGGTGGATGGAAGAGTGCCTGGGGAGGCTTGGTGACCCTGTCTACTTAGAATAGTGGGCTGACTCTGAAACGAAGCCAGCCTCGAGGAGATCTTGTGCCAGCTGAGCGGTGGACCGGGCCATCCCGTGGAACCAGCGTGAGACGCCCGGCGGGTCAAACGACGACCGGAGTGCCCCCTGGACGGGATGGAGGGCGAACCACTCCACATCACGCGACAATTCGTCCCACCCGAGCTCCCCCACGTGGACGACTTCCAGCCGCCCGGCCGGACCGACAAAGAGAGAGAGAGGTGTGTCAAGTTCGGCTCCGGGGCCGAGGAGGTGCGCTGCGGTCGTCGATGCCCATCGGACGGCTGAACCGTCCGCCGGGTTCCCCGTGTTCAGCCGCGTCAGCCCAACCCGGCCGTCCCGCTCGATGGCGGTGACCGCCGCCGGCAGGACCTCGCGGCACGTGGCGCAGTCAGGGTCCTCCACGATCACGAGTTGCGCCCGGCCCGGCTCGAAGCCCATGTCGCGGAGCCGTTCTCCCGGAAGGGAGAGCGACGAGCGCAGGACGACCCGCGCCGGCAGGTCCACGGGCTGCAGCTCGCCGGCAGCCAGCGCTGGCCGGGGCTCCGGCCGCTCCACCACCCGGGCCCCTTGCGCCGCGAGGGCCGTGACCTCGAGCACCTCCTCGCCCGGCCGCAAGGCCAGCACAGCGCGTTGTCGGACCCCCGCCAGGTACCCGTCCGCCGTGCGGGTCTGGAGCAGCGTCCGGTGGGCGTCCCCCTGGAGACGCGTCTCGACCAGGACCGACGCGCCTGGCGCCCCGGGATCGAAGGCGAGGTGCCGCTCGGGGTCGGATTGGTTCTCGAGAAAGCGCAGCGTGGGTCCGCTGCGGAAGCGCAGCCAGAGGTCGAGGTCTCCATCCCCATCCCAGTCGCAGCGGAGCGCGACCCGCCCGTCGTCCACGTGATCTAGCCCACTGATCGCGGAGACGTCCACAAACTCGCCGCGTCCGGACTGTAGCCAGGCCACGTTCCGCTCGTGGCCGCTCCACGAGACACCCGACTCCATGGACCGAGCGATCTCTCCCCACGCCGATACGTAGTCGACGACGTCGTCTCCTGAGCTGGGCTGCGGCGCCACGCGCCGCCAGAACGAGCTTCAGAGGTCGCCCGGCTTCGGCCCGGTCAGGAACCCAGCCGGGCTGATCAGGTCGTCGAAGCCGTCGGCGTTCAGGTCAACGAACACGGCGCCCCAGGCCCAACGCCCCATCCGCACGCCGGCCTCTTCGGATCGGTCGACGAAGCGATCCCCTTCGCGAACCAGCAGGCTGTTGCCGAGGCTCAGTCGGCGGATCGCCGCCCGCTCCTCCTGGTTCCTCTCCGGCGCGAAGCCCTCCTGGAACGCGACCCGCCGGCCGGCGGAAGAGAACATGTTGGTGACGTACAGGTCGAGGTCCCCATCTCGATCAAAGTCCGACCAGGACGCTCCCATGCCCGCTCCCTGGTCCTCCACGCCGAAGGCGGGCGCCTCGTCCACGAATCGCCCCTCCGCGTTGACGAACAGCTGGTTGCGGCCGAAGTCATTCACCACGTACAGGTCGGGGTCCCCGTCGAGATCGAAGTCTCCGAAGGTCCCCTGGAGGCTGAATCGGCCGCCCCCGGCATCGAGTCCCGCCGCCGCCGTGGCGTCCACGAAGCGCCCGCCGTCGTTGAGGAAGAGCACGTTCGAGGGACCGTTGCGGGCGTCCTCGAAGGGGACCGGGACCGAATCCCCGTAGCGCGTCGAGACGTACCGCGCGCCGAAGAGGTCCAGGTCTCCGTCCCCGTCGACATCCGCCGCGCTGACCCCGTAGAACGCCGCCTCGTCTGGCGCCACGCCCCAGCCCGCCATCTGGAAGCGTCCGCGCTCATCCTGCCGCTGGACGACGAGGACGTGGCCGAGCGACGAGACCGCATCCTGCCGGCCGTCGCCGTCCATGTCGGCGAGGAGCACTCCCTTCGTGTCATCGAGCCAGGCCAGCCCCACCTCGCGCGCGACATCCCGCACGGTCCCGTCCGGTTGCTGAACGAGCAGCATGTTCGGCAGCCCGCTCGGCATGCCCACCAGCAGGTCGGGGCGGCCGTCACCGTTGACGTCGCCAGCGGCGATCCCGTGGTGCCCGAACCAGGACGACCGAGAGGGGTCGTCCAGCCGCTGGGCCCACCGGTCCATTCCCACGGAGAGCAGCTCCGCGGCGCGCTCATCCCCGCTGAGCACGCCAAGGGTCCGCTCGATGAAAAGGTCCTTGGTCCGCGAGGCGCGCTCCCAAGCGGCGACACGGACGCCCACGCAGCCCCACTCCACGGGCTCCTCACCGGCAGCGCTGGTCTGGCGCAGGGACACGTTGACCGTGGAGACTGCCTGCCAGGCGGGGTCGACTCCGGAGCCGCCCCCCGGCGCCTCGGCTTCGACCCGAAGCTCGAGGTCAAAGCCCCCCCCTGCCGGCGTCACAGCCACGACCTTGACGCGCACGGTGGCGAGCCCATGCGCTCGCTGCGAGCCCAGCAGCACGTCCCGAAGCCCGGCCTCGTCCGCTGCCTTCAGGACCACAGGGGTCCGGGCGCTCCGGACCAGCTGCGCCCCTTCCGCGCCGCCGATCACCGGCTCGCCAGCGGGGATGCTGAGGCGCGCGGGCTGCCTGAAGGGCGCCTCGCCACGCCCCTCGGCCCACGCCTTGAAAGACTCCAGCCAGCCCGCGCGCGCCTCGACGAAGGCCTCGACCTCCTCCGGGAGGTCCCCGCCGGCCGCCGGCATCTGCGCCGAGGCGGGGGCGCTCGCAACGATCAGGAGGAGGAGTCGTGCGATCATCCGGAAGCGCTCAGACCAGAGCCCGGACCGCGGTCCGGGCCGAGACCTCAGGGGCAGATCAGGAAGGCCGCGGCGTCCGTGATCCCCGCGCCGCTGCCGTCCGGAGCGAGGGGGTCTCGGTAGAGCCACTGGCAGAAGAATTCGTCGCCGATCCCAAAGCCGGCCGAGGCCAGGAAGGCGCTGTCGATGACGCGCGTGAAGCTCCCGCTGCACGAGGTCCCCGGCAGGCCGCTGCCGCCGGAGTTCGTGGGCTCGAACAACCGGACCACGTTGCCGCCGACACAGAGCGTGCCGCCATAGATCGGAGTGTCCGCGAGCTCGGTGCCGTAGACGAAGAGCCCGAACTGTCCGTTGAGCACGTTGTTCGCGGTGAGGGTCAGGCTCGAGCTACCGCCCAGCGAGGCGGCGCCGGACGCGGTGACGAACGGCTCGCACCCGGCCGAGTCGACCTTGGCCTCGCAGAAGGTCTCCGCGCTGCAGTCCAGAACGAGCAGCGTGAGGGACTCAACGGTGCCGGGCTCCACGGCCTTCACCTCCCAGTGTCCCGCCGGCGCCGGGGCATCGAGCGCGTTCGCGAAGAGGTTACGCGGCGTCACCGAATAGACCCCCGCCGTTGAGGGGGCCACCAGGCTCCCCGTGGCGAGCACCTCGGATCCAGTGAGCGCGACGCCCGTGACCACCGAGCCAATCGGCGCCGCAGCGAACTGGTTGTTGATGGTGTTCATCGCCCCGCCAACCTGGAGCAGGTTGCCGCCCCGGAGCGTCCCGCCGAACCCCGCCGGATTGTTCACCCCCATGGGCGCCACGAAGGGCGCTGCGGCAGCGGTCGGAGCGACCTGGGTGAGTGGGCCGCCGTCGTGATCGAGGTCCAGGGAGAACATCGCGAGGCCCTGGCTGAGGTCACCCCCGAGCTGAGCCGCGACGGAGAACGACACGACCTGACCGGGCATCACGCTCACCACAGGAGCGCCGCCCGAGAGGACCTGAACGTCGAGGGTCACCTGGGCCGCGACCGGCGCGCCGAGCGCTGCCGCGGCGAGCGCTGCCTCGGCGAGCGCTGCCGCGGCGATGAGAATAGAGCTTTGTTTGAACATGGCCTGTTGCCTCACTGTCCGCTGAACGCGCGCTGCAGCTTCCCGAATTCCACGAGGTCGAAGTCACCGTCCTGGTCCACGTCACCGATGGCCCCGTCGTCGTCGGGGGAGATCGGCGTCGCGGGCTCGGGCCCGGTCATGAGGGGGTAGACGAAGAACCAGTCGAACTCATCGATGGTGTTGTTCGCGTCCCAGTCGAACTCGGTGCGCCCGAGCGAGCCGAGGAAGCGGTAGACGAGGTCTTTCTCCGCGGTGGAGAGCGCCGCGAAGGCCTGGGCAGAGGGCGTCGCCGTGCCACCGTGCTCGGCGATGGCCGAGGCCACGTTCTGCTCGAAGGTCCCGCCGGTGGCGCGGCCGTCGTGGAGGAAGCTCGGCCGCTGGACGAGCCCCCAGAGCGGGCGCGTCATCATCTCGGTCTCCGTCGCCTCGCCCTCAACGATCCCATCCCCGAGGGAGCCGAGGTCGTGGAGGAGGAAGTCCGCGTAGGCCTGGATCGTCCGCCCCGACAGCGCGTCCTCGGGCACCTGCGCGGTCACGTGGCTCCCGACGTGACATTCGGCACAGCCGACCGCCTCGAAGAGCGTCTCGCCCGCCATGCCGCCGCGCGGAGTCTGCGCGGGAGCGGCGAGGTAGCGCTGGAAGTGCGTGAACCGGTCCGTGCGAGTGAAGCCCGCGGCGTCCGGCATGTCCTCGGGGTCGGCGACCGTGTCGCACTGAGCGAGCAGCGCGAGGTCTCCGTTGGGGGCGTTCTCCTGGGGCAGGAACTGGCTCGTCAGGCCCATCTCATTGAGCGCTGCATCCAGGGAGAAGGAGTCAACGGTCGCGATCCCGCCCTTCCAACCAAAGCGTCCAATACGGCGGGCGCCGCTCGGAGTCTCGATCGGCACCGTGGTGTGCACGCGCCCCACCAGCCCTGCGGGCTGGTTGTTCGCGCGCGTCACCAGGGTCGCGTCAGGGATCGACTCGATGAGCCCCGCACCGAACAGGATCGGCGTCCCCCGGAGCGCGGTGTGCGTCGCCTGCGCCGGGACCGACTCGCGACACCCGATGGTGAACGATTGGTCCTGGAGCAGGGTCCCACCGAGCCCCTCAAGGGCCTGGAACGGAGAGGTGCTCGTGGCGGCCACTCCGAAGCGCGTGACCCGCCGAGCGCCGAAGCCTCCGATGGCCGGAACGTTGTGGCACCCGGCGCAGGTCAGCTCGTTGAACACCGGGCCGGCGCCCTCGGACGGGAGCAGCGGCGCGACAAAGGCCGTCCGCCCCTCCTCGAAGAGCGCGAGCTCCTGGGCTGTCAGGCCAGGCAGGGGCTGGCCCATACGCGGCTGCGGGTCCTGGGACGAGGCAACGCCCGAGAGCAGCAGCGCGCCGAGGGTTACGAGAGTGCGTGGGTCCGGGGAGAGTCTCATGATCGGATAGTCCTTGGGAAGGGAGCCGAGCGGGGACAGCGCCCTCCCGTACCTGTAGGTTAGCCGCGTTCACGGACCCACGAGCTTTGAGAGCCGATCGCAGCCGCGGGTTCCATCAATCTGGGGCGCTCGCCCCTCGATCTGGGGCGACCACGACTCAAGGTCCCACCCGCCGGCGCGGTCGACGCCAAAGCCAAGAGGCCCCGGGCTCAAGCGCGCCTGCTGTGACTCTCCGCCCCATGAGTCCGTCCAGGATGCCCTTCGCCTTCGCAAGCACGCCGGCGCCCTCGCCCCGGCACCCACGCAGGACCAGCGCAACAGGGAGCGTGAGCACGTCGAAGGCCACGAAGCGAAGCCAATGCGTGGGTCGTCCGTGCAGCCTCAGGAAGCGGACCGAGTTCACCCCCTGCATCCACTTACGGCGCGCGCCGTAGCCCCCACCAGTCGAGCTCGAAGGAGCGTGGCGAGCGCACAGGTCGCCGCGGAGCAGTACGGACCAGTTCCTCCGGCGCGCACGGAGCCCGAGGTCCACGTCCTCCATGTACGCAAAGAACGCGGCGTCAAAGAAACCGACATCCTGCAGACACTCACGGCTGACCAGGAGCGCGCAGCCAGGGATGTAGTCCACGGGCCCGGACTCGCGCCACAGAGGCCCGTCAGGCTGCCTGTGGCCCAGCAACGTGGAGAGGTTCTGGCGAAAGTCCAGGCGCCCCCCCGCACACCACACCCGGTCCGTCGCGTCATCGAAGAGAATCCGTGGGCCGACCATCCCCACCCGCGGCCCTGACCTCAGCGTCTCCTCGAGCCCCGCGAGGCAGGACGTCCCGTCGTCGAAGCGCAGGTCGTTGTTGACGAAGAACACGGCCTTGGCACCGGCCTCCAGCGCCCGCCGCGCCCCCTGATTGGCGGCCTCCCCGAAGCCGAGGTTGGCGCCGTTGTCGAGGTGAACCAGGCCGTCCATGGCGGCCGCAACCTCTCCGCGGGACCCGTCGGTCGAGCCGTTGTCCACGAAGACGATCCGGTCGGCGTCGATCCCCTGATCCACGAGGGAGCGCAGGCAGGCCAGGTTCTGTTCACGGCCGCCGTTCCAGTTGACGACCACGGCCCAGGTCCCGGCGCCCGCCGCCGCGACACCCCGAGACAAATTACCCACCGCGAGCCTCCCGCTCCTGGGCCCGCGCCGCCGTCACCGTCGCGTCGATCTCTCCGCCCGCCACGATGGTGGTCAGCGACTCCCCGACGTCTAGCTCCGAGGGATCCTGTACGACCCGCCCGTCCGCGCGCCGCGTGATCGAGTAGCCCCGATCGAGAACAGCGAGGGGCGAGACCGCCTCGAGCGCGCGCCCCGCGGGTTCCAGGCGCCGATCGGCCGCGGCGACCAGGGCGTTCATGGCCGCCGCGAGCCGCCCCTCCGCCCGTTCGACGCCCCTCTCGCCGCGCACCACGCGCGCGATAGGGCTCTGCCGCTCTAGCCTGGACGCGAGGCGCTCCAGCCGCGCCGCCGCTCCCTGAATCGCGGAGATCGTCGCGCTCCGTCCGCGGTGCCTTGCGGCCTCGACCCGCGCGCCCTGCTCCTCGAGGAGCCGCGACGGAGTCCGGAGCCGAAGCGTCCGCGCCGCGCGCGCGAAGCGATCCGTCCGGCCCTCCACCACGCGCTCCATGGCATCGCCGAGGTACGCGCCCTGCCGCTCGATGGCCTCCATCAAAGCGGCCCGGTCAGGGAGCACCGTCTGGGCCGCGTCGGTCGGAGTGTGGGCCCGGTGATCCGCGACAAGGTCCACAAGGGTGGTGTCTGACTCGTGCCCGACCCCTGTCACCACCGGGACGCTGCAGGCCCAGATGGCCCGGGCCACGACCTCCTCGTTGAAGCACCACAGGTCCTCGATCGCTCCGCCGCCTCGGCACACCACCACCACGTCCACACCGCTCTCGTCGAGCCGCCGGATGGCGCCAGCGATCTCACGCGCGGCGGCCTGACCCTGGACGCGAGAGTGAACCAGCCGCACGGGGTACCCGGCCCAGCGCAGGGAGCGAGTCCTCAGGAAGTCTCGCCAGGCGTCGGCATCGCGACTCGTGACGACGCCCACCCGCGCGGGAAATCTCGGGAGCGGTCGACGCCGATCCATCAGCCCCTCCTCCCGCAGCTGCACCTTGAGCCGCTCGAGGTCGGCGAGCAACGCGCCCATCCCCCGCGGCTCAATGCGGTCGACGATCAGGCTGTGCTTTCCGTAGGGCGCGTAGACGTCCAGGCTGCCGTGGCAGACCACCCTCGCCCCCTCGGTCAGCTTCCCCACGGAAGCGAGGGCCCGAGACGCGGCCGAGCGCCAGACCTTCGCGTCCAGCACCGCCGAGCCGTCCTTGAGGGTGAAGAAGACATGCCCCGACGCGACCGTCTTTGGCCGGCTGATCTCTCCCTCCACCGCCAGCCGCCCGAAGCCCCTCAGCGCCGAGTTGATCCTCGCGGTGAGCTGGGACACCGACTCCACCGAGGTTGCCCCGGCTTCCTGCCCCTGTTCATGCCCCTGCTCCCGTTCATGCCCCTGCCCCCGTTCATGCCCCTGCTCTGGCCCCGCAGGAGCGGATTCACCCGGGCCCTGCGTCGGCCGCGACGGCTGCGCCGCCGGTCGCCTGGGGCGCGAACCCCGGCCGCGGGTGCCGCCGCGGGGGCGCCTGGGAACATCGTCGAAAAGGCTCACGGCCTCAAGGCTACTGGACCAGCGAGGCGGGTTCCTCGATCATCTCCTTCGAGTCCTCAGCGGAGCCTGCCAGCTAGCCCATCCACCGACCCGCAAACGAGCCAACTCAGCTGGCCCGCCGACGGGTCCACTTGCGGGTCCTTCCGCTGAGCCTTGGGCGGGGTCTTCCGCTGCTCCTTCAGCGAGTCGGCTGCTGGCCGGGCTGCTGGCTCGGCTGCTGGCCCGGCTGCTGGCTCGGCTCTTGGCTCGGCTCTTGGCTCGGCTCTTGGCTCGGCTCTTGGCTCGGCTCTTGGCTCGGCTCTTGGCTCGGCTCTTGGCTCGGCTCTTGGGCGGGCTGAAGGGGTGGCGGGGCGATCCCCGGGAGAGCCGCCTCGCGCCAGTCCTCCGCGCGGGCTCGGGGCAAGACGATGCGGTACTTGCCCGCGAGGAACGGCGCCACGCGGGTGCCGCGGCGAACGGTCCCTCCCTCGAACTGCAGCTCCACGCCACCGCTCGGCCGGATCCGGATCCGCACGCTGTCCGCGAAGACCCTCCGCTCAGCCCGCCCGGTGACGGGGTCCAGCTCGGCGAACTGCACGTCGCGGAGGTCGTTACCTCGTACCCCCCCGAGGCCGACAAGCCGCCAGCGCGGGTCCCCGGCCTGAGCGGTCTCATGGAGCAGGCGTACCAGCTGCACCCGCAGGTCGTCGATATCCCACAGGCCGTCGTCGCTCCCCCTGGTGAGGAGCACGGGGTCCACAAGCTCGGGGAGCGCCTCGATCCAGGGCTCAGGGTCCACCGCGCCCAGGTAGACCCGGCGCCGACCTCCGCGCCCCTCCCCCGCTTCGCTCAGTTCCACAGGCGCGTTGGCGCCCCCCTCGAAGGGGCGCCGCACCCCGGCCCGCGACTCGTATCCATCCTCGAGGATGACGGTGATGGAGCGCGACGCGCGGCTGACCTCCAACCGGAGCCGGGCGGCCTTGAGCATCCCGACCATCCGGCCACGCTCGTCGATGAGCCTCGCGATGACCGGCCCGGTCCAGCTGCGGCCCTCGTGCTCGTGGAGCAGGCCGACCTCGAGCAGGTCGAAGCCCCGGACGCTCTCCGCCCTCAGGAGGGTCCGCAGGGAGGCCTCCACCTGAGCGCCGCGCACCCGAAGCGCCGCCTCGGCCCGCTCGAGCGCCTCCGCCGCGGGGTCCCTCGGGGCCACCAGAGCCGTGGCCACAAATTCGGGGGGGGCCGGCAGCGCCGGGATCTCGAAGCCCTGGAGCAGCCGAGTGAAGGAGATCCACTCCTCCTGCCGTGCGAGGCTGCGCGATCTCTCCGCGCGCAGTTCGGACTCGAGGAGCGCGATCCGCTCAAGCAACTCCCGCTCCCTCTCGCGCAGGCGTTCGACCTCCCCGAGCACTGGCGAGCTCGGCTGCTCGGAGCCCGGCCGCTCGGGGCCTGGCCGCTCGGAGCCCGGCCGGGCCTCCTGTATCGCGGCACCCGCTGCCCCCGGCATCGCCAGGGCAGCCACCAGCGTCACGGTCGTGATCATCTCCCCGCCTCCGTCTCGGCGGGGACGCGCCCGTCCTCCCAAGCCAGCGCTTCCGAGCGGCGGCGCACCTTGCGGGCCGTGGGCAGTGCCCTCACCGAGCCCAGGCCTCCCACCTCGATGAGCGGCCCCTCTGGCCTCGCCCCCCAGAAGATGAGGTCTGCGCGCTCGCCCACCTGGAGCGGTGCGCTCGCGGCGCCGAGGAGCGTCGCGAGCAGCCGAAGATCCGCGCCCTCCTCCGTGCCGCGGTCTTGGCTGGTGAGGTGAAGGGGCTGGAGGTCGGAGACTTCGACGCTGGACAGCGACGCGACCAGGGGCTCCTTCGCCGGTGAGCCCTGGGGACGCGACCCGTCGAGCGAGGGCCCCACGGGGCTCCGCTCCGGCTCCCCGGCAGCGGACACAGGGGGTGTCCCAGCAGGGAGTTGGACAGCGGGACCTTCGGGGCCCGCCTCGGCGATCAAGGTCAGGCGCCATGGCCCGGGCCCGTCCTCCGAGGCAGCGCCCACCTCGAGGCCGAAGCGCTCGGCCAGGATCCGTGTGTCAAAGGCCTGACGGGTCGGGTCGGGGTGGAGGGGCTCGAGCCGCAGCAGGAGCCGCGCGCCGTCGGAGCCCCGCGGGATCCAACCCTCGAAGCTCGTCACCGGAACGAGCTCACCGAGAGAATCGGGCGTCACCGGCGCCGACCGCGGGTCGGCCGACGGCGCGGGGAGGATCCGGTCCCGGAGCGCGAGGAACAAGACCACCGCCACAGGCGCAAAGAGCCAGAGCCCACTGCGGGCGACCTGGGATCCCGAAGGCCCGTCGAGGTCCGTGGCGGCGTCAGGAGTCATGGTTGGGGAGCGACGAGCCGGGGTGGTCAGCTCTTCCCCTCGTCCCAGTTCTTCTTCTTGTTCTTGTTCCACCACTGGCGAAAGACCAGCGCATCACGGGCATCGTGACCAGAGAGCTTCTGGAGAGTGGTCAGCATCGGCCCCGCGATCGTGTCGTAGCGATCCTGGACGATGGGGTCGGTCTGCCCCACATCGAGCGCGTTCTTCACCTGAGTGAGCACGTCGAGGACCTTCTTGAAGACCGCCTTGCGCTCCTTCTGATCCAGGAACCCGTAGGCCCCCAGCGCCTGTGCTGCCGCCGCCTGAACCGCCGGTTCGTGGTTCGTCAGGAGTTCGACGAGCGGATCCACGGCGTCCTCGTCCTCGGTCTTGCCGAGGCTCAGGATCAGCGTCCGGCGCATGTCGAGGTCCTTGATGAAGGTCTTGTGATCGACCCAACCCGAGAGGTCCTTGACGCTCTCAGGCCCCATGCTGCCAAGAGCCTCCGCCGCCGCGAGATGTAGCTTGTTGTCGAAGAGCTTCTCCTTCGTCAGCTTGCGCTTCGACTTCAGGCAGGCGTTGATGCCCTTGACGATCGCCTTGCGATCCTTCGGGCCGCTCTCCGGGAACTCGGCCTTGAGGGTCGCGATGACCTGCACCGCCTCGATGTCCTCGCTGCCGCGCTTACCCACGTGCCCCTTGAGAGACTTGAGCGCGTCCTGGATCTCATCGCGCTTATCCGGCTTCTCCTCATCGTCCTGGAAGACGGGGAGCGCGAGCGGCGAGGGGAGCGTCGCCGGCATTGCAGCGGCGGGCGCAGGAGCAAGGAGCGAGAGAGACAGTACGAGCGATGAGATCATCGTGATCCTCCGTGGCGAGGGGGCGGGAGATGGGCGTCTTGCCCCCATGTTCGGAGGTGCGCCGGGCACCCGCAAGAAAGGAGGGCGTTAACGCCGGAATGCAGGCCGCGCCCCGGGCCTGCGAGGCAGCGACCCGGGAGGTCTTACGGTCTCCCAACGGACGATCCTGGGGGCCCCGCGGCCCCGCGGGGCCGTCAAGGCCGGCCCGGGAGTGCGAAGCCGCTCAGAGCAGCGATCATCGCCGACGCCTTCAGCATCGTCTCGTCGTCCTCGGCCTTTGCGTCCGAGGACCAGGTGATACCCCCTCCGACATGGAAGGACACCTCCCGCTCACCGTCCTCCCCTGTGCGGTGAATGAGCGTGCGGATCAAGATGTTGAAGGTCGCCCGGCCCTGCAAATCGATGAAGCCCATCGAGCCGGTGAAGAAGCCGCGCCCCTCGCCCTCGATCTCACCGATCGCCTCCATGCTCCGGAGCTTCGGAGCCCCCGTGATCGACCCGCCAGGAAAGAGCGCCGCGACCACGTCCACGGCGGAGCACTCCGGTCGCACCTCCCCCGTCACGTCCGTCACGAGGTGATGCAGACCTCGGTAGGTCTCGAGGCGCGGGAACTCGCCCACCGTGACCCCGCCCGGGACGGAGATCCGCCCGAGATCGTTCCGCTCGAGGTCGACGATCATCGCCAGCTCGGCGCGGTCCTTCTCGCTGCCGAGCAGCCGCTCCCGCTGCAGCGTGTCCGAGGCGGCGTCTGCGCCGCACGCGATCGTCCCCTTGATCGGTCGGGTCCTCGCCCGCCGCCCCTCGACGCCGCGCGCCTCCAGCTCCAGCATGAGCTCCGGGCTCGACGAGAGGATCGCGCCGAGGGCGCCGTCCGGGAAGGTGAAGCCCAGATAGCCCATGTACGGCGCCGGGTTCTGCCGGCGCAGCTCCAGGTAGAGGTCCAGGGGTCCCGTGGAGACGGGCGCCGTCATCCGGTGGCAGATGTTGGCCTGGTAGATCTCGCCCCGCCCGATCAGCGCCCGGGCTTGCTCGACCCTCCCTTGATGCTCGTCCGACGAGACGTGACGCCTGTGGACCGTGGGTGACTGGGGCTCCGGCTCGCCCGCGTCGCGCCCGAGGTCCTCAAGCACGCTCGCCGCGCGCTGGTCGCCGTCGTCCCCCGAGCCCGCCCGGTCCGCCACGACGAGGTGAGCCTCACGCACGATCCCTGACTCGTCGAGCTCGAAGACCAGCCAGTCGCGGTAGAGCCCCCCGGCGATCGGCGGCTGCGGCCACGCTGCAGTCGGCAGCTCCAGGACCTCCCCCTCGACCCCCAGGTCGTAGGCGATCGCGCCAATGAAGCCTCCGCAGAAGGGCCCCGGGGGCAGTCCGCCCTCCCACGCCACGTCATCGAGGACCTGACGGAGATCCCCGAGGCTCGCGGGTCGCGCCCCGGCGGCAGGGTCTTGGCTCGCGCTCGCCGGGAGGGCCCCCTCTTGATGTCCACGACCCTGCTCGCTGAGCCTCTTCCCGCGGGCGCCCCCGGGCCCTGGAGCGGGGAACTGCTCGAGCGGGTCAAAGGCTACCAGGGACCAGCGCCCAGGCGCCCCGCTCGCGCTATCAAGGGCCACAAGGCCGGGCCGGTGGGCGAGGCGCAAGAGCGCAGCGGGGACGTCGAGCCCGCGGACCACGAGGTCGGCGAGGTCCACCACGCGGCCTCTCAAGCGAACGCTCGCGGGTTGGGTCTGGACCTCTGGCATCGGAGGCGCACTCTATACGGCCCCGCGCGTTCCCGGAGGAACAACCACCATGAGTACCACCGCCACCCAGACCCCGACCGGCCCCCGCAAGGGCGTGCTGGGGCTCGTGTTCCTGACCGTGTTTCTCGACATGGTCGGCTTCTCGGTCATCTTCCCGCTCTTCCCCCAGATGCTGGACTGGTACGTCGCGGAGGAGGGCCCGGAGAGCTTCGTGGGGCGGCTCGCCGCCTGGCTGGAGACCCTCGTCGAGGATCGCTTCGCGGTGATCGTCCTGTTCGGAGGGCTCCTCGGCTCCCTGTACTCGGGCCTGCAGTTCATCTTCGCGCCGATCTGGGGGGGCCTCTCGGACCGCCGCGGCCGGCGCTCGATCCTGCTCTTCACCCTGACGGGGACAGCGCTCTCCTACGTGGTGTGGTTCTTTGCGGGGAGCTTCGCCCTGCTGATCGCCGCGCGCCTGACCGGCGGGATCATGGCGGGCAACATCTCGATCGCCTCCGCGGCGGTGGCCGACACGCACAAGAAGGCAGACCGCGCCAAGGGCATGGGCATCCTCGGCGCAGGGATCGGGCTGGGCTTCGTGGTGGGCCCCGCCCTCGGTGGCCTCGCCTCCGGCTGGGACCTCACGGCCTCGCTGCCCGACACCCCCGGGGTCAACCCCTTCAGCGGCGCAGCGCTGATCGCCTTCGGGCTCGCGCTGCTCAACCTCGTTTGGGCGGCCGCGCGCTTTCCGGAGACCCTGTCGACCACCGCGACCACCGCCACCACAGACGAGAAGAGGAGCATCAACCCCTTCGCAGCACAGGGAGGCCTGACCTTCCCCGGCGTCCGCACCCTGAACCTCGCGTACTTCATCTACTTCGCGGCCTTCGGGGCCATGGAGTTCACGCTGGTCTTCCTGGCGGCCGAGCACCTGGGCTACGGCCCCCTGGACAACGCCTGGATGTTCGTCTTCATCGGGCTGACGATCGCCTTCGTGCAGGGCGGCGTCGTCCGGCGCCTCGTGCCGCGGGTCGGCGAGCGAAAGGTGGCCACCCTCGGCATGGCGCTCACCCTCCCGGGGTTCCTGGTGATCGCCGCGGTGACGAAGACGGCCGCGCCGGCCATCCTCTACACGGGCCTCGCCCTCGTGGCGGTGGGCAGCTCCCTGGTGATGCCCAGCCTCAGCTCCCTGGCGAGCCGCTATGTCCCGGACGACCGTCAGGGGTTCGCCCTCGGGGTCTTTCGAAGCTTCGGGAGCCTCGCCCGCGTGGTGGGGCCGATCGCAGGGGGCCTGCTTTATTACGGCCTCGGGGCTCTGGCGCCCTACGCCGTGGGCGCCGTCCTGCTGCTGATGCCGCTGATGCTGACGAGGAAGCTCCCCGATCCCCCGGCGAACGCCCCTGGCTAAGTCGGCCCGGCCTCGGCCCAGGGGACCTTCGTGGGATGGCGCCGGGTGGGGTTCGCTCCAAGGCGCCCCCCCCACGAAGGCCCCACGAAGGCCCCACGAAGGCCCCACAAGCGCCTCCAGCAGGGTGAGCCCGGGCCACCTCGGCTCCCCCGGCGGGCGTACCAGCCGGCCCCTCGGGCAGCTCCAAGGCGCCTCCAGGGCACCCTCCGGCCCCTCGAGCACGCCCCGAGCATTCGGCGCTTCACCCGTCCGCCCCGCCGGCCGATAGAGGGGTGGTATGCAACGCTTTCAGACACCACTCCTGTGCGCGGGTAGCGCGCTCCTCGCCACGCTCCTCTCCTTCGGATCGGGTCCCGCCCAGGCGAATCAGGAGGACCCCAACAAGGTCCTCGCCCTGCTCCGCGCCGAGATCCTAGAGCTCGAGCTCCAGGTCCTGACCTGCCAGTCGTTCATGGAGCAGCAGGCTGCTGCCGGGAAGGAGCTGGCCGAGGCGCTCGCTCGCTCGGAAGCGGAGGGCTTCACAGCCGGGATCAACCCGCGCTCCCGCGAGGTCCTGCTCGAAGGCCTCCGGGCCCAGGCCAAGGCCATGCAGTCGATGGAACCCAAGGACAAAGACAAGGGTAAGGCGAAGGGCACCGACCGCCGTCAGGGCCGCCGCAAGAGCCGGTGAACGTCGCCGAACCTCGCCAGCTGGAGTCCGACCTCTGGCCCCGGGTGGACGCCTTCATCGAGCGCATGCGCGTGACGCGCGGCGCCTCGGAGCACACCCTCCGTGCCTACGGGCTCGACCTCGCTGACCTCGTCGGCTTTCTCGCAGGCCGCGGCGTCACCGGGCACGACACCATCACCCCCCGCGCCTTGCGCGGCTGGCTCGGTGACCTTGACGAACGCGGGCTCGCCCGCTCGACAATCCAGCGTCGGCTATCGGCCGCGAGGTCCTTCCTGAAGAGCCTGGTGCACGAGGGTCTACTCGAGGTCAATCCGGCCACCGGCCTCCGCCAGCGACGGAGCTCACGCCACCTACCTGGCGTGCTCTCCGAGGCGGAGATCGAGGCGCTCCTGGCCGCGCCGGACGCCACCACCGTCGGCGGCCTACGGGACAAGGCAATCCTCGAGCTCATGTACAGCGCCGGCACCCGGGCGGCGGAGACCGTCGGCCTCGACCGCGCGCACCTCGACCTCGGCCGCGGGGTCGGGCGCGTCCTCGGCAAAGGCCGCAAGGAGCGCCTCGTCGCGCTCGGCCGGTTCGCCGTCGAGGCGATCTCCGATCACCTCTCCGACCCCCGGCGCCCCGCCCCCACGAGCGCGGCAGGTGACGCGCTCTTCCTGAACCGCTCCGGCGGCCGCCTCAGCACCCGGAGCCTCGAGACGATCGTCGCCAAGCACGCCCTGCGCGCGGGTATCACCCGCCGGGCGACCCCGCACACGCTCCGTCACTGCTTCGCCACCCACCTGCTCGACCGAGGCGCGGACCTCCGCTCCGTGCAAGAGCTCCTGGGCCACGAACACCTGGCCACGACCCAGATCTACACCCACGTCTCCGTGGCGAGACTCCAGGAGATCTACGAGAAGGCCCACCCCCGGGCCTGACCAGGAGCGGCTGGCGCCCCCCCCGGAGCGACACGGCGGGCCACCCGCGCGCCCACCGCGCCCACCGGGCCGACCGGGCCGACCGTGCCGACCGCGAGGCAGCAGGCGCGACGCAAGGGCTCACGAGCGCACCGGCTGCCGCATGGCGCATCCGGGAGCACCCATCGGCCCCGCTCAGAGCACGCCGCGCGGGCCAGGGATCACCCGCCGAGGACGGCTTCCATCAGACGTCCCAGCCCGGCCGGTCCTCGCTCCCGAGGAGCTCGGCACCGGCGTCAAACATGCCCTTATCCGCGTCCCATTTCGCCTGCCCTCCGGCGCGGTAGGCGACGGTCGCGAGGAGCACGGTCTGGGTCAGGGGCCCCGAGTAGTCGAAGCTGCAGAGCGGGCTGCTCGGCGTCCCGTTCTCGATGGCGTCGAGCCACTCGACGTAGTGCCCGGGTGAAGAGGCGATGGTCGGTCGAGGGGCCTGCCACTGCGCAGCGGGGTCGGTGAGCTCGACCTTCATGGAGGAGTAGTTCGAGACGATCCGACCCCGGGTGCCGATGAACACGTGGCTGTCCCCCTGGGGGGCGCCCTCGGGCGCGGACCCGCCGTCCCACCAGTGGACGTCCACTGCCTTGCGGTCGCCTGCCGCGGCGTGTGACCACTTCACGTGCATCCACTCGGGGGTCCCCACCGGGTCCACCGAGGGCCCCTCCACCTCGATCGCCACGGGGGTCTTCAGGTCGAGCGCCCAGTGCACGAGGTCGACCCAGTGGCAGGCCATGTCCCCCACAGTCCCGGTCCCAAACGCCCAGAAGCGCCGCCAGTCAGCGGGGTGCACACCGTCGCAATACGGCCGCTCGGGGGTGGGCCCAAGCCAGAGGTCCCAGTTCAGCTCCTCGGGGGCAGGCTTGGGCTCGGTGAACCTCCCGTTGGACCATGACTTCCGGCACACGACATGCACCGTGTGCACGTCGCCGATCGCCCCGGCACGGATCGCCTCCACCACACGGCGATAGTTGTCGGTCGAGTGGATCTGCGTCCCCATCTGCGTGGCCACGCCCGCGGTCTTTGCCAGCCCCTGGAGCTCCAGCGCCTCGTCCACCGTTCGCGTCAGCGGCTTCTCGCAGTACACGGCGATCTTGCGGCGCAGCGCCGCCCGAGCGATCGGCGCATGCAGGTGGTCCGGGGTCGAGATCACGATCCCCGCGAGGTCCTTCTCCTGGTCGAGGAGCTCCCGCCAGTCCACGTAGGTCTTCGGGCGCTTCTGCCCGGCCGCCTCGACCTGCCCCAGCCCGCGCGCCAGCATCCGAGAGTCCACGTCACACATCACCGCGACGTCCTGGGAGAGCACGCCGGCCAAGTTGGCCGCCCCTCGGTTCGCGACCCCGACGGCGGCCAGCTTGAGGCGGTCCCTGAGCGGCCGCGTTCGAATGAAAGGCGCGGCCGCCGCGGACGTGGCGAGCGCAGCGGCACTGCGGAGGACTCTACGGCGTGAGATCGGGGGGATGGGCATGGAGCAAATGCTATGGCAGCGGGCCCGAGGCCGCCCCCCTTCTCGCGCCAGGCAGACCTCCCAAGGCAGAATCCCAACGCGAGCAGTGCCTCCTCAAGGTGTGTCTCCTCAAGGCGGTGGACTCGAGGCCATGTCTCCCAAGGGCCGCGCCCCCCCCAAGGCTGGGGCTCCCTCCGCAGCCGACCGGTTGACACGAGACCGGGAACGGCTCTGCGCCATTGAGAGATCCGGGGACGTCGACCTGTCCCTGGGAACTCAACCGTCGGCCAGGCGCCGACCCGCGAGCCGGTGACGCTTCAGCCCGAAACCTTCACATCGCCGCATGTCAAAGCCGACGCGATTCAGCCCGGTACGAACCGCGCCAGCAGCGGTGTAGGTGGCGAGGCTGGCCCCGGGACGGGCGAGGCGCGCGAGCTCGGCGAAGACCTCCGCGGACCACAGCGCCGGATTGCACGCCGGAGCGAAGCCGTCCAGGAAGACCGCATCGGCGCGCAGGTCCAGCTGGCGAAGGGCCGCCACGCCGTCACCGATCACCAGCTCCAGCGGGATGACGTGGCCCTGGTGGCGCAGGGCCGCCGTGCCCTCCTCCAGGAGCTCTGGATACGCCTCGAGGAACGCCGCCGTCACCTCATCCCACCGCCCAAGGCGTCCATGGACCTCCGCCATGGCCGCCGGCGAGAGGGGGTGCAACTCGATGGAGACATGACGCAGCGAGCCGCGCCCTGCGGCCAAGAGCGCCCGTACGGCGGCGAGGAGATTCACACCCAGCCCCAGGCCCGTCTCCAGAATCGTGATCGCCTCCCCCCGCCCGAGGCGCGCCGGCAGGTCGCTGCCCTGCACGAAGACGTGGTCGCCCTGCTCAATGCCGCTCCGCGAGTAGTAGACGTCGTCGTAGTCCGGCGCGAAGGGCACCCCCTCCTCGGACCACGCCAACTCACCCGGCCGCCCCCCCTTCTGTGTTCCCGACATCGACCGTCAGTCTACGGAGCATCCCGTCCGGCCTGCGCACGTCCGCTCCCTGCGGAGGGGCCGCCTGTAGAAGGGCTCCTGCAGAAGGGCCCCTGTAGAAGGGCTCTTGCAGAAGGACTCCTGTGCAAGGACTCCTGCAAAGCGCCGTGCGAGGATCGCGTCGAGCCGGGCGGAGGCGGCCGCCACGAGGCTGCCAGGCTCGGCCCCGCCATCCGCGGTCCAGGGGCTCCAGCCAGCGGCGGCGGGCGAGCAGGGGCGCTGCGAGGGTCGAGCTGCGAGGAAGATCCTGTGACCCAGCATCGACAGACGTCCCGCGGAGGTGTCGGGGTGGCGCGCTCCTCACCGGAGGAGCCCGACTCTCGATCCCCCGCAGGCCCGACCCGCGATGCCGGGTCCTCGGGGCGGAGGAGAGAGTGGTGGTGACCCTAGGGGGATTCGAACCCCCGTCGCCAGGATGAAAACCTGGTGTCCTAGGCCTGACTAGACGATAGGGCCACGGGTGCCGCTCGCTCCGAGGAACGTTCGACGGCGGGGAAGATAGGCACTGACCCTGGTCCTGTCAAACCCTCGCCCCCGCGGATTTTGTCCCTTCATCGAGTGGCCCAACCCGCGGCGCCGAGCCGATCGGTCAGATGGCCGTACTCTCGCTCCAGCCCCCCCACGATCTGGCCGGGGTCCCCCAGGATCGACCAGGTGTAGGTCTCGATCTCGAGATGAAGCTCCGGGGTGCTCCACGCCGCAGGATCGGCAAGCAGGGCATCCACAATCCGGTCCGCGTGATCCCGGGTCGTCGCCAGGGCCCCGAACGTGGCCTGATCCAGGGGAACGTGGAAGTGACAGCGCCACTCCTCTGCCCTGGCCCAGGGGCTCTCGTCCTCGGAGAGCGCCGCTGAGAGGGCCGGCAAGTCAGGGAGGTGGAGGAACGTCCCGTCCGCCTGCGCGGTGACCTGGTGCAAGAAGCGGGGCTCGTCCATGGCGAGCAGCTCGTCGCGGGCCTCGGGGTGCTCCGCAGGCGCCGGCAAGCGCAGGGCGCTGCTGACCTGGACCTTCCCGAGCGGTCCGCCGTGGGTCGCGAGGGCCAAGGAGTCCTCCGGCGCCTCGAATTCGACGGCGGAGTGGCAGCAGTCCAGGCAGGTCCCCAGGTGCCGGGCAGCGAGCCGCCCCGCAGCCTCGACGTCGACCCCGAACTCGTCCTGCAAGACGCGGGTCGCGATCAACCGCGCGAAGACCAGGTACTCGGCCAGCGCACGGCCGTTCCTTGCGCTGGCGTCAGGCTCGGACTCGAGGGAGAGCACGACGCGGACGCCGGTCTCATCCTCGATGCGGACGAACTCCCCGAGGGCCCGCCCCATCCCCTCCGCGCAGCGCCGTAGCCCCGAACGGTCGTTGATATCGGCGCCATAGGCCCCAGGGTGGGTGCTGATCGAGACCATGCGCGGCTCGTCCCGCGACGCCTCCACCAGGCCAGCGGCGGCCCAAGCCACGTCGACGGTGTAGTCCACGCGCTCGGCTTCCATCCAGTTCGGCTGGTAGACGCGGGCCTTCAGGCCGTCCTCCTGGAAGCCGCCGTAGGGGAACGCGTTGAACGTGAAGGGATCGATCCGCTGCGCCCTGAGGAATTCACGCAGGTCTCGGAGAGCCTCGGGATCCTCGCGGAGCTCCCGGGCCGCGCCGGCAGCGAGGTACATCCCCACCCCGAAGCTCTCCCCGTCGGGGGCGAGCCGATCACGCAGGGGCACGGAGAAGGACTCGATGGCCCGACGGACGTCCGTGAGGGTCTCCGCCGCGTGAAGGTTGAGGCAGTACCCGACGCGGACGACTCGGTCCGAGCTGGGGTGATGGAACCGCATTGGGCTCAGCCTGCGGGCTCGACGGGGATCCCTTCCTCGCGAAGCAGGACCGGGATGTCGTCCCGGACCGGATAGACGATGGTCCCGTCCTCCCGAACCAGGCCAGCCTCGAGCGCCGCCGACACCTCCGCCCCGCCCACGTTCTGAACACCGCCAGCCGCGATGCGCCCGTTCAGCGCGCCGAGGGTCGCCTCGTCGGCCAGGTCGAGGGGCTGGCGTGAGTCCGGGCAGGCGAGGATGGCGAGGAGGTCGGGGTGGATCACGGCGCTTTTTGGGGGGGGCTGGCGGGGACCGGGTGAGGAAAAGGGGACGCGGGCTCCGCCTGGAGAATCGTGCATGGGCGCGGACAACGCAACCCGAACGGGCCTGCGCTTCGCGGGAGATGGTCTGGGCTTGACCGGGGATGGGCCGTGCTGGAGGTTGGGGCCATGCTTCCCGCCCTCCGCAGCGCCCCACGGATGATCGTCGCCGTACTCCCCCTCGCCGGACTCCTCTTCGCCGGACTCCTCTTCGCCGGGGCGCTCACGGCAGGCGGGTCCGCGGCGGCGGCCCACCCCCAGGAGACGATGGCCCCTGCCCAGGACACACCGAGGGGCTGGCTGGACCTACCCGAGGATCCGCTGGGACGGCTGTGGGCGTCAGTGGGCGCCAACACGGCCCCGTGGAGATCCACCGCGGTCGCCGGCGACCTCGCGGGAGACGCCGCCGCCTGGGAGGATTGGCGCCGCGCCATGAACGAGGCGCACACGTCGCAGACCCGCCGGGAGGCCGTCTCGATCCTCCTGGGCCTCGCGGCGAGGGACGGGCGCATGGAGGACGCCTACGGTTGGATCGGCGCCTTCGGGGCCGGCGATGCCCCGGCCCTCGCCGGTTCCATCCCCTACCTGTTCCCTGGCCTCGCCGCAGGAGCGCAGGTCGGAGCGGGCGGCCGGCCGCAGCCCCTGGCCAAGGGAGCCGTCCTCCGCCCTCAGCTCCCACCCCGCAGCGCGGCGGCGCTCATCGGTAGCATCGAGAACCGACAGACCACAGCGCGTGGCCTGCAGGTCGGCGGGACGACCTTCGACCTGATGCTCAAGGTGGACGGCGCCGGCGTCATCGCGGAGCTGACCCACGTGGCCGGTGACCCCACGACCCTCCGCGTCGCGCTCCCCGCCCCCGCCGGGTACCGCTTGAAGAGTGTCTACGTGGACTGGGAGCTCCAGGAGCCCGGCGACGGAGTGGACCCCGAGGAGGTGGATTGGTCCGGGACGCCGCTGACGGTGCGTCTCGTCCCTTCCGAGGACCCGATCTCGCTCTTCGCACGCCTCGACAGGCAGGACATCCCTCTCCCCACGGCCCCTTCGGTCGGGGCGCCCCTGCCCGGCTCCATCACCGGCCGTGGGCTGCTCCTTGTGGTCCCTGAAGAGGAGCAGGGACCCCGCTGGACGGCCATGGCGCGCGCCTTCACCGACGTCCTCGGTGTCCCCGCGCGCGTCGCCTCGCCGGCCGAGGTGTTCCGCGAGCAAGCCGACCCGCTGCCCACGGCGCTGCGCTTCGACCTGGCGGCCGACCCTGAGGAGCTGAGGCGCCACGTGACCCACGCGATCGAGGTCCGGTTCAGGGATCGCTGAGGGCGCGCGGGCGCCCCACCCGGCCGGCGGTCGTTATGGTGGCGCTCCTACCATGAGTGACTCCATCCACGCCCAGCACCGCGCCCGCTTCCTCGACCTCCTCGCCGAGCGCAACGCGGTGGCGGTCATCCCCACCGCGACGACCAAGACGCGGAACGACGACGCGGACTACAAGTTCCGGCCGACCAGCGACTTCTGGTACCTCACGGGCCTGAACGAGCCCGGCGCCTGCCTCGTCCTGCTGCCAGGCCAGGACGGCGAGGAGCACCGCTCGGTGCTATTCCTGCGTGAGCGAGACAAGCTGCGCGAGATCTGGGACGGGCGCCGCCTCGGGCTTGAGCGAGCCCCCGAGGCCCTCGGCGTGGACGTCGCCATGGACATCGAGGAGCTCTGGACCGAGCTCCCCAACCTGTTGGAGGGGCGAGAGCGCATCATGTGGCGCTTCGGGGACGACGACACCGCCGATCGGCGGATGGTCGAGGCCTTCACCTCCCTGCGAGACCGGGCCCGCGGGCCCCTCGAGCCCGCCAAGGAACTGCACGACCCCGGGCCGGTCCTGCACGAGCTCCGGGTCATCAAGAGCGACGCGGAGCTCGAGCTCATGCGCCGCGCCGCGAGGCTCAGCGCGGACACCCACGCGGCTCTGATGCGTCACATTCAGCCGGGCATGAACGAGTGTGAGGCCGAGGCATTCCTCGACCACCGGTACCGGAGCGCGGGCTCCAGCGGCGCCGCGTACAGCCACATCTGCGCCGGCGGGGCCAACGCCTGCATCCTCCACTACATCGAGAATGACCAGCCCCTCAAGGACGGCGACCTGCTGCTGGTCGACTCCGGCGCCGAGTGGCACTACTACGCGGCCGACATCACCCGCACCTTCCCCGTCGGCGGCAAGTTCAGCGCGGAGCAGCGCGCGCTCTACCAGGTCGTGCTGGATGCCGAGGAGGCCGCCATCGCCGCCTCCGGACCGGGCGTCCCCTACGACCGGATCCACGAGGTCTCCCTCGGCGTGATCGTCGATGGCCTCCTGGAGCACGGGCTGCTCACGGGCACCCGCGAGGAGGCTCTCGAGTCCGGCTCGTACCGCGAATTCTTCATGCACAAGACCGGCCACTACCTGGGCCTCGACGTCCACGACTGCGGGCGGTACACCACCGCTGACGGCTCCTCGCGGCCCCTGGAGCCCGGGATGGTCTTCACGGTCGAGCCCGGGATCTACGTGGACCCTGAGAACACCGAGGTCGAGGCCCGGTGGCGTGGGATCGGCATCCGGATCGAGGATGATGTCCTCATCACGGACGCGGGCCATGAGGTCCTCACGAGCCATGTCCCCAAGGCGATCGACGAGGTCGAGGCCATGTGCGCCAAGGGTCCGGAGGCCCAGGGGTGAGATGAGCGGGACGCCGCAAGCCTCCGGTTCCCAACCGACCGGGGGGCTCTCCGAAGCGATCCGCGGAGCGGCGATTCCGAGCCTCGCTGGGGTGGCCTACGAGCTCAGCGGGCTCGCGTGGGTCCTGGGCGGAGCCGCCGCACTGACAGCCCTCGCCGCGCTGGCGGGAGACGCGGAGCTGGTCTCAGACGCCGTGGGCTCCGGCCTGCCGATCCCAGGCCCCGCCGGAGCAGCGGCGCTCTTCCTGGTCGCCCTCCCCCTTCTCCTGGTCTGCGCTCGTGTGGGCGGTGGCGCGGCACGGCTGTCGATCCACAACCAGCCAGACGGGGCCCAGCGGACGACCCTGCTCAGGGCCTGGGCGGAGGGCAAGACGCTCCAGACCTCTGCCGCGGCCGTCTGGATTCAGATCTTCGGCATGATGGCCTGCGGCACCTTCGTGCTGCTCGGCCCGCTGGTCCTGCTCACCGCCCTGGTCGGCCAGGACGCGCTCGGCCCGTTCGGGGTCATCCTCTCAGGACTGGCGCTCGTCCTGACGCTCGCGTACGCAGCGGAGCTGGGCGCTCTCCATCAGCTCGCGCTTGCGAGCCTCGTCCGCCACGAACGCGGGGTCGGCTCGGCGGTCCTCCACGGCTGGCGCCTGATGCGTGGCCGGCCGGGTCAGGTCCGGCGGCTCGCTGCCATGGAGTTCTTCGTCCGGGCCATCGTGCTCGCGGCCGCCGGCCTGGCGAGCTACCTCGCAGGAGCGCCCTGGGGCCTCGCTCAGCTCGCCGTTCTCGCCAGCCTCGTGGGCTCTGCCCGCTGCCGCGCCTGGTCCACGGTCTACCCGCAGTTGGGCGGGCTATCCGCGACCACCGGCCCGCCGCAGGGCTAACGCCGCCCCTCCCGGCCCGGCCACCGAGCGTGTCGTACCGGGCGGGCTCCAGAGCCCGGCCCTGGCGGTCCTGCCCTGGCGGTCCTGCCCTGGGTCCCCGGCCCGTGCGTCCGGGCCATCCCGTGGTCAGTGGGCGAGGCGCGGCGGGTCGAGGGAATCGAAAGGGTGGTGAGCGCGCCAGGGATCGAACCTGGGACCTACTGGTTAAAAGCCAGTTGCTCTACCAACTGAGCTACGCGCCCACCCGTTGTGTCGATTCGGCGCACGATCCAGGACCGTGCGTTCGAGGCGGAGAAGATACGGCTTTTGGGACGGGGTGCAAGCATTCCGCCCCGAGAGATCCGCAAGCCGACGCTCCGTCAGTCCTCGAGGATCTCCTTGGCCTTCTTGTCTTGGGCCGCGCCGACCTTGCCCTCGAAGGCCTTCAGCATCTTCTGGATCTCGTCCTGAAGGTCCTTGTGGCCGTCCTCGGTGACCTCGCCGCTCTTCTTGTGAGCGTCGGCCTCCTTGTTGGCGTCGCGGCGGACGTTCCGCAGAGACACGCGCCCCTCCTCGCTCAGATCCTTGGCCTTGGACGCGTACTTTTTGCGCTGCTCACCGGAGAGCGGCGGCATCGTCAGTCGAATGACCTTCCCGTCAGACTCCGGGGAGATCCCCAGGTCGGACTTCATGAGCGCCTTCTCGACCTCCTTGATGACGCTGGCATCAAAGGGCTTGATCACCAGCGTCCGGGCCTCAGGGACGCTGATCTGCGCAAGTTGGCTCAGGGGGGTCGGCGTGCCGTAGTAGTCCACCCGCACATGCTCGACGAGCGCGGAGGAGGCGCGTGACGTGCGGATGTTCTTGAGCATGTCACTCGTGTGCGACACCGCCTTTTCCATGCGGGCCTCGGCATCTTTCAGAACGCTCTCGTAGCTCATATCTCTTGGCAGCCTCGGTTGAGGCCCTCGTTAGAAAGTCGTGGCGGGCGGGCCCCGGGCGGGCGCCGCTGGACGTGTGGGTTCAGGACGTGTGGAGTCAGGACGCGTGGAGTCAGGACGCGGTATGGACCAGGGTGCCCAACGACTCGCCTGCGATGACGCGCTCGAGGTTGCCCTCCTGGAACATGTCGAACACGATCACGGGGAGCCCGTGATCACGGCACATGGAGATGGCCGTGCTGTCCATGACCTTCAGGTTCTTGAGCAGCACCTCATCGTAGGTGAGGTCCTCGTAGCGCGTGGCGGTGGGGTCAAGCTTGGGGTCGGCAGAGTAGACACCGTCGACCTTGGTCGCCTTGAGCAGGACGTCGCAGCCCAGCTCGTTCGCCCGCAGCGCCGCTGCGCTGTCGGTCGTGAAGAATGGATTGCCGGTCCCCGCGCCGAGGATCACCACCCGCCCGCGGCGCAGGTGACGCTCCGCGCGGCGTCGGACAAAGGGCTCCGCGACCTGGCGAATCTCGAGCGCTGTCATGACGCGGGTTTCGAGGCCTTGGCTCTCGAGGGCATCGGACATCGCGAGGGCGTTGATGACGGTCCCGAGCATCCCCATGTAGTCGGCGTTGGCCCGGTGGCCCCCGAGCTCGGAGAACTCAGCCCCTCGAAGGATGTTCCCGCCTCCCACGACCATCGCGACTTCAACCCCCAGCTCGCAGACGCGAGCGACCTGTCGCGCAATCTTTTGCACGTCGGGGGCAGAGATTCCATGGCCGGTGTCCGCCGCGCCGAGCGCCTCTCCGGACATTTTCAAAAGGACGCGTCGATAGGTCATGGGCAATGGAGAGCGCGGGCGGCGCCCTTCGGGGGTCTGGCGGCAGTCTAGCCCCCTCCTCGGCAGTCAACGCCCTCCCCCACCGGAAAAGACCGTCGCCCGCGAGCGTCTTTGAAACGAAGGAGGGGGCGCCCACCGATCCCGGCGGGCGCCCCCTCCATGAGAGACTAAGGCTTGATCAGGCGCCCAGCTGGCAGCGCGTGAAGCCCTCGATCTTGGTCCCGTCGCCGAGCTCCTTCACGAGCGCCTTCGACACGGACGTCTTGTCGTCCATGATCCACGGCTGGCCGACGAGGGTGCGCTCGCCGAAGAACTTCTTGAGGCGACCGACCATGATCTTCTCCTGGATCTCCTCGGGCTTGCCCTGGAGACCATCCTTGATGATCACCTTCTCTCGCTCAACGTCCTCAGCGGGCACGCTGCTCTCATCGAGGGCGGAGGGATTGAAGACGACGATGTGCATGCAAAGCTGCTTGAGCACGTCGGCGGCCTTGGCCGCGTCGCCGCCGGTCGTCACGTTGACGAGGGCGCCCTTCTTGTTGTCGTGGTGCACGTAGGCGATGACCTTGCCGCCGTCGGTCGAGTAGGCGCAGGCCTCGACGATCTGAAGGTTCTCCTTCAGGTCACCGATCGTGGCCGTGAGCGCTTCCTGGACGGTGCCGCCGGAGTGCCAGGCCTGCCCGAGCATCTCGTCGACCGACTTGGGTTCGTGGTCGAAGGTATGCTGCACGAGGGCCTCGAGGAACTCCCCGAAGTTCGGCGTCGACGCGAGGAAGTCCGTCTCGGAGGCAAGCGCGACGATCGCGCCCTTGCTGCCGTCATCGCTGACCTTGAAGGCCACGCGGCCCTCAGCAGTCTCGCGACCGACCTTCTTGGCCGCCGACTTGAGCCCCGCCTTGCGGAGTTCGTCGAGCGCAGCCTCGGGGTCGCCGTCGGTTGCCTTGAGTGCTTTCTTGCACTCCATCATCCCGGCGCCGCTCATCTCGCGGAGCTGCCGGACCAGTTGGGCGGTGATCTCAGCCATCGGTGGGTTGAGGTTGGGCGCCTTGGGCGCCGCATGGTGGTTGGAGTTGCGGGCGAGGCCCGCAGGACCTCGCTGATCGCGAGGAGCTTGGATAAGCACCCGCCGCGCGGAGCGCGACGGGTGATGAGTTGGTGGCGCGGAGGGTGTCCCCCCCGCGCCCAGACGTCACTCGGCTGCGGGCGCCTCGGGGGCGCTGTCGGCCGCCGGAGCGGCCGGAGCAGCTTCCGTGGCAGGAGCCGGAGCCTCTGCAGCCGGAGCAGCAGCAGCCGGAGCAGCAGCGGCCGGAGCAGCAGCTTCCGCGGCGGGCACTGCAGCGGCGGGCACTGCAGCGGCAGGCACTGCAGCGGCGGGCACTGCAGCGGCGGGCACTGCAGCGGCGGGCGCTGCAGCGGCGGGCGCTGCCGAGTCCGCCGTCTTGGCGATGGGCTCGGGCAGCTTGTTGCCGGTGGTTGGACGGACCACATCACCGGGGACAGCTTCCTCGTCGGAGCTGCGCTCGGCAGAGCCGACGGCCTGCATGCTGTCGGTGTGCTGGTGGGCACCGGCCTCGACCGAGTCCACAAGCTCTTCGATCAGAAGGCGCACCGACTTCAGGGCGTCGTCGTTGCCGGGGATGACGATGTCGACGTCGTTCGGGTCACAGTCGGTGTCCAGGAGACCGATGACGACGATGCCCATCTTGCGGGCCTCGCGGATCGCGTTGCCTTCACGGGACGGGTCGACCACGACCATGGCACCGGGCATGCGATCCATCTCGCGGATGCCGCCCAGGTTCCGGGTGATCTTGCGAAGCTCGCGGTTGATCTGCGCGACCTCCTTCTTGGTGAGCTTCTGCTGCTCGATGGCCTTCTCGTCGATGGCTTCGAGCTGCGCCAGGCGCTTCAGTCGGCTGCGGATGACGCTGAAGTTGGTCAGCGTGCCGCCGATCCAACGCTCGGTGACGATCGGCATGCCGGTGCGCTGACCGGCGTCCTCGACAACGCCCTTGACCTGACGCTTGGTTCCAACCCAGAGGACCGTCTGGCCCTCCGAAGCGATCTGGAACAGCAGGTTTTGGGCTCGGAGAAGGCCCTTGACGGTCTCGCGGAGGTCGATCACATGGATCATTCCGCGACGGCCGTGGATGTAGGGGGCCATCTTCGGATTCCACCGCGACACGCGGCATCCGAAGTGCACGCCAGCTTCAATGAGCTTCTGTGCGTTGATATTACTCATGGGGTCCTCGAAACAGGGGGGAGCCCGGTCGCCAAACGAGACGGCCGGAAACGAGCGGAAGAGTGTACGAGGGGCCTCCTGAAAGTCCAGCTTTCCCGGATTCTGCCACTTGGCCGTGTGTCCCCGGTGGAGACCCTTCTGGCCAGGAGCCCCGGGCTACAATGCGTTGTCATAGGGTGGAGGCGGCGGCCCACTGGCGCCCCAGCTCCCCCTCCCGTGACTCTCCCGTGACCCTCCCGACTCGACTCCTCATCGCCGACCACGGCACCTCAAGACTCCGCGAGGCCCTGCGCCCGCTGGAGGCGCTGGGTCTGGAGCTGGTCCCGAGCTCGACGCGGGAGACGACGATGGACCTGATCCAGCGCGGCCAGGTGGAGCTCTTGATCGTCGAGCGCGACCAGCTGGAGGGCCTCGACCGCGACCAATTGCCACAGGCCCTCGCCAGGCCCCGCCCGATCCCCTTGCTCCTCGTCAGCGGCAACGACGACGCCATGTCTGCCATCATCGCTGGCCGGTCCATGCGGGGCATCCCCTGGGACCTCGTGCGCGAGGACGCCCCCATCGAGGAGTTCCTGCTCCGCGCAGAGCAGCTCCTCGAGCGAGCCGACGTCCTCCATCAGCTGGACAAGGCCCGCTATCAAGCCTCCCACGATGACCTCACTGGGCTGCTCCGCCCCCGGCCCTTTGGGGAGCGTCTGAGGGAGCACTTCTCGGCGACCCAGCGGCACCGGCTCGAGCTGGCCCTGATCCTCATCGACCTCGACGACTTCGGTCGCGTGAACAAGGACTTCGACCACACCGTGGGCGACGAGGTCATCTCCCGCGCCGGGGAGACCATTCGTACGAGCCTGCGGGAGGAGGACATCGGGGGGCGCCTGGGAGGCGACGAGTTCGCGCTCATCCTGCCCTTCACCTCAAGGGTCGACGCGGCCCGCGTTGTGGCACGGCTCGCGGCGCGGATCCGCGGGCTCAGCGGCCCGCCCTCCGGCCTGCGCCCCTACGTCGATCAGCGCCGCGGGGATCCCCGGCGCTCGATCCGGGTCTCCGCCAGCCTTGGCTTCGAGACCTACGACGGTGCGGACCTGGGGACGCTCGAGGAGCTCCGCCTCCACGCCGAGCAGGCCCTTCACGCGGCCAAGGGGCACGGGGGAAATCAGGGCATGTACTTCCGCAGCTTGGAGCCCAACGGCGACCGCGGCGCTGCGGCCGTGGGGACCTGAGGCCTATCGGCCATTGGCCCCGAACGGACGCCTCAGCGCAGCAGCATGGGGCGGATCCAGTCCGCCCGATCCAGCACGAAGTCCCCCGCGGGGTCCACCTCAAGGGTGAGGTCCTTCACGCCCTTGAGCGAGATGACCGGCGGCCGTGCGGCCGCCACCCCGGTCCGGAGCACCTCGCTCTCCCAGAGGGTCTTGCCGTCTCCAATCACACGGAAGCGCACGGCGCCGGCACGGGCGCCGCTCTGCCCCGAGTCGTCCATCCCGCACATCAAACGCAGGGACGACCACTCGCCCGCAACGTCCCAACCGACCCGGCTGGGTGCGTGGACGCCGAGGCCGCGGTCAAAGACCACCCCCCCGACGGAGAGCAGGCCTCCACGGCAGTTGCGGTCCACGCGCATGGGCCAGACGAAGCCGAGTTCATCGCCGAACGGTGACGAGCTCCCCCGCTCGCTCGGAGCCACATCGCCCAGGAAGCGGAAGGAGCCGTCATCGAGGGAGACCTCGGTGACGATGGAGCCAGGGAGCTGCACGGCGGCGCCGTCGCCGATCCGGATCTGCACCCCCTCCTCGGGCGGACCGATCCGGACCAGGGTGCCGCTGATCCGCCCGCCCCCCACGAGGGTGACGGCCACGCGCTCCGCAGCGTCCTCGCCCTCGGCCGCCCCTGGCCCCCCCTCATCGAGGGGGGCGACGAAGAGCGCGGCAACGCGGTCCCAGTCATAGGTGCGCTGGCCGAGGCGCTCGTCGAAGAAGGCGACGCCCTCCGCGGAGAACGACTCGACGAACCCCTGCGCTCGGTCGAGCCCATTGGCCGCGACGAGATAGAGACGGTCCCCTTCGTCGGGAGGTCCCGCGGCCGGGCTCTCCGTCACGGAGTCCGGGATCCGCGAGGGATGAACGATGGAGCGAATCGAGTCGATCGAGAGCGCGAGGACGACACCGGGCCGGACCTCGACGTCGAGGACGTCCCCCTCACCGCCTTGGATCACTGCACGCAGGCGGTCCCCGCCGGCCAGCCCGAGGGAGGCGACGCTCGCCCCCGCGGTGCGGCCCGCCTCTTCCAACGGGGCGAGCCCCTCGAAACGAGCGAAGGCCGCTCCGGCCTCCACGAGGCTCTGCAAGGGCGCCGCGTCCACGGCACGGTACGTCACCTCCCCCGCGAGGTCCTCCAGCACCACCCGCGCCTCAAACTCCGAACTGGCCGCGGGCTCATCGTCGTCCTGGCCTGCGGCAACCGCCGGCAGCAGCGCGCAAAGGAGGAACGCGAGCAGCGCGGGAAAACAGGGGCCCTCCGTCTTCTTCATGGGGGCATCCTAGGCTGCCGGGACGCCAATGGCACCCGTCGCGCCCTGGACCAGGGCGACAGGTCAGGGCCGCGTCGCCAGCAGCACCACGGATTGCCCGACCGGAGGGCCGCCGCCCGGACCGGCCCAGCTCGTCAGGCGGTCGACCGCGCGGAAGGCGCCAATGGAGCGCTTGATCCAGCGCAGCTGGCGCTCGTTGAAGGAGCTGGAGAAGGTGGAGCCGCGGCGCAGGACGCGGCTCTTCAGCAGGTAGGGGCCGACCCCGGCGAGGTTCATGTAGCGCGCGGCGCGGACCGAGAACCCCGCCTCCTCGACCTTGGAGACCAGATCCATGCGGCTGTAGCGCCGCAGGTGGTCAGAGGCGAGATCCACCGACCCGAAGAGCCACTGGTGCGCGGGGACCTTGACGAAGAGCTTCCCACCGGGAGGCAGAATGCCTGCGAAGCTCCGCAGGAGAGAGAGATCGTCCTGGATGTGCTCCAGGACATCCAGGCACACCACCGCCTCCACGCTGCGGGCCCGGAGCTCTTCCCGCTGGGCGTCAAGGTCCGTCTGCAGCACCTCCACACCGGGGACCCCTTCGAAGCGGCGCTGGAGGACCGCCACGTTCATCGGAGAGAGGTCCACGGCGAGCACCTCCTCCGCGCGGTGCCTCATCACCTCCACGAAGTTGCCGATCCCGCACCCCGCGTCAAGAACGCGCGCCCCCAGCGGCCCCCCATTCAGCGCCTCCGCGAGCTCCGCGACCCACCTGTAGTAGGGCTCCAGCCCCGCCATGCGCTCGAGCGCGGCGAGGTGCTCGCCCTCGTGCGGCAGCTTCTGGGCAGCGACCTCATCGAGGTGGGCCTCGTCCTCACGAGCCCTCGACCGGCCCGGGTCCCCTGCCGAGCTCACAGCTCCCCCCCTCGGGCTGGCCACGGGAGCGCTCGCGACGATGCGAAGAGGGGCTTCAGGGCAGACTTGGCCATGGATGAGGCCGAGCAGCGCCCGGCGGCGCTCCAACGTACCCGCTCGGGGCGAGCCGACGCCAAGGCTCAATCCACGTCCGCTCGACCTCTCCGGGCGGGGGCGCCTCGCGGGCCTCGCCGGTCAGCCTCCCTGGTAGCGACCCCGCCAGCCGACCCGATCAGCCCTCCCGGCGGCTGAGGGGGCGGCACCACACCCACCTCGGTCCGACCTCCAGCTAGGCCCAGGGGCCGCCGGCTCGACCGGGAGCGGTCAAATCGGCAGCGCCTCCGGGGTCGAGGGGGAGGCCCTGCCACTTCGGCAGCGCGGGGGCCCCAGAGCGGCCCCATGTGGGTTCGGCACGCCCTTTGCACTCTGGGGTCGTCAACGCCGGGCGAACCCACTCCGGCTCTTGAATTCGCGCGCGTCGCGCTCCGCGGCGCCGCTCCCCGACTCCCCGTACACAGAAAGCTCAGACACCCATGGCCAAGCAGATGGTTTTCGAGTCCGACGCGCGTGAGGCGATCCTCCGCGGTGTCGACAAGCTCGCCAAGGCGGTCACCACCACCCTCGGGCCCCGCGGCCGGAACGCGGTCATCGACAAGGGCTGGGGCGCTCCCACCGTCACCAAGGACGGCGTCACCGTCGCGGAGGAGATCCAGCTCCAGGACCCCTACGAGCAGATGGGCGCCCAGCTGGTCAAGGAGGTCGCGAGCAAGACGAGCGACGTGGCCGGCGACGGGACCACGACGGCGACCCTGCTGACGCGCTGGCTCTTCGCGGGCGGCCTCAAGGCCATCACCGCTGGCGCCGCCCCCGCGCGGATGAACGCCGCCATGCACGACGGCGCCGCAAAGGTGGTCGCCAAGCTCGAGCAGACGGCCAAGCAGGTCGGCGGGAACGACGAGATCAAGCAGATCGCGACGGTCTCCGCAAACAACGACCCCGTGGTCGGCAAGCTCATCGCCGACGCCATGAAGAAGGTGGGCCGCGACGGTGTCATCACCGTCGAGGACGGCAAGAGCATGGAGACCACCGTGGACGTGGTCGAGGGCATGCAGTTTGACCGCGGCTTCCTGTCCCCCCACTTCGTCACCTCGCCCGAGGAGATGGAGGCACAGTTCGAGGGCGCGCAGATCCTGATCCACGAGGGCAAGATCAGCAACGTCCAGTCCCTGCTGCCGGTCCTTGAGGCCTCCAAGCAGAGCGGCAAGGCCCTGATGATCATCGCCGAGGACGTTGAGAACGAGGCCTTGGCGACGCTCGTCGTGAACAAGATGCGCGGCGTCCTTCAGGTCTGCGCCGTCAAGGCGCCGGGCTACGGCGACCGCCGCAAGCAGATGCTCCTCGACCTGGCCGCGCTTACCGGCGCCACGGCCATCATGAAGGACACCGGCATGGAGCTGGAGCAGGTCACTGCCCAGCACCTCGGCTCCGCCAAGAAGCTGACGGTCTCCAGCGAGGCGACGACCATTGTCGGCGGCAAGGGCCGCCGCGACGACGTCGCGGGACGCGTCACTCAGATCCGTAGCGAGATCGCCAACACGACCTCGGACTACGACCGTGAGAAGCTCCAGGAGCGCCTGGCCAAGCTCACGGGCGGCATCGCCCAGATCAACGTCGGTGGCGCCACCGATACCGAGGTGAAGGAGCGCAAGGCCCTCATCGAGGACGCCCTGCACGCCACCCGCGCTGCGGTCGAAGAGGGCGTCCTGCCCGGCGGGGGCGTCGCGCTTCTGCGCGCCCGCGAGTGCGTCCTGGACCTCAAGCTCCGTGACGACGTGGACTACAACCTCGGCATCGACACGCTCTACGAGGCGCTCGCGAAGCCCCTCTGCCAGATCGCAGAGAACGCCGGCCACGACGGCGCGGTGGTCGCTCACCGGGTCAACCGTGAGCGCAAGGCCACGTACGGTTTCAACGCCCACTCCGGGCAGTACGACGACATGCTCAAGATGGGCATCATCGACCCCGCCAAGGTCACAAAGTCCGCGCTCCAGAACGCAGTCAGCGTTGCCACGCTCCTGCTGACGACGGACGCGCTCATCGCCAACAAGCCCGAGGCCCGGTCCGCGCCCCCCGAGATGGATGGCATGGACGACATGGCTGGCATGGGCGGAATGGGCGGAATGGGAGGCATGGGCGACATGGGATTCTGATCCCGCGCCCCTCCCCAACTCCCCCCCCCGAATACACAGATCACCCACACCAAAGAAGGAACACCAAATGGCCAAGCAAATCATGTTCGACGACGCCGCTCGTCAGAAGATGAAGGCGGGCATCGAGAAGCTCGCCAAGACGGTGCGCGTCACCCTCGGCCCCGCCGGTCGAAACGTCATCCTGCAGAAGAGCTTCGGCTCCCCGCACGTGACCAAGGACGGCGTCTCTGTCGCCAAGGAGATCGAGCTCTCCGATCCGTTCGAGAACATGGGCGCCAAGCTCGTGCTCGAGGTCGCCAACAAGACCAACGACATCGCAGGTGACGGCACGACGACCGCCACGGTGCTCGCGTCCGCCATCTTCAACGAGGGCCTGAAGTACGCCGCCACCGGCGTCTCTACCATCGCCCTGCGCTCCGGCGTCGATAAGGCCGTCCAGGCCGCCGTCGAGTCGATCGCGTCCCAGTCGCGGAAGGTCAAGTCCAAGGCCGACAAGGCCGCCGTCGCGACGATCTCCGCGAATAACGACCCTGAGACGGGTGAGCTCCTCGCCGAGGCCTTCGACAAGGTCGGCAACGAGGGCGTCATCACCGTCGAGGAGAACAAGGGCATCGACACGCTGCTCGACCACGTCGAGGGCATGGAGTTCGACAAGGGCTACCTGTCCCCCTACTTCGCGACCGACCTCTCGAAGCTCGTCGCGGAGTACGAAGATGTCCACATCTTCATCTGCAACAAGAAGATCTCGACGGTCCGTGAGCTCGTGCCCGCCCTCGAGGCGGCCATGCGCACGGGTAAGCCGCTGCTGATCATCGCCGAGGACATCGAGGGCGAGGCCCTCACCGCCCTCGTGATCAACCGCCTCAAGAACGTCTTGAACGTCGCCGCCGTGAAAGCCCCGGGCTTCGGCGAGCGTCGCAAGTCGTATCTCGAGGACATCGCTGCCCTCACGGGCGGCACCGCGATCACGGACGACCTCGGGATGTCTCTTGAGAGCGTCACCGCCGAGCACTTCGGTCACGCCAGCCGCGTGGTGGTCTCGAAGGACTCCACCACCATCATCCAGGGTTCCGGCAAGAAGAAGGCGGTCACCGAGCGCGCAGCTCAGATCCGCGTCCAGATCGAGAAGTCGACCTCGGACTACGACAAGGAGAAGCTCGAGGAGCGCCTCGCGAAGCTGACCGGCGGCGTCGCAGTCATCAAGGTCGGCGGCAAGACCGAGGCCGAGATGAAGGAGCGCAAGGACCGCGTCGAGGACGCCCTCAACGCCACCCGCGCTGCGATCGAAGAGGGCATCGTGCCGGGCGGCGGTGTCGCCCTGCTTCGCGCCTCCTCCGCCGTGGCCGAGGGTCGCTACAAGGGCGACGAGAAGTTCGGCGCGCTGATCATCGAACGCGCTCTCGAGGCTCCGATCCGTCAGATCGCCGAGAACGCAGGTGTCGATGGCTCGGTCGTCGCGGAGATGGTCCGAGAGAAGGGCAAGTCCATGGGCTACAACGCGCTCACGGGCGAGTATGAGGACATGTTCAAGGCCGGCGTCATTGACCCGTCGAAGGTGGTCCGTAGCGCGCTGCAGAACGCCGCGTCGATCTCGGGCCTCCTCCTGACCACGGACTCGATGATCACCGACCTCAAGAACGACCACTCCGTCGAGGGTTCGGTCGCCTGATCGAGCGCGGCCTTCGGGTCGCACTCCCAGCGCCGGGCGGCGGGACGGACTCCCGTCTCGCCGCCCGGCTCCCATTTCAATCGCCTCCAGTCACCTTCGTCCCCAAACGAATCGCCCCCCTGCCCCCGATGAGCCAGAAGCGCGACTACTACGAGGTGCTCGGCGTCCCCAAGGATGCACCGGCAGGCGACATCAAGAAGGCGTACCGCAAGCTCGCCCTCAAGTACCACCCCGACCAGAACCCCGACAACGCGGAGGCGGAGGCGAGCTTCAAGGAAGCGGCCGAGGCCTATGACGTCGTGGGAGACGCGGAGAAGCGGCCCCGATACGACCAGTTCGGGCACCAGGCCTTCGACCAAGGCGCCGGCGCCGGAGCGGGCGGCTTCACCAACGTCGACGACATCTTCTCGGCCTTTGGAGACATCTTCGGGGGCTCTGGCGGCTTCGGGAGCATGTTCGGCGGCGGCGGCGGCGGTCGGCGCCGCGGCCCCCAGCGAGGCCGCGACCTCCGCATCGTCCTCGACCTCACACTCGAGGAGATCGACGAGGGCGTCTCCAAGACGGTCGCGCTCAAGCGCATGGACACCTGCTCGCCCTGCTCGGGGTCCGGCGCTCGAAAGGGCACGGGCAAGTCCACTTGCTCGACCTGCAAAGGCAGCGGCCAGGTCACCCGTAGCGCCGGCTTCTTCCAGATGGCCTCCCCCTGCCCGTCCTGCCGCGGCGCCGGCGAGGTGATTGAGTCACCCTGCCAATCTTGCAGCGGCAGCGGAAACGTCCAGGACCGCACCGAGGTCGAGATCCAGGTCCCTGCCGGGGTCGAGGAGGGCGTCCAGCTCCGGATCACCGGTGAGGGTGACGCCGGCCCCAACGGCTCGCCCCGCGGAGATCTCTACTGCGTGATCCGCGAGAAGGAGCACCGGGTCTTCCAGCGCTCCGGCCCCGACGTGCTCACCGAGGTCCCCTTCGCCTTCTCCCAGCTTGCGCTTGGGGACAAGATCGAGATCCCCACCCTGCGAGGCAAGGTGGAGATGACCGTCCCCGCCGGGACCCAGAGCGGCAAGGTCTTCCGGCTTCGCGGCCAGGGCCTGCCCCGCATGGACAGCCGCGCCCGCGGAGACCAGCTCGTGCGCGTCTTCTGCGAGGTGCCCCAAAAGATCACCGACAGGCAGCGTGAGCTGCTCGAGGAGTTCCAGGAGATTGACCGGGAGACGAGCGGCCGCAAGACGTTCTTTGACCGCGTCACCGAATACTTCAAGTGACCGCCATGGCGTTCGGAAAGAGCAAGAGAGACGAGACCAAGACAGACCCCGCGGCCGAGGATCCCGAGGTGGAGGCGCAGGACGCCTCCGCGGCGGAGGTCGTGGAGGACGAGGACCCGCTTGTCACCCTGGCGCGGGAGAAGGACGACGCCGTGGACCGCTGGATGCGTCTCCAGGCCGACTTCCAGAACCACCGGCGTCACGCCCAGGCCAACATCGACACGGCCGTCGCGAGCGCGCGCTCCGAGGTCCTTGGGGAGGCGGTCACGATCCTGGACTACCTGGACATGGCGCTCGCCTTCGAGGTCACCAGCGAGGAGGCCAAGAACCTCAAGGTCGGGGTCGAGATGACCCGCCAGCAGCTGCAGGCCCTGTTTGACCGGATGAACGTCAAGGCGGTCACCGCCGAGGGCGCCTTCGACCCCGGTCGGCACCAGGCGGTCTCCACCGTGGAGACGGACGAGCATGAACCCGGCACGATCGTCGAGGTCGTGCGCGGCGGCTGGACCATCGGAGACGCGGTCCTCCGCTTCGCCCAGGTCCGTGTCGCCGCGGCGCCGGATGCTCCCGCGGACGAGGAGGCAGAGACCGATTCCGCTGCAGAGACCGATTCCGCTGCAGAGGTCAATTCCGCTGCCGAGGCGGCCCCTGAAGAGGGCGGCGAAGAGGCCCTCGAGGCGCCCGCCGAGGCCGGAGAGGAGAAGGCCTGATGCCGACGTACGACTATCGCTGTAACGCCTGCGGACACACGTTCGAGGAGTTCCAGATGATGAGCGACCGCGTCATGCGCAAGTGCCCCGAGTGCGGGAAGCTCAAGCTCGAGCGCCTGATTGGCTCCGGGGCCGGCTTCGTCTTCAAGGGGTCCGGCTACTACGTCACGGACTACCGTTCCAAGAGCTACGACGACGCGAAGAAGGCCGACACGCCCAACAAGTCGGGCGCGGAGTCAGGCGGCTCCTCGAAGGAGACGAAGAAGGCGAAGAAGAGCGACAGCTCCGGGGACTGAGCTCCTTCAGGGCCAGTTCCCCTACGCCGAGCTGAGCTCGACGCGCTGAGTTCGACGCGCTGAGAGCGCTGGGCGCGACCTCCCCACCGGGTCACAAGGTCAGACGCCGCGGGCTGCACGAGCCGAGACGAGGCTGCGTGTCACCGGCCGTGCTCTTCGGCGCACCTCCGGGCTGGAAGACCGCGCGCGGCATCCACCGCCTGCCCGAAACGGGTCGAGCCCAGGAGGCCTCAGCGAAGGAGCTTGTCCTCGACCAGGGCGCCGATCGCGTCGGTTCGGTGATGCCCGAGAACCATGTCGGCCTCGGCCTGGATCTCGGGGAACGCGTTCCCCATCGCGACGCCAAGGCCCGCTCGACGGAGCATCGGGATGTCGTTATCCGCGTCGCCGATCGCGATGACCCGCGACGCCGGGATCCCCTTGGTCTCCTGGAGCAGCCGGATCGCCTCGGCCTTCCCCTGACACGGCGCGTGGACGTCGATCGCGCTGTAGGGATTCGTCCTGTGCCGCGGGAGGATCGAGAGGGGGAAGTGCGAGATGTAGATCGGCGCCCCCGCCGCCTCCTCTAGCTCAGCGGCCACGTTGGCGGAGCCGGCGTCGCCGCACTTCATGAGGAAGCTGAGGCGGATCGTGTAATCCCGAAGCAGTCCCGGGCGATCCACGAACTGCACGCCGATGAAGCCCTCGAAGTTCCGCGCCTCCTCGTCGCTACGCGGCGCCAAGGCGAGTTTCTCGTCTGCGGTCATGACGAGGACCTGGGCCTCTCGCTCGGCGGCCCAGCGGTGCAACCGTTGGAGCGTTCGGGTAGCGACGGTCCGCTCCTCGAGCATGCGCTCTGCCTTGTGGCACCAGACGGCGCATCCGTTGAAGAGCACGGTCGGCGCGTCGAGGCCGAGGTCGGTGACGATGGGCATGGCCGAGATCTTGGACCGGCCGGTCACCACCATCACCTCGACCCCCTGCCGCTCGGCCTCGAGGATCGCCGCCCGCGTCCGGGGGTGGATCGACTCGTCAGGCGTCAGCAGGGTCCCGTCGAGGTCCAGCAGGAGGGCATCATACTCGCGCGACATGGGGCGGATCCTAGCTCCTCTTCCCGCCGATCTCGATCACAGAGTGGGCATCGTGATCGTCACGCGCTCGCCGGCCTCCAGGGTGAGCTCCCGGCTCTCCACGGCGGGGAGCCCGTCGGCCCCAAGGTCAACGGTCTCGACCCTGTACCGCCCTGGCGCCAGGGACGAGAAGCGGTGACTCGACCCGCGGAGCCGCGACACCACCTTGCTGGACCGAACGCCGCCGCGCTCGTCGAGGCCGCAGAGGCGGATGCCGTACTTCCTCGCGCGGCGGCCCCGTCGGCCACTGTCCTTCGAGGAGCCCGCGACGACCGTGAGAATCGCGGCCGCGTCCACCTCGATGACCACCGGCTCCCGCAACTCCCCCTCCTCGAAGGGCGGGAGGCTGACGCGCCGGCCGACGACGATCGAGCCCGAGATCTCGAGTTGAACAGGGACACCAGGGGTGAGGCCCGCGAACTCGAAAGAGCCGTCCTCCCCGGACCGGAGACTCCCAGGCGCCAGCCAGTTGTCCCGGGCGTCCATGGAGCCGTCGCGCTCCGCGCGGAGGGTGCGCTGCCCCACCCAGGCCTGGTGGAGGTCGGACGGCCCCCGGACCTTGATCGAGACCCCGGCCGCCGGCTCTCCGGATCCCCGGTACACGACCCTCCCCGAGACCGCCGCCTCGGCGAGGTCGATCAGAAGCTCCTCCGGCTGCGGCCGGACCTCGTGCGTGAAGACCGTGGCCATGGCCCGGGACCGATGGTTGACGGTCACCTCGTAGGTACCGGTCGGGATCCCCCGCAGGGCGAACTCTCCGCTGGAGTCCGCGATCGCTCGCATCGTGGTTGATGTGGTCTCGGGGCGCAGTAGGTCGTTGCCTTCACGGATCGCGAGACGGATGCGCGCATCTGCAAGCGCGACACCGCCGGCGCGTACGCGCCCACGCAGCACCTCGGATCTCTGCGTCTCAAGCCGAACAGTGACGGCGCCGTCCACCGGTACGTCGATGCTCTCGAAGACTTCACGCCACTCCCTCGGCTGCCGCGGTCGCATCCTGGGCTGCGCCGCGCGGACGGTCGCCCGCCCCGCTCCGACATTCTCGAAGAGCGCGATCCCCCTCTCGTCGGACCGCACCACCCGGGAAGGGATCGAGCCCTCTGGAGCCCCCCTGCGCGTGAGCCTCAGGTCCACCTCGACGCCGGCGAGCGGATCGCCCGCCCCGTCCACCACTTCCGCGGTGACCGTTGCGCCGCGGGTGATCTCGACCGTGATCTCGACCTCCGCGCCGGTGTATTGCTCCAGCTGGCCAGAGGGAAAGCCGTCGGCGTCAACGAAGAGGGACCAGCCCCGTTGGCTGGGGGCTTGCAGTTCCACCACCCCGTCTCGGTCGGTCTCCCCGTACCGCACCACGTTGCTGGAGTGCGCGGGCCTCCCCGCCTGCGCGCGCCACCAGCCGAGAGAGGAGCGGGACGAGCTGGGTGCCAGGAACACGCGGGCGCCCTCCACGGGAAGCGTGGAGCGACCCTCGACGACTCTGACCCTCAGCTCGGCTGAGGCGGCGATCTCGAGGTCGCCCAGGTCCACGTCCTCGCCGTGGCTTACGGAGACACCGCGCAGCACGAGCTGCTGGTGGCCCGGAGCACGCACCCTCAGCGTGAAGGTCCCTCGCTTACCAGGATCGACCCGCAGCCCATCGAAGGCGAAGCGTCCCCCAGGGTGCGAGGTCACGACCTCGCCCTCTTCCCCCTCCAGGGCCTTGGCACGGAAGTCATCGCCAACGGGGGGTGGGCCGGACTTGTTCCAGATCACGAAGCTCTCCACTGGCGCCGCTGCGCCGCCCGCCTGGGCCCGGTGGACGACGCGGCCGCGGATCGAGGCCCTCGGGCGATAGGTCAGCTCCACGCCCGTGTCGCCGCACCGGGCGACGACGGACTCAGCGTCCATGGAGGAGCGCGGCGTCTCCTGCAGGCCGACAGTGAGCCTGTAACGGGCCGCCGGGCGCAGGCCTGTGACTTCGAACCGGCCGTCCGGCTGGGGCCGGACGGCCCGGGGTCGACGGTCGACGTCGGGCGCGTCGCGGTCCGCCGGCCATAGCGAGACCCACAGTCCCTCAGGCGGGAGGCCCCCGGCTTCGACGATCCCTTCGATCGACCCCCCGCGCTCGAGTCGGACGACCACGCCCTTGAGGCCCCGCCCGACGGGCACCTCCCCCTCATAACGCACCATCGGATGTCCCAGCTTCTCGACGACCAGATGGAAGGGTCCGGGTGCGAACTCATCGCACCAAAAGGTCCCGTCTTCCGGGGTCGCCCCCACCATGTAGCCGCGGCTAGGCGTCGACACGCGGAAGCCCCCGAGTGGACTCGCCTGTCCGAAGTAGACGGTGGCTCCCTTGACGGGAAGGCCGTCGGGGCCGAGGACACGCCCGGCCACGGAAATCCCTGGCGTCAACGAGATCGGCCCCACCGCCATCGGGAGTCGGCTCGGGAGGCGCCCGAGGCGAACCGCCTGCACGGCCCAGCCCGGCGCGCGGACCAGGGCGCTGACGGTCCGCCCCGCCCGGAGTTCCGGGGTGCCGTCGTCCATGCCAACACCGAAACGCCCGCTCGCGTCCGTCTCGACGGAGCAGACTCCTGCCAGGTCCCGCTCGGTCAGCTCCATGCCCAGGGCCGTCTCGGCGCGCCGCGTGGTCACGAGCACCTGCGCGCCGGGTACAGGCTCACCGCCCGGCCCGACCACCGAGCCGGTCAGCTGGAACCTGGGCGCCTCCCGCTCCGCGCGCGCTCGGGCTCGAGCAGCGGCCTGCTCCGCCAGGGCGCGGGGCGACAGCGCCTCGGCGACCCGGACCTCCTCGCCAGAGACGCCCGGGAGGTCGCCCGTCACCGCCGCAGGCCCTTCGGCACTCGCGCCAACCCGAGCGATGAGTTGGGCCCCGCCCACAGGTTTCGCCCCCGACCACGGCTGGAACCAAAGGAGCGCGGCGACGCACACGAGCGCGGCCGCGCCGAGGAGCAGAGCCTTGGTTCCCGGGATTCTCGTGTGAGCCATGGTGGGGTGACGTCGGGATGGGGCCCCAGGACCGGTGAGGAGCCCAGATTCGGATCAAATCCGAGGACCGGTCGAGTCGGCGCCACGTCTCGACGATAATCGTAGCGGGACGGCAGGTCGTCCCCGATCCTCCTCGGGTCCACAAGCCATGAGTAAATCCCTCCCCCAACCGGCCCTCGCGCGCTCCATGAGAAATGTGGCCGCGCTCGCTCTCGCGCTGGCCCTGACGGCCTGCACGGGCACCCGCAAGCTGACGGACCCCGTCGTCGCCATCATGACCGACAGGGGGATGGAGCTCGGAGTCTCGACAGAGTTCGGCGTGGTCTTCCTCGGCAAGACGGCGGACCGCGGTCCCGTCATCGTCGAGGCTTACTTCGGTGACGGCCCCTCCATGGAGCAATCGGTGATCGAACCTGTCGGTGGCGGGCTCTACACCGCGGACATGGAGATCCGGCTGCCGCACGTGCCGATCTCCTTCGACCTGCCCACCGACGGCGAGACGCTCGAGGTCATGGGCCGCCGGGGTTGGGACCGCTGGTCGACGATGACCACCTGCCGCATCGTCGAGGGCGTCGAAGGGGTCCTGGTCGAGATCCCCGAGGGCTTCCTCGACAGCGTCGAGCAGACCGGGGCAGGCGTCTATCGGCCCACCGGAGAATTCACCAAGGACCTGGTGGGCCTCGTCTCTGGCAAGGTCACGATCCAACGCGACGGAGAGAGCCGGCAGTACCTCGCCGTCGTCGGCGCCGACACACTCTGGCGCCTCGCCGCTCACCGCAAGGACCAGCTCCGTCGCCGGCCCTTCGTCTACCGCGAAGACCTTCTGTGAACCGAGCCGGTAGCTCGGACACTTGAATCAGAGAAGAGCCGACCGCGAGGTCGGCTCTCTTCGTTCCAGGCACGCCCCAGCGCGGGCCTGGGGCGCCGGCCGATGACCTCGACCGTAGAAGCCGGTCAGGCTCGCCGACCCGGCGGAGTCAGCCGGCGGAGTCAACCGGTGGAGCCAGCCGGTGGAGCCAGCCGCGGGGAAGGGCCCGGCATCAGCTCAGCCGGTGCAGCCCACTGGCCGGAGTCACGGACGGAGCAGCGAAGGCCGGAGCCGTCGCTCAACGCCGCCAGAAGGTCGGCATCAGCAACGCCACGAGCGCATAGAACTCGAGGCGACCGAGGACCATGCAAATCGACAGGGCGAACTTCGCCGCCCCCGGCAGGTCCCCGAAGTTCATGGCTGGCCCCACGCCCCCCAGACCTGGCCCGACGTTGTTCAGGGTCACGAGGACGGCGGTCGAGCTCGTCTCCAGGTCGATGCCGTAGGCGCCAAGCAGCGTCGTGGCCGCGACGAAGACCATGAGCCAGAGCACAAGGTAGCCCGTCACGGACGCCACCACCGACTCGTCCAGCGCCTGACCGTCGATCCGGATCCGGTGAATGACCCGCGGCCGCGCGAAGCGCCGCACGGCGACCAGCGCGGCCTTGAGCACGATCGCCAGCCGCACGAGCTTGAGCCCCCCGCTGGTGGACCCGGCGCAGGCGCCGCAGAACGCGAGCAGCATCAGCGCGATGCGGCAGAACTGGGGCCAGGCGTTGAAGTCGGTCGTGGCGTAGCCAGCCGTGGTGATCTGGCAGACCACGTGGAAGGTGCTCAGCCGTAGCGCCGCCAGCGGGCCGGAGACGCCCTCGGTCGGAGCCCCGCTCCCCGAGAACCAGAGCACCGCCGCGATGATCAGCGAGGCCCCCACCACGATGCCCAGGAAGAGCCGCACCTCGAGGCTCCCCACCAGCTTGCGCCACGCAGGGCGCGGCCCCACCCGGATCAACGTGTCGTAGATGGCGAAGTTCAGGGCCGAGAGGAGCATGAACACCGCCAGCACCCCCTCCACCAGCGCGGAATCGAAGTAGGCGATGCTCTCCGAGTGGTTCGAGAACCCTCCGTTGGCCACCGTGGTGAACGTGTGGATCACCGCGTCAAAGACGGAGAGGCCGACGAGCATGAGCGCAGCCAGCAGCGTGACGCTGAGGACCAGGTAGATCTTCATCAACATCAGGGCGGCGTCACGCACGCGCTGGTGCCCTGCCTCGCGGGAGATGCCAGGCACCTCCGAACGGAAGAGGCTGCGGCCGCCGGTGGGGAAGATCACCACGAAGACCATGACGATGCCGAAGCCGCCCAGCCACTGGCTAAAGCTCCGCCAGAAGGCGATGGCCGCGGGCATGGAGTCGATCTGCTCGGCCGTCATCACCGTCGAACCCGTGGTCGTGAGGCCCGAGACCGACTCGAAGAAGGCGTCCACCGGCGACGTGATGGTCCCCTCAAAGAGGAACGGCAGCGCACCGGCCACGCCACCCACCAGCCACGCCAGCCCGACCGTGGCCAGCCCCTCGCGCCGGAAGTAATCGGGCCGCTTGCGGGAGTCCCGGGTCGCGCCACGGAACACGAAGGTCACCAGCCCCCCCACCAACGCGGTCACGAAGGCCGCGAGCCCGCAGCTCGCGGCGGGGCCACGCTCCCCCATCCCTAGCCCCACCGCGGCAGGCACCGCGAGGAACCCGGCCATCAGCAGCAGGACGACGCCGAGCATCTGCGCCACCGCGCGGAAGTTCACGGGCGGCCCCCTGATCGGGTGTGCCGCCGCGTCGAGATGATCCGGGGCACGGCCACGGTCAGAGGGCTCCGAGCGCTCGCTCGGCCTCCTCCAAGGACTCCCGCATGGCGAACACGACGGCGGTGTCCCCCTTGCGCACGACGGTCTCTCCACCGGGGATCGTCACCGCGTTGTCACGCACCAGCGCGCCGAGGACGACCCCCCGCGGGAGGCCCAGCTTCTTGAGCTTGATCGGCTCCTTCAGGCCGACCTCGAGCTCGATGACCTCTGCCTGCCCGCTCCCGATCGCGGCGATGGCCCGCGGCGAACCCGCGCGAGCGAGTCGGGTGATGGCCTTCGCGCACATCATGCGCGGGCTGATGGCCTGGTCCACGCCCTCGAGGAGATCGAAGATCTCCGCGTAGGAGGACTTCTCCACCAGCGCGACCGTGCGCTTCACGCCGAACGACTTCGCCAGCTGACAGGCGACGATGTTGTCCTCGTCGTCATGGGTGGTCGCCACGAAGACGCTGGCGTCCGCGAGGCGCTCCTCACGGAAGAGCATCATGTCGGTCGCGTCCCCCACCATCACGGTCAGGTCGCCCGAGCGCTCGAGGTCGAGGGCCCGTGCCCGGGCGGGGTCCTGCTCGAGCACCAGGACGCTGATGCCCGGCTCCCCGGAGAGCCGCAGCGCAATCTCTCGGCCGATCCCGCCGGCGCCCATGACCACGACGGACCGCTTCCACTCCACCTTCTCGCCGGCGAGCCGCTCGAACTGGTCGAGGTCCGTCGAGGATCCGAGGACGTAGATCTGGTCCTTGCCGTGCAGCTCGTCGCTGCCGGAGGGCACGGTCAGCTGCCCCCCCCGGGACACGGCGGTCACCAGCACGCCCGCGGGGATCTTCAGCTCCCCGAGCGGCCGGCTGGTGAGCTCGGAGTCCTCCTTTAGCCGCAGGCGCCGGAGCTGGACCTGGCCGTTGGCGAAGCTCTGGACCTCCAGGGCGTGCCGCTCACGGACGAGGCCGAGGAGCTCCTCGGCGACGAGCTCCTCGGTGGAGAGCACGACGTCGAAGCCGAGGGCGTCCTTGTAGAAGTAGCGGTAGTCCGCCAGCACGCGGGTGTCCTTCAGCCGGATGATCACCCGGCTCGCGCCCAGCTTCTTGGCGATCACGCTCGTCAGCATGTTGACGCGGTCGTCGTCAGACACGGCGATGACGAGATCCGCCGCGGACGCCCCGGCGTCCGTGAGCGTGTCGGCCCGCGTCCCGTCCCCGACGAGCGACTGCACGTCCAGGGACTCGGTCAGCTTGCGCGACTTCGAGGGGTCCGGATCCACCACGGTCACCGAGTGTTCCTCACGGCTGAGGACCCCGGCGAGGTGCTGGCCAACCTCTCCTGCGCCAATGATGACGATGTTCATCGTGCGGAACGATAGACCCTGGCCGCCGCGGGGTACAACAGCACGGTGATCGCCCTCGTCGACAATCGCGATTCGTTCACCTTCAACCTCGTCCAGGCCCTCCAGCGGCTGGGGGCCGAGGTCGCCGTCCTCGACGGGCGTAGCGCTCGTGCAGACGCTGTCATGGGCGCCGAGGGGGTCATCGTGGGGCCTGGCCCGGGCGAGCCGAGCGCCGCAGGCTGCAGCGAGGAGATCTTCAGGCTCGCAGCCGCGCGCGCCGACGCCCCTCCGATTCTCGGGATCTGCCTGGGCCATCAGGCCCTCGGAAGCGCCCTCGGCGCGGGGATCCGCACCGCGACCGAGCTCGTCCACGGTGCTGTCCGCCCGATCCACCATGACGGTGAGGGGCTCCTGGCCGGGCTTCCCAGCCCCTTCCCCATGGCCCGCTACAACTCTCTGGTGGTGGACGAAGCGACCCTCCCCGGCGAGCTGGTCATCACCGCGCGAACCGGGGACGGCGACATCGCGGGCCTGCGCCATACCTCACGCCCGCTCTTCGGCCTCCAAGGTCACCCCGAGTCCATCCTCAGCCTCGACGGCGGCTCGACCGTCTTCAGGAACTTCCTCGACCGCTGCGGCCGTTGACCGCGCCCGGCCCCGAGCCGCCCGCTTCAAGCCCGCCCGCTTCAAGCCCACCCGGGGCAGGCTCCCCGGATGACCCCACGGACTCCGCTCCGACCGGCCCGTCCCATTGGGGCCAGGGCCCCTCGAACGGACGACGGTCCTCACCATCCTTGGTCCCGAGCAGCCCCCGCGTGAGGAAGAGGTAGGCCGGCTTGCCGGTCCGACGCCACAGCAGCGCCAGCCCCCTCCGGCGCATGCGCGACGCCTCCGCGACGCCGGCCTCCGCAGGTCCCCGCCCGTTCATGGTGTATCGGCGCCGGAGCTTCTGCACGTGGCGCAGGTCGTCCCGGCAACGGGACTCAAAGCGCTTGCCGCGTCGGTTGGAATGCACGCTTGCGAGCTGAAAGTCGATCAACCGCGGCCGGCCGGCGCGATCGACCACGACGTTCTGCTCCTTGTGGAGGTCGTTGTGGCAGACCCCGGCGGCATGCAGGCCTCGCACGGCAGACTCGAGCAGATCGAAGAAGTCGAGGGGCAGCCGCTCCGCGCTATGGAGCGGGGCGCCGGCAATGAACGGGCGCGTGAAGAGCTCGCGGGCTCGGACGCCGCGGACCTGGCCGAGGGCGGCGCGCTCCTCCTCGCGCAGGGAGGGCGCGGGCCCGAAGCATCGCTGGCCTCCCCGCCCACAGGCGGCCATCGCCCGCTGTTCCCGCCGGGCGAGCAGGCGCGCGAACGGTCGCAGGACCACCCACCCGTCCATGGAGCGCAGCACGAACTCCCGCGGCGGCTCGCCCGCGCGCTCGAGCGCGACCCGGTGGACGGCACCGAGCGCGTCTCGTTTCATCTCCTCCTGGATGCGAACGGGTACCACGCTGAGTAACCTACCACGCACATGTCCGCCGTCGCTCCCAACCAGGCCGCGTCCCCTCCCTCGGAGGCTGCCGGCGGTGTACACGTGCGCGGCCTGGAGCACCGCTTCGGCGCCAACCAGGCGCTGCACCCGACGACCCTCCAGATCCCGCCCGGCGGAGTCGTCGGCTTGCTCGGTCCCAACGGGAGCGGCAAGAGCACGCTGATGCGCCTGCTCACAGGCTTGGTCCCGCTGCAGCGAGGGGAGATCACGGTGGACGGCGTCCGCCTCACCGGCGACGGGCTCTCGATCCGGCGACGCACCACGTACGCGCCCGGTGAGCTTCATCTCTATGGCGAGATGAGGGGCGAGGAGCACCTGCGCTTCCTGCTGCGGGGCCGCTCCGGCGCCGACCTGGAGCGGGCGCGTTCGGTGGCCGGCGAGCTCGAGCTCCCCCTGAAGCGCCGGATCCGCGAGTACAGCCACGGCATGAAGCGCCAGCTCCTGTTCGCAGCGGCCATCGCGCCGACGGTCAGGGTCCGGATCCTCGACGAGATCAGCGAGGGCCTCGATCCGGCAAAGCGGAGCCAGGTGCTGGATCTCATCGACGCGGACGCGGCGCGCGGGACCACCATCCTGCTCTCCTCCCACCACCTCGGTGAGGTGGACCGCTCCTGCCAGAGGCTGGTCTTCCTGAACGCCGGCCGCGTCGTCGCGGACGAGAGCTCCGAGGAGGTCCGGCGCCGCGCTGGCCGCCTGGTCCGGCTCCGCTTCGCGCCGGGCGCCCTGACGCACTCGAGCGCCGCGGCCCTCGAGGGCCCCGGGGTTGAGTCCGTCGAAGAGGCCGCCGACAGGGTGAATATCATGCTCTCCAGCGACGACCCCCGGGAGTTCCTCGGCCGCCTCGCCGCGGCCAGCGACCTGCCTGCGCCCGTCAGCGTGGAGCACGGCCGGATCTCCCTGGGCGAGCTATACCGAACGCTCTACGGCGTGGAGGGCACCTGATGTTCAAGGGCAGCAGGGGTTACATCATCTACGGGCTCGGCTTCTTCGTCGTGCTGGAGATCATGCTCGTCGCGGCCATCTACTGGTGGCCGACCTTTGAGCAGAACATCCCCTCGATCAAGGCCATCGCGGCCCCGATCGCGATGCTCAGCGATCTCGTGGACCAGGTCGACCAGTTCGGCGTCTCCGGTTACATCGTGGGGCAGCACTTCTTCAAGGGCTGCAGCGCGCTGGGAACCGCAGCCGCGGTGCTCTTCGCGGCCAACGCCGTGGCCGGGGAGGCTCACCGCGGCACCATGGAGATCTGGCTCGCCCGCCCCGTCTCGAGGCTGAGGCTCATGAGCGAACGCTGGTTCGGCGGCCTGCTCGTCGTGATCGGACCGGTCTTCGCCACGAGCGTCACCGTCCCCGCGCTCCTCGGCATGTTCGACAAGACCATGGACATGTCGGACCTGATGCGCTGCTCCGTGCACATGAGCGCCTTCCTGGCTGCGATCTATGCGGTGAGCTTCCTGTGGTCTTGCCACAGCTCCGAGCCCATGCGCATCAGCTTCGTGATGCTCTTCATCTCCGTCATGATCTTCGCGCTCTACCTGGTGGAGGGCGTCACGCACTACTCCCTCTACCGCCTCGTGGAGATCAAGGTGTTCATGCGCATCATCACGAAGGACGCCATGAACTGGACGCTGCTCGCCCCGATGCTCGCCTGCACCGCCGCCGCCTACGGCCTCTCGGTCCGGGCGTTCCTCAAGCGCGTACCCTGACCTCCGGCTTGCGGTCCAGCGCCGTCGAGCTCGACGCCTGACTGGGGCTCAGCTGGTGGCTCAGCTGGTGGCTCAGCTGGCGTCTTGCTTGAGGCCGCGGCTCGCGCCTGAGCGCGGGTTTGGAGCAGCCACTGCGCGCGCCCAGGTCGAGCCTCCCCCTCGCTGGGCTCAGCCTTCCCTACGCGCGATCCAGTCCCAGAAGGCTCGCTCCATCTCGGGGACGTCCACGCCCTCGAACGCTGCATCCAGGGCATTCAGCTGGCTCCGCACCACGGCCGCCTCGTACGCGCGGTGGCTGATCCCACCGAACGCCAGCTCCTCGACCTCGTCGCGCCAGGCTTCCCTGAGCTTCAGGAAATAGCGCTCGACCAGCGTGCTCCACGACCTGCGCGCTCTGGCCTCGTCGCTGGTCTGAAGGAACCGAATCAGCGCGTAGCTGTACGGATAGCAGATGGATGAGTTGGCGTAGAACGCCGCTCTGGAGAGGCCGAGCAGCTCGCCGAGCGGTGGGACCTTCGCGCGGACCTCCTTCCGCTGGAGGTACTCAAGCTGTTCCTCCAGAGGATCGATCTCGATGACCCGGCCGGAGCGGATCCGGGCACCCGCGTAGTACTCGGAGAGGCCCTCACCGAACCAGGTCTGGGGGGACGCGGCGCTCATCACCTGATGCAGGTACTGGTGGCAGACCTCGTGGTAGAGCGTCCTGACCGTGGGGTGGTCCGGCGGGATCGCCCCCACGGGGTCGGTGCGCGCGTCGTAGAGCACGAGCTCACCGCACCCGGGGTTGAAGTAGCCCACCGACGCGGGGCTTCCGCCGTAGGTCAGGTACTCCCCCCGATCGCGACAGATTCGAACCACGGCGAGGGACCTGATCTTCCGGTCCGGGGGCAGGTCGGACGTGAGCCTTCGGCGAACGGCCATCATCCCCTTCGCGAGTTGAGTGGGGACCAGAGACTGCTTGGGCCCGTGAAACAGGATCATCGCACTCTCGGTGTCGTGGACGCTCCAGCCCTCGGCCAGCTTCACGCCGATCTCGATGCGCTCTGCCTCGAACGGGAGAATGGTCCGGCGATAACGCGTCTCCCAGTCCTTCCGATCGAGGTCCACGTCTGCCTGCTCGAAGAACCTGAAGCTGGTCGCCGCACGCTCGAAGGCTCGGCGCTCACGACGGTAGAGCGACTCCTCGCACTCCCCCACGAACACGACCGCGTCCTTGGGTCCGCTCCACGCGTGAATGAAGACGCTGCGCTTCTGGCCGTCCACCACGTGGTTCCCCGCGAGTCGCACGGGCTTGCGGCCGAAGCGCGCGCGGACGTAACGCTCCTCGTCGATGTCCGCCGTCGGAAAGAGGCCCTGAGCCCAGCCCCGGATCCCGGTCGCGTCAAGCTCGGGCTTCTCGACCCGGTACACGCGCTGCGTGCACGGCGCCGCCCGATCATTTGGGGCCCCCTTGGTCGCGAAGAGCAACAGCAGTTCCTCCGCGTCCGGCGGGACCTGACGGGCTTCGAGTCGCGAGGAGCGCTCGAAGCCGAAGCCAAGGACGGGGTACTTCTCGAGCCGGTCGGTGGGCCCGCCGGGGGACGGAGCGCCGGCCGCGGCGCCGCCTAGCGACAGAGCGAGGAGGATCAGGAGGTGGCGGGCTCGCATGGACATTTCATCGTCCACGAGCCCGCCGGCGCTCCAGACGCGTCAGCCGAAGGTGCGTGCCAGCATCGTCCTGAGCCGCCACGTCCAGGTTCGAGACGCTGCGCCGCGCCCGCTCGCGGCGGCCAGCGGCGCCACCTCATCGAAGGCTCGACCCGCGGCCTCGGCCTCGCCGGCCGAACGCAGGGTCCGCGCGCGGAGCATGGCGCTCTCTGGAGTCACGCCGTGATTTCGCTCGAGCCGCTTCACTCGCTCGAGGGCTCCCTCCCACTGGCCTGCGGCGCGCGAGGCCACGACCGACCGCAGCATCGCTCCTCCGTAGGCGTACTCCTCGTCCTCCCGAAGGACCGAGTCGAGCGCCTCCAGGGCGCCCTCCGGGTCGCCGCCTGCGCGCAGCCGGGCCTCCCCCAGGCGATAGCGCAGCTCCAGGGAGGTCGGATCGCCCGCGGACGCCGCCGCCAGCAGCGGGATCGCACGACGGGCCTTTCCCTGGGAGAGCAGCAGCGCGCCCAGCTTCCCCTTGTGGTGGGGTGTGTCGACGGCGCCCAGGGACCGCTCGAGCCGGCGCCGCGCGCCCGCGTCAACGGCCTCTGTACCTAGCTTGGCGGCCACCGCAGACACGAGCAGGGCCGTGAACCAGAAGCCGAGGAACGGGATCCTGAACAGCGCCCCGACCAGGGGCAGCTGCGCCAGGAAGCCCGTCAGGATGAAGACGGAGATGAAGAAGATGAGGAGTCGAGCCATCCGGTGAGGAGGATAACCCACGTCGAACGTATCCTCCCGACGTGGCTGATCGTTCCCTCCATGGCACCCGCCCCCGCACGGCGGCACGGCTCGAGCTCGGCCGCGCCCTCGGCGGCGCGCTGCTCGCTCCCCTGCGGTACGCGGCCCACGTGCCGGTGCGGCGCCGTGTCCTCTCGGAGATTCGGCAGGACGTCCAGGAGGGCGCGGGGATCCTGAGCCCGCTCCCGGCTCCGGAGATCTCGCTCGAGCGCCCGCTCCGCATCCTGATCGGCGCGGCCGAGGCCTCCGGCGAGATCCACGGCGCCAACCTGATCCAGGCCATCCGCGCCCGCGTCGAGGCCGCCGGCGGTCCGGCCCCCGAGTTCGCCGCGCTCGGCGGAGAGCGTATCCGCGCCCTCGGCGTCCCGACGATCGCCGACCCCGTGGCGCGTGCGCACACGGGCTTCGACGGCATCCTCGAGTCGCTGCCCTACTACGTGGGGGTCATCGAGGACACGGCCCGTCACGCTCGAACGGTGCGGCCGGACCTCTTCATCCCGGTGGACTCGCCGGCCCTGAACGTCCCCCTCGCCCACGCGGTCCACCGGTATGGCGTGAAGACCTGCCACCTCGTGGCTCCGCAGTACTGGGGCTGGGCCCCCTGGCGCGTCCGCGGCTACCGCAAGGCCATCGACCTCGCGCTGACCATCCTCCCCCACGAGCCGGCCTGGTACTCCCGGCACGGGGTCCGCACGCGACACGTCGGGCATCCACTCCTCGACCACCTCGCGGGGACCCCGACGACCCGACCCGATGATCGGTCACGGGTCCTCGCGCTGCTCCCCGGGAGCCGCCGGGGCGTGATCCAGCGCAACCTCCCGTGGATGCTGGAGGCCCTCGAGCCACTCCGGAAGGCCGCGCCCGACGCCGAGGTGCGGATCCTCCAGGCCACGGACGAACACGCCGCCCTGATTGGCGAGCTCGCCCGCGGCCACGAGGTCACCTTCGCCTGCGGAGACCTGCACGGGGAGCTCGCCCGAGCCCGGGCCGCCTTCGCCGTGTCGGGGACCATCCTGACGGACGTGCTCCACCACCGACTCCCGACGGTCGTGCTCTACCGCTTCTCGAAGAAGCTCGAGTCGTTCCTGTACGACCACGTGCTCACGACCCCCTTCTTCGCGTCCACGAACCTGCTCGCCGGCAGCGAGGTCCTCCCTGAGCACGGCTTCCGCGGCGAGGGTCCGATGGAGCTCGTGAGTGCCCAGGTTCGAGACGCGTTCCTGGATCCCGAGACCCGGGCGCGCGCCTCCGAAGGCCTCGAGGAGGCCGCTCGCCGCCTCGGGCCGCCGGGCGCCATCAGCCGCGCAGCCGCCCACGCCCTCTCGGTCGCCACCTCTGCCAAGGCAGCGGGAGCGTCCCCCCATGACTGAGCCGAAGCCCCCCTCCCACGGCACAGACGGATCGCCCGCGCCGGACCACCCTGGAGGCGCGGCAGGGTCCTCCGACGGGGCGCCTGACCCGGGCCCGAGCGCGGCGCATGGGAATTCATCACATTCGTTGAATGACCCAGACGGCCCCGGGTACAGCCGTTCGACGATGCACTGCGAGGCCACACAACTCATGACCGCCGCCCGCTCGGGCGACGAGGAAGCGTTCGAGGCCCTGTTCCTGAAGATTCGTGGGGTCGCCATCCAGTCGGCGCGCTCCCTCGTCGGCTCCCACGCGGACGCCCTTGACATGACCCAGGAGGCCTTCATCAAGGCCTACCGGGCGAGGGACAGCTACGACCCGGACCAGCCGTTCCTGCCCTGGTTCCATCGCATCCTGAGGAACACCTGCTTCAGCTTCCTCCGCAAGCGCGGTCGAGCACGCAGCACGTCGCTGCACACCGTCGATTCGGACGGTGAGAGCCACACCCTGCAGCTGGAGGACGAGTCGGCTCCGAGCCCCTCGGACCGGTTCGTCGCGGAGGAGCGCCGCGAGCACTTCGAGGTCGCGCTCGAGCGACTCTCCTCCACCGACCGGGAGATCCTGGTCCTCCGCCACTACCAGGAGCTCTCCTATCGCGAGATCTCCGAGGCCCTCGAGATCCCCCAGGGGACGGTCATGTCACGGCTCTTCCATGCGCGGAAGCGGCTGCGGGTGCACCTCGCCCCGAGGATCGAAGACCTCCTGAGTCAACCGAGCGACAGAGGACGCTCGCCGCGCTGAGCCCAGCTCAACGGGGACAACCAACCATGATGCTGGACCAGGACAACCGCCAACCCGAGGAGCCGCCGCCTGGCGCGGACGAGCTCATGGCCATGGCCTACGCCGATGGAGAGCTGGGCGCCGAGGAGGCCGCAGCCTTCTCCGCGCGCCTCAAGGGCGACCCCGCCCTCCTGCGTCTCGTGGCCGAGCACCGGGCCCTCGACGCCCTCGCGCGGCAGGTGGGGCACCCCGAGCCGGCCGAGATCGACTGGGCCGTGCTCAAGGCGGACCCCACCCATCGCGGGACCACCGTCGCCGGGTGGGTGCTGCTCGCCGCATCCGCGCTCATCGGCGCCGCCATCGCCAGCGGGAGCTTCCTCCTCGACGACACGGTCCCCTTCCCTGCGCGCGCTCTCGCCGGGGCAGGCGTGCTCGGGCTCGCGCTGCTCTTCAGCGCCGTGCTCCGCCGCCGCCTGCGCGCGATCCCCCTCGACCCCTACCGCCACGTCCAGCGCTGACATGTTGATCCTGACCACCAACGAAGTCGCCGCGGCAAAGATCACCGAGAGCCTCGGGCTCGTCCGCGGGACCACCGTCCGGACGCGCCACTGGGGCCACAACTTGATCGCCGCCTTCAAGGGCCTGGTCGGTGGCGAGGTCCACGAGTACACCAAGGTCATCGCCGAGGCGCGCGAGGAGGCGCTCGATCGCATGAAGGCCGAGGCCTTCGCCCTCGGCGCGGACGCGGTCGTCGGCTTCCGCTTCGCGACCAGTGAGGTCGCGAAGAACTGCGCCGAGGTCGTGGCCTACGGCAGCGCGGTCAAGATCGTCCGCGCGGACCAAGACTGAGTCTCGGCGGCGCTTGCCCCTGGCGAGTGCTCAGTATCGAGCGAGGATCTCGTCCAGGCCCTTCCGCGCGAGCGCGGGGACCTGGCACCCGTCGGCTGGGTACCCCACCGGGATCAACAGGAACGCCCGCTCGTTCGCGGGGCGATCGAGCACCTTCGCGAGGAAGCCCATGGGGCTGGGCGTGTGCGTCAGGGTCGCGAGGCCGGCCGCGTTCAGCGCGGCGAGCAGCATGCCGCTCGCGATCCCCACGGACTCCTGGGTGTAGTAGTTCTGCCCCTGACTCCCGTCCTCCTGCAGCTCCCAGGCGTGGCGGAACACGAGGATCAGCGCCGGGGCGATCTCAAGGAACGGCTTGCTCGCGTCGGTGCCGAAGGGCTGGAGATCCGAGAGCCACTCGTCGTTCATGCGGCCCCCGTAATTCGCCTGCTCCTCCTCCTCGGCCGCGACGCGGATCTGCGCCTTGAGTCCAGGGTCCGTGACGAGCGCGAAGGTCCACGGCTGCTTGTGGGCGCCCGAGGGCGCCGTCCCGGCGGCGCGGATGCAGTCCTCGAGCACCTCCAACGGCACCGGTTCAGGTGAGAAGGCCCGGATCGACCGCCGCTGACCCGCCTCGGCAGCGAAGGCAGCGGCCCGCGCGCGCATCTCGTCCTCGCCTTGGCGGCGGAACTCGAGCGGAATGAAGGGGGCTTCGGCCATGGGGACACCTGGGATGTGGACAATGGGATGAACCTCCCTGGCTGCGCGCCGTTACGGGGGTCGTCCAGGGCACTGCGCCGGGCCCCTCGGAGGGGTGACCTGCGCGCGGGGCTCGACTACGTTACCGATGACATGCTGAGACTGCTCACTCTCCCCCTCGCTATCGCCCTCTCCGCGCTGGCCCTCGCCGGACTCGCCTCCGCCCAGGGCCCCAAGGCCGACGAACTCCCGGACCTGAAGGGCGAGATCGACTTCTCGATCCGGTGGCTGAGGAGCACCCAGAACCCGGAGACCGGCGCGTACGGCGGCGACATCGAAGGCACATCGTGGGTGCTCTTTGCCCTGGCGAAGAGCCCCCGCAAGTACGAGCGGCCGGACGGCCCCTTCGTCTCCAAGGCCATCGACTATCTCCTCTCCCTACAGCGAGAGGACGGCTCCTTCGTGGACGCGGACCGGCCCGAGGGATCCGCCCTGGCCACAACCCGCGCCGCCGCCGCCGCGCTCTCGGTGCACATCGACGACCGCTCGGTCGCGCCCCTCGGTAAGGCGCTGAAGTACCTGGCGAGCAACGGCGTCGACGCCCCCTCACTCGAGCAGATCGAGGTCCCCGTGGACGAGGCCGGCGCGACCCGCCTGGCCTTCAAGCTCCTCGGCGACCGCGCGGGCGAGGGCTCCTGGAGCGGGCCGCGCGGCAAGGTCACCGAGACCGCCCGCGGCATCGAGGCTCTGACACGCATCCGCAGCCAGGTCGCCCCGCCCGCCGCCGCGCCGAGGAAGCCTTCACCGCTCCCCCGCTACTCCCCGGCGACCCGCGTCGACATCGACGAGGCTGTCCTGCGCGGGGCACGCTTCCTCCTCGCCGCGGGCGAGGGCGCCCGCTGGGGCGCGCCGGGCCAGCCGGACGCCGGCCTGACCGCCATGGTCACGAGCGCGCTGCTCGAGGTCCCCGAGCCGCGGCCCGCCGACATCCAGGCTGCCATCGACGACGCCCTCGCCTGGATCCTCACCCACCAGAAGGCGGACGGCTCCATCCACCAGGGGCGCCTCGCGAACTACGTCACGTCGGCCTCCATCATGGCCCTCGCCGCAGAACCGAAGTACGCCGACGCCGTGCTGCGGGCGCGCAACTGGCTCATCGGACTCCAGGCCGACGAGGGCGAGGGCTACTCGGAGGGCGACCTCTACTACGGCGGCATCGGCTACGGCGGCGACGAGCGCCCCGACCTCTCGAATCTCCAGATGTCCCTGGAGGCCCTCGCCGCCTCCGGACTCTCCCGGGACGACGCGGCGTTCCAGCGCGCCCTGAAGTTCCTGGAGCGCTGCCAGAACCGCTCCGAGACCAACGACGTCGAATTGACCCGCAAGGGCATCGTCATCAAGTCGGGCAATGACGGCGGCGCGGGCTATGCGCCGGGCGACTCCAAGGCCGGCTTCGTTCAATTGGCGGACGGCACCGAGGTCCCCCGCTCCTACGGGTCCATGACCTACGCGCTACTGAAGAGCTTCGTGTTCGCCGGCCTGAGCCAGGACGACCCGCGGGTCGAGGCCTGCTGGAAGTGGCTCTGCGAGAACTACACCCTCGACGTGAACCCGGGCTTCGCGCCCGGCGGCGACCCCGTGGCTCCGTACCAGGGTCTCTACTACTACTTCCACACGATGGCGAAGGCCCTCGACGTCTACGGCGTCGACGAGGTCGTCGACGGGGAGAAGGTCGCGCACGATTGGAGAGCCGAGCTCGCGGGCCGGCTGCTCTCCCTGCAGGACCGCGGCAACGGGAGCTGGACCAACCGCAACGCGCCGCGCTGGTGGGAGGGCAACCCGGTCCTCGCCACGAGCTACGCCCTCCTGAGCCTGGGCGCCGCGCGCAAGTAGTCGCGGCGGGACCCCGGCGCGGGCTCGTTCGACCGGAGTTCGACGTCGCGGTCCGGGCGCGTCCGCCGAGCGCATGCGCGGGGCTGGGGCCGCCCGGTGGCGCGCTCCGGGGTGCCCCCGTCGTGAAGCCGAACGGCTCGAGCCCAGCGCCCCCCCGGATCAGCGACCAGGAGCGCTGATCAGATCGCTCTCGTTCACCAGCCGCCGGCCCTCGGCGAGGGCCTCGGCCGCTGCAGGGGCGCCGGCGAGGTTGACCAGCTCCTGAGGGTCCTGGCCGAGATCGAAGAGCTCCTCGGCCGGACGGGACTGCAGGCGGCGGACCCGCTCCGCCACCTCCATATCGCCCCCGGCGGCCGCGCGCACCATCTCGGACCAGGTGTCCGAGGTCAGCATCACGGCGTTCTCGAACCGCAGCCCCTCGCCCCAGGTGCGGATGTACTTCCAGTCACCGAAGCGGACCGAGCGAGAGGGGACCGCGGGCTCGACGCGGTGGGCGTCGTGGGTCCCGAAGACGAACGCGCGCCAGTCCGCGGGGTCGCCGCCCTCGAGCAGCGGCACCAGGGATCGACCGTCGAACGCTCCGGGCCGTGGGGTCGCGCCGGCCAGGTCCAGGAAGGTGGGAAGCAGGTCGGTGAGTGAGATGAGATGATCGTCGACGCCAGGCTCGACGCCGCGCCCGAAGGCGACGAGCGGCATGTGGATCCCCGCCTCGTAGAGCGTCGTCTTGGCGAAGGGGAACGGCGGGCCGTTGTCGCTCGTGAAGAACCCGACCAGGTCATCCGTGCCCTCGTCCTGGTTCAGCCGGTCCAGCATCGCCCCCACCGTGGCGTCCATCCGGCGCAGGCCGTCATGGAAGCGAGCCAGCTCGGCCCGGACCGCGGGGGTGTCCACGAGCGCGCCCGGAACATCGACCCGCGCGGGATCGTGGGGCGGCGGGGACCCCTCGCCGTAGGGCGCACCGTCCGTGGGGAACGGCCAGTGGCTGTCGCGGAAGTTCACGACGAGGGCCCACGGCCGACCGTCATCCTCCTCGAGGAAAGCGTCGAGCTGGTCCACGTGCCACTGGAGGCTGCGGGCGCCCTCGTCCGCGCGGCCGGAGCGAGAGAGGAAGTCGAAGGGAAAGCGGCGCAGGGGCTTCGCGCCGACCTTGCCGATGAGCCCGGTGCGGTAGCCCGCCTCCCCGAGCAGGTCGCCCCAAACGGGGATGCCGTCGGCGATGGGTCCGAAGCCGTTGGCGCCGTGCCGCGCTGGCATGAGCCCCGTGTAGATCGAGGAGCGAGACGGGGTGCAGACGGCGCTCGGCGCGTAGGCGCGGGTGAAGCGGCGCGCCCCCCTGGCCACGGCGTCCAGCCGAGGGGTCTCGACCCCCTCCGCTCCGTAGCAGCCGAGGACGACGCCCTGATCGTCCGAGACGAGCAACAGCAGATCGGGGCGTTGATCGGCCGGAGGATCCTGCGGCGGGGCACCGCAGCTGACACTGAGCACGGCAAGCAGGACGAATCCGAGGCGCATGGGAGTATTGTGCCTCCACCGAGACCACGATTCCCCCATGCAGGACGAGTTCAAGACCCACATGGTCCTCGACGGCTTTCATGTCGCCGGCGGCCAGCGACGCCCAACCAAGCTGACCTTGGACCTGGAGGGCATCTCCGTAGAGGGTGGCGCACGGGAGCCCTGGCGCCATGTGAAGCTCCGGCGGGACGAGGCGGATGGCGCCGTGCTCGTGGTGACCCGAGACCGGGTCCTCGGCTCCGACGACCCGGGCTTCCTGCGCTCGGTCGAGGGTGCAGCGGGCAACACCCTCGACCGAGAGCTTTCCAAGCTGGTGGGCGGCCAGGTGGGGCTCAAGGGGTCGAGCGTCATCGGCTGCGTGGGATTCGCCCTCTTCACTTATCTCCTCGTGACCGCCGTTCCCGGGTGCTTCCGATCCACCGTAGACGCGACGGTCGATCAGCTCCCCTACTCCGTGGACGAGGAACTCGGCCGGGTCACCGAGGAGTCCATGGAGGCGGAGGACGTGATCGACGATCCGGAGGTCCAGGCCGCCATCGAGCAGATGGTGGACCGCCTCAGCGACCAGTTCGAGGACACGGACGTCGACCCCGCCGAGGTCACCTGGAGCGTGCGAGTCGTGGACAGCGAGCAGGTCAACGCCTTCGCTCTCCCCGGCGGCTACATCACGGTCTACACCGGGCTGATCCGGGAGGCGACGAGCCCCGACATGGTCGCCGGGGTGATCGGGCACGAGATGGCCCACGTGCTCCAACGCCACGGGCTCCGCCGGGTCGCGAACCAGCTCGGGCTCTTCGCGGGCGTCCAGCTCATCTTCGGTGGCACGGGCGGCCTGATCGGCATGGCCGGCGACGTGCTAGCCCTCGCCAAGGGCCGCGAGTGGGATCGCGCCCAGGAGACCGAGGCAGACGTCCTCGGGACCACCGCCATGATCCGCGCAGGGCTGGACGCCCGCGAGCTCGGCGAGTTCTTCCTGATCCTCAAGGAGAAGAACGGCGAGACCCCGGGAGTCCTGGGCTGGATGAGCACCCACCCCATGCACTCCACCCGGGTCGAGGACATCGAGGCCCAGGTCGACGCCACCGAGGGCGTGGAGGCCGACCCGCTCGACCTCGACTGGGCCGACATCCTCGACCGGGTCGGGGCGCCGGAAGACGAATGACCGAGGCGGCGGACGAGTGGTCCAACGCGGGCTCGCTGGAGGATCTCCTGGGGCTGACGCGGCGCTTCCTCACAGGCGCCCTCGACCGCTTTCCGGGCTGGGGCGCCGGCGACCTGGACGAGGAGACCGACGACCTCCAAGCTGGACTGCTCCAGGCCGTGGGCGCCGGGGTCCTGCCCGTCGCCTCCCAGCCGGGCGAGCCCTTTGCCCCCGGCCACGACGACCTCGACTGGGGCCGGCGTGCCTTCGTGGGAGGTTTCGTCGCGCCGGAGCGAGTGGCGGCCATCACGGCGGCCGCGGCGACCCTCGGCCTGGAGGTCCTGCTTCAGGGCCCCGGACACCCTCCCTCCACGCGCTCGGTCCCCGTCGGCCTGCGGGACGGCCTCCCCTTCCTGGTCCTCGGCCCTGACGCGAGGGAGCAGGAGCTTGAGATCTTCGCCGAGGGCGCCGGCCCCGCCGCCGAGGCTGCCCTCGCTCGCTGCCCCTTCATGTGGCTGTTCGACCCGGTCTGGGGTCGCCGCGAGGCGCTCCCGGCGGCCCTCGCGTCCTTGCCGCAATAGGCTCCCCGTCCCGGTAGGATTCCCTGGCGGCGCCAACGGGTCCGCCCCCCCGCCGTACACGCGACGTCCCCTTCACCCCGCCCAAGACTCAGCATGGACCGTCCCCGTCTCCCCGGCTTCGCCCTCGCCTGCGGCCTCCTCTGGCTCCTGGCCGGGGCGCTGTACAAGTTCTTCGACGGGTCGCCCAACGACCTCCCCCAGCCGGTGGTCGAGCACTCGCCCTTCGACAAGTTCGACACCTTCCGGCTCGCCATCGCGGCGGAGTTCGCCGTGGTCGGCCTCGTGCTCACGGTCCCTCGCCTCGGCTGGATCGCCCTGGGCGGGATCTTCTCGGTGTTCCTCGCCGTGCTCGTCCCGCTCGCCCTCGGGGGTGAGTCCTCGTGCGGGTGCTTCGGCTCCAACGTGACCATCGCGCCCTGGCAGATGATGCTCATCGACGGGAGCCTCCTGGGGCTCCTGCTCTTCTCCGCGCCCTGGCGGCTCCCGAAGGCGGCCGGGCTTGGCGCAGCCGCATTCATCCCCTTCCTCGTCGTGGCGATCGCCGCCCCCCTGATGAAGCTCGACCCGCCGACGCTCCCCAAGGTCGTCCGCCCCGAGGCGATCACCGCCTCCGCGCTCCAGGACGAGGACACCAGCGACGCAAACGCCTCTTCACCCGGCGCCACCGGCGGGACGACTCCCGCCGGCGAGGCTGAAGCACCCGAGGTCGCCCCCGAGGGGGTGGAGGTTGCCGCACCGAGCGATGAGCTGCCCGAGTTCTACGAGCTCCGATCGGCGGAGTGGACCGCCCAGGACTTCTACGAGACCGACATCGCGGCCTTCGCCGATCAGAGCATGGGCGCGGTCCTCCCGAACAGCCACGTGGTCGTCTATCGCCAGACCTGCGAGGTCTGCAAGGAGCACCTCGAGGAGCTCTGGGAGGAGGCCCAGAACGACCCGAGCCGCTGGGCGAGCGACGGCGGGGCCGCGGGTGGTCAGAGCCTCGTGCTCCTGCGGATCATCGAGAACAAGGACACCGCCGAGAACAACCTCTGCGAGCTGCTCCCCGAGCCCTCACAGAAGGTGACGCTCCCGGCCCTCAAGCGGGGCTACGGCATCACGACGCCCATCGCCTTCGACGTGGACGAGAACTTCATGGTGCAAAACGTCACCGACCTGCGGCACTGAGCGACGCGGCGCGCCCTTTCCAGGCGCCAGGCCCTCGAGGTCACCGGGATATGAAACGGCCCGGCGCTCCCTGAGGAGCGCCGGGCCGTTCGCGTTCGTCAGCGGCACGGGGCCGCCCTTGCGCCCAGGAGAAGCCTCACTTGGCGGAGACGAGGTAGCCCAGCCAGGCCTCGCAGTTCTCACCGCGCTCGTCGATCTCGAAGATGCCGTCGCCCTCGTCCTCGTCTTCGGGGTCCGTACCCTCAAACCACGTGGTGACGTCCGAGAAGCCCGCGTCATAGAGCACGTCGCGGATCTCGCCGAGGTGCCAGAAGCGCCAGTCGTACTCGAAGGCGTTGGTCAGCTCGGAGCCGTCGCGGAAGCGGAAGTGGATCGCCGTGAGGAACTGCCCCGTACCGGGCAGGTACTCGCGCTGGTCCCAGACGTACTCGATGCCGCCTCCGAGCGAGCGAAGCTCCTCCTGCTCGACGGTGGCCTCCGGGCCGCCGTAGAGGTCCATGACGAAGATGCCGTCATCGGCGAGGTTCTCCCGCACGGACTTGCAGTAGTCGACCAGCTCCTTGCGGGTCTTGAAGCACCAGTAGCTGAAGTTCTGGGCCGCCGTGATGTCCGGCTTCTCGGGAGACGCCGAGCGTACGTCGTCGAGCCTGAACTCCACGCGCTCGATCCCGTCCTCCACCTTGATGAAGTTGTTGCGCTTGCCCCACTCCACGGGCTCGGGGTCGAGGTCGACGCCCTCCGCCGAGCGGGCCGGGTCGCGCCGCACCCACTCCGAGCACATGGAGGCCGTGCCGCAGAAGTCCTCACGGAAGCGCAGGGGGGTCCCTTCCCGGTAGTGGGCGTAAGCCTTCTCCAGGAAGTCGATGTCCGTCTCCGGCGAGTTGACCGCGCGCTGGTACAGCTCGAACCGGTCGGCGTTCTTGGCGTTCATCCGCCGGTCCCGCTTCTTACCTTCCTTGCCGGGCTGGTCCTTGGCACGCGACGTCCGTTGGCGCTCCTCACCGCCGTCGCCCTTTCCCTTGCCCTTTCCCTTGCCCTTGGGCTTGTCGGATTTCGTCTTGATGCTTGAGGACATCTGTTCCCCCTGGGTCTCAGTGCTTGCGGTCTCGGTGCTCGCGCCGATGCGCAGCGAGCGAAGAGGTTAGCGAGCCCAGGCACGACTTTCGCGCCCTGGCTGCGGTTTTGGGCCACTCTCGCGCCATCAGAGGCGCGGCTCGCCTTCGTTCCAGGTCGGTCGCCAGGGCCCGTCAGCGAGCGCCCTCGCCACGTCGAGGCAGACCCGAACGGCGGTCTGCATGTGCTCGTAGTCGAGGGTCTCCCACTCGTCGGACGGCTGGTGATAATCCGCGTGCTCGCCGTAGGTGGAAAGGGTCTGAGCCACGATTCCGGCCTTCGCGAAGGGGACGTTGTCGGAGCGTGTGAAGAAGCTCATGGCCGGGCGCAGGTCCGCCTTGATGGCAAGGCCCCGCTTCCGCAGCTCGGGGCCGAGGTCCGAGCGATCATCACCGGTCAGCCAGACGTTGCCCGGACCGCCCACGAGCGGATCAGGGCGGCCCAGCATCTCGAAGTTGAGGGCGCACACGACCTGATCGATCGAGTGGGTCGGGTGGGCCACCCAGTAGCTGGACCCCACGAAGCCTCGCTCCTCCCCCGTATCGAAGATCGCGACCACGGAACGCACGGGGCGATCCCCTGCGGCGAGGGCCTCCGCCACCTCCATCACGGCGGCGCAGCCTGACGCGTCGTCGTCGGCGCCGTTCATGATCGCGTCCGCCTCGGGATCGCCGCGCTGGATCCGCGAGCTAACGCCGATGTGGTCACGGTGGGCAGAGAGGACGACGATCTCGTCCGCGAGCTCGGGCGAGTCCTCCGAGCCAGCCCCCTTCAGGAACCCGACCACATTGAAGTCCTCGCCCTCCTCGACCGAGGCCTTGGCGTCGAGGGTGATCTCCTCCACCTCCCCACTGGAGAAGCGCTCGCTCCACTCACCGCGAAGCGAGAGCTGGACGGCAGCGGCGCCGCTGGACGAGACCGGGCCGAGCGAACTGCCCTGGGGCGTCGACCGCTCGCGCGCCTTCGCTTTACGCGGCAGGACAATCATGCCGAAGCCCTCTCCTCGACCGTGCCCCGCGTCGCTCAGCCAGCGCCGTGACTTCATGGCCGACGTCGTCATCACGAGGGCGAGCCCCGCGCTCGCCTCGGCGGGGACGTCCGACTCCTCACGGACGACCTGGACCTTGAAGCTGCGCGGCTCGCCGGGGACAGCCCCCCGCGAGGTGAACGTGAAGCTCTCCCCGTTGTAGAGCACCTCATCAAGGCCCTTGCCCTTCACCTGCAGCTCCGGCACGCCGCTGTACGTGACCCGCTGCAGAGGGATCCGCTGCAGAAAGGAACCCTCACCGGCGCCCGGCTCGAAGCCCGCCGCGGCCAGGCGCGCCGCGAGGTAACGCGCTGTGGCGTGGCTCCCCTCGCTCCCCATGGCGCGCCCCTGCATGGCATCGGAGGCGAGCGCCTGGACATGGCCGCGCAGCTCATCGGCGCCGACCTCCGCGCTGACGGTGAGGTCGCCGGGAAACCCCTCCGCGTCCTGTGGGGCGGTGCCCTGCAGAGCGGTGTCCTGGAGAGCGAACGCGGCTGGCGCGAGGAGGAGCAGCGGGCAGAGGAGTCTGAGCATGTCCCGAGGATAGCTCCAGGCGATGCGGGCCGTCATCGAGCGACTACGGTTCGTCGCGCCGAGAGCGGCGGGTGACGCGCCAGGGCCCGGAACGAACGAGGCGCCCGGCTCGTGAACCGAGCCGGGCGCCCATGGGCCCAGGGAGGCCAAACAGGCCGTTCCCAGCGGAGCCCCGATCGGGGGCCCGCTGAAGGCCTTCGATCAGGCCACCAGGTCGCGGAGGGTCCTGAGGACCTGCTCGTTGATCTTGGGGTCGCCGACGTGGACCCGAACAGCCCCGTCCATGCCGCGCGGGACACTCATGATCCCCGGCTCGAGGCGACGGTTGACCTTGCGCGCGATTTCCTGTGGCTTGGTGACCTCCAGGAGGATCCAGTCGCCGACCGAGGGCAGCGGTCGGATTCCGGGGATGGTGGACAGACGGGAAGAAAAACGGTCCTTCTCATCACAGCTGAAGTCGACGGACATGGGGCAACCTCCTGGTTCCTACGGTGCGGAGCGTGGATTTCCGGGGTCAGGGCGACGCAGCAAGTGAGCCGCGCTGACCCGGGAAGGAGTCGTCGCGCCAGGTGCGGCCGGCGCGTCGACTTTGACACGTTAGTCATCCGGCAGGCCAACAGCAAGAACGTCGCAAGGACGACATAGACTGGAGTCCATGAGCGACTGCTTCGCGCTGCGAGTTCCATGCTCCACCTCGAACCTCGGGCCGGGCTTCGACTTCCTGGGCTTGTGCCTTGGACTCTTCTTGGACGTCGAGGTTCGTGTCGACCTCGACGCGCCGTCGAGCGCTCCCGAGATCGAGTGGTGCCCCGCCTCAACCTGGCCCGCCGACGAGGACCTCGTCCTCCGCTCGCTTCAGCGCTACGCAGGTCACTTCGGCGTCATCCTGCCCGCGCTGAAGGTCTCCATCTCCTCCGAGATCCCCGTCGGGCGCGGCTTCGGGAGCAGCGGCGCCGCGACCGCTGCGGGTCTGCTCATCGCCGCCGAGGTCGACCCTACGGGCCCCCGAGAGCGCGCCGAGCTGGTGCACCTCGCCCTCGAGCTGGAGGGCCACCCCGACAACGGGACCGCCTCCCTGATGGGCGGCTGCACCCTCTCGGTCCCCCATGAGGGCGGCCTTGAGGTCCTCCCACACCCCGTCCACGCCTCACTGGGCTTCGCGCTCGCCTGGCCCGCGGCGCCCCTGTTTACCGGTGAATCAAGGGCCGTCCTCCCCGAGTCAGTGCCCTTCGCAGACGCCGTGGAGAACCCCCGCAGGCTGGCCCTGTTGCTCGACGGTCTCCGGACGGGAGAGCCGCGTCGACTGGCGCTCGGCGTCCACGACCGCTTGCACGAACGATTCCGACGGGCGCTGATCCCTGGCGCGGATCAGGCGATCGCCGGGGCCTTGGACGCCGGGGCCCATGCCGCATGCCTCAGCGGCGCAGGCTCCGGGCTCGTGGCCATCGGGCCCAAGGATCGCATGGCGCCCATCGCGAACGCACTCGGCGCGCCCCTTGCTGGCGGCGAGGCGCGCGAGGTCTCCTTCGAGCCCCACGCTCCGACGGCCGCGAGGGCCTGACCGGCTCACCGCCGGCGCGCCCCGGCGCGCAGCAGCGACCGCGACGGCGGCCTCGCCTCGAGTCGCTTCACGCTCCGCCCTGTCCGCCATGTCCGCGCTGTCCGCGCAAGCTCGCAGGCGCGCAGGCGCGCCGCGGCTGAAGCTAGCGGTATCAGTGCCTCGCGGCGGCGGCCACGAGGTCCTTTACCCGGTCGGGGCAGACCGGCGCGCGGACGTCGCCGCGTTCCTTGGCCGCCGTCCCCACGATCGCGCGGTCCGCGTGGGCGAGCAGCGCAGCGGCGCTCTCCAGGCTGAAGCCCGAGCCGATCAGGATAGGGACGCTCGCGCCCACGGCCTGCCGAACCCGCTCTACCCGCTCCGGCTCTGGCGCGGCGCCGGTGGCGACCCCCGACACGATCAGCCCGTCGGCGCGCCCGCGGTGGACCGCGTCCCTGGCGGCGTCCTCAAGGACCTCACCAGCGACGGGCGAAGCATGCTTCACGTGCACATCGGCGAAGACCTGCACGGCGGGACAGAGCGCGGAGCGCTGGCGCATGGTTTGTGCGGCCTGCCCCTCGATCAGGCCCTGATCCGTGTACATCGACCCCGTGTGGACGTTGACCCGGATGAAGTCTGCTCCCACAGCGGCGGCGATCCCCAGCGCGCCGTGAGCGTCGTTGCGCAGCACGTTGATCCCGAGCGACTCCACGCCAGCCACGGCGAGCAACCGGGTCGCCGCGACGGTCATCGCAGCGTGGGTCGCCGGGCCGGCGTCGTCCTTGAAGAACGGCGCGTCGTGGTAGTTCTCCACCACCAGGGTAGAGATCCCTCCCGCGACGTAGGCGGCCGCGTCCCGGACCGCGAGCGCGACGAGCTCGTCCATCGAACCGCCAAGCGCGGTCGGGGCGCCGGGGGTCGGCGGCAGGTGAATCACGCCGATCAGGCGATCCTTCGACTCGGAGGGGCTCGACATCGGCGGGCCCTCCTGGGGCTCGAAGGAAGATGGAGCCAGAGACGGGATTTGAACCCGTGACCGCTGCTTTACGAAAGCAGTGCTCTACCACTGAGCTACTCTGGCCTTCAGGTGCTCGAAGGGTTTGCCGGGCGCGTGTTGCGCGGTCCGGCGTCGCCCATGAGCGGCGGGGAATCATAGCGAGGCCCGCTGCCGGGAGCGGCAGCGGGCCTCGCAGTTTTTTTCACCAGGGGCAAGACCGGGCGAAAGTGCCGCAGGCAATCACGCCTGCGGACTCTCAACCGGGGGCCTGTCTCACTGAGCGCCGACTCGCGAGCGGACGCTCTCGAGGACGCCAGCGCGGGATTCCGCGCCGAGGTTCATGCGACCCAGGGCCTTGGCGGTGGCCGTGCGAAGGTCGAGGCTCGCGTCGCTGTCCATCACGTCGCGCATGGCGCTGGAGACGGTCGCGGCGAGGTCGATGCGTCCGCCAATCATCCCAACCGCCGCGGCGGCCGCCATACGGCTGTTGTCGGAGGCGTCCCCATTCGAGAGGACCGCGAGCGCCACGTCCACGTGGGAGGCATCGCCGATCAAGCCGATGGTCTTGAGGGCCGGAACCGCGATCCCGTCACGACGACCGTCGGTCGCCGCTGCGAGGCCAGGCACCGCAGCGGAGAGATCCGTGTTGCCGCGCCAGGCGAGCACCTGAAGCGCCTCTGCGGCGTTCTGAGCGAGGGCGTCCGCGCGGGCGCGGTTCTCGTCGAGGCGAGCCTCGAAGACGTCAGAGAGGGCGTCGATCCCGTCCGCACCGGCGAAGCTGCCCTGGATCCGGTCGCCGTAAGCGTCGGCCAGGTCCTCGTCCGCGGTAAGCAGGTAGGTCGGGGTGCCTTCGAACGCGGGGTTCTGGCGCACGCGGGAGATCACAGCGTCCGTGGTGAGGTCCGGGAGGTCGTCCCCCACCAGGATCGTGTCGATTCCAGCGAGCTGGCCGATCATGACCAGGCCCTGGGCTCCGCTGCCCGCGTGCTGAGCGAGGATGCCCTGCCCGTCGAGAGCGGTGATCATGTCGGCGGCGCGCTGGGCGTCACCGTCGATGATCACAGCGAGCTTCACGACGCGGCGGCCGGCGGCGGTGCCGAGCTCGGCGACCACGTCACTGCCGACCGCGGTGTTGGTGCGGGCACCAATGAAGCCGAGGGCCACGGCGGCCTCACCGGCCATCGAGGCGCCACCGCCGATCAGGGCGGCGTTGAGACCGCTGGTGGGTGCCGAGGCGATCTCGCCGAGGACCGACGCGATGCGGCCACCCGTGGCGGAGTCGCCCGAGGCCACCGACATGTTGAGGGCACGATCCAGCGCGTCGGTACCGGCGCTCATCACGGCCAGCATCCCTTCGTTGGCGGCGTCAAGGTGCGAACCAACGTCCTCACCGGCAGCGTCGAGGGCGGCCAGCTTGGACTGGATGTCCACGGACTCGCGGGCGATGCCTGCGACGGCGTCCTGGGAGTCCGGGGCGAGGCCTAGCGCGTGATAGAAGGCGCCCTTGGCGAGCACGTTGTTGTAGATGGCGCGCGGGCTCTCGTTGGCCACGAGCGAGCGATCTCCCCAGGTCCAGATGACGTCGCTGTAGTCGAGGTCACGGAGGACGGAAGCGCGCCGGTGGTGGTAGTCATCACCGAGCTGGATGAACAAGGACGTCGGGTCCCCGGCTGCACCGCAGCGCTCGGCGCCCATGGCGGCAGCCGCGCGGATCGTCTCGGACGCGTCCGCCGTGGCGTGCATCAACAGCGCAGCGCCGGCGCGCGGGTCGGCGATGTTGCCGAGCGCCATGACGACGTTACGACGCTGGAAGTCGTTCTCGGAGGCCAGGGCGGCCAGCAGCGGCTGAACCGCGGCGGGGCCCATGGTCTGCACCGCGAGCATGGCGTCCGTGACGCGCTCGGGGTCGCTGTCGTCCCCGAGGACGTTCACGAACATCGGGACCGCGTACTCGCCGTGCTGGGCGCTGATGCGCGACAGCGCCGAGAGGCGGTCTGCAGTGGTCGTGGCCCCGAAGTACTCGCGGACGAGGCCGCGGATCGAGGACTCGTCGTTTCGAAGTTCGGCGCGCCCGAGGCTCGCGCGCTCGATGAAGCGCATGGCGACCTGGGTGTACTCGTCGCCCGCCGCCATGAAGTCGGCGAGGGTGTCCGAGTCCGCGGCGAGGTAGACCTGGAAGACCTCGGCCGGCTCCGGGTCGGAGGCGAGCATGCGACGCATTGCGTCGAGCGCCTCCTGCTTACGGCCGCGCGACCACAGGTCGATGGCAGCGTCGAAGTCGCTGGAAACGTCCAGGGGGAACGCGGTGGCGCTCGCTACGAGGACGGGAAGGGCGAAGAGGCCCAGGAAGCGCGATCGGCTCATGGCGGAAATGGAAGAACCCGTTGAGGCGGACTGTCCGACCGAAGGCCTCAGGCGGGCTTAGCCGCAGGAGGCCGAATCACTCACCCGAGGTAGCCCTTGTGAGGGCCGCTCGGAGCAGGGAATCCGGTCGGGGGAGAATGTCGGAGTTGGAGTCCGTATTCGGAGAAGCGATCCGCGAGACCTGACCTTCCGGGGTCGCCCGGGGCCAGGTCACACAACGCAGACCGTTGAGAGGAACTTGGGGGGATGATGCACCCCGCGGCGAAGTCCGAGGACCCGGCGCGGAGAGTCAGGATGATAGCGGAGCGAGGGGGGTGGTCAAGGAACGCAACCTCACGCAATCCTCAGCGGGCAGGATCTCTCGCTGGCGGCCGCACCTCAAAGGGAGGAATTGACCGGAGGATCGGGCGAGATTTGGTTCGAAGTGAAGGGGCTCCGCAGGCCCTATTCACGTTCAGGGCCGGAGGCTACCCGGCAAATCACCGGCTGCCGCTCCCCTCAGAGCCCGATCCGCGGCCCGCTCGACCACTTCCCGAGGATCCGGCCGCCCAGCGCCCCGGTCACTTCGGGCCGCGACGAGACTTCTCCGACCGCGAGCCGCGCCCCCAGGACCGCAAACGCCAGGGCCTCCCTGAAATCCGATGGGACTCCGTGACGATCCGAGGGGCCGAAGCCGCTCAGCCGGCCCCCCCGGGACTGCAGCTGGGCCTGGAGTTCCTCCTCGATCGCCCCCATGAGGGTGGGGTTCCGGGCCCCACCCCCGGCCACGGCCACCTCGACGCCCCCCTGGAGAGATTCCAGGCGCCCTCCGCGGAGGAGGTCCCCTACTGCGGCCCGGGCCACGAATCGGGTGGCCGTGGCCAGCAGATCCTCTGCCGAGGCCCCCGGCGCCGAGGCCATGAAGGCCCCCAGGTACGCGGGTCCGAAGGTGTCCAACCCGGTCGACTTGGGCCAGGGGCGCTCCAGGAAGGGGTGCCCGTTCAGCGCCTCGAGCAGCTCCAGGCGCACCTCTCCTCGCGCCGCCACAACGCCGTCCCTGTCCATCGGGCGATTCAAAACGGCGCGCGCCAGGCCGTCGAGCAGGGCCCCGGCTGGGCCGGCGTCCGAGCCGGCAGGGGGGGCGCCGGCGCGCAGCAGCGTCCAGTTGGCGATCCCGCCGAGGTTCAAGATGGCGAGGGGCCGGGGCGCGGCCGAGAACAACACGTCGTCCACGAGCACGACCAGCGGCGCACCCTCTCCCCCCGCAGCGCAGTCGCGAGTCCGGAAGTCGGAGGCCACGGCGCACCCCGCCGCCTCAGCGACGAAGTCCCCGTCCCCAAGCTGCATCGTGACCTTGCCCAGGCCCGGGTCGCCGTCATGGTGAAAGACCGTCTGTCCGTGGCTCGCCACGAGGCCGAGGGGCGCGTCTGGCCCCGCCACCCTCCGAACCGCGGCCCCGAAGGCGAGGCCGAGGTCACGGTCGAGCAGCGCGATCTTCGGGAGCGAGATCGCGCCGCCATCAAGGACCTCCCGGACTCGCGCCGAGAGCTCGGTGGCCATGGGCACGGTCGCCAGCTGCGTGGCCTCGACCCCGCAGACCCTTCGGTCGCCACCATGACCCCGCACGGCGATCCGCCCCACCGCGACGTCAATGCCGTCGGCCGAGGTCCCGGACAGGACGCCCGCCACCAGGTCTCCGTCCACGAGGGGCGCTCCTTGGGCAGGCGGGTGCGACAGCATGGAGACATTGAACCGGATCACGGGATCCCGCGGGCCATGTCCCGAGCATCCCGAGGCGCCGACCCACGCGGGGTCCCCGACTCGCCACTGCCCCAGGCGGTCCTCGGCCATGGCGGTGGACCGCCCCTCGCCCCGAACCGCCCCTGGCCCCAAGCCCGCACGGGCACCCCATCGGGGCTGCCTCCCTCTCGATCCCGCCCTCTCGACACTGCCGCTGGGTGAACGCTGCCGCCGGGTGAACGCTGCCGCTAAGTGAACGCTGCCGCTGAGTGAACGCTGCCGCTGGGTGAACACTGCCGCCAGGTGAACGCCGCCGTCACACGAGGACAGACGCGGAAGGAACACGGACACGTGAGGGAGCCCCTCCCCTTCTGGCGCGCGCTGCCCTCCACGGGCCCAGGCTGCGCAGAGACCGACCGGCCGGCCCACCGGGCCGAGGGACCGGGAAGGCCGGAGACGCCTCCCACGCCGCGTTCGCTCCAGGTGCACGCCCCAACCCTTCCCCACCGCTCTGCCACGCCCCTCTGCCGCGCCGCCGAGGACCGGCAGCGGAGCCATGAAGCCGGGCCGATGGCCGGGGCGATGGAATCGGGCACAATGACCGTATGGGAGACTCCATCGACGCCACCTCACCCAAGGCCCGCAAGGCCATCCTCGTCGTCGACGACGACGCGGACATCCGACAGACCCTGGAGATGACCCTCCAGTATGAGGGCTTCGAGGTCTGGACCGCGAAGACCGGAGCCGAGGCGCTGGCCCGCCTCGAGTCCGAACCTGATGGCCCGGCCCTCGTGCTCACGGACGTGAAGATGCCGGGCCTCGACGGACTCGAGCTGCTCGACCGTATCGCGGCGGCAGAGTCCGCCCCCCCGGTGGTCCTCATCAGCGGGCACGGCGACGTTCCGGTGGCCGTCGACGCCATGCAGCGCGGCGCGGTCAACTTCCTGGAGAAGCCCCTCGACGAGCGCCGGCTCCTGGTCACCGTCCACCGGGCCATCCGGGAGCAGGACCTGGTCGTCGAGAACCGCGGCCTCAAGCGGCAGCTCCGGTCGGGCTACGAGTTGATCGGAGAGTCCGACACCATGCAGCGGCTGGGCGAGACGATCGCACGGGTGGCCCAGACCGACGCCTCGGTGCTGATCACCGGGGAGAACGGGGTCGGCAAGGAGCTCGTGGCCCGCAACATCCACCTCAGCGGCCCCCGAGCCGCGGGTCCCTTCGTCACCGTGAACTGCGCGGCGATCCCGGCCGACCTGGTGGAGTCCGAGCTCTTCGGCCATATGAAGGGGTCCTTCACCGGCGCCCACGAGAACCGCGTCGGGCACTTCGAGGCCTCCGGCGGCGGCAATCTCTTCCTGGACGAGGTCGGCGATATGCCCCTGCCCGCACAGGCCAAGGTCCTGCGCGCACTCGAGTCCCACGAGATCTCCCGGGTGGGCGACAGCGCCAGCCGGAAGGTGGACCTGCGAGTCCTGGCCGCGACCAACGCGGACCTGACCCAGGCCGTGGAGGACCGCGCCTTCCGCATGGACCTCTACTACCGGCTCAACGTGGTCGCCCTCGAGGTCCCGCCCCTTCGCTCGAGGCCGGAGGACGTCCCCCTGATCGCACGACACCTCCTCGAGCGTCAGGCGGAACGGATCGGGAGGAGCCCCCTCGTCCTTGCCGCCGACGCCGAGGACGCCCTGAAGTCCCACCCATGGCCGGGCAACGTCCGACAGCTGAGGAACATCCTCGAGGCGGCCGCCATCTTCTGCGACGACCAGCGGATCGTGGGCGAGGACATCGCTCGCGTCCTCGCCAACGGCCCCGCGCTGACCCCCGCAGGTTCGGCCAACGCTTCGGAGGACAGCCCCTTCGAGGCAGAGACCTTCGAGCAGTTCAAGAACGAGGCCGAGGCGCTCTTCTTCGAACGGCGCCTTGAGCGGAACGGCGGCAACGTCAAGCGGACCGCGGAGGGACTGGGCATGCAGCGCAGCCACCTCTACAAGAAGCTGGACCGCTACGGCCTGCGCTGACGCGAGGCCTGGAGCGGTCCAGGGGGTATCCGTTGCCGTGCCAGCCGGCTGCAGGGGGCGGCGTCCCGCGCGGACCGGGGCGGCACCGAGCGGTCGCCGCAACGGGCTCCCTCGGACCAACCGTGGGTCCTGGCGGCGAGTGGCCGCGCTGCGAGTTACTGCGCGGTGGGGACCCGCAGCATCATGCCGGCGCGAACCTTGCTCGCGTCGGAGACCACGCCCCGGTTCAGTTCGAAGATCTCCTTCCAGCGGACACCGGAACCGAGCGTCCGCTCGGCGACGAGCCAGAGGCTCTCTCCTTCGAGCACCTCGATGGTCTGGAAGGCCGGAGCGGGGCCCAGGTCGTCCACCGCCGGGACGAGGACCTGCTCGCCCGGGAGATCCATCCCCTCGTTGTAGTGGCGGAGGAGACGAGTACGGCTCTCGTCGCCATAGAGGGTGGTCGCCAGCGAAGCCCAGGTCACGCCGGGCTCCGGGCGCATGAGCATCATCTCGGGGTCGACGGTGGGCTCCAGCCCGCGGGTGGAAACAAGGTCCCAACCCGCCTTGAGCTGAACCGCGCTCCGCTCCCGGGGGGCCGGCTCTTTCACCACGACCGCCGAATTGAGGATCCCCCGGTCGTCGAGCGCCGCGACCTCGCCTGCGCCAGCGACCGTGGTGGTCTGACCGAGGACGTCATTCACGTTCACGGGCTGCTCCAGCTGGATCACCGGCCGCCGATTTTCGGGCGTGACGCGGTTGAAGACGCTGGGGCTCGGCTCGTCGCGTGCGGCTTGCGGAGCCGGCGCAGCCCCTTCGGAGGCCGCCGCGCGGGCTTCAGGCCCCTGGAGCGACCAGACAAAGAGGACGACGACGGCGAAGAGGACGCTGAGGACCACGATCTTCTCGGTCTTTCCCATGGATGAACTTCCCTCTTGTGGCGCGGTCCCGTTCGGGCGGAGAGGACTCCGGCGTTGGACAGGGCGCGTGGCCCGGCGGCGCAGGTGGGCCGACGGAATGATGTGGTGGACGGTGTGCGAATCGCCCCGCGTTGGCCGGGGGTCCCGGTGAGAACACGAGCGCGTCGATGTGCGGACGACGCGCCGGAGAACCAGGGCGCCCCCACAATCGAGATCGGGCGCGCCTGATTCAAGTGCCGGCTGTCTCCTTTCCGCGAAGAGATCGATCTCCGAGTGGGTATCTTCCATCGCCATGAGCGCCCCACACCACGGGTCCCCCATTGCTGCGCCGCCGCAGGCACCCTCCGGCGCCAGAGGGGCCTGCAAGGATCCGTGCTTCCTGGCCCTCTTGAGCATGATGGCCCTGCTAGGCGCATGGTCCTGGCTGCGGGTCGAGGGGGCCCTGTTCGCCGACGTGGTCGAATACCTCGAGCGGGCCCGCGCCCTCGTCGCGGGCGAGGAGCTCCTCGACGCCCAGAAGGTCCGCGCCGCCGGGATCACCGCCTTGCACGCGCCGGTGCTCTGGCTCGCCGGGGTCGCAGGCGTCGCCGAGGGCCCCTGGGTTCTGGTCTATGCGGCCGTGGTCCACCTCCTCATCAGCGCCGCCCTGCTCTTGGCCACACGGCAGCTGGCCATCGCCATCGCCGCGGCTGCCGGCGTCCGGGGCGAGGGGCTGGCCCCCGTGGGCAACCTCGCCGCGGCGGGCGCCCTCGCCTCCCCCACGCTCCTGCAGTTCATGGCCATCCCCATGACGGACGTGGCCGCAGGCGCCGCCCTCGCCCTGGGAATGGAGCGAGCCCTCTTTGGTCCCTCCAGCGCCGCCAGGGGAAGGGCCGCTGGGGCCTGGCTGGGGGTGGCCGTGGTGTGTGCCTTCAAGGCCATCCCGCTGGTCCTGCTGGTGCTGGCCGCGATGATCGTGGGCCGCACGCTCTCCCACGGGATCAAGGACGCAGCGCGCACCGCCATCGCCGCAGCCGCGTCCCTGGCGGTCCTCTTGCTGGTTCAGTGCGTGCTAGACCGCCTGACCTACGGGCAGTTCGGCGTCGGGCTGTGGACCTACCTGCTCATCAACTTCGGCCCCCAGTCCGGACAGCTGCTGTACGAGATCGGCGCCGTAGACCTCGGTCAATGGCTCTACCAGCAGGGCGCCAACGCCATCGGTGAGGTCACCCTCGACGATGTCTCTCGCTCGACGGACGACTTCAGGGCCCTCGAGGGGCGGACCTGGTACCTCGACCACTTCCAGTGGTTCTCCCCCCGCTGGCTGACGCCGGCGGTGGCGCTGGGCGCCGCTGCAGCGGTAGCAGGGGCGCTCCGAAGCGGCCGCGGCGCCGCCTTGCGGGCCCTCATGCCCCTGGGTATCGCGCTGGCCTACGGAGCGCTCACGAGCTTCAAGGGCAGCAAGGACATGCGCATCTGGCTCCCTGTGCTACCCGCCTACGCGGCGTACATGGGCATCGGGCTCGTCGCCCTCGCCGGCAGCGCCTCCTCGCTCGCCCCGCGCCTGCGCGCCGCCGTGGTCGCGACCCTGGTGCTCGGCGGCGTCCTGCACGCCGCCCTCCACGCCTCCTTGACCCCCACTGCGCCCTTCGGCGCCTTCGAGCGCGCGGCGATGTGGCTGGAAGAGGCACCGGTCTCTGCCGTCGGGCGCACTCCGAAGGTGGCCTCCAGCTACCACTGGGCCGTGCTCTTCCGTACCCCGACAGGCTGGGAGTTGGAGAAGCTCCCCTCCCAGCTCGACGCGGCCGCGGCGCGGCAGGACCCCGAGGCCATGGGGAGAAGCCTCGCACGCATGGAGGCCCAGGACGCCTTCCTCATGCACTCGTCCCTCCTGTCCGCTCCATCGGCCGCGGAGATCGTCGATGTGGTCTCAAGAGAGTTCCACGTGGCCGCGGCCTTCTGGGATCGAGCCGTGGACACGGGCTCCGGAGCCGTGCTGGTCTTCACGCGCCACGTCCCCGAGGGCACACGCCGCCGAGTGGTCCGCGCGGCCTCGCCGTCGCCGCCCCGTGGGGCGCGGACGGTGCGCCTCGAACGCCCCCTGGGGCCCGAACGCGAGCTGATGAGCCTGGACGGCCTGAGGGTCTCCCGGCTCCCCGGCGACGGGCTCTACTGGGTTGAGGTGGACGTCGCCCAGCGGGGCGAGGTCGTGCGGGGTGGGTACGCCCTGGGGCTGCGCGTGTCAGACGCCAGCGGGCGCCAGGGATACACCTCGTACCGAAGGCCGGACTGGGGCCGCGGAGACGTGCGCCGCTGGGCCCAGGGGACCACCTGGACCGAGGGCTTCCTCCTCCGGCCGGATCAGGGGCCACTGTCGCTCCAGGAGGCCTTCAAGCCCGTCCGGCGCGGCGCCAGGGCCCACCTATGGTTCGATATGGCCACCCTCGACGCGGACGCCGAGGGGCGCCGCCTCATCACCGGCCGGCTCGAGCCGATCGACCCTTCAGGCGTCCACGCGGAACGAGATGACGTCTCACCTGAAGCGGAGCTCTCCGATGACGGATGGCGCTTCTCGCCCATCCACGGGGAGCTTCTGATCGGCTCCTTCGAGACTGGGAACAAGGCAATCGACGTTCGCCTTGAGGGCGGCCTCGCCGCTGAGTAGGGTTGCGAGGTCCACGGAGTGAGGGGTCTCCCCCCACCCAGCGGGCCGCTCGAACCTAACCGGTTGATCGGCCTGCTCAGCGCGGACGCTCGGGGGGTCCGTGAAAGGCTGCCGGAGCGTCACGCTCTCGCCCCAGGGACGTGTTTTTCACTCCGCCTCGGCCTTCGACTCTCCCCCCACATGCCTGCGCCCGTTCGACAAGCTGCGCTGCTGGCTCTCGCCTGCGCTATGTCTCTTCTCACCGCCTGCGCGGGTACCGGCGGCGTCCCCGCCGGCAGCTCCACGTCAACGGCGGGAAAGATCGTCTTCCGAAACTACAGTCTCGGCAACGAGATGGCGCTGATCAGCAGCTCCATGCTGGCCGAGCTCGGCTACGCAGGAGAGGGCTACGAGGAGCGGCGACTCAGCTACTACTCGAAGCTCGACGGGGACGCCTCCAAGCCGTCCACCAAGGCCTGCCATGACGACGCCATGACGGGGCTCGTCCAGGCGCTGAAGGAGAGCGGCCTCGACCAGTTCACCGTCGCCGGCCCCGCACCCCAACTCGGCAACTCGAGGACGGGCAAGGGAAAGGCCTTCGAGATCACGGTGAACGGCGAGACGACCCACGTGGATCAGCAAGGCGATCTCTCCGCGTTCATCAACTTCATGACCCTCTACGTTGAGGTGTACAACGCTTACCAGGGCTACAACAGCGTGGAAGGAAGCGTGCAGTTTGAACAGCCGACCTACGGTCGGAGCCTGGGGGGGAACCGCTGATGCCGAAGCACATTTTCATCACCGGAGGCGTGGTCTCCAGCCTCGGCAAGGGCCTCACTTCGGCCGCCATCGGCATGATCCTCGAGCGCCGCGGGCTCAAGGTCTCCATGCAAAAGCTGGACCCGTACATCAACGTCGACCCGGGCACCATGAGCCCGTTTCAGCACGGTGAGGTCTACGTCACCGACGACGGCGCCGAGACCGACCTCGACCTCGGCCACTACGAGCGCTTCACCCACGCTCGATTGACAAAGGCCTCCAACTTCACCACGGGCAAGATCTACAGCTCGGTGATCCAGAAGGAGCGCCGCGGCGACTACCTCGGCAAGACGGTCCAGGTGATCCCGCACATCACCGACGCGCTCAAGGAGGCCATCGTCGAGGGGGTCACCGACCGCGACGTGGACGTGGCCATCACCGAGATCGGCGGCACGGTCGGCGACATCGAGTCCCTGCCCTTCCTCGAGGCCATCCGCCAGTTCGCCCTCGAGCGGCCGCGCGGCGAGGTGATGTTCATTCACCTCACGCTGCTCCCCTACCTGCGCGCCTCGGGCGAGCTGAAGACCAAGCCCACCCAGCAGTCCGTGGGCAAGCTGCGGGAGATCGGCATCCAGCCCGATGTCCTCGTGTGCCGCACCGAGGTCCCCATGCAGGACGGCATGGCCCAGAAGATCAGTCTCTTCTGCAACGTCCGCGAGGAGTACGTCATCGAGGAGCGCGACGTCGACTTCTCGATCTACGAGGTCCCCATCGACCTCACCAAGGCCAAGCTCGATCGCATCGTCTGCGAGCGCCTGAAGCTCCCCTTCGAGGACGAGACTCCCTTCGGCGATTGGGCCGCCATGATCGATCGGATCCGGGCCATTGACGAGGCCGTTGAGATCGCAGTGGTCGGCAAGTACGTCGAGCTGCACGACGCCTACAAGTCGATCTACGAGGCCCTCTCTCACGCAGGCGTCGCCCACGACGTGGACATCCGCCTGCGGAAGGTTTCCGCCGAGACCCTCGGCACCACGGAGGAGACCGAGGCCGAGCTGGACGGAGTCCACGGGGTGCTGATCCCGGGCGGGTTCGGCGAGCGCGGGCTCGAGGGCAAGATGCGGGCCATCCGCTTCGCCCGTGAGAATGGGGTCCCCTTCTTCGGGATCTGCCTCGGGATGCAGTGCGCGGTGATCGAATACGCCCGCAACGTGCTCGGCCTGGAGGGCGCCAACACGATCGAGCTGGCGAGTTCCACGCCCCACCCGGTCATCAGCCTCATGGACGACCAAGAGGGAGTCCCCCTGGGCGGAACGATGAGGCTCGGCGCCTACGGCTGTGATCTCGAGGAGGGGACCCTCGCCTACGAGCTGTACGGGGAGGCCTCGATCTCCGAGCGTCACCGCCACCGCTTCGAGTTCAACAACGCCTACAGGGAGGCGTTCAACGCCTCTGAGATGACCCTCTCCGGCGTGAACCCGGAGCGGGACCTGGTGGAGATCGTCGAGCTTCCCACCCACCCGTTCTTCATCGGGGTTCAGTTCCACCCCGAGTTCAAGAGCAAGCCGCTCTCGCCACAGCCCATCTTCCATGGGTTCGTTGGCGCCGCCCGAAACTGCATGCGAGAGGAGGTGCCCCGCAAGTCGAATGACAGCGGGCGCCCACTAGAGGAAGTTCAATGACCGACCCCCAACGCACCGCTGAAAGTGTCCCGCTGCCCGGCGGTGACTTCAGGCTCTTCACGACCCGGCTCGCCTACCAGCTGATGATGTCGTGCGGGCTCCTTGAGAACCCTGTCACCGGCGGTATCTCACCCAACCCGGACAACGCGCAGATGCTCCTCGATGACCTCCGGATGCTGGCGGAGAAGACCCGCGGCAACCTCGAGGAGGACGAGGAGCAGCAGCTCTCGAAGGTGCTCTCGGACCTCACGCCTGTGGTCGAGAAGCTCACCCAGGGAGACGTCGGCTCCGACCCGCGGTCCTGACGCTCTCCCACGCGCCATCCGCCGGGTCGCACCCGGTTCGAGGGGACCATCCCCTGAATGAGCCGAGCCCCCCTCCGCGTGTCGCGGAGGGGGGCTCGGCTCATTCGAGGCGCGCCCGGCGGGCGCGCCTGAATCAACGGTACGCCATGATTCCAGTGACCTCGGCGCCGATGGCCAAGGTGTGGATGTCGTGGGTGCCCTCGTAGGTCACCACCGACTCCAGATTCAGCATGTGGCGGCCGACGCCGTACTCGAGGGTCACGCCGTTGGCGCCGAGCATGTCCCGGCACGTCCGAGCGGTCTCAAGGGCCATCATCACGTTGTTACGCTTGGCCATGGAGACCTGGGGAGCCGTGAAGCGCCCCTCGTCCTTCAGGCGACCAAGGCGCAGGGCCAGCATCTGACCGCAGGTGATGTCAGTCGCCATGTTCGCGAACTTCTGCTGCGGGATCTGGTAAGCGGCGACCGGCTTGTCGAAGACGATGCGCTCCTTCTGGTAGTTGAGCGTCTCGTCGAAGCACGCGTGGGCAGCGCCGAGCGCGCCCCAGGCAATGCCGAAGCGGGCCTGGGTGAGGCAGGAGAGCGGGCCGCGAAGGCCGTCGACGCCGGGGAGGATGGCGGTCTCGGGGACGCGCACTTCCTCGAGGACGAGCTCGCTGGTAATCGAGGCTCGGAGGCTCCACTTGTGGTTGTGGTCCGGAGCGCTGAAGCCGGGGAGGTCCGTGGGAACGATGAAGCCCCGCACGCGTCCCTCGAGCTTCGCCCAGACGATCGCGATCTGCGAGATGCTGCCGTTGGTGATCCACATCTTGCGGCCGTTGAGGACGTACTCATCGCCCTCTTTGCGCGCGGTGGTCAGCATGCCGCCGGGGTTCGAGCCGAAGTCCGGCTCGGTCAGGCCGAAGCTGCCGATCATCTCGCCAGAGGCGAGCTTGGGCAGGTACTCGCGCTTCTGCTCCTCGCTGCCGTACTCGTTGATCGGCCACATCACCAGGGACCCTTGCACCGAGCAGAAGCTGCGGAGACCGGAGTCACCGCGCTCGAGCTCCTGGCAGATCAGGCCGTACGCGACGCTGTTCATGCCGGCGCCGCCGTACTCCTCGGGGGTGGTCGGGCCAAAGACACCGAGCTCGGCGAGCTCCGGCACGAGGTCCATCGGGAAGGTTCCAGCCTCGAAGTGGTCCATCACGCCAGGCAGGAATCGCTCCCCTACCCAGCCCTTGACGGCATCGCGGACCATCAACTCGTCCTCGGAGTACTGATCGTCGAGCTCGAAGAAGTCCAGTTGCTTGTAAGCGTCCATGGGTGGTCGGGCGGAATGAGCCCGGAGGTTCTGAGGGTGACAGCGTCCGCCTGGATGGGAAATCCGGCAGGTCTGAACCGGACCGCAGGATCGATGGCGGTGTTCTGGGGCGGAAGATCTTAGTCTTCCGAACCGCTTCTTCCCCTCCCCCGCTCGCCGATTCCGGGCGCCCGGGACCGGGTGTCGCACTCCTGATCTCCCCCGACTCCCAGCGCCAACCAGCAGTCCCGTGGCCCGCACCATCGTCACTTCGGCCCTCCTGTACGCCAACGGGCCGCTTCACTTCGGCCACATCGCCGGCGCTTACCTGCCCGCAGACGTCTACGCCCGCACCCTGCGGATGTGCGGAGATGAGGTCCTAGCCGTCTCAGGATCGGACGACCACGGGGTCGCCATCACCATCTCCGCCGAGAAGGCGGGGGAGGATTACGCCTCGTACGTCGCCCGGTGGAACGGAAACATGCGCGCGACCTTCGACGCGCTGGATATCCGCTACGACATCGTTTCGGGAACGAGCACCTGCCCAGACCACGCCGATCTCTCGCGCGAGTTCTTCTCGCGCCTCATGGAGAACGGCTACCTGGTGGAACGGCGAACCGACCAGCTGTTCTGCGTAGCGGACGACATGTTCCTCGCCGACAGGTACGTGGAGGGGACCTGCTACAAGTGCGGCAGCGAAGGCGCGCGCGGCGACGAGTGCCCCAGCTGCGGGACCTGGATCGACCCGCTGGAGTTCAAGGACCCGCGGTGCAAGATCTGTGGCTCGACACCGGAGGCGCGCTCGACCACCCATTGGTACCTCGACCTGCCGAAGCTCCGGGACGAGAAGATCGGAGATTGGATCCGCGATCACGAGTGGAAGACCAACGTCGAGAAGTTCATCCAGAACCTCCTCGAGGACGTCCCCGAGCGCGCCATCACCAGGGACATGAGCTGGGGGGTCAGCCTTCCGCCCGAGGTGGGCGAGGCAGGCGAGGGCAAGGTGCTCTACGTCTGGTTCGACGCGCCGATCGGATACATCAGCTTCACCAAGGAGCTGATGCGGGAGCGCGGCACGCCCGAGGCGTGGAAGGACTGGTGGCAGAGCGACGACACGCAGCTGGTGCACTTCATCGGCAAGGACAACATCCCGTTCCACTGCCTCGTCTTCCCGTCGATGCTGCACGGGACCGGCGACGGCTACGTCCTGCCGGCCGCCGTCCCGGCCAATGAGTTCTACAACCTGAAGGGCGGGAAGTTCTCTACCTCCGGGGGCAACGCCTTCGACGTCGTCGAGTTCGTCAAGGAGTGGGGCGTTGACACCACTCGCTTCTACCTCTGCTCCACCATGCCGGAGACCTCGGACTCCGAGTTCTCACTCGAGCAGCTGATCCAGACCGCCAACACCGCCCTGGCAGGGACCATCGGGAACCTCGCGACTCGCGTGCTGAAGTTCATCGCCAAGAACTTCGACGCCGTGGTGCCGCAACTACACGAGCAACATCGCGAGGAGATGGACCGCCTGATCCTCGAGGAGTGCGGCCCGATCGAGGACCCCGCCGCGCTCGTGAAGGAGTTCCGATTCCGCCGAGCGGCTGAAGCCGTCGTGGCCAACGCCACCGTCGCGAACGTGTTCGTGGACCGGCTGGCCCCGTGGGCGCTGCGTAAGGAGGACCCCGAGAAGGCAGCATCAGCCCTCAATACCCTCTGCGAGTGGCTCAACTGGCAGGCCCGCTGGATGGCCCCCTTCATGCCGCATAAGGCACAGCAACTCTGGGAGATGCTCGGGCACGCGAGCGCCGTGGCTGACCAGCCCTGGCCGGGTACTCCGAGCGCGGAGGACTGGCGCAGCCTGTCCGCTGGCGCCCCCCTGGGGACCCCTGAGGCGCTCTTCCCCCGCATTCAGGCCCCTGAGCCCAAGGCCTGAGCGCCCCTTAGCGAGCAGCCGGAGCCCGGCTGGACGGCTGGCGCCCCAGCGAGAAAGGCGGCCCCACCCCTGGAAGGGGTGAGGCCGCCTCGTCGTTCGGTACCAGCTCTTGGAGCCATCCACACCAGATGGTTCCGGGGCCGGCGGGTTCGCATTCGCTGAGTCTTGGCTCCGATCCCCTCTTCTCGCGACCGGGCGTGACGTCCCAAAGGTCCATCAGCGCGCAGCGCGGGCGGGGTGAACCACCTGCCCACTCTCGTCAGCGCGCGCTGCTGTCCGACCTCAGGCGCTCGCTCTCCTGTGCGGTGGAGCGAAGACCCTGGTGGTCGAGGCAACTCGCGGGTGCTCGGCTATGAAGCGCGGGTGCGCAGCCGAGCGCCGCTGCGTGTCGAGGGAGGACCGGGGCTGGAAGATCAGCGGCGGCGCGTGGCCTTCTTCTTGGCCGCCTTCTTCTTGGTGACCTTCTTCTTGGTCACCTTCTTCTTGGCGGCCTTCTTGGTCACCTTTTTCTTGGCGACCTTCTTCTTCGTGGCCGCCTTCTTGGTGGCCTTCTTGCGGGTGGCTTTCTTTTTCGCCATTTGAGTGGTTCTCCTTGGACCGTGAGGTCCTGGGGGGATGGTCCGCGCTCGAAAAGAGCGCGAGGGGAAACCACGACATCGGTGCGTCAATCGACGCGTTTCAGGGTGACCTGTCTCAAATCCCTGCGTAAATCCGGAGCGTTTTCTGTTGGCTTCCTCGAAATTCAGAGCAACGCCGACCCAAGCAGCCCTGTATCAGCGACTTGCGCCTACCGTCGAGAGGTGCGGCGTATGCGATTCAACGGCAGAGGGCGCACTCGCGTCCCGCGGGTGCGCCCTCGTTGAGGCTGCTGCTGCGCCGCAAAATTCAGCGGCGAGGTGGATCAACCGAACCGAACTCGACGTCGAGCGCCTGCACGATTCAGAGCGATCCGCGCGGATCAGAAGAGGTCATCCAGCGCTGCTGCCGCCTCGTCCGAGTACCCGTCCGAAAGCGTCACGCTCGGGTTGTCCGTACGGTCCGACATCTCCTTGAAGATCTGCTCGAGCCGCTTCGTCGTCTCCTGAGCGTAGAACCGGACGAGACCGAAGTTGCTTCGCTCGTCCCACACCACGCAGAAGAGCGTTCGCTCCCCCACGATCGAGACCTGAATGCTCTGCTGGTCGCCCTGGTGGAGCAGGGTGCTGAAGCTCTCCTCACCGAGTTGGTGAGCGATCTCCTTGGTCGCCGCAAAGCTGCCAGCCATGAGGGCTGAGAGCGAGTCGAGACTGGCCGAGGCGGTGTCGCCTCTGCGAGTCACCAGGTGCCCCTCACGGTCGATGAGGACCGCGCAACGAGCACCGGAAAATTCAAGGAAGCCATCGAGCTCCCCGTCGAGTCGGCAGACGTCCTGCTCGTAATACACGAGCCGGCCCTGCCTGAGGTTCTCATCCGAGATACGCATGGAACTCCTCAGATAAGGTTGAACACGGCCCCACCGATCGCGATCCCCACCGCGACGGCGACCACGACGACAGCCGCGGTGACGAGCGTTGACTTTCTGGCCGACTGCTGCGGAGTCGCCGACATCGCGCGCGCGGATCCGCCGCGCGGACGGAGCCGCCCGGACGGTGAAGAGCTTCCAGCGCGGGGACCGGGAACAGAAGCTCCCGGGCCAGGCTGACCTGCGATCGTCGGGGCGTACGCCCGAGCCGTTGCGCCGCGAGCAGCGACCGGCGCCGGAGGCGACGAGCCGACGGGCGGCGAGGTCGGGGCCATCGGGATCGCCGAGGCGTGCGGCGAGGTCGGCATCGCGAGGGGCGTCACCGGAGCAGGTGCGGCGGGGGCTGAGGGCCGCGCGGCGAGGCGCAGGCCCTCGGACTGCGCAGGCGCCGCAGGGGCCTGAGCCGCAGGCATTGGAGCTTGGGCCTGGGGCGACACCGCCTCGGCACCCGGCGAGGTCGCCATCATCGGCGCAGCGCCCATTGGCTGAGGCGGCGCACTCTGCGCCGCAGCACCCTGTTGCCCCTGCGAGGCCCGCGCGGAAACAGCGGGCGCCGCCTCCTGGGCAGGCACCGTCGCGACGGGAGCCGGGAGCGGAGCCGGGGGCTGCACCGCGGCGGGTGCGGCCGTGGAGCGGCCAGCGCTGGCAGCGCCCGTTTGCTCGTGAATCGTGTCGAGCACGTTCGCGGCGAGTGACTTCAAGGTCGGGAAGACGCCCTGCCCGGAGCTCGCGATGCCCTCGAAGGAGGGCGCCCCGAAGCGGTTGATCTTGGCCTCCAACTCCTCCACAGAAAGCGCGTCTGGGAGGTCACGCTTGTTGTATTGGATGACCATCGGAATGGTCGTGATGTCCTTGCCGTACTCCCGGAGGTTCTCCTCCAGGTTCCGGAGAGACTCGAGGTTCTCGTCCATCATCGAACCGCTGGAGTCCGCGATGAAGATGACGCCGTCCACGCCCTGCAACACAAGCTTTCGCGTCGAGTTGTAGTAGACCTGGCCAGGCACCGTGTAGAGCTGGAACTGCGTCCGCATGCCCGCCACGGTCCCCAGATCCAGCGGCATGAAGTCGAAGAACAGCGTGCGATCACCGTCCGTCGAGATGCTGGTCAGGTCGCCCTTGTTCGACTCCGGCGCCCGTTGATGAACGATCTCGAGGTTCGTGGTCTTGCCGGACATGCCGGGGCCGTAGTAGACAATTTTCACCGTCACGCTCTTCTGAGCAAAGTTGATCTGAACCATCTCAGTGGTCTCCCGAGGATCTGTTGATTGCGTCGTTGGCGGCGCTAGCCGCCGGGACGTCAGCAGCCGCGCCCGGCTCACTGACGGTATTGGTCATCAATTCGCCGAGCGGAACCGTTCCGCTCGACTCTGAGGAAGCAGCCGAACCGGCCGCGCCCTCACACTCCGCTTGCACACCCGCGAGAGGCGCGGGCGGTTGCTCCTGCTCGGAACGTCCCATTTCCCGGAGCAGCCGATGCAGGCGCTCAACGGAGACATCCAGAGGAAAGTGGACGCTCTGGGGATCGACCCCAGGCTCTAGCACCGCGAGGACGTTGGCGCCTGGCCCCCTTTGGACCACGAGCGAACCCTCAGAGGCGACCATCGAGAACCGTTTCTCAAAGTCCCAACCGACTCCACCGCAGGTCCGGTCAAGGTCCTCAACCCAGCTGGCCGCGAAGGCAACGATCGACGCCGCGTCCACCTGCTGGCCGTTGGCGTCAGCCGCAACGGCGGAGCCCTTGGTGATGTCGTTCCACGCGTCCGCGGAGCCACTGGCCTCCAGAATGCAGAGGGGAACCCCTTCGTTACTGAAGATCGCCGCGAGGCAAACTCCAGGCTGGCTCGTCACCGAATCCAGGACGTCCCTCATCATGCCGCATCCTCCATCACCAAGCCGCTCGAGAGGTCGAACATGAGGCGGCTTGAGGTCTCCGTGAGGCTCCGCGCGGCCCACACCGCGGCCGTCCCTTCACCGCCAGCCTTCAGGACCAGTGATCCGCCGGTCCCCTCACAGCGCAGCTCCAGGGGCGTCCCAAGCAGCAGCTTCCGGGACGAACTGCGCGTCATGGAGAGCACATCTCGAACAGCCCGCGCCGACCGATCGGCCGCGCTCCCCGTGGCCCCCTGAACGAGGGCGGTGTTGCCGCGCAGGAAGAAGGCGACGTGCACGTCGTCCCGGGCAGCGAGCTCCTGTAGACCGGGGCGAATCAGATCACGATCGAGGGTCCCGTCCGTGTCGAGGTCGTCGTCAATGAACCGGCCCGTGCGCTCCACGTCAGCGATCGCCTTGGAGAGCGATCGCGAGTTCGCACAGTTGGCGATCACGCCGCGGAACCGACCCTCGATGAGGCGGTTGCCTGGCATGAGGTCCAGGAGGCGTGCCAGCGCGATTCGGGCGTCTTCCCAGGCGCCGCAGCGGCGAGCGATCTCGAACTGGAGACGGAAGGGGCGCGGGTCATCCCTGCGGATCTTCCCGGCCTCGGTAGCCAGTTGGAATGCGCGCAGACCATCTCGGCTCAGGTGGTTCCCAAAGAAGAGCTCGCTGAACGCAGCGGCCTCGTAGTAGAGCGGCTCTCCGGACGCATCAATCTGCCGCCAGCGGCCAGCGAGGTCCAGCGTCGCTGCAGCCTCACCACGCTTCAACATCAGGTCAAACAGCTCGCGATAGCCCTCAGGGGAGGGGTTGGACTCGAGCTCGGCCATGAGCAAGGTCCGCCGGGTCTCCCGCTCGGCGAGGCGGACGTCGCGAGAGAGTCGCTGGAGACTGCGGTCCTCGGGAAAGCGCTCAAGAGCGGCCTGGCAGATCCCCAGCGCATCGCTGTAGTCGCCGCCGCCGGCGAGCTTTCGGACACGGCGTGCGGCCGCCTCTGGAGTCGATGCCCGATCCAAGGCGTATCCGGTGACTCGTGTCCAGATGTTCTTCAAGAAGGCCATGACTGAGCGCTCAGCGGCGCTTCGCCTCCCACTGCTGCAAGGCCACGATGTCGAGGAGCACCTGCTCCCTGTGGCTCCAGGGACCGCCGGCGAAACCGGCCGGCCCGACAGAGTCCGAGACCTCGAGAGCCGCCTTGAAGTGATCCAGCGCCTCCGAGTACCGGCCGCGTTCCACCGCGGCGAGCCCTCGGATGCGCTGCAGCTCTGCCTCATCGCAAAGCCGGGCTTCCTCTCTGTTGCTCTCGGCGGCACGCGCCTCCGCCGCTCGCCGAAGCTCGGCGATGGCGACGGTCAGGTCAGAGAGCTCACCCCGGACCCCGAACGCCCCGCTCCAGAAGTGATGAGTCCTCGAGATGCGCTCCAAGTCGACGTGCCGCTGCTCGAGCGCGGAGAGGTCTCCAGCATCTGCCGGCATGAGGGCGCCAACCTTCCGGTGGATCTTCACCTCACGCGTGACCCCCACCGTCAAGAGAGTCGAGAGGACCATGGACCCGAGCACAAGATGCACCAGGTGGCGGCGGTTGGCCGCGCGTCGGAGGTCCTCAAAGTTGGCGTCTCGAATCATGTTTGGCAGGGGGCAGCCCGGTGGCAAGGGGCACCAGGGTTATCGAGCGACCGGCAGGGCGACCTGTACGGGAAACGCGGATGTCCCGTGAAGGCCGCCCGTCCGCGCGGGGAACAAAGAAGGAGGGGGGCCGGAAATTGATTCCGCCCCCCCTCCCTCGAGACCTAGCTCAGGGGCACGGTCAGTCCGCAGGCACGATCGAGAGGCTGCCCGCGACGTTACCTGCAGCGTCCGAGAGGCCCGCTTGCAGCTCGACCGTCTCGCCAGGCCCAAGAGGGGCCGAGAGCGTCAGCCGCACGTGGTCGATCCCGATCGCCTCGGTCGCGGTGACCGTGACGGTCCCAGAGGTGCTCCAATTCGCGAAGACCTCGGCGAAGCTGTAATCGACGTCCTCAGAGAAGCGCACGTCGACCGTCGTCCCGGCGGCGTCCCACCAGAAGTTGATCACCCCGCCACTGATGCCGGGGGTCGTAACGTCTCCACCCGCGACTGCGGGCGAGGCGACCGGTGCGGCGAAGCCATTGCCAGCGAAGTCGGCGATGCCCTGGACCGTGGTGATGATCGTGGCCCCCTCTGGCATATCATCCACCAGCAGGCGCACTGAGTTCGCTTCACTGTCATGGATGACACCCAGGAGACGGAGCGTCTCGCTGCCATTCGTCAGAACATAGTTGCCGCTCAACGTCGCCGTCGCCGGATCAAGCGCCTCATCGAAGGCCACGTCGACGTAGTCCCCGCCGAAGCCGGGCGCGATGACAGCGGTCGACGACGTGATCGTCGGAACGGTGGTGTCCGCGGTGACCGCGAGAGAGACCACGCCGGTGGAGGCGTTTCCTGCGGTGTCGACCACGAGGGCGTTCACATCGACGGAGTTCGCCGGAGCGACCGTGACGCCAGCGAAGGTCACCTGGACCACACGAGGATCCACCAGCACCGCTGACGTGGCGACTGTCCCCCCTCCGTAGGTGTAATTCAAGGGATCCACCGCCGCGACGGCCTCCACGCTCTCGCTGAAGATCACGAAGGCATTCTCCGTCGAGCTCGGGTCCACAATCGCCAGGCTCGTGATCGGAGAGGGCCCCGCAGAGACGTCCCCCGTCACGGCGGTGAGCGGCGAAGCAGAGGAGATCGGTAGCACCGTGCCCCACTTGGTCCGCAGCGGGCGCGTCGGCGAGGCCTCCAGGGTCAGCTCGTAGCTCAAGGCGCTCTGCAGGTCCACGTTGCTCGCCGCAGCGAGGTTGATCGTGACCGTGTCGGCGCCGTCGAAGCTGAAGGTCGCATCCGTCAGCGGAACCACCCCTGCCGCCGAGTCGGTGCAGCTGTAGCTGTCCGAGGAGGTGATCCCCCACGCCGACATGGGGTGGTTGAACGTCACGCTGATCTGATCGTTGTCCGTGCCCTCGACCGCGAGGAAGGTCACGGTGCTGATCGCCGGGACGTCGGTGACCTCGGCCTCCAGCGCTGACGCGAGGACCGGGAAGAGGACGTTGCCAGCGAGATCAACCAGCCCGACCACGTCGACCGTGGACGCGGGATCGATCACCGCCCCGAAGGAAAGGACCACCCCGAGGCCGCCGTCGACCTCTGCGACTGAGACCGGCGCGAGGGGCGCCCCGGTGGCGGCGTCCGTCACGATGTACTTGACGCCAGCGGGGTTGGAGACGGCGTCAAAGACGTCAGTGAGCCGACGCATGGGCTCGGAGAAGCGGAGGGTGACCTCGTCTCCGGTACCAGCGTTGATAAAGGCAGCCTCGAGCCCCGGCCGGTTGGACTCACCAACGACGGTCGCTGTGATCGGGGTCGCGACGACCGAGTTGCCGCCGAGGTCACGCATGCCGCTGAAGTCGACCTGGAGGTCGAAGGATCGGACCAGCGCGGTCGCGCCGGGGGCGTCGAGCGCGAGGGTCGCGACGCCGCCGGAGGCGGAGTAGGTGACCGTTGAGCCGGCGAGACTGACCGGCGTGCCGATGGGCGACTCGAGCGTCCAATTGCTCACGTCCTGCACCTCGGCCGGGACCATGTCATCGTCGAAGAGGACGGAGATCTGGTCGTTCTCTGCTCCCTCGACCGCCGTGCCCGAAACGGCGATCGCCGAGGGCGCTGAGACGTCCGTTGAGGGGAAGCCAGCGGGGCCAAAGGCCGAGCCGAGATCGTTACCCGCCGGGTCAGAGACGGCCTGGGCCACCGTGAGCGTGTAGTCCCCGGGGAGCGCCACGCTGTCCGTCTGGAGCCTGACGAGGTTGCCCGCCACGACGCTCGCCGTGTTCACGGTCAGCGCGGGGGTGAACGTGTAGTTGGCTGCGTTGGTCGCGGTCGTGGGGTCGACGTCCTCGGTGAAGGTCACGTCGAGGGTCTTTCCGGAAGTGTCTGCCACGCGGTTCTGCGTGAGCGAAGAGACCCCGGGAGAGTCCGAGTCACCCGCAGCGAGCGCCTGTGGCGCCGCGAGCGAGAAGGCCTCACCGTCCACGTCAACGGCACCGGAGGCGACGAGGTCGCCCGTCGTCCCGTTCGATACGTCGAAGTCGAGGTCGATGGTCAGGGTACGGGTCAGCAGGTCGTAGCCGAGCGTCTGAGTCGCGAGATCGACGGCGCCGAGGCCCCCAACTGCGAGCGTCCAGCGCGCCGCGTTCGCCGCCGTGTCCGGGTCCAGCGCCTGCGACGTGCTCGCAACCACCCGGTCGTTCCCCGCGCCCTCGACCGTCTCGAAGGTCACGGTGGTGAACGCGTTCACCGAGGTGCTGCCTGCGACGATCGGGTTCGTCACGGGGACGATCAGGTTGCCGTGGGCGTCGACCAGGCCGGCGATGTCGATCTGGTCCAGGCCGGGCACCACGGGCCGGCTAAAGGTGACGCGCAGCTGCGAGTCGTTACCGGCCTCGAAGTCCACGCTCGTCGGCATCGTCAGCCCCTGGGCGCCGGGGTGATCCACGACGGTGAAGTTGGCGGGAAGCGCACCAAAGACGGGGCTGATCGGCTCGTCAAAGTCGAAGATGAGCACGCGACCAAACTCATCGCCGAAGGTGACCGGGTTGAGATCCTGGGTCACGGTGGAGACGGCGGGGACCGCCGTGTCTCCGGTGGCCGCTCCCGTCAGCGCGAAGGTTGCCACTGACGTCGCGGCGACCGTACCCACGTTACAGCTGAGGGTGAAGGACGCGTGGAGATTGGCGAAGCGGCCCAGCGTGAACGTTGCGATCTGCGTGGCGTTGTCGAGGCTGATGCTCGTCCCCACCAGGTCGAGAGTGGTCCCCTCCACCGAGAGCGTCCAGTTGGCCGGGTCCTCCGCCTCAGCCTGCAGGACTCGAGGTCCGGAGTAGAACTGGACGGAGATCGTGTCGCCCCCGAGCACGAGGTCAGACGTGTCCTGTGTTGCCCCTGTAATCGAGAACAGAGGATCCCTTGAGTCGCTCGAGGTGACCGTCCGCCATTCGTCGCTGAGCCCGGAGACGCCGACGAAGCGCACCTGGTCGTCCGGTGAGACGACGCCATCAAATGCGATGAGGAAGGTGGACCCATTCTGGGAGACGCTCGTCACCGTCTGGCCGCCAGAGGCCTCGACGGAGGCCGGGGCGATGGTGCCTTCGAGCCCCTGCAGAGAGGTCACGATGGTCTGCCCCGCGGGATCCTGAGTGAGGTTCTGCACCAGGCCGCTCGGAGTGACAGCGCCCGAGTCGCTCGAGGACGAGCAGGCGGGCACCGCGACGACGGCGATGGCGAGGAGCGCGAGACGGACCTTGTTGAACAGTGCCGCTACGGCGGCGGCAGGCGTGCTGAGGAATTTCACGGTCTTGAGCGCCACAGGACGGACGCGAGCGGGGAAACGAGACACGGGGTGGGTGTGGACGACCGCCGACAGAGCGCGGACCGTCCTGAGTCCCTTATCGAGCCATCCACGGGTCAGACCTTGAGCAGAAGTTCGCGAGCACCCGTGAACTCGGTCGGGCTCGGACCTGGACAAATACGACTCCCCGGGAAGATCTTTCCGTGCGGGGGTCCGTGCTCCCTCTCCGCGGCGATCCAGAGGGCCATGCGCAGAGACGGCGAGCACCGCCGAGAGAGCCCCACCGTGGAGGCCGGTCATTCAGCGGCGGTCCGACCGCCGCACGCCCGCTGCCTCAGAGGTTCCCGAGCCGGATGGCGCCTGTGGGGCACGCCCGGACGCACGACTGATCGCGCGTGCAGTCGTAGTTGAAGGGCTTCTTCACGACGGCCGTGTCGCCGCGGGCTTCGAAACCGCCGGTCGCGCAGGTCATCTCGCAAACGCCGCAGCCGATGCACGCGGCAGGGTCGAGGCGGAGGCTCACATACTCGTGCGCGGTCACCGGGCAAGCCACGCCGTCCGGGACGTCGTTCTGCACCAGCCCACGGGTAGTCGGGTGGGAAGAGACCGCGCGGATCGCCTCTCGGTATCCGGCCTCAACGAGCTCATGGACCCGCTCGAAGTCGAAGCGGTCCATGTCCCGGATCTTGGGCTGGACGAGGCACACCTCATCGGTGACCTGCCCATGGAGGGAGTGCTCCATGATCACGTTCTCGACGATGTCGAAGGCGCGAAAGAGGGTCGAGACCGCGTGGGAGCGGTAGCTCGGCACCTTGTGGCTGGGCTTGACGGTGAGGTCAATCGCGATGATGCGACGCGGCTTCAGGAGCTTCGCGAACCTCAGGGGAAGGGCGTCTGTGATGCCGCCATCCATGAAGTGCCGGCCTTTCCAGGACAGGGGCTCGAAGACGCCCGGCAGGGCGCAGGAGCCGTAGATCGCCTGGATCAGCGGGATGTCGCGGAAGCCGCGCGTCCCGAAGAAGACCGGGCCGCCAGTCTCGAGGCAGACGGAGTTGCAGAAGAAGGGCAGGTTGAGCTCATCGAAGTTCCTCGAGGGGATCAGCCGCTCCAGGCTCTTCCTGAAGGTCTCGCCGCTGTACATGCTCGGGGCACGGATGCCGCGACTGAGGAACTTGGCGAAGTTGAGCCGGAAGTAGTCGTCCTTGGCGAGCCCGGGGAGCACCTCCCCCATCTCTGCGGGGCTCATGGAGCTGGCGTAGAGCGCGCCGATCAGCGAGCCGATACTCGTGCCGACGATGGCGTCCACGCTGATCCCGAGGTCGTCCAGGGCGCGGAGCACGCCGATGTGCGCCATCCCGCGCATCGCCCCGCCGCCGAGAACAAGCACCGTATCCAGGTCCGGGAGCGAGTCGAGGCTGGGGCCATGACCCTCCGCGTCACCCGCAGGTGCGAGCAACGGGTCAGGATCATGGGAGAAGGAGCCGCCGGCGTTCTGGATCATGAGGAACGGACCCAGCGCCTGCGCGGTGGGTCCCTCACCAGGATTCTTCGGCCCTCCAGGCGGCCGGCTTGAGCCATTCGCGGCTCCCGCGACCAGGACCGCTCAGGAGAGCGAAAGGACTCCTGTGCTGTCCCCCAGGGGCGAGGCCTCCACGCCCAGGCGCTCCAGCAGAGCGAGATGCAGATTGTTCAGGGGCGTGTTGCGCCCGTAGGAGAGGGCGCGCCCACCGCGGAGGCCGGTCTCCTTGCCGGCCACCACGGCCACCGGGAGATCGTGATGATCGTGGCGGTTCCCGTCCGCGATGCCGCTCCCGAAGACGACCGTCGAGCGGTCCAGGAGGGACCCACCGCCGTCCTTGGCTCGCTCCAGGCCAATGACGAGGCGTGCGAAGGCCTCCATGTGGAGGCGGTTGATCGCGGCGATCTGCGTGAGCTTCTCAGGGTCCCCCTTGTGATGGCTCAGGGCGTGGTGCCCCTCGCGCGCCCCCACCTCGGGATACCGTCTCGAGCTCCCCTCGTTCCCGAGCATGAGCGTCGCGATGCGGGTGACATCGGTCTCGAAGGCGAGGCGAATCAGCGCCCCCATGAGATCCGCCTGCTCGGCGAACCCCGGTCGCCCACGCTCGGGACGCGCGCTGTCCGGCACGTCGCCCACGTGAGCGGCCCCATTGAAGGAGAGCTGTCGCTCGAGCTCGCGCAGGCCGGTCTCGTACTCATCGACGCGAGCACGATCCGCGGCGCTCAGCCGCCGCTCGAGGCGGCGAGACTCCTCGCGGACGAAGTCGAGGACGCTCCGTCGCTCATTGGCGCGCCGCTCGCGGGCCTCGGCGCTCCGGCCAGGGTCGCCGCCGCGGAAGAGGCGGTCGAACACCCGTTGAGGGTCGCTCTCCTTCGCTGCCGGCGTGGTGGCCGACTGCCACGAGATGTGGCCAGAGTAAGCGCACGCGTAGCCCGAGTCACACTGCCCGGACTGTCGGCCCGCTTCCAGCCCGAGAGCGAGCGCGCGGACCCTGGTCCGCCCACCGATCAAGCGCGCAGCGCGCTGGTCAGCGGACTCGCCGAGGCGCACCTGGCCCTCGGTCTTGAGCGGCTGGATCCCCGTGAGGTACGCAGCCGCCGCGCGCGCGTGGTCACCGGGCCCGTCACCGTTGGCGCGCGCCTTGTCCTGGGTGAGCCCCCGCAGTAAGAGCAGGTTCCTGCGGACCTCTCCCAGGGGGGCGAGCAGGGGCGGGAGCTCATCCAGAGGCTCTGCCGTTCTCGCGCGGTCTCGCGCGTCCTCTCCCACAGGCAAGCGCCACTGGCCCACGTGGACGCCGTTCGGTGCGTAGACGTACACGAGGCGTCGGGTGCTCGGCGCCGACGAGGAGGGCGCGCCCGCGCTCGCCATGGCCTCGAGCCAGGGCAAGGCGACCAGGGTGCCCGCCCCACGCAGCACGGCCCGGCGAGGCAAGCGAGAGCGGGAGACCTGGGGCCCCGCGCCCGCCAGCTCCTCGATGGAACGATCTGTTCTCGGCTCACTCATGATCCACCTCCGTCGGCCCCGCGCTGATGCGCTGGAACTCGTCCGATGCCACCACGCCAAGGATGACACGCTTCATCGTTGGCCGTCCAGGATCCAGCCCCTGGATGATCCCCGCAACCATCGTTCGATCAGCGCGCTGGAGCGCCCGACCGAGGCCATAGACCGACACGCGCTCGACGAAGGCCTCCAGGAAGCGATCCTCCGCGCGCAGGACCGCCGCAAGCTCAGCGGGCCCTGTGAAGGTTCGACCGTCCGGGAGTTCACCGGCGGCGTCCAGCCGCAGCGGGTCCTCTGGGGCCCGCAGTGCGCCGATGGCGGTGTACGCCTCCAAACCAAAGCCAAGGGGGTCCATCCGTGCGTGGCACGCCGCGCAGTTGGGGTCCGCCCGGTGGCGGGCGAACCGCTCCCTGAAGCTGAGCCCCTCCTCGCCTTCCGCGGCCTCACCGAGTCCGTCCACCCCGGGAGGAGGGGGCGGTGGCGCGCTGCCGAGGAGGACATCGAGGACCCACTTGCCGCGCTTCACCGGCGACGTGCGGGTCGACTCGCTGGTGGCGAAGAGCACGCTCGCGTGTCCCAGCAGCCCCCGGCGCTCCGTGCCGGAGAGATCGGAGACGAACCACCCGTCTCCCAGGTTCTCGAGGCGGTCGCTGCGGTCCAGCCCGTAGAGCTTCGCGAGGCGCGTGTCGACCACGGTCTCGGTCCCGTCGATCAGCTCCCAGAGGCTGCGCTCCTCCCTGAGGGAACGCAGCAGGACGCGGGCCGTCTCCTCGACCATGGAGCGAATGAGCCGGGTAGAGAACCCAGGGAAGGCGCGGCGGTCCGGGCGCTTTGTCGCCAGGACACGCAGCTGCAGCCACTGCTCCCCGAAGGCCCGCACGAAGGCGTCCGCCCGCGCGTCCTCGAGCATCGCCTCGGCCGCCGCGAGGACCCCCTCCTCGGTGTCCAGCGCCCCCGCCTGCGCGAGGTCGAGCAGCTCGCGGTCTGGCACCCCGGCCCACAGGAAACCCGAGAGCCGCGTGGCCACCTCGTGCCCGCTGAGGCGCCGACTCCGCCGGGCGTCCTCCTCCCCCGTCCCGACCTCGGGCTTGAACAGGAATCGAGGACTGACAAGCATCCCGACCAGCGCCGAACGCAAGCGGGAACGGGGGTCGGCGGCAGGGTCAGAGAGGCTCAAGAGCCGCCTGGCGTCTTCCGAGTCCACCGCCTCGACTCTCCAGGTGGTGGCGGCCATTTGAGCCACGAGCGAAGCCAGAGCCGCCTCCCTAGCCCCGGCCTCCGGGCGGCCATCGGTGGCCCGCGCGAGGACCTCCGAGCAGCGTGTCCACAGTTCGGTCGGGCCGCTCTGGTCGAGCGGCCCGACCACCTCGACCCACTCGATGGCGAGGTTCCTGTCCGCCCCACGCCGGCCATCCTTCGCCGGACGATAGAAGTCGTTCCTGAACTCAACCCCCGCGAGCACGTCTCCCCCGGCCTCAACACGGAGCCGGGCCTCGTAGATCTCCGCGTCCTCCGCTCGAGCCGCTGGCGCCTGCTCCACGAGCCCACGGCCGCGCTCGCCGAGAACGAGCCGGATCTCACAGACCTCGTCGCCGGCCTGCATCCCCCACACCTGCGCGCGGACGAGATACTCCCCGGCCCTTGGCAGCGGCGCACGTGCACCAGCGACCCCCTGAGTGTTGAGCCAGTGGGCTTGACCCCGCGCAACACCGCCACTCAAGTCGGACGGCACGAACCGGCGGACCCGCGGCGGGCCCGGCTCGTCGGCCGCCAGAGCCCGGTCGGCGACCGCCTCTGCCGCCTCGAGGTAGCGCCTGAAGTCCAGGTCCGAGAGGGATTGCGACGCCGACACGTGGTCGAAGCCGTGCCCCACGGCGTCCTCCGGAAGGTAACGGCGGGCGTCAATGGAGACGTCGAAGAGGTCCCTGGCTGCCGCCGCGTACTCGGCCACCGTCAGCCGCCGGAGCGGGACCGCTGGGAGGGGGACCACCCCGTCACTTGTGGCACCCAGCTGTGCCCGTAGCCAGGCAGTGAAGCGCTGCCGCTCGTCCGCCGAGGGAGCGGCCTCACCTGCCGGCGGCATCTCCCCAAGTTCCACGCGCTCGAGGAGCCAGTCCCACTCCTCCGGACGGCGGGCAAGCGCGCCCGCATCGGCGGCGGAGAGGTCGAGGTCCCCCTGGACCGACGCTCCCCCGTGGCAGCGGATGCAGTGCGCCTCGAGGAACGGGCGCGCGGCGTCATCGAAGCCGTCTCCGACGGCGAGGACCAGCAGCAGGGCGAGCATGTGAACCAGTCTAACGCCGCCCGCCAGCCCCTGATCTGCTGAAGCCGGCCCATCCCCCCTGCGAGCAGCAGACCGCGGCAGCCAGCGCCAGCCAGGATCGAATTGGGGCGGCCTCTGCTCCAGGAGAGCCTCCTCCCCGCCGGCGCGGCTCAGGTGACCAGCAGCACAGGTGTCGAGTGACCACGCTGTCAAGCGGCCCTGGTTTCGAGCGGCCCGGCCTTCGAGTGGCCTCAGAGCGGCACCGCCTACAAGCGGCTCGGCCTACAGGCAGCTCTGCCCACAAGCGGGTCAGAGGCTCTCGTAGGGGGTCACCTCGTCGAAGGAGACCTTGACCTTCATGGACCCGAGCTTTGCGACCACCTGACGCCGCTCCCGATCGATCTTGTGCACGAGAACCCGTTGGCGATAACGCGGCAAGTACACCAGCGAGCCCTTTCCCAGCCCCGCGATGAAGGCCTCGCGGCGCTCAGTGAGCGACGCGCCGGTCAACTCGGCCTCGAGCTGGTCCAGCGTCTCCTCCATCTCTCGACGGGTCTCGGGCGGCAGCTGATCCAGCAGGCGCCGGCCGCGCTCCAAGGTCCGCGCCGCGTCGCGGACGCGCTCCTCGATTCCCTTCTGTGCCTCGCGCTCCAGCTGGTCGATGCGCCGCTCGAGCACGGCCTCACGCTCGTCCACGACGCGGCTGCGCTCACGCGCCCGCGCCAGCTCCGCCTCGGCGCCAAGGCGCGTCTCCTCCGCTGCCATGCGCGCCGAGCGAACGTCGCTCATGAGGTCCTCCAGCTCACCCTCCCTGCGCTCCAGCCGCTCCTTTGCCACCTCGACCACTGATTCAGAGAGGCCGATGCGCCGGGCGATGACCAGCGCGCACGACTCGCCGGGGGTGCCGAGCATCAACCGGTAGCGCGGCGCGAGGGTCTCATGGTCGAACTCCGCGCAGGCATTCTCCGCCCGGGCATGCCGGTAGGCGAACTCCTTGAGCTTGCCGATGTGGGTGGAGACGAGCGTGGGCACCCGCGCGGTCAAGAGCCGCTCGAGCACGGCGGTGCCCAACGCCCCGCCCTCGTCGGGGTCCGTCCCGCCCCCAAGCTCATCCAGCAGGACCAGCGTGTCCGGGGTCGCCCGCTCAAGGGCGTCGGACACCCGGACGAGGTGAGACGCGAAGGTCGAGAGGTTCTGCCGGATCTCCTGCTCGTCGCCGATGTCCGCGGCGATGCCGTCGTACAGGGGGATGGTCGTGCCGTCCTCGGCGGGGACGGGCAGCCCGACGCGCGACATGAGCGCGAACAGCCCCGCGGTCTTGAGCGCCAGCGTCTTGCCGCCGGTGTTCGGGCCGGTGATGAGCAGCATGTCGAAGTCCACGCCGAGCCGCAGGTCGATGGGCACGACCTCATCGAGCGCCCCGCGATGGACCTGATCGATCAGCAGCGGGTGCCGTGCCTCCCGCAGCAAGAGGCCCTCAGAGGCACCCTCTTCACCGGGCAAGAGGGCTGGTCTGGCCCCCACCAACGCGGCCCAGTGGGCGCTCGCGAGCGCCACCTCAAGCTGCCCGACGCGCTGGGACGCACCGTCGATCACCGAGCTCGCAGCCAGCACATCGCGGGATAGCTCCACGAGGATTCGCTCCACCTCCCGCCGCTCGTCCGCGCGCGCCTCGGCCAGTCGGTTCCCCAGCTCCACCACCTCCTGGGGCTCGATGAAGACCGACTCACCGGTCTGCGACCGGTCGTGCACGAGCCCCTTGACCCGTCCCGACATCTTGGCCTTCACCGCCAGCACGGGTCGTCCAGCCCGCCGGTGGACGCCGCCGTCACTCAGCGAAGCGCGGACGTCCCCGCGCGCCATCACGGCCCGCAGCTGGCTGTCAATCCGCGCGCTCGCTGACGACATCGCGTCGCGGAGGTTGGTGAGCCGTCCCGACGCCTCCACGCGCACGCGGCCGCGCCCGTCCACGATCCGATCGATGCGCTCCACGAGCGCGGAGGTCTCCGGGGACGCGGACATCAGCGCCGCCAGCGCCGGCGCGAGGCCCGCGCGATCTCCCGCCCACTTCTTCAGCCGGAGATTCGCCTCGAGGAAGTCTCGCAGGGCCGCGATCCGGTCCTCGCTGAGCCTTCCCGAGGGCGTCTCGGGGAGCGGATCGCTGACGCCCGCCATGGGCGGCCCGTCCTCCGCCGCCAGCCGTGCGCCCATCTCCGCGCAGCGGACGAGCGCGGCCCGGGCATCGTCATCGCCACGGGGCGTGAGGCCAACGATGTGGCGCCGCCCGAGGGAACTCACGGCGTGCTCTGCGATGAGGGATAGCACCCCGTCGAGCTCGAGCACGCGCTCGGCGAAGAGCGCTCCGGAGCTTGGAGATTCAGAGGTCATCGTTCGCCGAGGCCGCCCGCAGGTCGGGGCGACATGGTACCGAGGGCGGCAAGGTCCAGCCGGGCCTGGCGCTGTTCCTCTCGGGACGGCGCGCCGTCTCGAGGCCCCGTCTCGAGGCCCCGGCCCTAGACCCGACCGGATCGGCCCCCGCACAGTGAGGGCCCCAGGGCCCCGCCGCCCGCCTTCCCGCCCGCGGCCACGGGGCCGCCCCAAGGGAACCCGCCCGAGGGGCCCACGCTGGCCTCGCCGTGCCACGCGGCGCGCGCCTGAAAGGACCCTGGCGGCCGTGGGGCTCCGCAGCCCTGGAGGCTCGGCCGCGGGGCCTCCCACGACCGGGTCCCTGGAGTGTCCGGGCGGATCTGCGCCCCCTCGCTGGCCGCGAGCACCCGGCGTCCGCTCAGGACCATCCGGCGTGGCCCCCATCGCCCCCCGGGCTCGGCTACCTTCGCCGCGGCGGGTCCTCCCGCCCTGTGAACGGATACACTCCGCGGCCTTCAACCGCCGCCAGAGACCGGAACACCAGCACCATGACTGACTCGCATCACATCCCCAAGGACGCCAAGTTCGAGACCCGTGCGATCCACGCCGGGCAGTCGCCCGACCCGACCAACGGCGCCGTGATGACGCCCGTCTACCTGACGAGCACCTATGCCCAGGAAGCCCCCGCGGTCCCCCGCCACGGGTACGAGTACTCGCGGACGACCAACCCGACCCGGACGGCACTCGAGGCCAACCTGGCCTCCCTCGAGGACGGCGCCTGGGGGCTCTGCTACGCCTCGGGTCTCGCGTCCACGAACGCCCTGATGGACCGCATGAACCCCGGGGATCACGTGGTGGCCGGCAACGACCTCTACGGCGGCACCTACCGCATTTTCACCAAGGTCTTCGAGCGCTACGGCATCGAGTTCAGCTTCGTGGACACGACCGACCCCGCGAACATCAAGGCTGCGATGCAGCCGAACACTCGCTACGTCTACGTCGAGACCCCGTCGAACCCGCTCCTGAGCCTGACCGACATCGCCGCAGCGGCAGAGATCGCCCACGCCGGCGAAGCCCAGCTGGTCGTCGACAACACCTTTGCGACCCCCTACCTCCAGCGGCCCCTGGAGCACGGCGCCGACATCGTGCTCCACTCGCTGTCGAAGTACCTGGGCGGTCACTCGGACCTGATCGGCGGCGCGCTGATCGGCCGCGACGAGAAGACCCGGGAGGAGCTCGCCTTCTACCAGAACGCGGTCGGTGGCTGCCTCGCTCCGCTCGACGCCTTCCTCGTCCTGCGCGGAACGAAGACCCTCGGCGTTCGGATGGACCGGCACTGCTCCAACGCCCAGGCGGTCGCCGAGGCGCTCTCCGAGCACGAGTTGGTGGACCGCGTGATCTACCCCGGCCTCCCCGATCATCCTCAGCTCACCATCGCCCAGCGCCAGATGTCTCAGCCTGGCGGCATGGTGTCCTTCGAGTTGAAGGGGGGCGTCGAAGGCGCCAACGCCTTCGCCTCCGCCACGAAGATCTTCACCCTGGCCGAGTCCCTCGGCGGCGTGGAGTCCCTCGTGGAGGTCCCCCCGTCCATGACGCACGCGTCCATCCCCGCGGAGGTTCGCCGTGCTGCTGGCCTCGCCGACGGGCTGGTGAGGCTGTCGGTGGGTATCGAGAACGTCGATGACCTGCTCGTCGATGTGGCGCAGGCCCTCGAGCAGGCGGCCCGCGCCGCTGGCGTTCGAGCCTGAGCCCAGCGGGCCGCCAGCCGCCAGCCGCATTAGAAGGCGGGTAGCGGCTGGCGGCCCGGAGGTCTGGGCCTCACCGATGCCACGGCCCTCCCTGGCCGGAGGTCATGAACGGTTCGAGGCCAAGCGAACTCCGGGAGCTTCTGAAGGCCGGCGCCGGCCGTCGCATGGACGCCAGCGGCCGCATGGATGCCGGCTTGAACGCAGGGGTCCAGCGGCGTCCCACCCCTCAGCGCGACCTTCGGCGCGAACTGAGCTCCAGGTCCACGAGACCTGGACACCGACCAGTGGGCCACACAGGTCGAGACCCCGTGCCTGCTCGGACGCCGTCTTCGAAGCCCAGCTGGACCCGAAGACGGACACCAGGCTTGCCCTCGAGCAGGGATTCGACCGGGTCGTCAGCCGGGTCGTCAGCGGGGTCGTCAGCGGGGTCGTCAGCGGGGTCGTCAGCGGGGTCCGTCAGCCGGGTCCGTCAGCCGGGTCCGTCAGCCGGGCGATCAGCCGGGCGATCAGCCGGGCGATCAGCCGGGCGATCAGAAGGGCGAGCCCGGCTTCGCCGGCGGCGGAGTCGGCGGCTGCGGACGGGGCGCGGCAGGCTCGCTGGAGGGCTCGACCGGGGCGGCATTCGCCTCGACCTCGTCCGGTCCAATCTCGTCGCAGACGCGCTGCCGCATCACTCGACCAACCTTGAACTTGACGACCCGCTTGGCGGGCACCTCGACCTTCTCGAGGGTCTTCGGGTTCTGCGCCAGCCGGGCCGCGCGCTCCCGCACCTCGAAGACGCCGAACTCTCGGAACTCAAGTCGATTCCCCTGCGAGAGCTCGTCGACGATGGAGTCGAGGAAGCTCTGGATCACATCGCGAACCGCGACCTTGGTCAGGTCCGTTTCCTCGGCGATGCGGTTCACCAGCTCGCGCTTGGTGATCGTTCTGGGCTGGGATTCGGTCATGGGCTCTGTCGACGAGACCGAGCGCAGGCGGCGTCCTTGGGCGGCGCAGCGAGTGCTCGTCCATGATGCTCGCACTGATCCGCCACTGCGTCAAGGACCCGCACCATACGGACAATCCATCAGGCCACCACACAGGTCCCCTCGCCAGCCGCTCCCGCAGCGCCGTCAACCGGCAGGGTCGTCGAGAACAAACGTCGCAGGGCCATCGTTGACCAGTTCAATCGCCATGGAGGCCCCGAACAGCCCGGTTTCCACGGGAAGTCCCGCGGCCCTTAGCATGGCGCAGAAGTGCTCGTACAAGGGCTCTGCGAGGGCGGGTGCCGCGGCACGATCGAAGGACGGGCGCCGCCCCTTCCGCCCGTCGGCGGCGAGCGTGAACTGACTGACCACCAGCACCCCCACCTCCTCCCCGGCCGCACGAAGATCCAGCGCGGACCGATTCATCCGCCCCTCGGCGTCGGCGAAGAATCGAAATTGCGCCACCTTGGAGGCGAGACGCTCAACCTCCGCGACCCCGTCCCCATCCAGTACACCGAGCAGCACCAGGACGCCGGGACCGATGGCGCCCACCACCTCGTCCTGCACGCGCACAGTCGCTCGCTGCGTGCGCTGGAGCACCACCCTCAAGGAATCTCCACCTGCGGGGCAGAGCGGCTCCGCTCCATGCGGACCCTCGCGCGAAGCCCCTGCACGAGGTCACCGATCGTGGCCCCGTCCTCGGCGAGCTCCGCCACCTCTTCCCAGAGGGCGCTGGCGACCTCCGGGCGATCGAGGAACGCCTCGCTGAGCAGCGCCTCTTGTACCAGCGGGAGGACCTCCCCTGCGGCGGCGCCCTGGGCACGCAGCGTGGCGTCGAGGGCGCCGAGCAGGTCGCCGCCCTCCTGGCGCGCGACGGTGAGCAGCATCCACCGGCGTGCGCGCCCCACCGGCTCCCCCTCGAGGTCCTCGAGCAGTCTGGCGGCGCGGCGATCCTCTCCGCGCAGCAGCAAGAGAAGCGCGAGATCAAGGCGCGCCTCCACCGCCTCCACACGCGAGACACGAGGGTCCTCGGCGGCCTCCTCGAGCCAGCGCCGCAGCTGCTTCTCTGCCACGTCACGGCTCCCCTCCTCTGCCAACATCCATGCCTCAAGGCGGCGCGCGCGGAGGTTGCCGGGCTCGATCTCGAGTGCGCGCTCCAGCGACGCCCGAGCCAGGCTCCATCGGTCTGGCTGCGACCGCTTCTCGAGCAGGACGTGGCTGAGCCCGTAGTGGGCCCACGAGCACACAGGATCCAGCTCGAGCGCCCGGCGGAGCAGGGACTCCGCGGCCAGGCCGTCAGTCTCGACCCGGGCGGCCAGGATCAACGCCTCGACCGTGGGCAGCGCCGAAGCTCGGGCCGCGTAGACGCGGCGGATGACCTCCCCCGGCTCGCCCTCTCCAATGCCGTACGCAGCGCGGTCGACGGAGTCCGCCAGCTCGGGGAAGATCCGGCGAGCCTCCACCCCGTCCAGGAGCAGCTCGGCCTCCACGTCCTGAAGCCAGCAAGCCAGCTCCAGGTTGCCCCCGTTCAGGCCAGCGAGCTCCTGCAGAGCTCCCAGCCCGGCGAGGCGCTGCCCGTCATCGAGGAGCTCTCGAGCGGCGGTGAACTGCACCTGCTCATCGCTTCCAAATGCAGCGTAAGGCGCGTCCCAGTTCGCCTCCCAGGCCGCGGTCCGGCCCGCACACCCCACGGTCCACATGGCCAGCACGGCCGCCATGAAGACGAGCCCGTGCCGCCGCGCTTCGCCGCTCAACGCGGGGCCGAGGCGCATGAGCCTGTCGAGAACCCGTCCGGGGCACGACCCGAGACCGACCGCTGCGAGGTCAACCTCGGCGTGCCCGGCCTCAGCGGGTCCCGCCACCCGGAGGCGGCGCATAGGGGGATTCGTCTCCGATCGCACCCGTGAACTGTAGCTGTTCACCCTGCATCAGGCGCGCGTCGAGGTCTCTCCAGATCACGTTCCCCGATGCGAAGACCTTGACCGGGCCCTGGGCCGCGGTCTCCACGATGACGACCTCCTCCATCGCCGCGAGGCTCCAGGCGTCCAGCTGCACACGGACCTCCCGGCTGGAGGTCGCTCGCCGCTTGATCACCTGGACAAAGCCACGCGCCGTCGTGGTCACGCTGCGCTCGTAGAGCTCCTTGTCCGAACTCGCGACCACGTGCAGGAGGAGGGGCGCGGGCCCCTCGATCCGGAGCGTGTTCGCGAGCAGCACCGCGGTCTCGCCGAAGGCGCCGGTCCACTCCGGCGGCGGCGGCGGCACGAAGGCCTCGGGCTCGGTCCAACCCTCGGCGCCTCCAGACGGCTCCGTGGCGGGTGCGGCGCCGTCGACAGGAGCGACGAGCGGCTCCTGGGCGGCGGTGCCCGCGGAGCGGCACCCGGGGGCGAGGAGCAGGAGGGCCGTGAGGGCGCCAATGGTGCGAATCGTCATGGGGTCAAGGGGGTCAAGGGGCCGACACCGACCCTATCGGCAGGATCGCCGACGTCCTTGCGCCCGGCGTCCCATCGCCGCACGGTCCCGTCCGGTCAGCGCAGCCCGCAGGCCCTGTAGGCGCGGTCTCTCACCGCTGTGGCTCGCTCGCGGGCGCGCTCCGCGCCCTTCGCGAGGATCCGATCCAGCTCGGCGGGGTCATCGAGGAGCGCACGCCGGCGCTCCCTGGGCTCGGCGAAGTGAGCGTCCATGGCCTCGACGAGCCGGACCTTGAGGTGGCCATAACCGGGCGCACCCTCGCCGCCACGCTGCACTCGCTCCTTCCACTCGCCCAGCTCGGTCTCGTCGAGGAAGAGCGCGAGGAAGTCGAAGAGCGCCACCCCCGCCGGGTCCTTCGGCTCCTCCGGAGGCCGGCTGTCGGTCGCGATCCGCCCGATGGCCTTCTTCAGCTTCTTCCCCTCCTCGAAGATCCACAGGTGGTTGCCGTAGGACTTGGACATCTTCTGTCCGTCCAGTCCGGGGACCTTCGCCATGTCAGCCCTCTCAGGGATCCGGGCCTCAGGGCGGGTGAACACCTCGCCGAACCTGGAGTTGAAGTGGGTCGCCATGTCCTGGGCCATCTCCACGTGCTGGACCTGGTCCTTCCCGACGGGCACCACCGTGGAGTCGTACGCCAGGATGTCCGCGGCCATCAGGATGGGATAGGTGAACAGCCCCACCGAGGGCTTGATCCCCTTGGCCGTCTTGTCCTTGTAGGAATGCGCGCGCTCCAGCAGCCCCATGCCCGTGACCGTGGAGAGGAGCCAGGTCAGCTCGGTCACCTCGGGGACGTCCGACTGCCGGAAAAACACGGCCTGATCGGGGTCCAACCCCAGCGCGAGGTAGGTCGCAGCCAGGTCGCGAACGTGACCTCGCAGGGTCTCCGCGTCGTGAATGGTGGTCAGCGCGTGATAGTCCGCGATGAAGAAGAAGTGCTCCCCAGGAGTCGACTGAGAGGCCACGTGCTGCCGGATCGCACCGAAGTAATTCCCGAGGTGCTGCAGTCCGCTGGGCTGGATCCCGGAGAGAGTGGTCGGCGTTGCGGTGGTCATGTGGCCCACACCGTGCCCCGCGGATCCGGCGCGTCAAGCCCGCGCCGCGGAGGAATCCGCCTGAGGGGGGGGCCGGCCATGCGGGAGCGGGTGCCCCATGGCGAAGCGGCCAGATCGAGGCCCGGCTGCCCGTCGCGAGCCGGCTGCGGGATCGCGAGCCGGCCTGGGGAGCTCGCTGCGACAGGGAGCCGGCCGTGGAGGAGGCCGTGGAGGAGGCCATTCCGAAGGTCGCCCCCTGGGCGCCGCTCGCGCCCTCTCGACCCTGCGCCCCCCTCTCGCCCCCGTTGACCACGGGGTCCGCCGAGGGCCGCGACCGAGGGCACAGCACGCCACCAAGAGGGTGACCTTTCAGGCGACCTCCGAACCAAGAGGGCCCCAGCCATGGGGTCCCAGCCATGGCCGCCATGCGACTGGCTGCCCGAGATGGCTGCCCGAGGCGGCTGCGCGCGGCGCACCCCCACGAGGAGTCTCCGTTCCGCCCAAGGCACCGGCGGTTCATGTGGTATCGCCCCCGCTCGACCGCCAGAATCTGCCGCAGCGCCATGACCGCTGTTCCTCACATCCATCCGGGGCCCTCTGAAGGGAGCTCCGCAGCGCCCGCCCACGGGGGCCTGCGCCCAAGGCGCCCCTTGAGCCTGCGCCGCGGCATCCTTCTCGCGGCGCTGTCGTTCTGCGCAGCGTGCGCGGGGCCCTCGACGGAACGCAACCTGGCTCCGTTGTTCTCCTCCCACTCCGCTGCTGGTGGCGTGCCCGAGGTAGAGGCCCTCGGAGGCGCGGTCCTGACCCGCCGGGACCCGAGCTCCGGCGACCGGCGCTACTGGGCCGTCCGGCCCATCGTCTCCAGCGAGCGAGAGCCGGACGGTGACCAGCGCTCCTGGTTCATCCCACCGTTCGGCCAGATCAAGAAGGACGCCTCCCAGCAGTCGGAGGTGTCCCAGTTCATCCCCCTGGTTCGATACGCCAGCCAGGTAGAGGACGACGGGTTCAAGACCTGGTCACTGCTGGTCCTTCCGGGGATCTATCTGTCCTCCCACGAGGACGGCCGGGTTCAGCGCGCCTTCTTCCCGTTCGGCGGCGTGGTCGAGAACTTCCTCTCCCTCGACCGCGGCACCTTCGTGCTGTTCCCGCTCTGGCTGCGGACAGAGCGCTACGGGCGGACGACGGACCACTTCCTCTGGCCGTTCTTCTCCTACTCCCGCGGGTCCGGCGGAACCGCCTGGCGAGCGTGGCCCCTCGCAGGCAACGTGAGCTGGGACGGCCGGTACGACCGCTGGTTCTTCCTCTGGCCCTTCTTCCACTGGCAGCGCACCGACCTCCAGTTCGGGGATGAGCAGGAGCGGTCCTCGTGGATGTTCTGGCCCCTGGGCGGGCAGGCCCGACGTGAACAGGCTTCGAGCACGTCCGTGCTCTGGCCGCTGTTCGGCTACGCCAAGGACGAGCGGACGGGGTTCTGGGCGTGGGACGGCCCGTGGCCGCTCGTGGTCTTCCAAGGGGGCGACCCCGAGCGCGCGACGCGCAAGCGCTTGTGGCCCTTCTATTCCTCCTACAAGGGCGACGGCATGACCTCGAAGTGGGTCGCGTGGCCGCTGGTGAACTGGCGCCACGAGGAGTACGACGACGGGACCAAGGACGCCTTCAAGGCGTTCCCCCTCTGGCGCAGCTACACGCGGGAGCGGACCTACGTCACCCCCCAGTCCACCGGCCCCCTGGGCACAGAGCGCTACCGCAAGGCCTGGCCCTTCGGTCGTGTGCGGACCGCCCCCGGCCTGAGCGATCTCCACGTCGTGGACCTCAACCCGTTCCCCGACTACGACTTCGTGGACGAGCACTACGCCTGGCTCTGGGAACTCTATAGCCGGCGCCGAAACGGAGAGGAGGTCCGCGCGCGCTCCTGGCTCGGGCTATGGCGGCGCGAGAAGGACGCGGACGAGGACCGCCGCTCCCTCAGCTTCCTGTGGAGCGCGCGAGACTACACCCGCGCTGGCCAGGAGGCCCGCGAGCGCTCGCTGCTCCTCGGGCTGCTCCGATATCGCACGACGGACACCGGAGGCTTCGAGCTGCTCGCCCCCTCCTTCCCCGGCCCAGGCTGGCCCATGCGCCGGACCCCCTCCTCCACCGCGCCCGCGCTCGGCCCCCACCGGACCGCCGCCGACGCGCCCCCGGCGCCGCTAATCGGGGCCGATCGCCTGACGCGCCCCCTGGCATTGCCCCCCGATTCCACGCCGAGTCGTTGATTCCGGCTCCCCAGGCCCTGATCGTGCCCGTGATGACCCCCCTGGCCCAACTCCTGGCCGCCGCCCCCGGGTGGCTCGCAGACGCCCTCCCCTTCGCCTTCGTGGCGGGGCTGGTCTACGTCTTGATGCAGGCCTCCTGGTTTCGCGCGACGGTGGTCGAGATGGGCTCGACCCTGGAGCTGGCCGCGGCCACGGCCATGCGCCTCCATCACCTGCCGCGGCGTTCCCGCTGGCTCATGGAGCAGCTCTTCGCGGCGGGCGTCCGGAACATGCACGTCGTCCTGTTGGTCGGGCTCTTCATGGGGATGATCGTCTCCCTCCAGACCGGGATCGAGCTCTCCCGCTTCGGGCAGCAGGATCAGATCGGCACGATTGTCGCCGCGAGCATGACCCGAGAGATGGGCCCGTTCATCACGTCGGTGGTCCTCGCCGCGACCACCGGGAGTGCCCTGGCGGCGGAGCTCGGGACGATGTCCGTGTCTGACGAGCTGTCCGCGCTGGAGGTCATGTCGGTCGACCGCACCTCCTTCCTCGTGGTGCCGCGCGTGGCGGCGCTCATGATCATCGCGCCGGTCCTGACGATCCTCTGCGACACGATCGGCATCGTGGGCGGCGGGTTCGTCGCCTCGAGCCAACTCGGCGTCCCCCTGGCCCAGTACACCGAGAGCGCCCTCGACGCTCTGCAGGAGAAGGGGGCGCTCATCCCCGTCCCGATGGACGTCTACTCCGGCCTGTTCAAGTCCGTCATCTTCGGCGGGCTGATCGCGATCATCTCCTGCGCCAGCGGCCTCGTGGCCCGGGGCGGCGCCCTCGGCGTGGGCCGCGCGACGAGCCGCGCGGTTCGGGACTCCATCATCGCGGTGATCGTCGCGAACTACTTTCTCACGTGGTTCCTCTACCGATGACCACCGGCGACACCACCACCGACGCCCCCGGCGCGCGAGACGTCATCGTGCGCTTCGAGGACGTCCACAAGGCCTTCGGGTCCCAGCATGTACTGCGAGGGCTCTCCTTCGACGTCCAGCGAGGCAAGGTCCTCGGGATCATGGGCGGCTCAGGCACAGGCAAGTCGGTTGCCCTGCGCCATGTGATCGGCTTGCTTCAGCCAGACTCCGGCCGGGTCGAGGTCGAGGGACGGAACGTCCCGGATCTGAGCGCTGACGACCTCGGCGAGCTACGCAAGCGCATGGGCTATGTCTTCCAGGAGGGCGCGCTCATCAACTGGCTCACCGTCGAGGAGAACCTGGCGCTGCCGCTCGTGGAGAACACCGACCTCGGTCGCGGCGAGATCGCTGACCGCGTCGCGGAGAAGCTGGCCATGGTCCATATCCCAGACGCGGGCAAGAAGCTCCCGTCCGAGATCTCCGGCGGGATGAAGAAGCGCGTCGGCCTGGCGCGTGCCCTCATCGTCGAGCCGGACATCCTCCTGTACGACGAGCCCAATGCCGGGCTGGACCCGGAGATCTCGCGCTCGATCAACGACCTCATGCGCGAGATCGCCGAGAGTCACGCGAGCACGGCGCTGGTGGTCGAGCACCGCGTCGACTGCATCCGCACCGTGTGCGACGAAGTCGTCTTCCTCCACGAGGGCGAGGCCATCGTGCACGAGCCCACCGAGGAGTTCCTGCGCCCCTCACACCCCCGCTTGATCGAGTTCCTCGGGCCCGACGCCCTGAGCTGACCGCCATGACTCCCCGCCGACATCTCTCCCTCGGGCTGCTCTTCCTGGGCGCCATCTCGATCCTCTCGTACTACACCCTGTTCAAGACGGACTTCTCGCTCTTCGAGAGCAAGCAGAGCATCGTCGCGTACGCCGAAGATGCACGCGGGCTTCGCAAGGGCGCTCCGGTGCTCTTCGCCGGCGTCCGCTGGGGCAAGGTGGAGTCCGTCGTACCGGACATCGAGCGACCGCGCGCCGAGCGCGTGCGCGTCGGCATCACTCTGGATCAGCCCATCGTGCTCTTCGGGGACCACGTCGTGCGGATCGAGTCGGCGTCCGTCCTCGGCGGCGTGCAGCTGAGCATCGATCCGGGCTCTCGCGAAACTGGTTCCGTGGACCTCGCCGCACCGCTCCAAGCCTCCAGCGCGCCCGACGTGCTCGCCGCCCTCGGAGAGCTGGTGGATGAGAACCGTGAGTCGATTCGGAACTCGGTCGCAGGCCTCGAGCAGGTCATGGCGAGCCTGAACGGCGCCGAGGGGACCTTCGGGCGCCTGCTCAACGACGAGCAGACCGCCAACAGCGTGGTGGCGACGATCGAGTCCGCCCAGGGCACCTTTGACAACATCGAGGCCCTCACCGAGGAGCTCCGCGGCGGGCAGGGCACCATCGGCAAGCTCATCTACGACGAGAAGCTCTACAACGACATCGAGGAGTTCGTCCGCGGCCTTGACGAGACCGTGGCCGACGCTCGCAAGCTCATGGCGGACGCGAGGGACGGAGAGGGGGTCATCTCGACCTTGATCTATGACCCCGCCGTCGCGGCGAGCACCCGTGAGATCGTCGAATCCCTACGCTCATCCTTGGAGAAGGTAGACCGCGGTGATGGGACGCTCGCGAGGCTCATCAACGACCCGACCATCGCCAACGACCTGGAGGCCGCGCTCAAGGGCTTCAACAACCCCGAGGGCACCGTCGGGCGCCTGCTGAACGAGCCGGAGATCTACGACAACCTCCTGGCCCTCTCCGCCGACGCGGCTGACGCGGCCGCGGCGATCAAGGAGCAGCGCGGCACGCTCGGCATCTTGATCAACGACGACACCATTGCCACGGATATCGAGCGAGCCCTGAGGACGCTGACAGGCGGCCTCGAGGAGCAGCGAGAGGCCGCGCCCATCGCGACGTTCCTCTCCACCGTGTTCCTCGGCTTCTGATCCACCGCTCCCCGGCTGCTGCCTCCCCCGGCTGCCGCAGCCGGGGGAGGCAGCAGCCGGGGGAGGTCGGCTCGGGTCAGCTCCGTCTCTTCCGGCAGAGCAGCCGATTCACCGCCGCGCTCCCCTGGCGGACCAAGCGCCGGCAGGGACCGGCCGCAGCCCCTGCCCATCGCCATGCACGCGCCGGGCGCCCCTCGTCGCAGCGGGGCCGCGGGGCGCTGCCGCCCGCCCCTGATTCGCGGCCCCCGGCGTCCCGTTCGCCGGGTCAACGCCGCTTCGCCAGGTCAACACCGCGCTCGCGCGGCTCAGGGCTGGGGCGTCAACCGCTCGACCCACTTGGCGATCAGATCCGCCTCCAGATGGATCGGGTCCCCGGAGGTGAGGTGAGCGAGGTGGGTGCGATTCAGGGTGTGAGGGATGACCGCGACGTCGAAGCAGCGATCGCGGGGGTCAACGACCGTGAGGCTGATCCCGTCGATCGTGATACTGCCCTTGTCCACCAGGTAGCGCTCGAAGCCCTGGGGCACCTCGAAGGAGAAGACCGCCCCCCCGTCCCCTGCGTCACGACGACCGACGGCGCTCCCAAGGGTGTCCACATGCCCGCTGACCATGTGCCCGCCGAGCCGGTCCCCGACCCGCAGGGCCCGCTCCACGTTGACCACCGTCCCGGCCGCGGCGCGGCCGCGGAACCAGGTCCGCTCGATGGTCTCGGCCGTCAGGTCGAACGCCATGTCAGGCCCGGAGGCGCCGGCCTCAGCCGGGGGGTCGAGCAGCTCGGCGACCGTCAGGCAGGCCCCGGCCACGGCGATGCTATCTCCTATCGAGGCGCTCCAGGCCTCGGTGGAGCTCGGCCCCCAGCCCCCAGGGGCCTGCTCGAGGGCCAGATCGGCCTCCCCTGGGGAGGGCAGGATCAGGCGGGCACCGGTCCCGACGACCTCGTAGGAGCGGATCGGAACGGCGGCTTCAACGAGTCCGGTGAACATGGCGCAGAGGGGGGAGGAGTGAGGGGGACGCGGGGCGCGGCAGAGCCGGGTCCGTGGACGGCCACAAGTGAGGTCCAACCGGGGGCGCACAGCGAGCCCAGGGTTGCGGAGGAATATTGACCTCTGAGGGCCCCGGCACTACCCTGCTGGGCCTTTATCCGGGCCTTCCGGTGCTCTTTTCCATCCTCACGCTCTTCCCCGAGGCCATCGAGTCCTACCAGGACGTTGGCATTCTCGGGATCGCCCGTGCCCGCGGTCTACTGACCACGCGCACGGTGAACTTCCGTGACTTCACTCGCGACCGTCACCGCACGGTGGACGACCGCCCCTTCGGTGGCGGCCCCGGCATGGTGCTCAAGCCCGAGCCGATCACCGAGGCCATCGAGTGGATCGAGCAGCGCTTCGGACCTCACCGCCGGATCGCCCTCACCCCCGACGGAGCGCCGCTCACCCAGACCATGGTTGAGGGGCTCGCCTCGGCTCCCGAAGGCGGCGCCGATCCGCTGCCGGTGCTCCTGCTCTGCGGCCGCTACGAGGGCTTCGACGAACGCGTCCTGGAACTCCACGAGTTCGAGCGACTCTCCATCGGCGACTACGTGCTCGCCGGGGGTGAACTCCCCGCGCTTGTTCTCCTCGAGTCCGTGTCGCGGCTGATCCCCGGAGTTCTCGGCGACGGCCGCTCCGCTCTGGAAGACTCGTTCTCCGCCGCGGCCGACGGCGGCCTCGACCACCCCCACTACACCAGGCCGCGCGTCTTCCGAGACCGCGAGGTCCCCGGCGTACTGCTGGACGGAGATCACTCGAAGATCGCGGCATGGCGCCGCACGCAGCGTGAATCCCGCACCTCCTCCCGCCGCCCGGATCTGACCGGCGGCAAGGACGAACCCTGACCAACGGGGCCCTCAATGAGAGCCCCGCCCGAACACAGCGCGCAGCTCGCGCGCTGTTCCGACAACCCGAAACCCCAAGCGCTCCCTCTGGGACCGTGGCCTCGCTCATGTGAGCCAGGCCCGACACCATGGAGCCGGCGCCGTCCGTAACCTGGCGACGCCCCTCTAGAGACATGAACATCATCCAGCAGATCGAATCCGAGCTCGGCAAGCCCGACGGCACCCTCCCGAGGATCAACGTCGGAGACGACGTCGAGGTCGACTACCTCATCCGCGAGGGTGAGAAGGAGCGGATCCAGACCTTCAAGGGCCTGGTCCTCGCCGTCCAGGGCCGCAGCATCCGCAAGACCATGGTGGTCCGCCGCATCGTGCAGGGTGAGGGCGTGGAGCGGACCTTCCCGCTCCACAGCCCGCGCGTCCACGACGTCCGAGTGACCAAGCGCGGCCGGGTGCGCCGCTCGAAGCTGTTCTACATGCGCGATCGGGTCGGCAAGTCCACCCGCACGAAGGAGCGTCTCGGCGACAAGGTCCGGGCCGAGCGCGAGACCGAGAAGGCCCGCCGGACCGCCCAGGCCACCGCGGCCAAGGACTCCTCGAGCAAAGACGGCGAGTGACGCCATCGCCCGGAGCGGCGCCGCCCCCCAGCGGGGAGGCCGCGCCGCTCCGGTCATCCCATCGCGGCGGTCGATTCCCGATCGCAACGACTGAAGCCCAGGCCTCTCCCCTCCCCTGTCCCCCGCGCGGGACACCCAGGCAGCGCAGCCATCGCGCCGCCGACCCGCTCGAGAGAGCAACGCCCCAGCCGATCCAATGGTCGACAACCTCAACCGCAAGCTCACCCTGATCTTCGGCTTCCTCGCGGTCGCCGTGATCGCCCTCCTGCTGCTTCCGTTCCGCCTGGGACTCGACCTGCAGGGTGGCACCCGCCTCACCTACACGGTGGATCTAGACGCGGCGCGCGCGGCCAAGCAGATCCCCGCCAGCCAGACCGACGCCCAGGCGATCGGCGAGGTCATCTCGATCTGGCGTGAGCGCCTCGACCCGGACGGTGTGCGGGACGTCAAGCTGAGGAAGTCCGGCGCGCAGCGGATCATCGTCGAGCTCCCCGGCAACCTCTCGCTGGTCGCACAGCGGGCCGAGTCCGTGCTCAGCGCCGACTTCGACCACCTCAACGACACCGCCATCCAACTGGATGCCGCGGCGACGGAGGGAGAGTTCCCCACCGGCGGTCGCATCAAGATCGACGGCGAGCTGCTCGCCTACCAGCGACGTGGAGCGTCGAGCCTCAAGGAAGTCACCTTCGCTGATGGCAGCACCGCGAAGTCCTTCCCTGCCGGCGCCCTCATCACGCTCGAGGCCAGCGACCCCTGGCGAGCGCTGATCGAGAACACGGGGCGCCTCGAGGTGATGATGCACGCCGAGTCACTCGACGCGGCGGGCACCTACGACCTCGCGTTGGAGGAGGACAAGGCCCGCGAGTGGGCTATCGCGAACCCCGTCGCGAAGATCAGCGAGTACAACGGGATGCTCGCGGCCGAGAACGCGGGCCAGCCGCTCTCGCGCCTCCGCTTCTTCCCCAATCGTGACGAGGGGTCGTCCGCAGGCCTCCCCCTTGCCGACCGCCTGGTCCCTCTCGTGGTTGAGGCGAACGAGGACTGGCTCTTCTCGGGAAGTGACTTCCCTCGGGTGTTCCCCTCCTACGACGAGTACGGATTCCCCGCGGTCGGCTTCGAGATCGCGCTGCTTCGCCAGAACGACTTCGAGGCTTTCACGACCGAGCACGAGGGCGCCCAGATGGCGATCGTCATCGACAACGAGATCGTGACAGATCCGGTGCTCAACTCTCCGCTCTCGAGCGGCGGGATCATCACCGGCGGTAGCTTCGGCTTCACGCAGGCCGAGGTCACCAGCCTAGTCCAGGTCATCAACTCGGGCTCCCTGGACCTCGAGCCGCGCTTCGAGGACCGCGCCACGGTGGGCGCGTCGCTCGGCGCGGAGTACGTCAAGCTCGGCCTGCTGAGCGTCCTCATCGGCCTCGCCGCGGTGCTCGCCTTCATCTCGGCCTACTACCGCCGCCTCGGTGTGTTCGCCGCGTTCTCCCTCGTGTTCAACCTCGTGCTGCTCATGGGCAGCATGGCGATGCTCCAGGCCACCCTGACCCTGCCGGGTGTCGCGGGCATCATCCTCACCGTCGGCATGGCAGTCGACGCGAACATCCTCATCTACGAGCGGATCCGCGAGGAGGTCCTCCGAGGCCGCCGCGCGGCGCAGGCCGCGGTGGACGGGTTCAAGAACGCGACCTCGACCATCGTCGACGCCAACGTCACCACCCTCCTCACGGCGATCATCCTCTACCAGTTCGGCTCCGGACCGGTGCAGGGCTTCGCCACCACGCTCTCCGTCGGCATCATCACCTCGATGTTCTCGGCGCTCGTGTTCACACGCGTCCTGGTCCACTTCGCGGTGGAGAAGGGCGTGGACGAGTGGAAGATGATGCGTGTCGTCAACGAAACGAACATCGGCTTCATGAAGCTGGCCAAGAAGACGGCCGTCGTGTCGCTCCTGTTCATCTGCGGCGGCGTCGCGTTCTTCTCGAGCCTCCCGAAGGTCGACAAGTACAGCATCGACTTCCTCGGCGGAAACTCGATGCAGCTCGTCACCCGCGCTCCCGAGACGCAGGAGTCCGTCTTCGCCGCTATCAGCGGTCTCGGGGACATCTTCCAGGACGCCAAGGTCCAGCCCCTGCTGTCCTCCGCAGAGGATGGCGGCTACCGGAAGTTCCAGGTCGAGTTCAAGGCCGAAGGGACCAAGACTGACCGTGACGTGACGAGCCAGTACCGCGAGCTTGTCGCGACCGGACTCGCTGACATCCTCGCGCCGAACCGCTTCACGTTTGACCCTCGCGGCGATGGCGCCACGTCAGGCACCGTCTACTTCGAAGGCCAGCACAGCGCTGCTGACGTCCAGGCCGCTCTGACCGGCGCGGCCCTCGGCGAGGTGACCGTCACGGCCACGAATGGAAGCGCTGACGCCGCACGGACGTTCGCGTTCACGTGCTCGTCCACGGACTCCGAGACGCAGATCGGTCAGCGCATCGTCGACGCCTTCGCCAGCCGACGCGACGCGGGCGGCCGGAGCTTCGAGCTGGCTCAGCCGATCCCCCAGTCGGAGGCCGTCGGCCCCCAGGTCGTGCAGGAGCTGCGCGATGACGCGATCCTCGCGATCATCCTCTCGCTCTTCGTGATCGTGATGTACATCCGCTTCCGCTTCGCCGAATACAGCTTCGGCTTCGCGGCGGTCGTGGCCCTTGTGCACGACGTGCTGATCACCCTCGGCTTCCTCGCGCTCGCGATTCAGTCGAACCTGATCAACGCGCAGATCTCCCTGGTCATGATCGCGGCCTTCCTGACGATCATCGGGTACTCCCTGAACGACACGATCGTCGTGTTCGACCGGATCCGCGAGAACCGCCCGCGCATGAAGGGCGCCCTCTCCGAGATCATCGACAAGTCGATCAACCAGACCCTGGCCCGGACGCTGCTGACCTCGGTCACCACCCTCCTCTCTGTGGCGATCCTCTTCGCGCTCAACGTTGGCAGCAGGAACGACCTCGAGGGCTTCGCCTTCGCGGTCATGGTTGGTGTCGTGGTCGGAACCTACTCGTCGATGTTCGTCGCGAGCCCGGCGCTGCTGCTGCTCGAGGAGCGCCGGATGGCGCGCGAGGCCGAGGCACCCGAGGCGAGCTGATAGGCGCTGTGCCACCGGCAAGCCACGCGGGGCGCTTCCTCCAGGACGGAGGAAGCGCCCCGCGGCCATTGAACGGGCCGCGCCACGCCGAATGGCCGCGGCATGCGGAGGAGGAGGCTGGATTCGGTCCCTACCCGCCCGCCACAATGCGGCCTCTCCCCCATGCGCACCCTCATCCCCCTCTTGATCCTCGGCGCGCTGCTGATCCTCGCCGGTGAATGGCAGAGCCGGAACAGCGGCGCCCCGCGGCGTCCAGCGGGGGATCCAGCGGGCGCCGTAGCGAAGGGCCTGGCCGAGAGCCTGAGCCCCGTGGTGATCGCGAAGAGCGAGGGCGAGCGGTGGGACCTACTGGTGCTCGGCCGCCCCAGCGGGGCCGAGCCGCTGCGGCGCCCTCAGTCCCTCGTCCCCGTGCCCTCCCCACCGGACGATCACCAAACTCCGGTGTGGGCCTCTCCCATCCCCTCGGACACCAGGTACGTGGTCCGACCCAACGACGCGCTGGGCCTGATCTGTCAGACCCACTACGAGGTGCGCCCGCTTTCATCCGTCGTCGAGGCGGTGGCGGACTACAACGACCTGAAGAGCGTCCACGCGATCAAGAGCGGTGACGTCTTGCTGCTCCCCGACCCAGCGGTCCTGTTCCAGGACCGCTGATCAGGCCGCGGCGAGGGACTCAGGCCACGGGAGGCTCTTGCCCGGAGACCGCCGTGCGAAGCGCGTCCCCTGCGAGGCCGATTTGTTCATGGCAGGTGACGAGCAGGCTGGCCGTATCTTCGCGGCTGCCCGCCTTCGCCTGCTGTTCCACCTGCTTCAGCAGACGTGCCAGGTGAACGGCGCCCACGGTTCCGCTGGTCGACACGAAGCGGTGGGCGATACGCGCGCACGCCTCGAAGTCGTTCTCCTCGAGGGCGCCCTCCATCTCTCGGAACAACTCCGGAGCCATTTCGAGGAATGACCCCACGAGCTCAAGCGCGAGGTCTCGACCGTCGTCGTCCTCGAAGAGCGGCTCGAGGATACTCACGTCGATGACATCGGCCACAGCCCCGAAGTTGGGAGCCCCGGCCGCCGCGGCGTGCCCGCCCTCGTCGACCTCGACCGATTCGGAGGTGACCAGAGCCTGAACCTCGCTCGCTGGCGAGCTCACCTCGATCTCCTTGCCAGCTCCCTTGGGAGGCTCCGGGCTCAGCGCCCCACCTTCCCACTCGTCCCCGGCTTGGTCTCCGGACGCGGCTTCGGGTCCGTCTTGGTCTTCGTCTTGGTCTTCGTCTTTGGCTTTGGCGTCGTCTTTGGCGTCGGCGTCGGCGTCGGCGTCGGCTTCATCCGGCGCGAGTCCACCCGCGGTACCAAAGATGTCCGTGACAGACGGCGCGCTGATGACCTCGACCGCCGGCGGCTCGAAGTGTTCGTCGTCCTCGACCTGGCGTGTACGCGAGGAGGCAAGCAGCCAGCGCTCGAGCCAGGCCATCATCTCCTTGGGCTGAAATGGCTTGCCGATCGTGTCGTCCATGCCCGCTTCCAGGCACCGATCCCGATCCCCCTCGAGGATGCTGGCCGTCATGGCCAGGATCGGGGTCCGACGGCGATCCATCCGCTCGACGGTTCGGATCCGCCGGGTCGCCTCGTAGCCGTCCATTTCCGGCATCTGGCAATCCATGAGGATTGCGTCGTAGCGGACCCGCGTCGCAGCCTCCACCGCGATCATCCCGTTGGACGCGACGTCGACGTTGTAGCCGCGGCGGCCGAGCAGGTACTGCACCAGCTGCTGGTTCGCCTGGTTGTCTTCGACGAGCAGGATCCGCAGGCGACTGCGAATGTCGGTCGTGATGAGGCTCGTCGGCTCAGCAGGCTTACCCGTGGGTTCTTCCTGAAGTTCTCGACCCAGCGCTCGGTCCACAAGATCGAACAACCCGGCCCGCGAGAGAGGCCGTCGCGCGGAGGCGCGCGCGCCACGGAACGCCGGGTGCAGTCGGCTATTCGTCGTGCTGGGGAAGGTAATCAGGCCGACCCCGGCCTCCACTCGTGAGGCGTCCCGGCCCATCGCATCGAAGAGCGCCTCGCTCCCGGGCACCCGGGGGTCGATCAGGACCACGTCTCTCTTCTCTTGAAGCAGGGTCTCGAACGCGCCGTAGGCGCTGTGCTCGACCCGGACCTTGGCCCCGCTCTCCTCGAGCGTCCGCGCGAGCAGCGCGGCCCCATTGAGATCCGACTCAACCAGCATCACGCGGACACCTTGATAGCGATCGGCGGCCGGTAGGCACACCTCGCCTTCCTTGCCCGGCGCCAGCCCGAGCGGCAACGCAAGAGTGAACGTCGAACCCGCCCCTTGCCGGCTCTGGAGTCGGACCTCCCCACCAGCCGCCTGGGCAATCCGTGCGACAAGGGCAAGGCCAAGGCCGACGCCGCCGTGCTTTCGGGTGTCCGACTTGTCCAGCTGCTCGAACGCCTGAAACAGACGAGCGCGCTCTCGGTCCGCGATCCCGAGCCCCGTATCGGAGATCTTGAACACGGTGACCGGGAGGTCATCCGCGTTTGTTGAAGTCGCGACCTGGAGGGTGACCTCGCCAGCGTCGGTGAACTTGATCGCGTTGTCCATCAGTCGCATGAGCGCCTGACGGATCCGCCCCTCGTCTCCGAGGAGGCGACCGGGAACCCCAGGCTCGACGTACGTGGTCACACTCAGTCCCTTTGCCGCGGCCAAGTCCGCCGACAGCCCCGCGACATCCTCGATGAGATTCCCGGCATCGAATGGGGCCGACTCCAGCTCGATGGACCGGGAGTCGAACTTGGTCAACTCCATGATGTCAACGACCAGCGACAGGAGAGCCTTGGAGGAACGCAGGGCTCGATCCGCGAGCGCGTGCTGCTCCGCGTCCAGCTCGGTCTCCATCAGCAGATTGGTGGTCCCGAGGATCGAGTGGAGCGGGGTCCGGACCTCATGGCTCATGTTCGCCACGAACGCTTCCTTGGCGCGGTGTCCACGCCGCCCCTCCTTCACGGCCTCGGTCAGCCGCGCCTGGAGCTGGTCGCTCTCGAACTCGGCCCGCTCCACGTACGCTCGCGCCGCCCGTGCGGCGTCGTCTTGCTCTCCGGAGAGCTGAGACATCAGCGCGGCGTCGTCCTTCAGGCGCTGGTTGATGGCCTGCAGCTCAGCCGGGAAGATGGGCTCTGCAGGCAGCAGCCCCACGCGTGCAGCCTCGGCGACCCTGGTCAGCGGACGGAGGCAGAGCCGGGTCAGCACGGGTACGAGGAAGACGAGGAACAGAGCCGAGAGCCCGACGATTCGCCCGGCCAGCCCGATGAGGTCCCGCATCCGGCGCTCCACGCCGGGGTAGCCGGCCTCGAGGAAGAGCGTGGCCTGGATCCGTTCCTGCCCCGCGGCGCGAAAGGTCCGCTTGACGATGAGGCGATCTGGATCGAGCTGACGCTGGGGGCCATCCAGGGCGATCGGCTCCGCGTTCAGGGTCACATCCACCCCGGGGCTGAATTCGGTCCACGCTTCCTCTGCCCCAGGGATCAGGAGCGACGCGCGACGAGCCCCGCTGATCCCAGCGACCTGCCGCAGGGACCGGCGGAGCCGCTCGACCAGCGGCTTGTCCCCCATCGCTGCCCCGACGAGGTCCTCTGACATGGACAGCGTGGCCTGGTCCACGAGCGCGCCGAAGTGCGCCGCGTCGGCTCTTCGCAGGGCGCTCTTCTCACTGAGGATGAGCGCGCAGACGGTGACCAAGACAAAGGCCATCACCGTGGTAAATGTCACGAGCGAGAGGCTGGTCGCCATCGAGCCCGACCCCGCGCGTTCCGCCTCTTCAGGCGGAGCGTCTGCGGCCTGGTGGCCGGGCAGGCTCAATCCGGAGGGGTCACCGGCCTCCGTCAGGTGCCCTGGGGGCCCCTGAACGGCCGCTGTCGCCCCCTGTGGGTCGTCCGCCGCCGCCGTAGGCACGGAGCTGCCCAGCGGCTGTGGGTCACCGGAGGGGACGATCGGCTCTGGAGAAGACATAGAGGGCAGTCGCCGCGAAGCTGGGCGCGTTCCCTCTCTCTCGACACATCCATCCGTCTCAACTTGACCCGACTTAGTCGGTTTCGACGTCCTGCGCCAAGCCGAGCCACGCGCTGGCGGCCTCATCCGCGGCGGCGAAGACCGCCTGGGAGCCCGCCTTGCGCCTCATGAGCCCGAGGGCGCCAGGGCTCATACGCACCCGCATACGGATCGTCCCGTCCTCCGAGATCTCCTCCTCGAGGACTGCGCCTGCGCCCCTGACGACGGCCACCGTCCGGCCGTCACCCGGGGGCGCGGTCACGTCCACGAGCCCCGAGCGATCGTCCAGGCGCCGGCGCACGAGGTCCGTCAGCTGCTCGATCCCCTCGCCCGAGTGGGCGCTCACGTGCACCACCTCGATCCCCCGATCGCGGAGCTCTCCATCGAGCAGCGTCAACCCGAGGCGATCGCCAACGCGATCCACCTTGTTGAGCACGACGATGTCCGAGGCGAGATGCCCGGAGACGTCCCCTAGCACCTCGTCCACCGCATTCATCTGGTGGTGTGCGTCAGGATTGGAGGCGTCCACCACGTGCAGGATCAGGTCCGCGTGGAGGGTCTCCTCGAGCGTCGCGTGGAACGAGGCGACGAGGTGGTGAGGGAGGCGCTGAAGAAAGCCGACCGTGTCCGACAGCAGGACCGTCCGGCGGTCCGGAAGGACCCAGCGGCGGGTCCGGGTATCCAGGGTCGCGAAGGGCATATCCGCCGCGAACTCATCGGACCCCGTGAGGCAATTCAGCAGGGTCGACTTGCCTGCGTTCGTGTATCCCACGAGCCCGACCACAAACTCGCTACCTCGCGCGCTCACCTCACGCTGCTTGCGGCGTTCGATCACCCCCAGCTCCCTCTTCAGGTCCGTGATCCGCTTGTTCAGGAGCCGCTTGTCCGTCTCCAGCTGCGTCTCACCCGGACCGCGGGTGCCGATCGCGCCCTCCATGCGTTCAAGGTGCGTCCACATGCGGCGCAGGCGCGGCATGAGATAGATGTTCTGCGCGAGCTCGACCTGCAGGCGGGCCTGCTGCGTCTGGGCCCGACGGGTGAAGATGTCGAGGATGAGCTCCGAGCGATCGATCACTCGCGTCCCCCAGGCCTTCTCGAGGTTCCGACCCTGGGCGGGCGTGAGGTCGTTGTCGACCACGATGCCGTCCGCCTCAAGCCGCTCGGCCTCCTCACCGATCTCCTCCACCTTGCCCTTTCCAAAGAGGGTGGCAGGGTGCTGGCGGCTACGCGTCTGGGTGAACCCGTCCCCCACGACCTCCGCGTCCGCGGCCTCGACCAGAGCCTTGAGCTCGGAGAGCGGACCATCGCTCTCCGGCGGCTGGTCCGGGAGGAGAACGCCGCACGTGAACAGGCGTTCCTTGCCGCAGTCCGTGCTGAAACCTGAACCGCCCATTAAATGTGTCCTCTCAAGGTGCCGGGACGCCCTCGGTGGATCGCACCGGGGTCTTCTTCATCTCAACGGAGCGAATGATCTCAACCATACGTTCAGGTACCTGCTCGATGTGTACGCGCCAATTAGCGTCGTCTCTCGAAGGGTGGTCGGTTCGGAAGTGAGTCCCGCGGGACTCGGCGCGGTGGCAAGCGCCAAGAGTAGAGAGGCGCGCCACCGTCAACATGTTCACGAGCTCCACGGAGCGGTCGTCATCGAGGCGTAGCGACCGAACGGCGCGCGCCCAGAAGTCGAAGGTCTCGAGGGCCGCCTCCATCCCAGCGGCGGACCGCTCGACTCCCATCTGTCGCCACATGAGGGACTTCAGCGAGTAGGTCAGGTCCGCGATGTTGACCTGCACGCCAGATGGCGCGTCCTCGCGGACGCGTTGGGACGCGCTCTGAATCTCCGGCCGACCAGCGACCGCTGCGGCGACCGCGGCCGAGCGGCCGACCGTTTCACCGAGGACCATGCCCTCCAGCAGCGAGTTCGAGCCCATGCGGTTTGCGCCGTGGAGACCGGTGCTCGCCGACTCCCCGACAGCCCAGAGCCCCGGGACGGACGTCTGTCCAGCCGGGTCCACGGCAAGGCCACCGATCATGTAGTGAGCGCCGGGGCGCACGGGAATCGGATCCTTCGCGATGTTGATCCCGAAGAAGCGACAGATCCGGCTGATGCTCGGGAACGCCTCGTGCGGGTCCCTGTCCACGTTCGTCAGGTCGAGGCCGACGCTCGTCGACCCGGTCTCCGCCATCCGACGTGAGACCGCCCGGCTGACCGTGTCCCGGGGCGCCAGCTCGGCATCGGGGTGAATCTCTGGCATGAACCGCACGCCGTCCTTGTCCCGCAGCACGCCGCCAGCGCCACGCACGATCTCGGAGATGAGGACGCGCGCCGCCCCTGCGATGTACAGGCAGGTGGGGTGAAACTGAATGAACTCCATGTCCCGCACCGCGGCGCCGGCGCGGAAGCCCATGGCCATCCCGTCTCCCGTCGCGATGGTCGGGTTGGTCGTCTCTCGATAGATCTGACCGCCGCCACCGGTGGCGAGCACCACCTGGGACGCGCCGTAGGCCGTGAGCTCGCCTCGATGATTCCGACAGAGGACGCCAACGGTTCGCCCGGAGTCATCGCTCAGGACATCGATCCCGAACATCTCCGTGAACACGTCGATGCCAGGCATGTCCTCGATGGCCTGACCGAGGGTCCCCTGGATCTCCTTGCCGGTGGAATCGCCCCGGGCGTGGAGGATTCGCGCGTGACTGTGCCCCCCCTCCATGGAAAGGTCCGGGCGGCCGTCGCCGCGCCGATCGAACCTGGCGCCGAGGGCCTCGAGGCGCGCAACCGAGCCCGGCCCCCCCTCGATGACGCGACGGGCCACGTCCTCGTCCACCAGTCCGCAGCCCACGTCCACGGTGTCCGCGAGATGGGCCCCAAAGGTGTCGTCCTCCCCGAGCACCGCCGCGACCCCACCACGGGCCCAGGAGGTATTGGTCACCCCGACGGAGTCCTTGGCAAGCACCGCCACCGACGCCCCGGCTCGGGCGGCGGCCAGAGCGGTCACGCAGCCCGCCACACCTGTCCCAAGGACCACGACGTCGTAGCGGTACTGGGGCACCTGCCGCAGCGAAAACGGAACCAGGTAGCGGTCTAGATCGAGGCGGCGGAGCTGTTCCAAGGAGGGCTGAAGCCTCAAAGGGAGGGAAGGCAACGGGGAAGCGGCCCAACATTCTAGTTCGGTTGCGGCCCTGTTGGAGGAGCGCCCCCGCGGGATCCGTAGCAGAGGGCCACGAACAAGACCCGCTCCACCCGACGCCGATCCGATCCAGAAAACCAGGACCCTAACCGACACCTAACCCAAGGCCTAAGGGCAGGTTAGGCATCTGTGCGTGAAAAGCTCCTGGTTCGGGACCCGTTCGGGTTCAGGGCTAGGTTAGGTTAGGCAACCGTTCGGGGACGTCCCCTCGCCCCGACGACCCAAGCCACGCACCGACCATGACACGCCTCCTTCGCTCGCCGTTCCCCGTCGCCCCCAAGGCACCCGCCCTCCTCCAGCACGACCTGTTCGGGGGCCCGCCGATGGCCTTGGATGCCGCGGACGATACCGCTGCCTCGACGCCGGCGATGCGGCGCTGGTGCGAGATCGGAATGGCAGAGAGCCATGTGGAGCCGGCCTTCACGGATCAAGGCCGCGCCGCTGCGGGGAGCCGGCGCGCCGGCATGCAGCGCACTGGCTCGCCGCGCACTGGCTCGCCGCGCACTGGCAGCATCGAGAAAGGTGGGGCTGCGACCACGGCCGCTGGATCAGCCGCTGATACAAACGCCGAGCGACACGGCTCACGGCCAGGACAGCTCTCGCGGCCCGGTCACTCCAACGGAGGTCGGAACCTCCAGAGCCCCATGGACCGCCACCTCGCCATCCTCGACCGGACGCTGCGCACCCGAGCCCCAAGGGTTGCCGCGTTCCTCAGCACTCCCGAAGCGTCGTCGTGCGGACACGCTCCGGGTCATCGGGCCGCCCCGGGCATTTCCGCCAAGGATCGGAGCAGCCGCTCCGGTGCTCGCACGCGGCCCATCATCATCCGGCGGCGGCGCGTTCAGACGCGTCAGACCGCGCTGGCCACCGCCGACGTGCGGAACGCGGGGGCCGGGATGATCGAGGCCACGGGTCGGATCTCGCCCGAGACCCTCCCCATGTCCTCCCCCACTCAGGCGCAGCCTGAGTGGAGCTGCGCAACGACCTGGTTGCGAGCAGCTGAGGCCTCGGGAGAGGACTCAATGCACCAGGTGACGGCCGCCGCCTCGTACATGTTTGTCGCGGCAATGCTGGCCTTCACCTTCGTCATCTGACCCTCTCCCGTTGTCTCTATTTCCATCGGACCGCTCGAGCTCAGGGCTCGAACCGACTCCATCGAAGAGCCGGAAGCCCAAAGAGACGACACTCCGCAGTCCGCTCCAATGATCACTCCAACGCAGCCCCAGGCGTCCCTTCAGCGGGCCTGGATCTCGGCACCGCCGAAGACCAGACCGCTGGACCAAGCCTGGCCGCCGCCAGGTTCCACCTCACCCCACTCCGTGTCGCATCACCCTCCTCAGCGGCCGGAGTGACTCCCCCGGGAGCTGCCCACGAGTTCGCTCGGGGGTAGCTCCCATCTACGCGTGTGCTGGCCCTTTGCCACGTCTGTACCCAGCCCCCACCCCAATGCCATGAGCACCCCTCCCCTCACCCGCCGGCAGCAGGACATCCTCCAGTTCCTCCGCACGTACGTCGAGGAGCACGGCATCAGCCCGACCCTCGAGGAGATCGCGGCCCAGTTCGGCGTCAACAAGGTCACCATCTTCGGGCACGTGGCCGAGATGGAGCGCAAGGGCGTCATTCGGCGCCGGGCGAAAGGCGTGAGCCGGAGCCTCGAACTCGTCGATGATGAGGAAGAGTTGGGTGGCGGACTCTCCCTCCCGGTGCTCGGCAAGATCGCGGCGGGCGCGCCGATCGAGACCATTGAGGAGCCAGAGCAACTCAACTTCGCGGACCTCGTACCGGAGGGCAAGGACGTCTATGCCCTCGAGGTCCAGGGTGAGTCGATGATCGAGGACGCCATCGCGAATGGAGACATCGTCCTCATTGAAAGACGGCAGTCCGCACGGGACGGAGAGACCGTGGTGGCCGTCCTTCCCGATGGAGACGCGACGCTGAAGCGCTTCTATCGCGAGGGGAAGCAATTCCGGCTCCAGCCGGCGAACTCATCCATGAGCCCGATCATCGTTGACGAGGTGGAGATTCGGGGCGTCGTGATCGGCGTGGTACGGAAGTACTGAGTGGCCGTTGATGGCTGGCACCAGCGGGGGGGGAATGGCCGGACTCCTCCTCCGGCCACGGGCCGTTGAACGCTCGTCGCGAGCCGACGCTTTCCGCTCCCCACCGGGCCCACCGTTCGCGCCGGCGGTCGGCACGGCACCCTGCGGTGCCCCCCTGCGGTGACCCCCTGCTGTGGCTTCCTGCTGTGGCTTCCTGCTGCGGCTTCCCGCGCGGTCACCGGCGGTCCCGCCACGCGTCTTGCGTGCGAGCCACTTGACGGGTGACCTTCGCGGTAAGGGCGCGCCATGGCCAGTGACATGGGGCCGTCGCTGGAGCTTGGGCTCGGGCGCAGTGATCCCAGCGCGGTGACTCCGGCGCTGTGCCCCTCGCGCTGTGTCCCGCGCGCTGTGGTCCGCGCACTGTGGTCCGCGCGCTGTGGTCCGCGCACTGTGATCCTCGCGCTGTGTCCTCCAGGACGGGGCCGGGGGGCCTTGACCTCGGGGCGGGGCGGGAATGCGAAAGGCGGCCTTGGCGGCCCTCACCACGCGGCATCAGAGCGGAGTCAGGACGATCAGGCGCTCGCTTGGGTGGGCGACCGGGGTAGCCTTTGGGGCGTCTCGGACCTGGACGCGTGGGAGCCGTGGCTCTCCGCTCCCTGTCCATTCACTCCACGCCCCCGCACTCCACGTCCCCACCCGGGACCCTCTCCCGTTGGCGACCTCTCCTGACTCCAAGACGACCGCCTCGGCGCTGTCCCCCCAGCTGAAGCTCGCCCTCGATATGGGGCCGCTGATCGTCTTCTTCGTGACCTTCTTCGTGGCGAAGCGAGTCGTTGAGGATGACACCCAGGGGATGATCTGGGCCACGGGGATCTTCGTCGTGGTGACCGCGATCGCCTTGGCGGTCTCCTATGCCATCGAGCGGAAGCTCCACGCCATGCCGCTCATCACCGGCGCTGTGGTGCTCGTGATGGGCGGGCTGACCGTCTACTTCAACGATGAGCGGTTCATCAAGTACAAGCCCACCATCGTCAGCGGGCTCATGGGCTCAACCCTCCTCATCGGCTGGGCCAGGGGCAAGTCGCTGATCAAGCCCCTCCTCGGGAGCACCCTGGAGTTGGACGATGCGGGCTGGCGCACGTTGACGCTGCGCTGGGGCTTCTTCTTCCTCGTGGTTGCCGGCTTGAACGAGTTGGTCTGGCGGTCCACGACCACCTCGGTGTGGCTGAACTTCAAGCTGTTTGGAATCCTTGGCCTCACCTTCCTCTTCATGCTCCTGCAGCAGCCGCTGATCCAGCGACACAGCCCCGCCCCCCCGACCGAAGACTGAGGTCTTCACCCGACCACGACCATGACCGAGCTCCCCGACAACATGACCGTCCTGAGCCAGGGCAAGTTCAAGGCCGTCAATGACCAGCGCATTCGCCTGGAGAAGGCGGGCCTTGAGGCCCGCGTGATCTGCCCGCCCGGTGTGGATCCCAACGGCTGAGGCGCGGCCCTCTGGCTCGCGGTCGCGAAGCCTGACATCCAACAAGCGGCGGAGCTCATCCAGAGAGACGCCGACGAAGACCTCCTGCGCGTCGACCCCGAGGGCGTGGCCCTCGAGGCGGCTCGGCATGTGATTGACCTCGACGCGGAGTCGTCGCAGTGCCCCGCCTGTATGGCGGAGATCCCGCGGGGAGCCAACCGCTGCCCCGACTGTCTGCTGCGCCTGGGCTGAGGGCGCGGAGACGACCCGGACCAGATGCCCTACACCTCATGAACGCGGCAGATCCTTTCGGACCCCTTCCGCCGGGCCATGTTGAGGTTCTTCGCGGTCGCTCTCGACGCGCGATTCGAGACAGTGTCCTGGCGCTGCAGGCGCGAGGCATTCAGCACTCGGTCCAGGTGAACGGCGCCGGCGCGCGGGTCCTCGTGATGGTTCACGATGCGGCGGCCGCCAGCGCGGAGCTCGTCGACTTTGCTGCCGAGGCCGCCACCTGGGGTCAGCCCCCCCCACCGCCCCCGCCGATCCGCAGCAAGGGCGTCATCGCGGCGCTCTTGTTCGGGCTGCTGTGCGCGGTGCTCTTCCCCATCGGGCAGCAGGGCGCGTTCGGATTGAACTGGTGGGATCAGGGCCTCATGAGCGCGGCCGAGGTGCGCGGCGGGGAGCTGTGGAGGACGATCACGGCCCTGACGCTCCACGTGGACGCACAACACCTCGTGGGTAATCTGGTGTTCGGTTCCCTCTTCGGGGTCCTCGCAGCCCACTCCCTCGGGGCAGGGCTGGCGTGGTTCTGCACGCTCGCCGCAGGGACCATCGGCAACCTCACCGAGTCGTTCCTCACGTCTCCCTCCCACACGGCAGTGGGAGCCTCGACCGCGATCTTCGGCACGCTCGGGGTCATGGTCACCTCGGAGTGGACGCGTCGCGGGCAAGCACGCGCCCCCTGGGTCCGCCGCGTCGCGCCGCTCTTCGGGGGTGCCGTGCTCTTCGGCTGGCTCGGCGTCGGGGATGGCTCGGGGCGGGTCGACGTCCTCGCCCACGCCACCGGCTTCATGGCCGGCGCGCTGATCGGAATCGCCGTCAGCCGCCTCGACCTCGCCGAACGCCTGGGATCGCGCGGCCAGGCCGGCCTCGCCGCCACGACGCTCGCCATCATTGCTGTGGCCTGGTTCGCCGCCCTCCGCTGAGCCCCACGGTCCAGCCCCTGCCCGACGCCCGGCCTTCTCTATGAGGCCGGCAGCGGAGTACGGCGCACCGCGAAGCGCCAGCAACAGCCGGGGGTGAAACTCGACGGGGCGCCGCCAGCAACGATCGCCTGGCCAACGGAGTCGCCGCCCATGATCGAGCGCGGACATCAGCTGAGCCCGGGAGCCCGGGAACCCGAGCGAGGGCGAGGCCAGGCAGGGCCATCAGCACGCAGTGCCGACGGCCCGGCACGGCCCCATGAGGGCCTAGCCCCCCACGCGGCGGAAGCGCCCGCCGCTCTGCTCCGCGAGAGCCTTGAGCGTGCCGTCGCCTTCGGTGCCGATCAGCACGGAGTGGAATCGAACCGGGTACAGGGGGAGGACCCGATCGAGGAAGGGCTTGACCCAGGAGCGACCGCCGTCGGTCGCGCCATCACAGAGAACGATCACGGTATCTGCCTCGAGGGCGTCAAGGTCCGGCTGCCCCCGCTCGTCCATGAGGAGCGCGCGCTCGATCGCGAGCCGCGGATTCGTCCCCCCGCCCGGGACCCGCGCGAGCAAGGACCGACGCGCCCGCTCGAGGTTCTCGGCGGTCGCCTCGACCAGCTTGGAACTGGAGACCAGGGGCGCCTGGTTGAAGAGAATGACGTTGAACTTCGTTTGCTCGGGGGCAGCCTGGAGGAACCTCACCAGCTGCTCCACCGCCTCCTCGAAACGGGTCGTGCTGGTGGTCCCCCAGCGGTTCGACATGCTCCCAGAGATATCGATCACGAAGGTCACCCGGTCGGAGTCGGGCCGCAGGCCAAAGAACCCGACGGAGCTGCCCGGCTCGTCCAGCCGTCGTCGCTCGCGCTCCTTGAACTCCGCGCTCCCGGGCCGGAGCTCCTTGCCGAGCCGCACGTTCACCCACCACTCGATCCAGGGAGCGGGCTCGGGGCCAAAGAACTTACCGCTGATCTCCTGCAGAGCGCGCGCCAGGTCGGATCGGATCCGCACGACCCCGGCGTAGCTCTTGTCACCGCGATCGCGCCGGTCCCAGACCACAAGGGCGTCGAGGAGGACCCCCACGCGCCCCTCGAGGGAGAGCGCGCCGAGCAGCCGCATGGCACGGGCCGGCTGACGCCAGTCCGGTTGGATGAGCATGGTCCGCAGGCGCCGCTCGAGCATCTCGGCGGCCTGCGGACCCAGTGGTTCACCGCAGCCCTCGATCCGCTGGAGGAGCAGCGTCATCGGATGACGGGCATCGCCCGGCCTCATCCCGGCTCCGAGCTGTTGAACGAGGCAGCGGTCCACGGCGTCATCGGGGCCGAAGCGCCCAGCCCAGCGCGCGAGCATGTCGAGCGCCTGCGGCTGGAGCGGATCCCCGACATCCCGAGCGACGGTGAGCAACGCGGTCTTGAGACCCGGCACAGCGCGAGTCGTGAGCACCGACAACGCCAGCTCTCGCTCGAGCAAGTCCGGAGCCGTGCCGCTCGGTCCAGACGCCGAGACGACCAGGTCTGCGAGGAGCCACGATCGAAACGCCTTGGCCTCGGCCCCCTCCAGCAGGTCATCGAGAAGCGCTCGGCCAGCCGATCCAACCGCCGCCCGCTGCTGGGGTCCAACGAGCCCTCGCCGCGGATCGCCCAGGGAGGCGCAGAGGATGCCCAGCCTCCACAGGTCACGCGCATCTGCCGAGGAGGCCTCAGCGGTGCGTGCTTGCTCGACGCCATCTACGAACCTCTGGACAAACCGCTCGCCGGGTTCGGACCGTCCCGCCCCTGAATCCCTCCAATCGAGAGCCTGCTCAAGGAGTTGTGCGGTCCTTGCCTGGGCCAGCAGCGGAGTCCGTGACCCCACCGTCGTCAGTACCAAGAGGAACCCGATCCACCACCCAAGACGCCGCGGCCCACGGCGGCGAGCGTCGAGCGAGAGAGGTTCGGGCTGGTTGGGGGTCACCAAGATCATGGCTAGCTTCGCATCGCGGACGTGCCGCTCACCCCCTCCGCCACCTGCCATGCCGGGGGCGCCGCCAAGTGCCGACGGCGCATCGAGGCCTGGAGGAGCCTATCGCCGACGTGCAGGGTGGTCACCGAACCTCTTGTGGACATGGGGCCCCTGACCGCGCTCCGCGGCCCCAGCAAAGGGCACTCCGATGGCCCGTCACCGGGCGCTGACCGCTTGCGCCCGTTGCCGAGCGCGCGTTCGATCAGACACGAACATGCCGGAACAGAAGGAGATCTGTTCCTCGGGTGTACGCCACTCCTGGGAGATTTGTCGCGTAAGGATCCTCCTGGGCTCCGAGCCCGGGGAAGCGGAATTCCCCCACGCCCCCGTCCTCGAATTCGATCGTGAAGTAATAAGTCGTCCGACCGCTCCAACCGGAGATCTCCGTCTCGCTCCGACGGTCCACGATCAGTGCAGCCCTCTTCATGAGCGGCCGCGCCACCGCAGCGTTCTGACGCGCCTTACCTCTTCCGCGGAGCCTCATGCCCATGAACAGCGCGAACGCGCTGACCAGAAAAAGCAGTACCGAGAGCCCATCCGACAAGGAGTGGCCGGCGCTCAGTCCAAAGCCGAGCGCACCCGCCAGCGCCGCCAAAGCGAGGCTCAGTAACGGACCGGACCACCAGACCAGCCGGGCTGCGTCATACCAGTCCTGGCCCTCCGGAGGATCCCAGGCCAACGCGCCCTCGTAGGTGTCATGCTCGAGAACACGCCCAATTCGGCTCGCATTGACACTCTCGAGACGACGCTTGTCCGCGGCAGTCTCAAGGGGCGAGGCGCAGTAAGGGCAAAGCGAGACCGGAATATCCGGAAGCTTGGAGCCGCACTGGGGACAGTCCACGAGGCGCCCCGAGGGGTACTCGCTGGAGGGTTCGGTGACAGTGTCTTGATCCATGAAGGCCGTCCGCGGCAACAGTTGAAATGTACCCGCCCAGGAGGCGCAATCCCAAGGGATGCCACCGAAGTCGAGCGAACAAGCGGGAACCGCTCCGACCGAGACAGGTGAGCTCCGTGGTGGTGCCTCCGCCCCCCCGCTTGCGGGCGTCATCGACTGACAGCGGGGACAAAGCAGAAGCGCGCCTCACCGTGAGGTGAGACGCGCTGAGAGAACCCGGCGATAACCTACTTTCGCGCAAAAGCACTATCATCGGCGGTGGCTGCTTGACGACCGTGTTCGGAATGGGAACGGGTATGGCCAGACACCTATAGTC
>CALLKX010000015.1 GCA_938083085.1 uncultured bacterium
CGAAGGGCTCAGTCGAAGGGCTCAGTGGACCGACGCCAGCGTGTGCTGGACCACGATCATGACCACAACGATCGCCGCGGAGGCCAGCACGAAGGTGGCGTAGCGACGGGGGAAGAGGCGAATGGCCTTGCCGTCCTCTGCTTCCGTGTACATGCAGGTCACGGCGACAATCACCATTGCCGACAGCAGGAAGAGCGCGATGTGGAGTCCGAGGTCGTCCATGGATCAGGAAGCCTTCGGCTCGCCCCGCCGCGAGGCCTTCAGCTCGGTGGCGAGGGGCCGTCCGAAGAGTTTGGAGTCGCTGAAGCCGTACACGTCGAGCAAGAGCAGGACGTTGAGCACTCCTGCAACCGATGCGAGCATGACACCCGCATCGGAGTACCTGGGCCGCACTTCCATGGCCGGGTGCCCGGAGAAGAACTCCGCCACGAAGGCCATGGGGCCCAGCATCGTCTGACCCGCCCAGTAATAGAAGTGCCGGGTCCGGTCGAGGTTCGTCCCCTCTGCCAGCAAGCAACCGAGGACGAACATCCCGGTGATCAGGAGGAAGCAGAACAGCCCGCGCGCGACGCGGCCCTGGGAGACGTGGCCAGCGCCGGGGATCAGCCACCCGAAGAGCACCGCGGCCGCAGGATGAATCGCCGCGCCCTCAATCACCGAGCCCGCCTGAGCACGGGCATCGAAGTGAGCCCTGGACGCGAGGATCAGGTTGAGGATCCCCGAGGTCGAGGTGAGCGCGAGGCCGAGGTAGAGCTGCGGGCCGAAGGGCGCGGGAGAGAGGTCGCTGAAGTCGATCTGCCGCACGTGCAGAAAGAAGGCCCCCACGTTCCCAGCCTCGGGGGTGAGGGCCCCCGCGAAGGGCCCCCGGATCTCCGGCGCGAGGAGGTCCAAGAAGGCGCCCCCCGTCAGCGCGAGGCCCGCGACATAGAGCCCCTGGATCACCACGAAGGCCGCCACCGCGAGACGCATGTGCCCCAACAGGAAGTGCCCAGCGCCAGGCACGAGCCACGTCAGGAGGGCCGCGACGTTGGGGTTCACGGGAGAGCGTTTACTGGAATCCAAGCTCGGCATGATTTCGCCGAGTTCTAACCGGAGGCGGCAGGCCGGTTCGTCTTTTTTTGGGCGTAACAGCGCTACGCGAGGGTTCGGGCGTTGTGGGTCGGCGGATTATGGGTCACGCTCAACCTATGCCTCCGTCTCCTCTCGGTGCCTCTCCGGACCCGGTCCCCTCCGATCCTGACCCACGGCTCAACGAGCCGGCAAAGGGTGCGGAGCCCGCCTTCGTGCTTGAGGTCGAGGTTCGGTACAGCGAGACCGACCAGATGGGCGTCGCCCATCACGGCAGCTACCTCATCTATCTCGAGGAGGCGCGGACCGGGCTCATGCGAGCCCATGGCACGCCGTACGGTGACGTCGAGCGTGCGGGTATCGGGCTCCCCGTGCGGAACATCTCGCTGAAGTACCGCGCCCCCGCCTTCTACGAGGACCGCCTTCAGGTGCACTGCTGGGTGTCCGCGCTGCGCTCAGCCTCGGTCACCTTCAGCTACGAGATCTACCGTGGAGAGCAGGACGGCTCCTGCACCCACCTCCTCTCGGCCACGGTCGAGCTGGCTTGCGTTGACCTCTCCACCAAGCGGCCGCGTGTCATGCCCGACGCCCTCCACGAGGCCTTCGCGGCGCGGCTGATCTGAGGCCCGCCCAAGCAAGGTCGCTCCAGCGAGGCGCCCCTGATGGACCCCGCCGCCCAGGCTCAGTCGCGAGTGTCGCCAGCACGCTCCCACTTTGAAAAGAAGGGGGAAGCCCAGGCCGTCTGTCCGTCGACCTGGATGATCCGAACAATGAGCCAGCCGTGCTCACCCGGGGGCGCGCCCGCCCAGGACCAGGTCTGTTCCAACGAAGCGTCTCCCTCCGCCTCAATCACGTGAGCCAGCGAGCCCGTATCCCAGAACTCGACCCGTGCGATACCTGCTGAACCGCGCGCACGCACACGGATCGGGAAGGGTCCATCGCCGGGGAGGTCCTCTCCCATCCACCGATCGCCTGAGCGGACTTCCAGTTCGATGCGCGCCGTCGCCCCGTAGGTACGCCGGGCGCGGAACGCTTTGAAGATCGGCTCCCGGTCGAGCGACGACTCCGGCGCCCCCTCCGTGGGGACCCAGACAAAGGCGAAGGCGCCCGAGGTGGAGAGGTGGTCCGAGCTCGCGATGAAGCCAAATCGCTGGCCGCCAGACAGCGCGCGCACCTGGAGTTCCTTCATGGAGTCCACATCACGGAACGCCTGGTAGACCTCGGCCAGCGGCCGACGCTCGTCATCCCGCTTCGTCCAGACGTTGCCGCAAAAGCGGCGCCCCTCCACCGCCGCCGTGGCGTGGGGAATCGTCATGACCTCGGAGGGGTCGAACTCCGCCCAGAACTCCCGCAGGGGTGGGCGGTGGGGTCGCAGGACGTCTGGCCGGAGCGAGATCACGTTGTGATCGGTGTCCCCCTGGCTCCGTTCGTACGCGTGGAAGGCCACGAACCGGCCAGGGAGGTGGTGGCGGTCCACCTCCGCGACGCTGCGCTTCCAGGGGAGGCCGTTCACGTTCCCCTGGTCAAGGTCCCTCGCGTGATCCGTGATCGCCACGAAGTCCAGGGCTCCTGGGCCGCGGGCGTAGCGGTACGCGTCATCGAGGGATCCGTCATAGAAGGGAAAGCAGAGGGACAGATCCGTGTGGCGGTGCAGGTCCCCTCCAAAGAGCGCAAAGGCCTGCTCTCCCACGACCGTCGTCGGGCGTTCGCGGACCACCTCGCGCGGCTCGAGCGCGACGGCAGGGGCCGGCGGCGCGACCAAGACCGGAACCTCCGCCAGGGAGACGGGCTCCTCCTCGGGGACCGGGAGCACCGCGCGCACGCTCCCCTTGGCCTGGGGGTCGCGCCGGCGGTCGCTGCGCCCGACCGTGTACTCCACCAGCGTCTGCTGGCCGTCGGCCTTGAATCGAACCGGCTGATCGCCGTCGCGCTGACGCTGATCGAGCCGGACGGGATCCGACCAGCCCCGCCCCGTCAGCCGCAGGAGGTCAACGGAGAAGCCGTATTCGACGTGGGAGCGCGTCTTGCCCTTCTCGGAGAGCTGGACCTGATGCACGTGGCGATACGCGAGCCAGAGCCCGCCTCGGTGGTCCACGCCGATCTCAGGGCGCTCGTAGAAGACGCCGATCCGGCGGGCACCGTCCCGGCGTTCCGGCGCCGCGAGGGCCGCGTCGAACGAGGGCATGGGAACGCCGCCCTTCACCTCGGCGACACTCCCGTCCTTCAGCACCTTGGCGAGATGACTCGTCCGCCAGGTGTGGAGCGGCCCCACGTCATCCGTGACGTTGTTCCAGAGCGTGTCGACCGAGCGGTACTCGCCGCCCCAGTGACGAGGCCCCTCCTCCCAGGCGATCCAGATGGCCCCATCGCTGTCCGTCGCGAGCGACGGGCGAGCCTGAAAGCGGGGCCCTCCGGCGATGACGAAGGGCGCTCCCCGGGGCCCAGGCTCTGGCTTGGTCTCGACCCAGCAGGCCAGCACATCGAAGGAGGCCCCGTCCCCCACCGCGCCGCGGTACTCGTCCCACGCCACCAGCCACCGGCCGTCTTCCCCACGAGCAGCGACCACCGCACCGATATGGTCCGCGGGCCCGCGCACCTCGAAGTCGAGTTCTGGAGCCGAAGAGACCTTGAGGACAAGGTGATCTCCGTCTTTCCCGGACTCTACCAGCACGGCTCCACCCGGCCCGAGAGCCGCCCTCGTCCGGTCCCCATCCTCTTCAGAGTCCGCAAGGGTCGTCTCGATGAGGGTCTCGACCGGATCGGTTCGGTACTCGTCCCCCTGGATCGCAGCCGCGGCGGAGAGAGCGAGGAGTCCAATCAGGAGGAGGGGGCGACGCATGCCGCCAAGGTAGCACCTCGGATCATGCTCACACGAAGAGGGCCGTCACGAGCAGCCCGTAGACCACGACACCCGCCACCAGCTTCCCGGCGAGACCGATCATGTGGCCCGCCGCGGCGGCTCGCCCGATGCGAAAGGCGCTGTCGGCGGACTTGCCACCGCTGCGCTCCAGCCCAGAGGACAGCGCAAAGGCGCCGAGCCCGCCGCCAACCAGGGTCCCCACCACCGGAATCGGGATCAGCATGGTGCCGAGCAGCGCGCCGCCGATGCCTCCGGCGAGGGCGCCAATGGAGCCCCGCCGTCCTGCGCCCGCTCGACGGGCCCGGACCGAGGAGGACAGGGCCTCCCAGACCTCTCCCGCGACCGCGAGAGACAGCGCGACGATGAGCACCGGCGTCCCGAAGAGTCGCGGCTCGGTGATCCACTCGGCAACGCCGGCGAGGAACAGCAGGAGCCATGTCCCCGGGAGGCCAAGCAGGATCAGCAACGGCCCCATGAGCCCGAAGATGGGGAGGAAGATCTGGCAGAGGAGCGTCGCGGACATGGGCTGGCTTCGGCCCAGAATGCGGGACCTGACCTGAATGAAGCAAGGGGCGGCACGTCGTAGTCCCCGTCGAACACGCATCCGGCCCTCACCTCAGCCCGAGCGGACACCCTCGGCGTCATCTTCTCCGGGAACCTCGTCCAGGCCACCTTCCGGACCGCGCTCTGAGCCCCTCTCGATGTCCTGGTGCCGGGCCGTCGTCCAAGGCCCTCTTTCCGGATCTTGGTGAAGGGGCTCGGCTGAAGGGTTTCGGCTGAGGGGTTTCGGCTGGGGGGGGTCGGCTGGGGGGGGTGGGCGCCAAGGCGGCCGCGCTCGGAGCCGGAAGTGTGCTCGCGGGCCGCGCCCGTCACAGGGCCTCGCCGCGCGCTCTCAGCCCAGTCCACACTGCAGCCTCAAGTCGCCCTTCATGCGCTGCACCTCATGGCCACGCTCCGGCACTGATGGCTCTCCAGAGCCCCATGCCTCCCTCCGCCCGATGGACCTCGCCGCCCGATGGACCTCGCCGCCCAGGGGCTCCGGTGGGCGACGCACCAGGTGGGGCCACCCTTCGTTGGGCCTCTTTGCCAGACGACCACTGCTGCCCAATGAGCCCTCTCCTTCTGGGCGAGCCCGCCCGCCGATGGATGCGCGCTACAGACGGGCGTGGTTTCTTGGCCCCATCCACTCCGAGTGCGCTGGCGGGGACGTGGGGCCGGGCAGTTCGCGGGAGGCTCGCCGGGCCCTTGGAGCCGCTCAGGCGGGCTGATCGGGGCCGAGGACGATGTCGTCCCTGGAATCCCACCAGTCCGGTTCCGCGACCTCCTCGGAGCTCTCGATGAGCTCGGCTTCGGCCTCTCCCTCGACCGCTTGCTCCGGCGCCAACACGGATCGCTCCATGTCCCGGGCAGTCACCCAGGGGCTATGAAAGACGCCCGGGAGCGTCTCCAGGAGCCGCTCTGCGCAGGCCACGCAGGGGTCTCCGGACTCGTCTTCATTGAGCGAATGAACCGCTCCCCCACACTCGATACACCTCGTCTCCGGATTCACCATGGCAAGAGGACTCATCGAACGTCCCTGTGGTCGGCTTGAGGTTCCATCCCGGTCCGTCCCATGGAGCCTCGAACTGGAGCGGTCCCCGGACAGGCTGTCGCGTTCTGGCCCCCTTTTGGTGCTATTTTCCCAACCCGACGGGTTGCCCCGGTCGAAAAGAGCACTAAACTAGTGCTGATTAAACATCACCCGACAGATGCTGCGCCTCACCAAGAGAACCGAATACGGCCTGATCGCCCTCGTCCATATGGCCGAGCTGGCGGCGGCTCGCCCCGCGGAAGCGGAGGCGGAGGTGATCAGTGCCCGCGCGATCGGAGACATCTTTCCTGTGCCGAAGCGGATGCTCGCCGAGGCCCTGAAGCACCTTCAGCAGGGCGGCATCCTGGAGTCGACGCGGGGCGTCCGGGGTGGCTACCGGCTCTCACGGCCGGCCGACCAGGTCTCGCTCGGGGAGATCGTCTCGATTCTGGAGGGGCCTCCGACCCTGACCAGCTGCGCCGGGCTGGGCGCCGCAAGCTCGGACGGCGGCTGCGATGTCGAGCCCGTCTGCCCCATCCGCTCTCCCCTCGCCCGGCTCCGCACAGGTATCTGGACGCTCTTCGAGGGCGTGACCCTGCAGGCCCTGGCTGACCGATCTGCTGACCCCACTGGCCTGTTTTCCGCAACCGGCTGACCCCCCACGCGAACGAACACTGCCGCAACCGGATCAACGTCAACCGGAGCGGCTAAGAACTCAGAACGATGAACTTCCCCATCTACTTCGACTATCAGGCGACCACCCCGGTCGACCAGCGCGTCCTCGACACGATGCTCCCGTACTTCACGAGCGCATATGGCAACGCCGCGAGCCGGAGCCACGCGTTCGGCTGGAAGGCCGAAGAGGCCGTGGACACGGCGCGTGAGCAGATTGCGTCGATCCTCGGCGCGTCTTCCAAGGAGGTCGTGTTCACGTCCGGCTCCACCGAGGCCATCAACCTCGCCATGAAAGGCGTCGGGGAGATGTACGGGTCCAAAGGCAAGCACATCGTGACCTGCCTCGCCGAACACAAGGCCGTCCTGGATACGGCCAAGCACATGGAGAAGGAGGGGTTCGAGGTCACCTACCTCGAGCCGGACTCCAACGGCGCTGTGACGGCCCAGCAGGTCGCCGAAGCGATTCGTGAGGACACGATCCTGGTCACCATCATGTGGGCCAACAACGAGGTCGGCACGGTCAACCCGATCCGGGAGATCGGCGCGATCTGCCGGGAGCGGGGCGTGCTCTTCTTCACGGACGGCACCCAGTCGGTCGGCAAGATCCCCGTGGACGTCGAGGCCGACAACATCGACCTGCTCTGCTTCTCCGGTCACAAGCTCTACGGTCCGAAGGGCGTGGGCGCCCTCTACGTCCGCCGCCGCAAGCCGCGGGTCCGCCTCGTGGCCCAGATGGACGGCGGCGGCCACGAGCGTGGCATGCGCTCCGGCACCCTCAACGTCCCGGGGATCGTCGGCCTCGGCGCCGCGTGCGCCGTGGCGGAGAAGGACCTCGAGAAGGACATGGCCCACTCCATCGCCATGCGGGAGCGCTTCGAGGAGAAGATCTTCGGAGCCCTCGACCACGTCGCGATCAACGGCAACGAGAACTCCCGCCTGCCCGGCTGCTCCAACCTCTCCTTCGCCTACGTCGAGGGAGAGTCGCTGATCATGGGGTTCAAGGATCTGGCCGTGTCGTCGGGCTCCGCCTGCACCTCTGCGAGCCTTGAGCCGAGCCACGTGCTGCAGGCCATGGGCGTCGGAGACGAGCTGGCCCACAGCTCCATCCGCTTCGGATTTGGACGGCTCACGACCGCGGAGGAGATCGACTTCGCCGCCGAGCAGGTCATCACCGCCGTGAAGAAGCTCCGGGAGCTCTCCCCTCTCTACGAGATGGTGCAGGAGGGGATCGACCTCTCCACCATCGCCTGGACCGGTCACTAGGCCGTCCGCCCCCCCTCGAACACACCAACGCACACCACTTCCCACCTAGTCAGATGGCATACAGCGAAAAGGTCCTCGACCATTACGACAACCCCAGGAACGTCGGTTCCTTGGACAAGAACTCGACCGAGGTCGGCACCGGCATCGTCGGCGCCCCCGAGTGTGGCGACGTGATGAAGCTGCAGATCAAGGTCGAGGGCGATACGATCGTCGACGCCAAGTTCAAGACCTTCGGGTGCGGCTCCGCGATCGCCTCGTCCTCCCTCGCCACTGAGTGGATCAAGGGCAAGAAAGTCGACGAGGCCATGGCCATCTCCAACACGGAGATCGTCGAGGAGCTCTCGCTACCCCCGGTGAAGATTCACTGTTCCGTCCTCGCCGAGGACGCGATCAAGGCTGCCGTCGCAGACTTCAAGCAAAAGCAGGACGGCGAAGAGAGCGCCTGAGCGCCCTTCCCCGGAGATCATTCCATGGCTATCGGAATCACAGAACGAGCGAAGAGCGAGGTCTCAAGGATCCTCGTGGACCAGAACATGCCGGACGGCACCGCGCTGCGCGTCGGCGTGAAGGGCGGCGGCTGCTCGGGCTTCTCCTACACCCTCGGGTTTGACGATGAGATCAGGGCCACCGACCAGATCAAGGAGGAGGACGGCATCAGGGTTGTGTGCGACCCCAAGAGCTTCCTCTACCTCAACGGGACGGTCGTGGACTTCGAGGAGAGCCTGATGGGCCGCGGGTTCAAGTTCACCAACCCCAACGCCTCGAAGAGCTGCGGCTGCGGTGAGTCCTTCAGCGTCTGAGATGGACGCCACTTGCCCGAGCTGCGGCGCCGGGCTCGAGACCCCGCTCGCCTGTGGTGCCTGCGGGGTCTTGATGCTCACGGAGGACGGCGCCTGCCCCTTTGCCCTGCTGGGACTGGAGCCTGGCTTCCCCGTCGACGCCAAGGACCTCAAGACCCGGCTGCGCCGCTTCACCCGCCTGGTGCACCCCGACTTCTTCGCCCTGGAAGGCGAGGAGGCCCTGGCAAAGGCGGAGCGCAATAACGCGCTGCTGAACGAGGCCTTCGCCGTCCTCTCGGACGAGACCCGACGGGCGGATCGGCTCGTCGCCCGCCTCGGCGGCCCCAGCAAGAAAGACCTCGGCTCCATGCCCCAGGCATTCCTCATGGAGGTCATGGAGTGGAACGAGACTCTCGAGGAGGCCTCCCCCGGCTCCGCCGAGATGCTCCGACTCTCCAGCGAACTCACCGAACATCGCGACCGTATCTCCACCGAGATCGCCGCGGCCCTCACCCCCCTCCCCCAACCTGGCGCCGCTTCCCTCGCGGGAGTCCGCCAGAGCCTGAACGCCAGACGCTACGTCGACCGCGCCCTCGGGCGCATCTCGGCCAGCGCTGGCCCAGCCTGAACGCCCAGCTCCATCCAACCGTGGGATACATCGAACTCGAGGTGCTGGAAGACCAGCCCAAGCGCGTCGTCATCGGCATCGACCTCGGCACCACCAACTCGCTGCCCGCGATCTGGAAGGACGGCCGCCCGGAGATCCTCGAGGTGGAAGGCGAGCCGGCGCTCATTCCCTCCGTCGTCCACGTCTCGGACGACGGCACCGCCGTGGTGGGGAGAACGGCGCGCGCCCGTTCAATGGACGATCCGGCCCACACCGTCCACAGCATCAAGCGCTTCATGGGCCGCTCCCTGGGCGAACTGGACGAGGCCGTGCTTCGTCGCCTCCCGTACCAGGTCACCCAGACCGAGCGCGGGCTGGTGCAGGTCGAGGTCGGCGGCAAGCGCTTCACCCCCCAGGAGATCTCCGCTCTGATCCTCCGCGAGGTGGCCGCGCAGGCGAGCGTCGCCATGGGTGGCGCAGAGATCCTGAGCGCGGTCATCACCGTCCCCGCGTACTTCGACGACGCGCAGCGGCAGGCCACGCGCGACGCGGCGCGCCTGGCCGGGCTCGAGGTGCTCCGCATCGTGAACGAGCCCACCGCTGCCTCGCTGGCCTACGGGCTTGACCAAAAAGAGGAGGGCACGGTGGCCGTGTACGACCTCGGGGGCGGGACCTTCGATGTCTCCATCCTCAGCATCGAGGGCGGGGTCTTCGAGGTCCTCTCTACCAACGGCGACACAAGCCTCGGCGGCGATGACCTCGACGCCCTTCTGGTCGACCTCCTCCGCAGCGAGCTGGAGGGCTCGGTCGAGGGCTCGGTCTTTGACGACCCGGCCTTCCGTCAGGCCGCGCGCCTCTCCGCCGAGAAGGCGAAAGTCGCCCTCTCCAGGGATCCCGAAGCCGACCTCGTCATCTCCCTGCCCGAGCTCGGCGTCAACGCGCGCCGGACCGTGACCCGGGAGGAGTTCGAGCGCCTCGCGGCGCCCCTCGTGGAGCGCAGCATCCGGTGCTGCGAGCGGGCCCTGAAGGACGCGGAGCTCGAGCCGAAGGACGTGGACGAGGTGGTCCTCGTCGGCGGCTCGACGCGAGTCCCCCTGGTCCGCGCGGAGGTCGAGCGCTTCTTCGGTCGAGCGCCCCACACCGAGCTCAACCCCGACCAGGTCGTCGCCCTCGGGGCCGCGGCTCAGGCGGAGGTGCTCATGGGCGGGAGCCGGGACATCCTCCTCATGGACGTCACGCCCCTCTCGCTCGGGCTCGAGACCATGGGCGGGGCCGCTGAGAAGCTGATCCAGCGCAACAACCGTATCCCGTGCTCCGTGAAGGAGGGCTTCACCACCTACGCCGACAACCAGAGTGCCATCGACTTCCACGTGCTGCAGGGCGAGCGCGAGCTCGCCGCCGACTGCCGCTCGCTCGGCAGGTTCAAGCTCACGGGGATCCCCCCCATGCCCGCCGGCCTGCCCCGCGTCGGCGTCAAGTTTCACCTGGACGCGGACGGGATCCTGACGGTCTCGGCGAAGGAGGAGAGCACCGGGGCGAGCGCCTCCATCGAGGTGAAGCCGTCCCACGGCCTCACCGAGGACGAGGTCTCCGACATGCTCGAGGCCTCCTTCAAGAACGCGCGGAAGGACTTCGAGGAGCGCCGGCGGGTCGACCTGATCGCGGAGATCGGGATCATGCTGCGGCACGCCACGGCCAACCTCACCGTGGCCGAGGAGCGGCTCGATCGCGAGTCCGTAGAGGACCTCCACGAGGCGATCGCCGCGGCGAAGGAAGCTCGGCTGTGCACCGAGCTGGAGCTCGTCCAGGCGGCGCGCGACACCCTCGATCGCGCGACCATGCCGCTGGCGGCGGTCCTCATGGACAGCGTCGTGAAGGAGGCGGTCTCTGGCAAGAAGCTCGGGGACCTCTGACCTTGGACCCGGCCACCACCATCGACTGGTCCGACCCGTTCGAGATCGGCTTCCGGCTCGCCGAGCGCTTCCCCGACCTCGACCCCCTCTCGGTCCGGTTCACCGACCTGCACCGTTGGGTGACAGAGTTGGAGGGGTTCATCGGGGACCCTGCGGCCTCCAACGAGGGCATCCTCGAGGCCATCCAGATGGCCTGGGTCGACGAGCGCGAGGACTGAGCGCCCGCTCGTCAGTCTCCGACAGGCGCCTCGACGAACTCCACGAGGTAGTCGAACGCCAGCGACTTGCCCCCGTCGAGGCTGACCCTCACGCCGTATCGCAGGCCCTCCCGGAACTGCAGGTCCACGGGCCGGAAGATCACGCACGGGCCGCCACCGTAGCCGCCCTTGTTGATGTCCTTCCAGTCCAGGTCCAGCGGCTCCCCGCGGGGCTGGTAGTAGTCGTCGAGCCGTACCACCTCGACCTCGATGTCCTCCTTGCTGGCGGGGACCTTGCCGCGGATCAACTGGATGCTCCACGCGTGACGCGGGCCGAACAGGTCCAGGGGTAGGTAGCCCGGCGGCGGGTACAGCACGGCCTCGATCTCCCTGGCGGCTGGCCCGCTGCCATCCATGGACCACATGGCCGCCCAGCTCCCCGCGGCTCCAAAGCCGGTCTTCCCCATGGACGGGTTCAGGCACCAGCGCCGGTGCCCGACGCGGTCGATGTTGCTGGCGTCCGAGTCGTCCATGTACATGTCGACGCTCCGGGCGAGCCCGCCGTTGGCGAGGTTGCTGTGGCTCGCCCCCTCGTACCCCTCCCGGTACCTCGCGTCATCGAAGCCGTCTGGCTGCTCGGGCGTGTGATCCAGCTCCCCGTTGGCCTGGCAGACCTCGCTCGCCGCGTCGCAGAGGTCGTTCCACTTCTCGTCCAGGGTGATCGTGCGCCAGGGCAGGCCGCAGAGCGCGCGATACACCTTGAGGCGCATGAGCGCGTGCTGCCGGTCCCCGGAGATCGGGTCCTTCGGGTCGCCGCTGGCCACGACCCGCGCGGCGGCGAGCTCCTCCGTCAACGCGGCGAGCCGGCGCGGGTAAGGCGCTCGACCATCCAGCTGGGCGAGGAACCCTCGCTCCCACTTTCGGCGGCTCACCACCTTGTTGCCCACCTTGATCTTTGCCGCGCCGTCGAGCTCCCCCTTCTTGTAGGTCGCAGCGCGCTCCCACCGCTTCTCCGGCCTGGACTCGGTGAATCTCCCGTCGAGGACACCCCTTCGATAGGTGGCCTTGATCTTGTGGCTCCGATCGATCTCCTCGCTCTCCCAGCGACCGTCGAGGACGCCCTTGCGGTACGTCGCGCTGAGCGTCCGGACTCCGTCTTCGTAGGTGCGCCAGTACCCCGAGCGTTCGCCGCGCTCATACATGGCCTCGAGGAGCAGCTCCCCCCCCTCGTCCAGCTCGGCGTAGCGCCCCTGGCGCTCTCCGTCGCGGTATCGACAGGTGACCGCCACGCTACCGTCCTCACGGAACTGAACGAACTCCCCGTGCTTCGCGCCCGCCTCATCCACCTCGTAGCGCTCCCGGACGCCGCCCCCCGGCCAGGTGGTCTCGACCACGCCCTCGTCCTGCGGGCCGAGCATGGAGAGGGCGAGGGCCAGGGAGAGCAGCGGCGTGATCATCACCAGAGGGTACCCTGCCCTGCGAGGAACCTAAGTCGTGGCCAGGAAGAGGAAGCAAGATCGAGGGGGCGGGACCCGCGCCACGGTGACCCTCGAGCGTGAGGGGGTGCCCTTCACGCTCCACAGCTATGACCTCGGGCATGCACCGCTGGAGGGATCCGTCGGCGAGGCCGTCGCCGCCCAGCTGGGGCTCGCCCCCGAGGTGGTCTTCAAGACGCTCCTCGCCGAGGTCGACGGTGACCCCGTGTGCGCGGTGGTCCCAACGGCAGGGACCCTCTCACTCAAGCGCCTCGCCGCGGCCGCCGGCGGCAAGCGCGCCCGCATGATGGAGCCTGCGGTGGCGGAGCGGATCTCGGGCTACGTGACCGGCGGGATCAGCCCCTTCGGCCAGCTCCGGTCACTACCGACCTTCCTGGACCACTCCGCCATGACCCTGGAGTCCATGCTCGTCAGCGCGGGGCAGCGGGGACTCCAGCTCGAGCTGCGTCCCGACGTGCTCGTCCAGGTGGCCGCCGCACGCCCGGTGGAAGGCCTCGGCGTCCCCGGTTGAACCGCAGGGACGGCGGGCCGGCTGCGCCCTGGGTCGGTCCAGTCAGGCGTGATAGGGTCTGCTCGCGATGAGCAAGAACAACGCCAGGAACAAGAGTGGCCAGGGAAGGCCCAGGTCGACATCGAAGCTTGAGGCCGACCTGCAGGCGGCCCACGAGAAGCTCCAGGCCGGTCAACCGGAGAAGGCCGAGGGGCTCCTGCGCAAGGCCATCTCGACCCACGGACGCGAGCCGCGGTTGATGGCCAACCTCGTCGCGTCGCTCCAGCGCATGGGTCGCCTGGAGGACGCTGAACGCGCCGCCCGGGCATCGGTGGCCGCCAACCCCGAGCACCCGGCCACGGCCAACAACCTCGGGACAGTGCTGAAGTTCCAGGGTCGGCTGGACGAGGCGGCCACCGAGTTCAGGCGGGCCACAGAGCTCGACCCGAACAGCGTGGAGGCCCTCCGTCACCTGATGGGCCTCAAGACCTACGAGGACCCCGCCGACCCGGACCTGGTCGCCGCCGAGGCCATGCTGGATCGGCTCCCCCCCGGAGACCAGGGCCGTGTGGGCCTCTACTTCGCGCTTGGGCGTGGCCTCGATGAGGTCAATGAGCACGCGCGCGCGTTCTCCTGCTTTGAGCGGGGGAACCGACTGCGGCGCTCACTCATGAAGTATCAGCCCAGGGAGCTCGAGCTCATCGTCGAGGAGACGATCCGCCACTTCGACGCCGAGCAGGCCGCGCTCGCCCCCGCCGCGGGCGCCTCGACCGAGCGCCCCGTCCTCGTCTGCGGGATGCCGCGCTCCGGCTCGACGCTCGTGGAGCAGATCCTCTCCAGCCACCCGAGCGTGGAGGGCGTGGGAGAGGTCCCCGCTCTTCCGCGTGTGATCGGCCAGCTGAACGCGCCCGCCCGAGAGCGGGTCGCCGCGACGGCGGGCTTGGGCGAAGCGGACCTCGTCGACCTCGGCGAGCGGTACGCGGCGGAGCTCCGCGGAATGGCGCCGAACGCGGAGGTGATCGTGGACAAGTTCCTGACCAACTTCCTGCAGGTCGGCCTGCTGCGCCGCGCCCTCCCTGGCGCGCGCTTCATCCACGTGCGCCGCGCCCCGATGGACAACGGCTTCGGGATCTTCCGGACCCTGTTCACCTCGACGATCCCCTACGCCTACGACATCAAGGAGATCGCCAGCACATACGCTCTCACCCACCGGCTCTGTGACCACTGGGAGTCAGTGACTCCCGGGACGATCCTCCAGGTCGACTACGAGGACCTTGTCGAGGACCTCGAGGGGACGGCGCGGCGGATGGTCGAATTCGCGGGGCTCCCCTGGGACGACGCCTGCCTCGCCTTCCACGAGACGGAGCGCGCCGTCCAGACCGCGAGCGCGACCCAGGTCCGGCAGCCGATCTACGCGAGTTCCGTGGATCGCTGGAGGCCATACGAGGCGCATCTCAAGCCGATGGCGAGAGCCTTCGAGGCCGCAGGTGTCCCCGTTGAGAAGGCCGGTACTCGGGACGGGAAAGAGGGCGAACGGTGATCCCCGAGGGGTCCGCGCAGTGCCCCTGCTGCGACTACTACACGCTTCGCCACCGGGGGAGCCACGAGGTCTGCCCCGTGTGCTACTGGGAAGATGACGGCACCGGCCTCGAGGCCCTCGACGAGGTCTCCTCGCTGAACCACATCACCCTCCGGTCCGCGCGCAGGAACTTCGAACACCTCGGCGCCAGTGACCAGGCCGCGGTCTCCCTCGTCGCGACCCAGGAGGAGCGGGACGGCCTCAGGCGCGAGCAGCGCGCCACCTACTTCTGATCCACCTCGCGCCGGTAGATCGCGGCATTTCCTGAGATCAGGTGGGGTCTTCGGCTCGGCAACGTCCGATCTCCTCTCCCGTGAAGTGGTTGCTCGAGAACATGCTCATGCCCCCCACAGGGCTGTACCTGATGGTCCTCGCGGGCCTCGTCCTACGCTGGCGTGCTCGGCGGCCGCTGGTGAGGGGTGCGGCGACCGCCCTCGCAGCCTCCGGCGCGCTCCTCTCCGTCACGCTCTCGCTGCCCCTCGTCTCCTTCTTGCTCCTCGACGGGCTGCAGAGCTTCCCGAGCCTCGACCCCGCGGCCGACTCGATAGACGCCGACGTGATTGTTGTCCTCGCTGGGGACGTCGACTGCGATCCGCCCGAGTACGGGTCCGACCAACCCGGCGCCCTGAGTCAGCTCCGCTGCCGTTACGGAGCGCACCTATCTCGACGCACGGGTCTCCCCTTGGTGATCACCGGCGGTGTGCTTCGACCCGACCGGAGGCCCGCCAGCCACGTGCTCCGGGACTATGTCGAGGACGAGCTCGGCGTCACGGTGGCGTGGACCGAAGACGACGCGAAGACCACGCGGGGCAACGCCCGCGGCGTGGCCCGCCTGATGAACCAGCGTGGCTACACACGAGCGGCGGTGGTGACCAACGCCTGGCACATGCCGAGGTCAGTGGAGGCCTTTGAGCGGGAGGGCGTCGACGTGCTGCCCGCTCCAACCGGAGCCCACCCGGCGCCGAGCCAGATCATCCGAGGGCTCATCCCCAGGGCCAGGTCCATGCGAGACTCCTCCTGGGCGCTCCACGAGTACGTGGGCATGCTCTGGTACCGCATCTCTGACTGACGCGACCGGCGCCTCCACCGGACGGGGCCCGTGGTCGTCGCAGATGCCTCACAGCGCCAGACGTACGTCCAGGGCGAGCAGACCAGATGGCCTGGGTAAGTGAGGCCCTCGGGTCAGGGGACCAACGGTACGACGAGCCCGTTGGAGAAGTTCCAGTTGCCGTTCCCGTTCCCAAGGTCACGGTAAACCAACTGCAGGTACGCGCTGGACCCGACGGTCAGGAAGCTGCTCACGGCGGGGTGGTTGCTCTGGAGGTCGATGCGCAGTTCGAAGCCCCCCTGGGCGTCGATCCCGCCGAACCCGACACGTGTCGCCCCACCGCCCACGCAGACGTAGCCGCCGCCGCTCGGGAAGTAGCCTGGCGCGGGGGCCAGGAAGACCATCCCCGCCGACCCCGCCGGGGCGTTGTTGACGACGAAGAGCAGGTCGTTCCGTGAGACAGAATTCGAGCCGCGGTAATCCGCCGTGGCGACGCCGCCCGACACGCTCTCGGTCATGGGGCCGCAGTACCCGCTCGGGCCAAGTTGGAGGTTGCACAGGAAGGCCTCCACGCGAGGTCCCTGCCCGATGAGCGAGTTGAGCCCGTGAGCACCGTTGGGATAGAAGAAGGCCTCGACGTCACCGGGACGGGGGCCGAGCGCGCTCAGGCGGTCCAGGAGGAGCACCGAGTGCGCCGGCTCGACCGCGAGGTCCTGGAGCCCGTGATGGACCTGGATTGGAGCGAGGCCTTCCGGGAACCAGGCGACGGAACGCCGGATCCAGGCGAGGCGGGCCTCCTCAAGGGTCATCGCGCCGCTGAGCCAGGGCTCGACGGACGCCTCGTAGATCACGCGGCCCATCCCGGTCGGAGTGGCGCCGTTGTTGACGATGTCCGCGGCCTCCGCTTGGACGCTGGGGAGGCTGAGGTCCGTGAATCCAAAGAGGTCCGCCACGCGGCGGACCCTTGGGTCGCGGACCTTGAGGAGCATCGCCGCCGCCCCGCCCCGGCTGATACCCCAAGCCGCGACCCGAGCGTCGTCGATGTCGGAGTACTCCGTCTGTGCCAGGACGGTCGACAGCATGGAACGCGCATCGTCGACGTCGCGATCCGCATAGCTCTTGGCTCCTCCCGAGAGGAACGGGCCTGCGAATGAGCTCGTCAGGGTCTCGCCGCGAAAGGACGGAATCAGGATGAAGTACTCGTCATCGACGCATTGACCGGGGAACGTCGAGAGGAGGTTCGCGGCCTCGTCGACCGAGACTCCGATCAGTCCTCCATGGCAGAGGATCAGCGCCGCATGGGGCATCCCGGGCTCGTAGTTGAGCGGGAAGCGCACCGCGGCGTAGTGTCGATTGCCCCCCGAAAGGTGACTGATGATGTCCACGCGCTCGTTCGCCGAGCCAAGACCCGTGGCCTCCAATTGAAAGCCGTCGATGTCGACGGTCCGCGCCATCCAGTCATCCCGCACGTCCTCGATCTCATCCGGCGTCGGCGGCACGAAGAGCCGGGAAAGCGCCTGCGGCGCGGCCGCGGCGTGCGGGGCCGCCAGCAGCGCCACCCACATCAGCGATGCGAGGCGAAGTGCCGTGGAGAGAATATTCGGCGCCATTAGAGGTGACCGAGGACCCTTCACCCGAGGGGCGAGGAGATCCTGCGCGAGGGGGAAATTAGAGGAGGGCGAGCGATGACGACAAAGGGTACCAAGCTCTGGGAAGCCACCACGAGATCGGCCCCGGAGAGTGCCCGCCGGCCTGCTGGCTCCCGCCCAAATCGGGACACGCCCCCCCTACACGCCGCCCTTAGGGCTATTCGAGCACCAGGGAGGTCCCATCCATCAGCGGGTGTTTTTCGACCCCCATGATCTCCAGGAGGGTCGGAGCCACGTCCGCGAGCACCCCGTGCTCCCGCATCCGGGCGCCCCGGACCCCATCTCCAATCAGGACGAACGGCACCTTGTTCAGGGTATGGGCCGTATGTGGCTGGTCCGTGGAGGCATCCCAGAGCTGTTCCGAGTTCCCGTGATCGGCAGTGATCGCCACGGTCCCGCCCCGGGCCCGGACCGCGGGCACGATCTCCTTCAGGCACCCATCGACCGTCTCGACCGCCTTGAGAGCAGCCTCGTAGATCCCGGTGTGCCCGACCATGTCCGCGTTGGCGAAGTTGACGATGTAGACGTCGGTCTCTCCCTTGCCGAGGCTTGAGAGGATGGCGTCGGTCACCTCCCTCGCGCTCATCTGCGGGGCGAGGTCGTACGTGGCCACCCTAGGGCTCTGCACCAGCGTGCGCGTCTCGCCGTCGTAGGGCGCCTCTCGCCCACCTGAGAAGAAGTAGGTCACGTGAGCGTACTTCTCCGTCTCGGCGATCCGCTCCTGACGGAGCCCCGCAGCGCTCACCAACTCCGGGAAGATGCCACTCAGATCGATCGGCGGGAAGGCGACGGGGATGTCGATGTCATCGCGATACTGCGTCATCGACGCGGCCTGGACGGCTGGCGCGCTGGCGCCACGCTCGAACCCGTCGAAGCCCTCCTGAACCAACGCGTCCGTGATCTCTCGCATTCGATCCGCGCGGTAGTTGAAGAGCAGCACGCCATCACCGTCCTCGAGGCGGCCCGTCCCCCGAGCGCCGATCACGGCGGGCTCGACAAACTCGTCGGTCACCCCGGCCTCATACGACGCGTGAATCGCGGCGAGCGCCGAGTCGAATCGATCGCCTTCACCGCTCACGAGCAAGCGGTAGGCGCGCTCAACCCGATCCCAGCGCTTGTCCCGGTCCATGGCGTGATAGCGGCCAATGACGCTGGCGATACGGCCGACGCCGGCCGCTTCGCAGGCCGCCTCGAGGGCCTCGAGGAACCCCACTCCCGACTTCGGCGGCGTGTCCCGCCCGTCCGTGATCGCGTGCACCAGCACCTGGTCCCGCCCGAGTCCCTCGTCGGCCGCCATCTGCAGGAGCGTCCGGAGGTGGTGGTCGCTGGCATGGACCATCCCGTTGCTCAGCAGCCCAAGAAGGTGGAGCGTCTTGCCCCTGGATCGGACGTCGGCCATCAGCTCCCTGAAGGCCGCATTGCGCGCGAACTCTCCGTCCTCGATGGACTTGTCGATCCGGCTGACATCCTGGTAGACGACCCGCCCTGCACCGAGGTTGGTGTGCCCGACCTCGCTGTTGCCCATGACTCCCAGAGGGAGGCCCACCTCTGACCCGCAGGCGGTCAGGAGGGTCCCCGGATGCTCGGCGAGAAGCTCCTGAAAGTACGGGGCGCCCTCCACGATCGCGTTGGACTCTCGCTCTTTGCGCTGTCCCCAACCATCGAGGACGAGAAGTACGAGCGGCTTGGAAGTCATGGGGCTTGGTCGAAGGGGTGCGAGGAGACGTCCGGCGGCGAACGGCGATGAGGCTGATATATTGACCTCCTTCGCGTCTCCCGTCATCCACGCCCCACGCCCAGGCCAATGAATCCAATCGCCTCACTCCTCGCCAAGGCGTCTGCTGCAGCCCTTGCGATCGGGCTCCTCCCCGCCTGCGGCCTCCTCGGGAACCTCAACCACTACCAGGTGAGCGACGACGCGACCCTCGGCGCGGAGGCCTACCCCGAGCTTCTCGCAGGGGAGACGATCGTCAACCGCGGAGCAGATCATCGGATGGTGGATCGCTTGACGCAGCGGCTCGTCGCCGCGGCCAGGGAGCTCGACCCCGAGATCGCCAACCAGTTTGATTGGGAGGTACGGCTCGTCGAGCAGGACGAGGTCGTCAACGCCTGGTGCTTGCCCGGCGGCAAGATGGCGGTCTTCACCGGCATCCTTCCGATCGCCGGGGACGAGACGGGCCTCGCCGTCGTGATGAGCCACGAGATTGCCCACGCGACCCTCCGCCATGGAACCGAGCGCTTGACCCGCCAGGACCTCCTGACCCAGCTCATCGAGGCCGGGGCCGAGGCCTACAGCGAGGACGCCGTGAGCAAGGAGCAGACCGAAGCCCTCGCCTCGGACGCAGCCCACCTTCTGGTGAGCCTGCCGTTCGGGCGTGACGCTGAGATCGAGGCCGACACACGCGGGCTGATGTACATGGCGCGCGCTGGCTATGACCCCCGCGCCGCGGTGGGGTTCTGGGAGCGCATGAGTTCGGCCTCGGGGCCCGCGCCCTTCGAGCTCTTCTCCACCCACCCCTCCGACGAGCGGCGGATCGAGCAGATTCGCGAGGCGCTCCCCGAGGCGATCGCAGCCTACGAGCAATCGCTGGGATCAAGGTAGCGCAAGGCGCTACCTTGAAGGCACTTAAGGCCGCATGCAGGCCCAGCACCTAGGGCTTCAGGGGCCCTGGCGTCTAACCTTGCGGGCGCAAGCGCAAGGACCGACTGGTACGAGCGTTACGCACTCCCCCGCCCGCAACGACCCGCGCCCCCTCCGGACGTGAAGATCGCGTTCGCGACTCCCGAACTCAAGTCACTCGTCCGGCGTACCCAGCTTGCTGAGATCGCCGAGGTGCTCCCGCGCACGCTGCAGAGCCTGGGCGCAGAGGTACGAGTGTTCCTCCCCTTCTCGAAGGACATCGACATCGAGTCCCTGGGGCCGCTCGAGGAGAGCGCGCTGCTGCGGATCCGCGATGGTTCGGGGCGCACCCCCATCACGATTCGAACGGGGTACATCGACGGGCTGACGGTCCACTTGATCGATCACGAGACGCTCTATCGCAATCGCCACCCCTATGGCGATGAGGATGGGCCCTACGCCGACAACTGGCGCCGCTACTCGATCTTCGCCCGAGCCGTACTCGAGGGCTTTGGCCCGCTGGCGTTCACCCCGGACGTGATCCACTGCCTGGACTGGACCTCGGGCCTCATCCCCCTGGTGCAGCAGCTTGAGTACGCCGGGCGCGAGCACCCCGCGGCCAAGCCGGGCACATTCTTCGGCATCCAGAACCTCGCCATGCAGGGGTCCTTCGAGCGCGAGATCCTGCCCAAGGTCGGGATCCCCCACGAGTACTTTCGCAATGTCGAGGGCGTGGCCCTCGGCGGTCGCGTGAACTACCTCAAGGCCGGCGCGGAGTTCGCAACGCTGGTCGGCACGAGCTCCAACAGCAAGGCGAAGGAGTTCGTGAACTCCGACCGCGGCGACGGCCTCGAGGACACCTTCAAGCGCAGGGTCAAGGACCTGGTCGGAGTCCAGAGCGGCATCGACTACCGCACCTGGAACCCGGCGACCGACCCGCTGCTTGCGCAGAACTTCTCGCCCGAGCAGAAGGACGTCCCCGGCAAGCGGAAGTGCAAGGCACGGCTCCAGGAAGGCCTGAAGCTCGACGTCGCCCCGCGCACGCCGGTGGTCGCAGTGATCGGCCGCTTTGACGCGGACAGCGGATTCGACATTCTCGCCGAGTCGCTCACGCCGATCCTGGAGCGGAACGTCCAGCTTGTCCTCATGGGGCCCGGCCCCCCCGAGATCGTGGAGCGGCTCCACACCATCGAGCAGACCTTTGCGGGCTGCTGCAGGGTCATCGAGGGATACGACGTCGGGACAGCTCACACCCTCCTCGCCGGCGCAGACATCCTGCTCCTGCCAGGCCACTACCACGCGACCAACGCCCTCGCCGCCATCGCCCTCCGCTACGGCGTGGTCCCGATGGCCTACGCGCACAGCGGCCTCGAGGACACCCTCGTCGACCTGACCGCCTCGCCGAAGAAGGGCACCAGCATTCTCTTCGAGCGCTACGACTCCTCGGCCCTCGTCGAGGCCGTCGACCAGGCCCGTGCGATCTACAAGAAGGCGGCGGACTGGAAGGTCATCCTCAAGCGCTGCATGGATCAGGACTTCTCCTGGGCGGAGACAGGGCGCGAGTACATGAAGGCCTACCGCAAGCTGGGACGGGTCATCAAGGCCAACAAGCCCTGACGAGATCCCGATGGCGGACCAGCTACTGATCGGGCTCGACTTCGGTGGGATGTCGATCAAGGGAGGCGCCGTCCGTTCCTCAACCGGTGAGGTCCTGGCGCGCGGGCTGCGCCCTTTCGCGGCAGACCTTCCGGCCGAGACGATCTTCGAGAGTGCCGCGGAGCTGGTGCTTGAGCTCGAGGCCGCGGCGGGCGCCGAGGCAGAGCGCATCGGCGTCGGGTGTGCGGGGCTCTTCGACCGCCCCACCGGGACCGTGCTGGCGAGCGCCAACATGCCGAACCTCGTGGGTGAGAGCCTCTCCGGCGGCGTCGCGCGAGGCCTCGGAGGTCGGCAGGTCCTCGTCGAGAACGACGCCAACGTCGCCGCGTTCGGGGAACAGTGGCTCGGCGCAGGCAGGACAGAGGACAGCATGGCGCTCCTGACCCTGGGGACCGGCGTCGGCGGCGGCATCGTGCTGGCTGACGAGCTCTTCGTCGGCCCCGGAGGCAACGCCGGAGAGATCGGGCACACGGTGATCTTCCCGAAGCCGAGCGGGAGCCTCTATGACGGCGCCTATCACGATGAGCTCACCTGTCCGTGCGGCTCCTATGGCTGCCTGGAGCGCCTCGTCTCGGCGAGCGCGGCCAAGCGCCGCGCTCGGGCCGCGGGCCTCACAGACGACCTGCCGGTCCTCGCGCAGGCCGCCCGCGACGCCGACGGCCCGGAGCGGCGCCTCATGCACGAGATCGGCCGCGACCTCGGGTCGGGCCTCTCGACCCTCGTCACGCTCTTCGATATCTCGTTCTTCGTCATCGGCGGGGGCTTCGGAGCCGCCCTCGACGTGCTGCTCCCTGGCACCGAGCAGCTCATGGCCGAGCAGCGCTATGGCAGCGGGTCCGCGAGGATCGTGCCAGCGGCGCTGGGCTCCGACGCTGGGTGGATCGGCGCCGCCAGGCTCAGCCTCACCGGCGCTGCGGCCCGGCGCCGCCAGAGCAACTGAGTCCGCGCCGGCCCGGAGCCTTCGGGCCGCGAGGGGCTCGCGCGCACAGCCCGTTGGCCTAAGATCTTGCCCATGGGCAGCCAAAGGAAGCAGCTCTCGCGTCGGCACCAGGCCGAGCTCGAGCGGATCGTGGGCAAGAAGGGGGTCCGCACCGACGCCACCGCGCGCGCCGCGTATGAGTCGGATGCGTTCATGCTCCAGCGCGCCAACGCGGAGGTCATCGTCCTCCCCCGCACGACCGAGGAAGCGGCGGCTGCGATCAAGGTCATCAGGGAGGCGGGCCTTGTCGTGGTGCCCCGCGGCGCCGGAACCGGCCTGAGCGGTGGCGCGCGCCCCGTCGAGAACGGCGCGATCGTCGGGACCGCCCGCATGCGAGACGTCATCGAGGTGAACGCAGAGGACCGCTACGCGCGGGTCCAGGCGGGCGTGGTCAACGTCCACCTGACGGCGGCCTGCGCTGACGCCGGGCTCTTCTACGGGCCCGACCCCTCCAGCCAAACGGCCTGCACCATCGGCGGCAACGTGGGCAACAACTCCGGCGGCCCCCACGGCTTCAAGTACGGGTCCACGAACCGGCATGTGCTCGGCCTGACCATGGTGGACAGCGAGGGAGAGGTCATCGAACTCGGCGGCCCAGGCGCCACGGGCGACGGAGGTCTGGACCTCCTCGGACCTATCGTTGGGAGCGAGGGCATGCTCGGTCTCGTCACCGAGGTGACCGTGCAGTTGCTCCCGAGACCCGAGAAGGTCGAGACGCTGCTCTGCCTGTTCGAGTCACTCGACGATTGCTGTGACGCCGTCAGCGAGATGATCGCCCGCCGGCTTGAGCCCTCCGCCATCGAGATCCTGGATCGGCTGACCATCGAGGCCGTGGAGGCGAGCGTCCTCCGGGCTGGCTACCCCGACAACGCCGAGGCCGTGATGCTGGTCGAGGTCGAGGGCGGCGATGAGGAGGTCGATGCCACGAGCGCCGACGTCATCGAGGTCGCGCGCGCCCTTGGAGCCTTCGACACGCGGAGGACCACCGACCCGGTCGAGCGCAAGCGGCTCTGGGCGGGCCGTAAGGGCGCCTTCGGCGCGATGGGCCGGATCGCCCCGGACCTCTACGTCGCGGACGTCGTGGCGCCCAGGACCCGCCTGCGAGAGATCGTCTCCGCGGCGACGGTGGCCTGCCGCGAACGTGACCTCAAGCTCGCTAACGTCTTCCACGCCGGCGACGGGAACCTCCACCCGAACATCTCCTACGACCGCCGAGATGCCGACGAGGTCCGGCGCGTGCTCGAGGCCGGCCGGATCATCATGGAGGCCTGTGTTCAGGCCGGCGGCTCCCTGACCGGCGAGCACGGGATCGGACTCGAGAAGCAGGACGAGATGTGCCTGGTCTTCAGCGACGACGACCTCGCGGCCATGGACGAGCTCCGGGGCGCCTTCGATCCCGACGCCTTCTGGAACCCGGGCAAGATGCTCCCGGTTCGCGGCTGCAGGGAGATCCACACCCGGCCGCTTCCGATGAACGGCTCGGCGAGCGCCCCAGCGGCAGAGGGCGCTCGATGAGCACCGAGACCAACACCCTCGGCGCGCTGGACGTGGAGGTCCTCCACCGCGCGTGCAAGGAGGCAGGCGTCGAGTTCGACGCCGCGGGAGGAATTGGCGGCGGTCCGATCGCCCGACCCAGGACCGAGAGCTCCCTCGCGGCGCTCATCGCCGCCCTCGCAGGCAGCGCCGGCGGAGCGGCGGTACGCGTCGTCCCCGTGGGTCACGGCGGTCAACTGAGCTGGTGCCGTCCCGACGCGAGTCTCGCGCCTGCAAGCTTCCTCCAGCTCTCGATGCGGACGCTGCTCGGCGACGGGCCCGCCAGCGGCGTGGTCGAGTATGTCCCGGGGGATGGCACCCTCACCGCGCTCGCAGGCGCCGACATCTCCGTCCTCCGTGCAACCGTGGCCGCAGGGGGCCACCGGCTGACCCCTGCGATCTTCAGCGAGAGCACGCTCGGCGGCGTGCTGGCGGCAGGGCGCTCCGGCCTGGATCGGCACAGCCTGGGCCCGATCAAGCATCACCTCCTCGGCATGCGCATGATCGATGGTTCCGGTCGCCAGCTGCGGTCCGGGGGTCGACTCGTGAAGAACGTCACCGGCTTCGACCTGCACCGGCTCCATGCCGGTGGGCGTGGGATCTTCGGCCCCATCGTCGAGGCGTCCATGCGGCTGATGCCGACCCCCGAAGCCGAGCAGTACCTCACCTCGGGCCCCTGCGCCTCAGCCACCGAGGCCGTGGAGCTCGCCCTCTCGATCCGCCGCGCACCGAAGATCCGCGAGCAGGCGCTCTTCGTCCGCGACCGAGTGGTGCACGTCCTGCTCTCCGGTCGGGGCCGCCAGGTGGAGGCCGACCGGCGGCGACTCGAGGAGCTGCTCGTGGGGCTCACCGAGCACGACCCTGGCCCAGGCGCCGTGGCCTTCCACCTGGCCGGGGAAGTGGCGGCGACGGCCCGCCTCTCGACGGTCCCCTCCCGCGTCGCCGGAGTGGTCTCCGCGCTCGAAGAAGCCATGGGAGATCTGCTCGGTGCCGTCGTTCAGCCGGGCGTCGCGCAGGTTGACATCCCAGAGGCCCTCGTCTCCGGAGCCTCGTCATGGCCCGCCTCGCTCGACGCGGAGCTGAGCGTCCGCGGCGCGCTCCCTGAACCGCTCCGTGCTTCTTTCTCCACGGGCAACGATCCCCACGGCTCTGCTCAGGCTGGTCCGACCCCGGCTCACCCCACCCCGGCTCACCCCACTCAGGCTGACCCCACTCAGGCTGACCCGGCTGCATCTGGACCAGAGTCACGCTGGGCCCAGCGGCTCGTGAACGCCTACGACCCCGCGGGGCTCTTCCAGACCCGGGACTTCCCCGCCCGCTCCTGAACCGCTCTACCGCGACCGGCGCCCGCCGGATCGTCCCCACCGCCATGTCCAGCACCAGCACGAGCCCAGACGCGGGCCACGAGCGCCCCCACCCCATGAGCCGCGAGACCCTCGTGGATCACGCGCGGGCCCTGGACTGCATCCATTGCGGCCTCTGCCTCACCACCTGCCCCACGTATCAGCTCACCGGCTCTGAGACCTCGAGCCCGCGGGGACGTATCCACCTGATGCGCGCCGTGGCCGAGGGCCGCGCCGAGCCCGACGCGACGTTCGAGGACGAGATGAACTTCTGCCTCGTGTGCCGCCACTGCGAGAGCGTCTGCCCGGCAGGCGTCGAGTTCGGCGCCATGATGGAGTTCAGCCGCGGCGCGCTCCTCGAACGCCGGCCGCCTGGCCCCCTCGCGCGGATCGCTCGCTGGGTCGGCTTCCGCGGGATCCTCGTTCGCCGCGCTGGCCTGCGCCTCGCCGCCATGGGGCTGCGCGCCGTGCAGCTCCTCCGGCTGGACGCCTTGACCAGCCCGCTGTTGGGCCTCCGCGGCCAGATCTTCCGCAACCTACCGCGCGTCCCCGACGCCCACGAGCGGCGCCCTCTCCCCCCGGTGACCCCGGCGAAGGGAGCGGAACGCGGCACCGTGCTCGTCCTCGACGGCTGCGTGATGCCCGAGCTCTTCGGCCGGGTGAACCGTGCCATGACGGACGTCCTCGCCGCCACCGGTCGCGAGGTCCGCTCCGTCCCCAAGCACGTGTGCTGCGGCGCACTGCACGCCCACAACGGCGAGCTCGACCAGGCCGAGGATCTCGCACGCAAGACCATCGCTCAATTCGACGAGGTCCACGGCTCGGCGCCGGTGGTCATCGACAGCGCCGGGTGCGGTGCGCACATGAAGGAGTACGGCCGCCTGCTCGCCAACGACCCCGAGTGGCGAGACCGGGCCTCGTCGTTCGCCGCGCGAGTCGTCGACCTGACTGAGGAACTCGCTGCCCCCGAGGCCACGGCGCGCCTGCAGGAGGAGCTCTGTGACGGACACGGGATCAAGGGGCCGGTGACCTGGGACGACCCTTGCCACCTCTGCCACGGCCAAGGCGTACGGGAGCAGCCGCGTCAGCTCCTCGACTTGGTCCCAGGGCTAGAACGGGTCGAGATGTCCGGCGCGGACTCCTGTTGCGGCTCGGCCGGGATCTACACGGTCCTGCGCCCGCAGGACTCCCTCGACGTACTCGATCCCAAGCTCGAGAGCCTCGATCAGACCGGCGCGAAGACCCTCGTCACCGCCAACCCCGGGTGCCACCAGCAGTGGCAAATCGGCGTGGGCAAGACGGGAAAGGAGGTCGAGGTCCTCCACCTCGCCGAGGTCCTCGAACGCGCCCTTCGGCCGCGCTGAGGTCGCGGAGTCCGAATCGCGAGCTCCGCGGACGCCTCCAGGACGGGCCCTTCGCGATGGGGCCCCGCAGGCGGGCGCGGCGGACTACTGGTCCACCGGACGGAGGCTCGAGAGGATCGCCGCCGCGCTCTCCTGCGTCGCGGCCTGCCCCTCATCGAAGCGCAGGTAAGCGAGCAGGCAGCGCCCGCCAGTGGAGAGGTTGACCCGGACCGTCTCGTAGCCGGCCGCCTCCTCCGCCACGCCCGTCTCCACTCCCGCCTCGCGATCTCCTCCAGCCGTGGGCGCCGGTTCAACCGGGTGCCAGAGCCGCGCAAAGTCCGCGTCGTATCCGTGCCAGCGGAAGGTCCCCTTCTCCCGGAGCTTGTAGGAGGGCTTCTTCTTACCCCAGCTTCCACCGAATGCGCCGGGCCCGCCGCGACCGGAGCCGCCTCGCCCCCCCCCCATGTCGCTGGACTCAAAGCGGAGGCCGGTGAGCTGCTCCTTGAGGACGGCTTCGCCGCGCGCGCTGGGAACCTCGATGATCGTCAGCTCCACGACTCCGCCCGATACCGGCGTCTCGGCCGCAAAGCGCACGAGCCTCTCGCCCGTCGGGAGCCGCCGCCCCTCGTCGACCACGAGGCCGCCGAGGAGGGGCGTCGTCACCTCAGCGAACACCTCCGCGAGGAAGTCGTCCGGCTCAAGGGTGGAATCCCCGGGGAGAAGCAACAAGCCGCCCGCCGCGGCGAGGAGCAAGAGGAGCGCCCCGACCGCGAGGACCCGCAGCGCAGAGGCGCGGTCCTCACCGCCGCCCGCGCCCTGCGCCTGCTGCAGGGGCCCGCCGGCTGACTCCTCCGGGTCCGTCACCGACCGTCCGCTCCGTCGGACTCGTCGGACTCGTCCGCACCACCGATCTCGTCGGTCTCGTCGGTCCCCTCAGCGCCCTCCGCGGGCACGGTTCCATCGGGAGTCTCCTCGAGGAGCTCCGCCACGTGGAAGGGCTCGAGGAACTCCTGAATGTCCGCGTCCGTGACCGGCTGGCTGGACCCAGGCCGCTGGAAGAAGAGGATCAGGTCAAACTCCTCGCCCTCTTCCTCGGGAACGGTGAAGCGCTCGCGCAGCCAGACGGCGGCGCCTGCCCCACGCACCTCCTCGAGCCCCGAGATCTTGAAGTAGATCTCGTCGCTGACCATCTCGGGCAGGCGGCGGCCACGGAGCACTTCCCCCTGGACGGTCACCGTCATGTCCTCGTGGGTCGGCGTCCCCGGTGCGGCCGCAGTCGCGGCCTCGGCCTGGTCCGACGGGAGCTTGAGGAAGGTCACGCTCATCGCGTCCTCTCCATAGGTCCGGTCCCGCTCCTCAGGGCTCGGGACGGCGCGTCCGAACCAGTAGGCCTCGACGCCGCCCGAGAAGGGGATGTCTCCGCCGAGCATCAGCTCGAAGATCGCGGGGTCTCTGGACTCGTCGACCGGCGTGTTCGGATTGTCCTCTTCGCCCGTGGGCACGCCGCGCGCCGACTCGTCGAAAGCAACCAGCTCACCGAGCTGACGCCAGGCCTCGCTCTTGTTGATCAGCTGCCCGAACAGCTGCATGGACCACGCGATGGTGGCCACGATCAGGAAGCCCGGCAGCAGGCAGCCGCAGCCCGTCAGGACCATCCAGCGGGGCGGCCCGCCGGAACCACCGGCGCCAGCGGCAACATCTCCCTCAACCACGGCTCACCTCCCAGTCGTAGAAGCCCTTGCCCGACTTCTTGCCGAGCTCGCCGCGCTCCACCATCTCGCGCAGTAGCGCGGGCGGGGAGAAGCGGTCTCCGAGCTCTCCGGAGAGGTACTCCGCGATCGCCAGGCGCACGTCGAGGCCCACGAGGTCCGTGAGCTTGAGCGGTCCCATGGGGAAGCCGTAGCCGAGCACCATCGCCTTGTCGATGTCCTCGGCGCTGGCGACCTTCTCCTCCACCATCCGGATGGCCTCCATGCCGATGGCGATGCCCAGTCGGGAGGACGCGAAGCCGGGCGCGTCGCGCACGTCGATGGGTTCCTTACCCATGCGCCTCGCGAGGGCGATCGCGGTCTCTGCCGCCTCGTCGGAAGAGCGCCCTGTGCGGACAACTTCGACGAGCTTCATGATGTGCACCGGGTTGAAGAAGTGCATCCCGACAACGCGCTCAGGGTGCTCCGCGGCGTCGGCGATCTCCGTGATGGAGAGCGACGAGGTGTTGGTGGCGAGCAGGACCTCCGGACCGAGCGCGGCGCCGAGCCGTCCGAAGAGATCGCGCTTGAGGTCCATGCGCTCGGGCACGGCCTCCACGACGACCTGCACCCCCTCGATGGCTCGCTCTAGGTCGACTGCGCCGGAGAGCCGGGCGACCGCGCCCGCCTTGTCCTCCTCGCTGACTTTCCCACGGGCCACGCCCTTGTCGAGGTTGCCCGCGATCTTGGCGAGGCCGTCGGCGACCGCCTCCTCGGAGATATCGAAGAGGCAGGTCTCGATGCCGCTCATGGCGAGCACCTGGGCGATGCCGTGCCCCATCGTGCCGGCGCCGAGGACGGCGGCACGCTGGATGGCTGCGGCGTGATCTTGATCAGACATGGGGTCGCTCTGGCGAATCAGAAAGTCAGGACGAGCTTGCCGACGACCTCACGGTCTTCGAGTAGCTGGTGGGCTTGGCGGATGGACTCCACGGGCAGCGAGCGGTCCAGGACCGGCCGGAGGTCCCCCCGCTCGACGCCCGAGAGGATCTCGGGGAGGGCTGAACGTGGGCCCATGGTGGAGCCCAGCACAGACTGGTTCTTCATGAAAAGGTGCGGGAGCGTCACGCTGACCTTCGGGCCGGTGGTGCCGCCGCAGGTCACGAGCCGCCCGCGGCGAGCCAGGAGCCTCATGGAGCTGTCCCAGGTCGCAGGCCCCACGTGCTCGATGACCACATCAAACCCATCAGGCGAGAAGGCCTTGGCGGCGCGGCTCCACTGGGGATCGCCGTGGTCGAACACCTCCTCCGCGCCCAGCGCCCGCCCGAGCGCACGCTTGGCGTCGGAGCCTGCGGTGGCTGCCACCCGGCAGCCGCGCGCCCGCGCCAGCTGAATCGCGGCCGAGCCCACCCCGGATGCCGCCCCGATGACAAGCACCCTCTCGGAGGCCTGGGCCTCCGCGCGGGTCACGAGCATCCCCCATGCGGTCAGGAAGACGAGCGGGAGCGCGGCCGCTTCCACGAGGTCCACTCCGCCGGGCAGCGGCGTGAGGTACCTCGCCGGCAGGCACACGAACTCCGCCGCGAAGCCGGGCGCGTGCTCTCCGCGGATCCCGTAGTCAGGCGCGAGGTGATCCAACCCCGCGCGGGTCTCGGGCCCCTCCTGCAAGGTGAAGCCTGGCTCGAGGAGCACCGGCGCGCCGACCTCGAAGATATCCACGCCGGGTCCGAGCGCGTCCACCGTGCCGGTCCCATCGCAGCCAGGCACATGCGGCATCGGGATGTCGACCCCTGGCATCCCCCGCCGCACCCAGACGTCGAGGTGGTTGAGCGAGATCGCCGCCACCTTGACGCGGACCTCTCCCGGACCGGGCTCGGGGACCGGGAGGTCCACGAGCTCGAGGACCTCAGGGCCGCCGTGGCGCGTGACGTGGACCGCGCGCATGGTCACGAGCCCTTGAACTGGGCCCCGCGCTTCTCGACGAAGGCGGAGATCCCTTCCTTGGCGTCGTCGGAGGTGAAGAGGCGCTGCTGCAGCTCGCGCTCGAGGGCGAGCCCCGACTCCAGCGGAAGGTCCACGCCGCTCTGGACCGCACGCTTGATCAGCCCGACGGCCATCGGCGCGCGATGGGGCGGGCAGTAGCCGGCCGCCCGCTCGAGCACAGCATCGAGAAAGGCCGCGTCGTCCTCTGCGTCGACCTGACCGTTGATCAGGCCGAGCCGCTCCGCCTCGTCGTAGTCGAAGGTCGCGCCGCCGGCCATCAGCTCGATGGCCTTGGAGGCTCCCACCGCCCGCGCCATCCGCTGCGTTCCGCCGGTCCCCGGGAGCACGCCGAGCGCCACCTCGGGGAGACCGCACTTGCCCGAGCCGCGCCGCGCGTAGCGCAGGTCCGCGCTCATGGCGATCTCGAGGCCGCCCCCTACGCAGTGCCCGCCGAGCGCCGCGATCACGATCTTCGGCGTGTGCTCGAGGCGGAGCATCGTCTCATTGGCGTGCAAACAGAAGGCGTACTTGAAGGTCGGCGTGACCGACTCCAGCATCGAGATGTCCGCGCCCGCGCAGAAGAACTTCTCCCCCTCACCCGCGAGGACGATGGCGTGCACGTCCCCGTCGAACCGGGCCCGCAGGATCGCCTCGTCCAGGTCCTTCATCATCTCGAAGGAGTAGCCGTTGGCGGGCGGGTTGGTGAGGGTCAGCAGGGCCACGCCCTCGCAGGCGGCGTAGCGGACCTTCCCGTGGGGCATGTCCTCGGCGGACGCTTGCAGATCTTCTCGGAGGCTCATAAGCAGTTGGAGTTGGCGAACAGTTTGCCAGAAGCCGCCCTGCGGTGGACCGGCGACCGACCCAATCACGCCCCCCCCGGGCCCCTCACTTGAGCTCGACTTGGCCCCCCATCAAGACTCGATCTCGGCCGGGCCTCGACCGGACCGCAGCCCGCTCAATCGATGCTCAGGACCGAGCCCCCCAGGTCGTCCACCACCTCGGTCCAGCGCCGCTTCAGGCCCTTGCTGGAACCGAACAGCACCATCTGGACGTCCACGTGCCGGAGCCGCCTCTCGCCCCCCAGGAGGCGCCCCATCAGTTCGATGTTCCATCGGTCCCCCCCCGACGGCGCGCCGTCGGTGAGGATGACCACCGTGTCCACCTCGGGATCCACCAGGACGGACTCGAGCGCGCCCCAGAGGTCCCCGACCCCCTTCAACCCGCAGCCCCGGAAGGCCTTCACGGCTCGCTCGACGTTCTTCGGCGTCGCGTCGACGAGCTCCCCCCGCCAGGGCGCCGGGAGCTTCGAGTACGGCACGAGGTCGAAGCGAGCGGTGGGAGGTAGACCCCGCAGGGCCTTGGCGAGCTCAGCGTCGACCGCCTCCTTGCGGGGCGCTCCCTGGTGGTCCACCCACATGGAGCCAGACATGTCGACGAGGAACGCCACCCGGTCGCCGCGAATCTTCAGGCCGTACAGCGCGGTGGTCGTCGGACCATCATCCGCCGTCGGTCGCCGCTCCACGGGCGTGACCTTCCCTGCTGGCAGCCCGTCGCCCCACTGCTTCCAGCGCTTGGCAGAGCCTGCGATCGACAGCCCCGAGATCTCTCGCAAGGCGCAGACAACGCCCCATGCCGCCGCGGGTCGAAGCGGCGCCTCCTCGTCTCCGAGGCGCCGAATGAGGAGCTGCGCGCTCTCCCTGTCCGCCCGCTCCTCGAGCGCGGCGACGGTGGCCATGAAGGAGGCGTGCCCGCTCCGCTTGGCCCAAAGGATGCCCTCAAGCTCGTCGGTGCTCAGGCGCTCTGCCGCCGCGTAGACCGCCGCGGAGATCAGCAGGGGGTCGTCACTCGACAGGGCGTCGGAGATGGCGCCCGCTGCCTCCTCCTCGCCGACGCCCTGAGCCGTGGAGAACGCCGCGAGCGCCAGCACCCCGGCGGCCCGGGTCCGGGAGTCACGGTCCCGCGTTGCCACCTTGTCGAGGGCCTTGAGGAGCCGCTTCATGTCCGAGGCGCCGCCGGAGATCGACGCCGCCCCGGAGCCCGAGCGCTGCTCCACGGCGGCGGCGAGGGCGCTTCGGACCTGGGGTCCCTTGTCCTTGAGGGCGCGCTCGAACAACCGAGCGGGGACCTCCCCGGGCATCGCCCCGAGGGCCTGGGCGACTCGTACCCGGCAGATGGCCTTGCGGGAACCCAGACCGCTGCGCGATTCCAGGAGTTCGAGGAGCGGGGGTGTTGCCGGCGCCTCTCCGAGCCGCAGCTGCGCAGAGTCCGCGACCCTCGAGTTGAGGTCACTCAGCCCCCGGTCGAGGACAAGGGTCCAGGCCTCGAGGGTCCCCACATCAGCGAGAGCGTCCACCGCCCCATGACGGACCCGCGGCTTCGTGCTGTCGAGCCCCTCCGCGAGCTTCGCCAGGTCCTGACCGGCCTCGAGCACCGACCGACCCCGGCCCGGCGAACTGTTCGTGGCTGAGAGAGACGGGGAGGGCTGGGCGAGCAGCACCGAGAGGATCATGAGGGAGCGCTTCAGCATGGCGGGCTCACGATAGCCGCGGGTGCCGCCCGTGCGGCCGGATGCCCCCCTGGAAGAAGGCCGAGGCGGCGTGCCAGGCGCCCCCTGCCCCGTCCAGACGCCCCGCAGCGGGGATGAACGCCCGGAGCCTGCCGCCGCGGCCCCGAGCGGCGACCCGAGCTGGCACGGGGTGTCGCGAGTCTCCCCCTCGGTCTCATCCCTGGACACACGGTGTGGCCCCTGGGTCCGCGTTCAGTCGCGATGAATCCAGACCCGATGACCCATGTTGAAACCGTCATGTTCAACCCCATCCCCACCACGAATCACGTGACCGGCGCCCCCTGGGTCGTGTCTCCCGTCACCTTCTGCACGGCGGCCGCCTCGCTCGCAATCCTTGGCGGATGCGGTGGCTCCGACGAGGGCTCCACCACGGCGACCAGCGCGTCGGCACCCATCGTGCAGCCGACCACCTCCGAGGCCGGCTCGACCGGCTCCGCTGCGGCGGGCGGGCCAGAGCAAGCGGCTGGTACGCACGATCTGGAGCAAGCTGCGGTCGACTTGGTCGATCTCGTGCCGAACACCGCCACGGCGTACGTCGAGTTTGCCTCGATGGACGCCCTCGAGGAGGCGGTGCTCCGTTTCCGCTCCGAGGGAGACATGGAAGGCCTCGTGGAGTGGGAGCCCATGGACATGCTCACGCCATTCCTGAGGGCAGGAGTGGATGTGCAGAAAATGAGCTCGTCCCAACCGTTCGCGCTGGCCCTCGCCCCGGTCCCTGGGACGGATGAGCAGTCCACCATCCTCATCCTCCCCGCCGCGGACGAGGCGCCCCTCGTCCGCTCGATCGCGGCCATGACGGCCGAACAGTTCACAGCGACCCGCTGCCCGGGGAACTACCTCCTGATCCAGCACGAGGACCTGCCGGCGACCCCCGATTCGCGCGGATCGGCCGAGGTGACCGAGAGGCTCCCCCAGGGGTTCATGCGAGGCCGAATGGACACCGAGACGCTGATCGAGGTCCTCGGCCCGTACCTCTCTTCTGCGGCCGAGGAGATCAACGAGCAGTACAGGATCGCACGTCCATACATGGCGGGCAACGAGGTCACGCAGTTCGACACGGAGGTGCTCTTCGAGGCGCTGCGCGGCGCCCCAGAGGTCGCCTTCGGCCTCGAGCTCGAGGCGGACCGGGTCACCGCCCATGCCCGCCTCGTGGGACACGAGGATTCCCCCAGGGACCAGTACACCGGGCCGCGCATCGAGTCCCGGGTCCTCGAGGGCCTCAGCCGGCACGTCTACGGGTCGGATCCCTTCGCGCGGATCGTCGCTTTCGAGCCGGAGGACGTGCTCTCTCGGCTCAAGGCCACCTGGAGCGTGATCTGCCAGTCCGAGGTCATCCACGGCCGCGACTCCCGGAATCTCACCCATCCCACCCTGGAGATGGGCCCCTCCGCGCAGGCTGCGATCCAGGCGGCGGTGCTGAAGATGCTCGGCAGCTTCGAGAACGCCGCGGCGGTCTCCTTCGAGATGGGACCGAGCCGCGCGTTCGCCGCGATCTACCTCATCTCCTCCGACCCCGCGCGCACCCGGGAAGCGATCTCGCTGATGCTCGCGAAGTGTGACCTCGACTCCTGGGGCTTCGAGATGGCACTCCCCGTCCGGAGCATCGTCGAGGAGACTCTCGTCGAGGATTACTCGGTCCGCTTCGACACCCGCCGGATCGACTTCGACGGCCGCGCAGCGATGCGAGAGGCCTTCAAGACCTACCTCGGCGACTCGAAGCTCCACCTGAAAGTGGCCACCTCCGGTGACCACGTGCTCCTCCTCCTGGGCGGAGACACCCCAGCGACCCTCCAGCGCATCCGCGAGTTCAGCAGCGAGGCCCCCGTCGACAGGCGGATCGCGGAGGCGGCGGAGCTCGTTGAGGACTACAACGACGTCCAGGTCCACCACTCAGACGTCATCCAACTCATCGCGGATGTCGCCAACCTCCGGTCCCTCCACGCGGGCGAGGCGCCCCCGGTCTCCATCCGTGAGATCCGCCGCAAGGCAGTGGATGAGCCGGCCCAGATCACGATCTGGAGCGCGGTCGACGAAGACGACATCGTCATGGGGACCTCCTTCGAGCTGAGCGGTTTGCGAAGCGCCGTCGAGGCGGTCAATCACTCGGGCCTCTGACCACGGACAAGAGTCCTTCGGAGTCGTCCGCTCGAGGCTGGTTTCGACCCCCGCTTGATCCCTAAGCTCACCGCATGGGTGAAGCACACGGAGGAACCAAGGACGCAGGTGAGAACCTTCAGGGGCACCTCCGCGTCACCTTCGTCCTGACCGATGCGGCCACGGCTGAGGAGGCGCGGGACGGCGAGACCCTCGCTCCCACAGAGCTCCTCGGAGCCGCGAGCGCTGTTCGCTCCGACGTGACGCTCAGGAAGCTTGGCGTCGATCGCTTCGGGGTCCTCGACCGCGGGTTGGAGCGCCTCGGTGAAGCCGCCGTCGCCGATCGGCTGCACGCCGCCGGAGCCGCCGCCGTGGTGCTGGCGGGGGGCCGCAATGCAGCGGGCGGCCTCGAGGACCTCATCGGCGTTGGGCGCCGCCTGAACACTGGCCGCGCCCCCGTCCGGATCGCGTTGGTGGGCGACCGCCCCGAAGATGCTGCTGCGGTCGTGGCGGCCGGGGCGGCGGACGTCGCCCTGGTTGGAGATGCGGACGAGAGCTTGCCGAGGGCCCTCGAGGCCGCCCTCCGGAGCCCCGCCGATGGCGGCGAGCCAGAGGCCGAACCCCGGTGGGCCGGCGTCCCAGGCGCCTGCTGGCAAGGTCCCACAGGGGCGCAGCTCAACGGCCCTCCCGCCCGGCCCGCGAGGGTGCAGGCCGCTCCCGCGTGGGACCTCGTCGACCTCCGGCGCTACGCCGCGAGCGGCGGCGAGAGCGGGGTCCTGAGGCCGGCCTGGTCGGGACGCCGGGCGCTCCGGTCCGCCACCGTCCGAACCTCCCGCGCCTGCGCGCCCGGTTGCCGCACCTGTCATCAGTCGTTCGGATCCTCCGCCAGGGATCGCAGCGTACGAGACGTCGTCGCGGAGCTCCGGGACCTGGTCCACCGTCGGGGAGTCCGCCGGCTCCTCATCGCCGACCACGGCTTCGACGGTCGCCCCGAGCGGGCAGCCGAGATCGCTCGCGCGGTCGCGAGGCTGCGCAGCGCGCCAGGGCGGGCCTCGCTCTCGCTGGAGTTCCCGAGGGGCCTCCGGGGAGACGGGCTCACACCGGAGGTCGTGGAGGCCTTCCTCGCCGCAGGTGTCCGTCGCTTCCCGATCCATGCCGTGACCGCCTCACGGCGCCTGCAGCGGCTCCTGAAGTCCAACATCGACCTCCGCGCCGCGGCGGCTGGGATCGAGCGTGTCCAGGCGTCGAGCGGGGCCCTGGTCCACCTCGAGCTCCGCCTCGGGCTCCCCACCGAGACCGCGGGCGAGACGGCGGCGACGATCCGCTGGGCCCAGAGCACCGCTGCCCATACGGCGGCCTTCCTCCCTGGACGCGACGTCAACCTCGGCCCCGCGTGGACCGCCAGCGAGGGGGACGAGCACGACGACTACCCGGCGCTCCGGCGCCGCGCTCTGCTCGCGTTCTACGGGAGCCCCCGGCGGGCGGCCCGCCTCTCCCGGTCCATCCCGCGGCTGCTTCCCGATCTCATCGCGAGCGCGCGGCCTCCGCTCAAGCGCCTCCTCCGAGGCCTCTCCTGATCTCACCCCACCGCCCATGCCTCCGGCTCCCGCCTCCATCCTCCCCGCCGCTGGCGCACCCTTCGACCTCGACGAGTCTCTGCGGTTAGCGCAGCAGGCCTCCGAGCGCCTGAGCTCCTCCGCTTCCCCCGAGGAGGCCATCCAGGCCGTCCTCGACTGGGATGGGGCCATGGCGGCCCAGCAGACCTGGAGCGCGTCACAGTCGATTCGCTTCCGGCAGGACACGAGCGACGGGATGGCCCGCGAAGCCAAGGCTCGGCTCGACGAGGCGGCGGCGGCGCTGGCCGAGACGCGACGGGTTTTCCTCGCCGCTCTCGACGCGCTGGAGGCACCGCTCACCGAGGCCCTCGCCGGCCGCTTCGGTGGTGCCGTTCTGGAGCGCTGGTCCTGTGAGCTCAGGAGCTTCGATCCGATCATCGGCGACGAGCTCGCCGAGGAGCAGCGTCTCCAGAGCGAGGCCATGGCGCTCACGGGGGGGGCACGCGTCGAGTTTCAGGGCGAGCTCAAGACGCTCCCAGCCGTCGCCGCCTTTCTCACGAGCCCCGACCGCGCCATCCGCCGCGCCGCGGCCGAGGCTCGCTGGGGCTGGTGCGCGGAGCACCGAGAGGTCCTGGACCGTCAATTCGACGACCTCGTGAGGGTGCGCCACGACATCTCGAGCAAGCTCGGCCGCGGGTCCTTCACCGAGCTCGCCTACGACCGGATGCGCCGCACGGACTACGGCCCCGACGACGTCGCCCTCTTCCGCTCCGCGATCGAAGAGCACGTCGTCCCGCTCGTCGAAGAGATCCGGTCCAGGCAGGCCGAAGCCCTGGGGCTCGATGGCCTCTCGATCTTCGATGAGGGCGTTCATGGGCCCGGTGAGTCCCCCACGCCTGGAGGCGATGCCCCCTGGATGGAGGACCGCGCCACCGAGATGTTCCGTGACGTCGACCGCACCGCCGGCACGCGCCTCGGCGAGCTCTTCGAGCGGATGCGAGCGGACGGCCTGCTCGATCTCGCCGCGCGCGAGGGCAAGGGCGCCGGCGGGTTCTGCTCCTTCCTCCCCTCGCTTGGCGTGCCGTTCATCTTCGCGAACTTCAACGGCACGGCAGGTGACGCCCGGGTGTTCACCCACGAGATGGGGCACGCCTACCAGGGCTTCAGCAGCCACGGAGCGCTCGAGCTCGGCGACCAGCGGCGGTGCACGTCCGAGACGGCCGAGATCCACTCCATGTCCCTCGAGTTCCTCTCCTGGCCCTGGATGGAGCTGTTCTTCGGCGACGCGGCACCCAGATTCCGCGCCGAACACCTCGCACAGCAGATGGCCTTTCTGCCGTACGGCTGCGCGATCGACCACTTCCAGCATCGGGTGTACGACCAGCCGGAAGCCTCGGCGCTGGACCGCCACGCCATGTGGGCCGAGGTCGAGCGCCGCTACCTCCCCTGGCGCGACTGGGGAACCGTCCCCCACGGGAAGGACGGCGCGGCATGGCAGGCCCAGCTGCACGTCTACCAGTACCCCTTCTACTACATCGACTACGTCCTCGCGGAGCTCGTGGCCCTGCAGCTAATGGAGCTCTCGCTCCGCGACCCCGACGAGGCGTGGAGCGCGTACCAGCGACTGTGCGAGACCGGTGGCTCGAAGAGCTTCCGCTCGCTCGTGAAGGACGCAGGGCTGGGCGACCCCTTCGACCCGGAGGTCGTGCGCGCCGTAGCCGAGCGCTCAAGCGCCGTTCTGAAGGAGCTCTGGAGCGAAGGCGCGGGTCACCCTACGGGTTGACGCGCCAAGCGGCCTCGCGAGACACCTCCGCTGGACGGCCCGACCGAACGGGCCCCAACACCGACGCTGGCGCCCAAGAACGGAGGCCGGCGACCCGTCCCAAGACGAGTCGCCGGCCTCCGATTCAGGTCACCGATGAGGCGGTGATCAGGCGGGCGATTCCGAGAGGAGCTCGCGCTTCTCCTCGACGTCCTTGAACTCGTCTGCCTCGGGCAGCGCGTCCTTCTTCTCCGTGATCGAGGGCCAAGAGCCCGCGAGCTGGGCGTTCAGCTCGACGTACTCGGCCCACTTTTCGGGGACCTCGGTCTCCTCAAAGATTGCCTCGGTCGGGCACTCCGGGACGCACGCGCCGCAATCGATGCACTCATCGGGGTTGATGGCGAGGAAGTTCTCGCCCTCCGTGAAGCAGTCGACGGGGCACACGTCGACACAGTCGGTGTACTTGCACTTCACGCACGGTTCGGCGACGACGTAAGCCATTGATCTCTCCTGTTAGCTGGTTCGGGTGGTTCGGGAGCGTTTTCGTTCCGCGTTTCCCGTTGGACGCGGGAAGCCTAGCGGTACAAGGCGGCTGTGAGAAGACCCAGGCCTCAGGCCCAGGAGTGGTTCAGGACTTCGCCGACCCCGCCGGCGCCTGGGACAATGTAGTCCTCATCGTCCAGACCCCGCTCTTCTGCCCAGCGCGACCCGAGCGGGGAAGCCAGGACCTCTGCCGTCGACATGCCGCGATCCACGCGGGCCGTGTAGACGGACAGATCGACGTCCAGCGCCAGAACCGCGTTCAGGAACTCGGGCGTGCAGATCAGCGGAATGAGAATGAGTCTCGACGGCAAGCCGTGGGACGTCTTGAGGTGATCGAGGGCGCGGAGAATGGTCCCGCCGGTCGCCCCCATGGGATCCGGGATGACGAGGGTCGCCCCCTCGATGGAGCCGCCGACCTTGCTGCCGGTGAGCTCGACCCGGTCCACGCGGCCGTCGTCGCCGGCGACCCGCTGCATGTTGAGGTGGTCGAGTCGTAGGGATTCGATCGGGTGCACGAGGCTGAGCAACTCGAAGCAGGTCTGGGACGGGATGATGCCGCCGCGGATGACGTCGAGGACCACGATCTCTGCCGCTGGGTCAAGGGCCTCACCCTCCCAGGTCCCCAGCGCGCCGTGCTTCTCGGCCATGCGGGTGGTCACGGACCGGCGCACCCTCGGGAGCTCGCGCCCGAAGGCCGTCGTCGCGAGGCGGGCGGTCAGGGCGCGGACGGCCTGGACCAGCTCCGTGTGCGTGCAATCCGGCGAGCTGAGCTTCGCCGTGGCTGCGGCCGTCCACGCGTCCTCGAGGATGTGAACGCGGGGCCCGTAGCCGTGCTCGATGCCGTCGGCGTTCTCGTCGGGGCTCAGCGCTGCGGAGGGACTCTCTGGCGCACTCTTGGGCATCGTGTCAGGCATGGGCCTTGTCCTTGGAGAGGTTCGCCGCGTCGACTCCACGCGAGACGGCATCAACGAGGCGCGGGACATCCGCGCTTGAGACGGCGCACAGCGCGACCCGTACCGCGCCGTCCATGGGAACCACGTAGACGCCGTCCACCGCCGCGACTCTCGCCGTCTCCGTGGCGTCGGGCGTGAACACGGAGACAAAGAAGCCCCCCTCGTAGCGCGGATAGATCAGGCCACGAGCTATCGCAGCGGTGTTGAAGGCGTCGACCCGCTCGGACAGCAGGGAGACGAGCGCTTCCCGCTCTCCTGCGACTCTGGCCCGCAGCCCCTCATCCGTGAGGAGATGGCTCACCGCCAGCAGGCCCAGGTGGTTGCAGTTCGACCATGATCCCCGGCAGGTGTAGGAGATGGCGTTCTCGACGTCCGCTCGATGCGCGGGGTCGGGGATCGAGGCGACGAGCGCCCCGACGCGGGCGCCGTACTGGGCGAACGACTTCGAGGCCGTCCACGCGGCAAGGACGGCCACGCGATCGCAGACCGTCTCCATGGCATCGACCCACAACGAGGGCGACTGGGTCCCGAAGGCGGCGTAGGCGAGGTCGACGACAAGCGCCACTGAACCGTGCTCGGACGCTCGCCCGAGAGCTGCGGCGACGCCACGCCACTCCTTCTCGTCGAGGGTGTAGCCCGTCGGGTTGTGGCATGGAAAGTTGAGGATCACCAGGGCGCGTCCCTGGCGCCTCAGCTGCGCGACAAGCCCCTCCTCGAAGGCCTCGAGGTGGAACGCCCCCGCCCCCGCCCCGTCGAACATCGGGAAGGTCTCGACGCCCCGGCGGTTGTGACCCGCGATGATCCGGTACGGGCTCCAGTAGTAGCTCGAGGTGTAGATCGACTGCCCCGGCTCCAGGAAGTTCATCATCGCGTTGAGGAGCGCACCGGTCCCGCCCGGCGTCGCTGCAGCAACGGAGTTCTCGAACATCGATCCGCTCCCGAACGCGTCGCGGCGCACGGCCTCAAGGAACGGTGGGTCCCCCGCGATCGGCGCGTAAGCAGCGGCCTGCTGTGCCGGGACCGCCTGGAAGGCCTCAAAGACCGTCGGCATCACCGAGAGGCTGCCGTCGTCGTCGAGGAGCGCTCCGAGACTGGCGTTGATAACGGGCTCACCTTGCGCCTTGCGGGCGTTCGCCGCGGCGTTGATGGTGAAGATGGGGTCGTCACCGGGTCGACCGCGAGATTCGCTGATGAGGCTGTTCATCGAAGGCTTCCGCGGCGGATGGGGACCGCAGAGTCCCGGGAGTATACGCGCTGAAGCGCGAGCTCAGGCGTCCACGAAGGGGCCGCCCGCGTCGCCGTCTGCTGGCGCGGCGCCACCCTCCTTGTCGTCGGCCCCTCCAGGGGTCGCCGGGAGGCTGGCAGGCGAGCTGGCCGTGATCGAGGCCAACGGGAGGGTCTCGGGCCCGGGCCGAGGGATCTCAAAGTTCCAGCCGAGAACCGTGCGGCCGGGCTCCGAGGAGGCCCGTCGAGCCTCGGCCGCGCGCGCGAACTGGTCCCCGAAGCGGGGGCGCGCCTGCACCTCGGACGGGTCGACCCGCACCCCCTGCTGCTCCAGCGCGGCCGCGGGGGCCGGTCGAAGCTCAGAGGACGGCTCACTCTCGGTCACAGGCTCGACGGATCCGGCCTCGCCGTCGCTGCTTGGCTCAGTGGAGGCCACTGAAAGGGCCTCGGGCGCGGTAGACGCGGAAGAGTCGACCTCCGGCTCGGTGCCCACCCCGAAGTCGGAGTCAGGTTCAGGCTCAGAATGTGACACCCCACTGACCGCCGTTGCCTCGTTGATCTCCGTCGCAAACGGAGGCCTCAAGAGGGCGTCGGGAGCCACCGGCAGCAGCTCCTCAACGGCGCCCGGATCCTCGTCCGCGGCGGGCGCTGAATCGGGCTCCGTGGAGGCCTCAGCACCTGCCTGAGCCTCCGCCCAGGGGGCAGCCGCGAAGACGTCCGCGGCGAAGGGCGCCTGCGTCAGACCCGCGGCCTCGCGTCCCTCAAGCGCCACCTCTGCCTGCGCCTCGGACGGCTCGGCAACGTCGTCCGGCTGATCCGCCGTGGACGCCGTCGCGGCGCCCGTGGGAGCGGTGTTCGCCGGCCACGCCTTGCCCTCGGCCTCGGCGCGCCTCGCCAGGAAGCGGAGACGGCGAGCCTGCGCGAAGGTGACACCGAGACCGCGCGTGAGCGCGAGGCTCTCGGCTGTGCTGAGTGCAGCAAAGGACTCGATTCCAAGTCGCTCGAGGTCCTCCACCAGTGCCTCGTCCATTCCCGGGAGCGCTGCATGGGAAGCCGCCGAGACCTCCTCGGCGATCGCGGGGATCGGCACGGGCACGTCGGCGACGACGTCAGCGAAGGCCGGGGTGGAGACGTCAGCCAATCCGGCGGGAGCCGCCAGCTCCGCACCAGGGTTCAGCTCGACCATGGACTCGGCCTCGACCTCTGAATCACCGGAGGGCTCTGAATCACCGGAGGGCTCCGGATCGCCGGAGGACTCGGAGCCGAGGTCGGCACGCCCGAACTCAGCGGTGTCCTCAGGCACCGCGTCGATGAGCGGTGGCTCGACGGCCCCTGCTTCGCGGGCGCCATCCTCGAGGACCGCTTCCCCGAAGGGCTTCCCTTCGAGAACTGTGGTTTCGTGGATCGGGTCTTCGTGGATCGGTGCTTCGTGGACCGGGTCTTCGCCGGACGCCTCCTCGAACACGGCCTCTCCAAATACCGCGGCCCCAAAGACCAGCGGCGCCGCCGGGTCCCGACGCGAAGGCGGCGAGATCGCAGGCGCAGGCGCCGGATCCAGGTCCATGTCCGGGAGCGCGCGGTCGAGCGCCTCGGAGATCTCGGCGGAGGAGGGCGCCCTTCCGCCCGCGAGCGGCCCTCGGGGCGCAGGCTCCAGCGTCGACTCCGCGGCGGGGTCCGCCGCAGAGGTCTCAGCTGCGGCAGCGCCCGTCGCAGCGGGCTCGGCCGGAGCGTCCTCCATCGGGCCCTCCCCAGAATGGATGGCCAGGTCCTGTGCCTCGGCCACCGTCGGCGCCTCCGAGAAGGTCAGCTCCACGGCCGGCTGCTCGTTGGAGACCTCTCCCCCATCCAGGAGCACCTCGCGCGGTGCGTCCATGGGCGGGAGCGCGGTCGCCGAGACGAGACCGTCTAGCTCCCCGTCGGCCGCAAGGGCTTCTGGGTCGAGGGCCGCCGCAGAGGCGTCCTCTGCGAGGACCTCCGTCGGGCCAAAGTCCGCGCCAGGGACGCTGAACGGGTCGTCCGCGGTGGGCACGGCGGGCCCCTCCAGCCAATCAGGAAGGGATGCGTCGAGCCCAGGCGCGGCCGCGGCCGGCTGGCTGTCGACCGGCTGGCTGTCGATTGGCTCCTGGATCTCACTCGGCGTCTCGGGCTCGGAGCTCGGATCCGCAGGCTGGGTCGGCGCGGGCCGGGTGATGCGCTCGACGAGGGCTCGATCCAACGAATCGAGGCCGCCAGCCTTCGCTGGCTGCTGAGCGGCCTCCCGGATGAGGGCGCGCGTCGGCGCCAGCGCATCCGCGGTCGGGGGCGCCTCCTCCACCTCGAGCGCGCTGACCCCCACGCGATCGGCGAGCAGGCGCCCCTCGCGGATCAAGCGGCGGGCAGCCGGCCGCTCGATCGAGAGGTCCTCAGCCAGGGCGTTCGGGGTCCGCGACAGCAGCGTCGAAAGGTCGGCGCACCCCCTGGAGCGGAGGCGCTTCAGGGAGCTGGGACCGTCCGCGTGGAGGGTGCAAAGGAGGGCGAGGGCGTCCATCAGTACGACGTGCGGCAGGTCAGGAAGGTTGGGCGGACGGACGGCCCGCTGGCGATGCGGAGGGCGCCCGCTCCGGCGAGGGCGGGCGGAGCTCGTACTCCTTGAGGTCGGTGCGCTCCGAAGGGGACAGGGTCCGCCCCGGGGTCTCGAGCGCCATGATCTCCTCCGCCAGCGCGGCGAAGTCAGCGGCCGCGCGGCACTTCGGGTCCAGCTCCTGGACCGGGAGGCCCAGCGCGGGGGCCTCGCGGAGGCGGACGCTGGTTCGGATGACCGTGTCGAAGAGGGCCTCACCGAAGCGCGCATGGAGCGCCACGAGCAGCTCCCGGGCGAAGCGAGTTCGACGATCGAACATGGTCCCGACCACCCGCAGCGCGGGGGCCCGTCCTTGGTTCTCGGCGACCTCGTCGAGGACCTTCAGCGCCTGGATCGCGCCCTGGAGAGCGAAGGCCCCGGTCTCGACGATGAGCAGGGTGTGGCTGCTCGCGTAGAGAGCGTTGGCGCAGAGGACACCGTCGGCCCGCGGTGAACAATCCAGGAGTACGTGGTCGAAGCGGACGCCGGCGCTGTACGCCTCGTCGAGCGCCCGGGCGAGACGTCGCTCCGGGTGAATCAGACGGCCGCTGATCTCCTCGAACTCTGCCAGTCGGGGCTCGGAAGGGAGCAGCGTGATCCCCCCCGGAGCCGGGGCCACCGCCTCGGAGAGCAAAGCGTCCCCCAAGAGGACGTCGGTCACCGTCGGGCGGTCCGGCGAGCACCCAAGCCCCATGGTCGCGTGGGCCTGGGGATCGAGGTCCACCAGCAGCACACGCTCACCGCGCGCGGCAAGCGCACCTGCGAGGTGGACTGCTGTGGTCGTCTTACCGCACCCGCCCTTCTGGTTCACGAAGGCGTATACGGGGACTCTGGCTGCGTACGTTTCCTCCATGAATGGCTCCATCATCCGAGGAGCAGCGGGCGAAGGCGTGCGATTTCACGGGGAGATTCCCACGGTCCTCCAAATGAGGGACAGGCAGGGCCCGGAGGCGCGCGCCGCCCGGTCGGAGGATGCCCCAAATAGGCGCCCTCCGCTACCCCTAGCGGAGGGCTCGACGCGCCTTCACATAGAAGGGCGTGGTCGTGCGAGCGTGGTCCATCGGCGCCCAGGCGGCGACCTTGCAGATGGCCTTGGAGGCATGGCTCTCGGGGAAGGAGAGCACGGCGGGCTTGCGGAGCTGCACGGCCTGGGAGATCACGGGATCCGCGGGCACCCACCCGATCAACTCCGGCGCGTGCCCGAGGAACTTGTGCGAGGCGCCTCGGAAGCGATTCCAGGCGTCCATGGCGAGGCGCTCGTCTGGGGCCCGGTTCACCACCAGCCCCACTCGGATCTCGGGGTTGACCAGCTTGGCCCGCTTGTAGAGCGCATAGCCATCGGAGAGCGCGGTCACCTCGTGGTTGGTGACCAGCACCAACGTGCTCGCCGCGGCCAGGTGCGCGACCGTGCTGTAGCTGAGCCCGGCACCGTGATCGATCACGATGAGGTCGAAGTCATCCTCGAGGGGCCGGAGCGCCTTGAAGAGGCGGTCGAGCTCGCGCCGCGTGGGGTCGATCAGCGACTGGCGCCCCACGCCGCCGGCGAGGAGCCTCAGGCCGTGCGGCCCCTCCACGAGGGCTTCACGCGCCGAGACCTTTCCCTCCATGACGTGGCCCACGTCATGGGGTGGCGCCAACCCGAGGAGCAGGTGCGCGTTGGCGAGCCCGGCATCGAAGTCGATGAGGAGTACCCGCTCCCCCTGCCTGGCACGCAGCAGAGCGAGGTTGGAGGCGATCACGCTCTTTCCGGTGCCCCCCTTCCCACTCGCGATGCACACAACGCGCGCCGTGGTGGTGGCCTTGAGCCCCTCCATCAATGAGACCCGCTGCTCTGCGGTCGCGGCCCCCTCAACCGGGTCATGGGCCGGCTTGCTGGTGGCGACGCCCTTGGAAGCAGGACCTGCAGGTCGGATGGCCTCGACGGTTCGCGTGCGCGCCTCCGCCCCCGGCTCGGCCCTGGTCGAGGTCGTCACGGAATCCTCCACCGGCACGACCTCGGGCGGCGCCGTCGCGGGCCGGGTCGACGCGGGCCGGGTCGACGCGGGCTCCGCCGCAGCGCCTCCCCCTCGGAGAAGTGACTCCGGCGCCGCGAGCCCCCGCTGCTCTTGGTGCCGACGAAGGAGCCCTTCGATGCGCTCGTCTCCCGACAGGTCGCCGGCGACCCCACCTCTGGAGCGGGCGGAGGAATCGGGGGCCCCCGTCCGTGACGCGACCCCACCCTCCGCGGCGCTCGCCTCTCTGTCACTCTCGTGGAGGCCCACCCGATCCAGCGCGCCTCCCTCGTTCTTTTCTTCCAACCGGCGCGCCGCTTCCGCCTCAGCTGCGCGCTTCTTGCCGCGTCGAAAACCACGCAGCCGTGCGAACTGGAAGCGATTGAGCATGAAGGAGACGGACGGAACGACCGAGATGCAAGGACCCACAGGTCGACCACGCCGGAGAGAAGCGTGTCGAACCGATCCGGGGTCCGTAGAAAGCCCTGCGGGCGGAAGGAGCGTCAGGCGAAGCGGGAATCTTCGCCGATGCGATGGAGTTTGAGCACGTTCGTGCTGCGAGCGAAGCCTACAGGCACGCCCCCCACGAAAACCACCCGGTCTCCAATCTTGACGATCTGCCTTGCCAGGAGCAGGTCTGCCGCCGTGTCAATCATCGCCTCGAGGGTCGGCTCTTGGCGGAACAGCAGTGGCCGGACGTGGGCCAGGATGGCCATCTGGCGGACCGTGTCGGGGCGCGGGCTCAGCGCCACGATCTCGGCGTTGGGCCGGAACCTCGAGAGCAGCCGAACCGTGTTGCCGGTCTCGGAGAAGCAGACAATCCGATCCACGTCCACCTGGTTCGCCACGTGGACCGCGGCCATGGCCGTGGCGCGCGAGAAGTAGCTCTTCTCCGGGGCGGCGGACAGCTTGGGGCGGCGAGCGTAGATCCCTGACTGCTCGGCAACCCTCGCAATCCGGGCCATGGTCGCCACGGCCTCTCTGGGGTGCTTGCCCACGGCGGTCTCTGCCGAGAGCATCACCGCGTCGGTCCCATCCAGGACCGCGTTGGCCACGTCGGTGACCTCCGCTCGCGTGGGCCTACCGGCCTCGATCATCGATTCCAGCATCTCGGTGGCGGTGATGGAGTACACGCCAGCGAGAACGGAACGGCGCAGGATCTCCTTCTGCACGAGGGGCAGCTGCTCGAGGTCGAGCTCCACCCCGAGGTCCCCGCGAGCCACCATCAGCCCGTCGGTGGCCTCGAGGATCGAGTCCAGGTTCTTCAGCGCGGCCTTCCGCTCGATCTTGGAAACGAGCTGGATCCCCGGGGCGAGGCCTCGGATCTCTTCCAGCTCGCTGGCGTTGCCGACGAAGCTGATTCCCAGCATGTCGACACCCAGCTCACAGGCGAGCTTGATCAGCTCCCGGTCCTCGTCCGTAGGAAGGTCGTAGCGGACGTTGGAATCAGGCAGGTGGACGCCCTTTCGGTTCCCCACCGGTCCAGCACGAAGCACGCGCGCCTCCACCGACTCGGCCCCCACGCTGAGGGTCTCAAGGAGCACCTGGCCGTCCGCCAGCACGATCCGGTGTCCTGGCTGAACCGCCTCCAGCAGGTCATCGACTCCGACCAGGACCTCGCCGGGCCCAGCCATCCCCTGACCCGGCTTCACCTGGACGACGTCTCCGTCGTTCAGCTGGATCACGCCATCCGGGAACTTACCGGTGCGCATCTTCGGCCCAGGCAGGTCAGCCAGGACGGCCACGGGCGTCATCAGCGCCGTGGAGGCCTCCCGGATCTTCTCCATCCGGCTCCGGTGATCCTCCGCCGTCCCATGGCTGAAGTTGAGCCGAGCCACGGACATGCCGGCCTCGATCAGATCCACCAGCAGGTCCTCCGAAGCCGGACCGATAGTGGCCACGACCTTGGTGAACCGGGGCGGCTCCACGTGCTTTGAGGAACCGAGAAAGCGGGCCGGGAGTCGCCGCCGGCGCGGCGATTGAGCTGTCTGCATGATTCGGTGATTCAGAGTGTCCCGGCGGGTCCACAGCGTGGTCCGCGGGAGCGCGGGGTGAGGCGTCAGAGCGAGCGGCCTCAGCTTTCCCCTGTCAGGGGGCGGCTTCGAAGATGAGCTTCGGGATTTCTTGGTAGGCCGGGAAACGGTCGAGGGCGGCCTTCGAGAACAGAAGCTTCCCGTCGACGGTTACCTCGAATCGGCCTCCGCTCCCCTCAACGAGGGTCACGCTGGCGCCGTCGAACGAGCTCTCGAGTTCAGCAGCCAGACCGGCTGCCTGCGAGGCGTAGTTTCACTGGGTGCAGTACTCGATCTGGACGTCCATATTGGGCTCGCTGCTGGGGTCTTCGGGGGTCGTTCGTGGGCCCGTGCACGGCACGGGCCATCGAAGGCGTGGCACCCGCAGTCCATTTCCTGGCCTGGACGGGAGCACAGGGGGGCAGATTCTGCCCCGGGCTGGGATTGAATCAGAGATGCTCGACGAGAGCCACGACACAGCCGCGGTAGTGCGGGAACACTTCAAAGGCGGGCGCCTGAGCGTGCGCCATTCCGCCGCAGCGAGGGCCGGGGCCCCGTTCGTTAACGATCTCTGAACGAATCGCCTCCTCGTTTCTGGAACCCCGATTCCAAGCCCCGCGTCACGCTCTAGTACTCCTTCCCCTTCCGCTTCCGCGTTCCCATCGAGCGCACCCAGGAGAGCGGAAGCGATTCCCTTTTGACTCCTTCCATCCAAGGCATGATCGCTCCCATCACCAGCGTTGCTCTCGCCGCGGCATTCTTCGCAGCCCCCGCGACCGCACAGTCGCTGAACCAGCCGACCGAGTTCACCTCCAGCCCGGAGACGCTCCTTGCCAACTGGCGAGCGGAACACGGCGACTCTTGGCGCCTCCTGTCCAACCCGGGTACGGGCACCCTGGAGATGCTGTTCGGCGGAAACGCGGTGTCTCCGTTCGAGCCGAACACCTCCGAGCCCACCGAGTGGTTCTCCCTCGCCCGCTACTGGGTCGAGCAGACCTACCAAATGCACGGGATCGAGTCAGGCCAGCTGGTGGAGGAGCGCTTCCGGTTCATGCCCCTCGGGCAGGTGAACTCCACGGACAAGATGACGGTGCGGTTCGAGCAGGTCGTCAACGGGGTCCCCGTGGAAGACGGCGCCGTCAACGTCCTCTTCGACATGAGCGGACGGCTCCTCTCGGTGCACTCCACCGCGGCGCCGACCCTGACGCGCCCCAGCGGGAAGCCGACCACCGGCGCGGGCTTCGCGGCCCTCGTGGCGGCACGCGCATTCAAGGACGAGTTCGGCGTTCAGCCGAACCAGATGGGCGACGCGCGCCTTGTCCACGCTCACTCCGAGCGCGGCGAGGTCAAGACCTGGGATCTCGCCTGGGAGATCGAAGCCACCTTCGACAGCGGTGAGGGCCAGCCCATCGGCCGTCGCTACTCGATCGACGCGACCGGCAAGGACGTCCTCAAGAGCGAGAACACCATCCACAACTTCGACGTCTTCGGCACGGTGCGTGCCAACGCGACGCCAGGGCTCTCCGCGGACCGCAGTGCGAACCCGCCGGCGCCCATCGCGATGCCGCGGACACGCATCTCGAGCAGCGCCGGCACCGTGGAGACGGACCGTGACGGCAACTTCACGATCACCGGAGTGAATACCCCCATCGACCTGACGGTGGACTACTTCGGAGAGTTCACCAACATCAACAACGACTCGGGTGCCGACTACTCGATCACCTTCCAGGGCGTGCAGCCGAACCAGCAGAACGACCTGCTGATGAACCCGAACCCGTCCCAAAACCTGACCTCTCAGGCCAACGCGCAGCTGCACCTCAACGTGCTGCGCGACTTCGTCCGAGACACCTTCCCGACGGATCCCACCGCGGACTTCCGCGCGACGGCCAACGTCAACCTCGATAGCAACTGCAACGCATTCTTCAACGGTTCGTCCACGAACTACTACGTCGCTGGCGGCGGCTGCAACAACACGGCCTTCAGCACCGTGGTCGCCCACGAGCAAGGGCACTGGCTCAACGTGCGCTACGGCACCGGTAACGGCAACGACGGCATGGGCGAGGGCAACGCGGACGTGTTCGCCATGTACTGCTACGACGACAGCGTCGTCGGGCGCTTCTTCACCACCGGCGGGGGGTCCGTGCGGAACGGCAACAACAACCGTCAGTTCTGCGGCGACAACAACTCGGGCTGCTACAGCGGCGTGCACGCCAACGGCGAGGTCTGGATGGGCGCTGCCTGGAAGGTCCGTCAGAACCTGAAGGCTTCCCTCGGGACGGCCGCCGGTGGCATGCAGGCCAACTCCCTCTTCCTCGGGTGGCTGAACAGCTACAACCAGACGCAAATCCGCTCGATCATCGAGACCCAGTGGCTCACGCTGGACGACGATGACGGCAACATCAACAACGGCACGCCGAACTACGCTGACATTGACGGTGGGTTCACCCAGCAGGGCTTCCCCGGCGTCGCCCTGCAGCTCATAACGATCAGCGACGTGACCGCCCTGGGCGACACCCCTGACGAGGCCGGGCCCTACGTGGTCGAGGCTGACATCGTCTCGAACTTCGGCGGAGCGCTCACCGGCGCCGAACTGCGTTACCGCGTCAACGGAGCGGGAAACTTCACCGCCATTCCGATGTCGAGCACGGTCGGCGACACCTTCTCCGCCGGTATCCCCGGCCAGATCTCCCCTTCCCGCGTCGAGTACTACGTGAACGCGACGGAGAGCACCGGCACGAGCAAGTCCTTCCCGGAGGGCGGCGAGAGCTCGCCGCTCGTGTTCCGCGTCGGGGACATCACGCCCATCATCGTGACCGAGTTCGAAGCCGGCTCCGACGGCTTTTCGGGGGGCGCTCCGGGCGACACGGCCACGACGGGCCAATGGACGCTCGGTAACCCGATCGGCACCGCAGCCCAGTCCGAGGACGACCACACGGCCGTCGGCACCAACTGCTACTTCACCGGCCAGGGCTCGCCTGGCGGCAGCCTCGGCGAGAACGACGTGGACGGCGGATTCACCACCCTGCTCAGCCCCGTCTTCGACGCGGCGGGCCTCAACTCCGTTGAGGTCAGCTACTGGCGGTGGTACTCCAACACCACCGGCGGCTCCCCGAACGCCGACATCTTCGAGGTCGAGGTCAGCGCCGACGGTGGCGCCTCCTGGGTCGACGTCGAGACGGTCGGCCCCACCGGCGCCGGGACCGACGGCGGATGGGTTGAAGCCAGCTTCGACCTCTCTGCCATCGTGACCCCGACGGCCAACATGCAGCTTCGCTTCATCGCCTCGGACCTCGGCACCGGCTCGATCGTCGAGGCCGCCATCGACGACATCGAGATCGTCGGGCTCGGCAGCTCGATCCCGGCTCCCGTGCGCTACTGCGCGGCCAACCCCAACTCGACGGGTTTGCCCACTCGCATTGACTTCAACGGGAGCGTACGGATCTCGGAGAACGACTTCTTCCTCTCCGCGTCGAGCATGCCCGCAGGGTCGTTCGGGCTCTTCTTCTTCGGGGACCAGCAGACCCAGGTGCCGATCAGCGGTAGCCAGGGTGTCCTCTGCGTGGGCGGATCACAGTTCCGCCTCCCGCCGGTCCAGGCCGACCCCCTGCTCGGGCTCGCCTTCTACCAGGTCGACTTCAGCGATCCGTCCACCAACGGTCAGCAGATTCTCGGTGGGAGCACCTGGAACTTCCAGATGTGGCACCGGGACTCCGCTGCCGGCCAGGTGACGTCCAACACGTCGGACGCTCTTCAGATCTCCTTCGGCGACTGAGGTTGAGCACCTGAGAATCGGCAACTGAGGCCCGGCTCGCGCGGGCGCCTCACGGAGCCCAAGAAGGCCCCCAGAGAGCTCCGGCTCCCTGGGGGCCTCTCTATTGCGACCGTAGAGCGTCCAACCGCCCTCCACGGGGCGCTCCGGGCCCCTCCGGTGACGCTGCAGGTGAACTTGCCGCCAAAAATTGAGGCGCGAGGGGAGGGGCTAACGCATGAATATGCTCCTGCGGGAGGCGTACGCCCCGCGGATCGGCCACCTCATGGCCCCTGCCCCCCCCATCTAGCCGCGCTCCTGCCGCGGCCGCTCCCCCCCCTCCAGCAACGACCTCACGAATGCGCACCCAGTTCGCCCTCGCCACCGCCGTGGCCATTCCCGCCCTCTTCGCCTTCTCCGGCACAGAGGCCGCCAAGATCGAGTTCGCCCCCAAGGCCGGCTCGACCCTCACCAAGACCTTCGTCTCCACCACGACGATGGAAATGGACGACATGGCCATGACCATGAACGGTGAGCCGAGCCCGATGATGCCGGACATCGAGATGAGCATGGAGATGGTCGCCACCACGACCGTCACCGACGAGTACATCGCGCTCGCCGCCGGCCAGCCGAAGAAGCTCTCCCGCAGCTACGACGCCGTCGGCTCCGAGCTCGAGATGGACGTCGTCATCAACATGATGGGTGAAGAGGAGAGCCAGTCACCGAACGGCTCGGGCACCTCCGAGCTCGAAGGCTCCACCGTCATCTTCACATGGAACGACGAGGACGGTGAGTACGAGCTCTCCTTCCCCGAGGGTGAAGAGGGCGACGCCGATCTCCTCGAGGACCTCTCCGAGGACATGGATTACCGCGCGCTGCTTCCCGACGGGGAGCTCGCCGAGGGCGAGTCTTACGAGATCGACCTCATGGGTCTCGTGAACGTGATGGCGCCTGGCGGGGACCTCAAGATCGACCTGGAAGTGGACGGAGCCCAGGCAGGCATGGGCCCTGACCCGGCGATGATGTCGGACTTCCGCCAGTTCTTCGACGACGCCGTCGAGGGTTCAGCCACCGGCAAGTTCGTCGAGATGCGCGACGTTGATGGCACGAGCGTCGCCGTGATCGAGCTGGAGATGGAGATCTCGGCCTCTGCAGACATGTCCGAAATGGCCGCCGAGGCCATGGGTAGCGAGGAGCTCCCCGCCGAGATGAGCGTCGACCGCATGGACCTCACCATGAGCCTCGAAGGCACGGGCGAGCTGCTCTGGAACGTCGAGGCCGGCCACGCGCACAGCATGACGCTCCAGGCCGACCTCGACATCGGCATGGACATGGCGATGGGCATGGACATGGGCGGGCAGTCCATGGACCTCGGCATGGAGATGGCCATGTCAGGCAACATCAAGACGAGCCTCGTGACCGAGTGAGTCCACGAGGTCGATGACCGCGGCGCGCTCCTCCTCGGGGGATGCCTCGAGAGGGGCCAGCGCCGCGCTCCGTTGTCCACAGGCGCCCCCTGCCCGACCGGCAGGGGGCGCCTCGCTAGTTCACGGGCGAGGCCGGCGCGACATGGGCTGCCCCTCCCACCAGCGCCTCACAGCTCCCGCGCGAACGCGGCCAGGAAGCCTCGCACCACGTCCACTTGCGCCTCGACCCGGAGGTGCTCCACAGGGGGCACATGCAGGAAGAGGGCAGAGAAGCCGCGAGTTGAGGCCGCGTCGAGCCCCGCCCGGTAGATCCGTTCACAGAGGTAGCCGCCGGCATCATCGGACCGCGAGACCTCCTCGGCGCCCGCAGCCCGGAGCCAGAGCTCGCAGCGGTCCAGGTCCAGGGAGGTATGACGCTCCGCCGGACCCTCGAGCGGGACCCCGCCGCCCACCTGGCCGTCATTGTCGGGCTGGCCGCTCTGGAATACCGCCCCGGCCCGCTGCTCAAGCCGAAACGCCGGGCCCCGGTGAACGCCCAGTGAGACCACGGCGGCGACCCCCTGCCCCAGCCCATCCAGGGCCGCCTCCAGCTCCCCCGGAGCCCGCTCGAAGGCCACGGGGAGGACCCGGCCGTGCACCGCCAAGTCTCCCCCACGGCTGTCCTCGAGGCAGGCCCCGTCGAGCTGGCGTGCCACCTCGCCGCTGGGGTTCAACGGGACGTCTAGGAAGGGCTCGAAGCCTGTGAGCAGGAGAGTGCGCATGAGAGGAGGCCGCGGCATCGAGAGGGCCGGGGGCCTAGAGGGTAGACTCGCCGGCCCGGATCGCGGTAATGCCACCCGATCCCCACCCACTGCGTGCCATGAAATCCAAGGACAAGGTCCTCATCGCCAACGGCCAGGGCTTCTGGGGAGACTCGATCCTCGGCCCCGTTCGACTGATCGAGGAGGGCCCTCTCGACTACCTGACGCTCGACTACCTCGCCGAGGTGACCATGAGCATCATGCAGAAGCTGAAGACCCGCGACCCCTCCAAGGGGTACGCGACGGACTTCGTCACCCTGCTCGACCGGGTCCTGCCCAAGGCCATGGAGAAGGGCGTGAAGATCGTCGCCAACGCCGGCGGGGTGAACCCGATGGCCTGCAAGGACGCGGTCCTTGAGGTCGTCCGCAAGCACGGGCTGGAAGGGGTCAAGGTCGCCGTCGTCGAGGGCGACGACATCCTCGGCGAGCTCGACGGGTTGATGCAGGGCGGGGAGGCGTTCACCAATATGGACACCGGAGACCCCCTCGCACCGGTCCGCAATCAGGTCACCAGCGCCAACGTCTACCTCGGCGCCTTTCCCATCGCCGAGGCGTTGAACCAGGGCGCCGATATCGTGATCACGGGCCGCGGCACGGACCCGGGCCTCGTCATCGGCCCGCTGATCCACGAGTTTGGCTGGACCGAGGCTGACCTGGATCAGCTCGCGGCAGGCACCGTCGCGGGGCACATCCTCGAGTGCGGCGCTCAGTGCACTGGCGGGAACTACACCGACTGGAAGTCCATCGAGAACATGGCGATGATCGGCTACCCGATCGTCGAGGCAGGTTCCGACGGGACGTTCACCGTCACGAAGCATGAGGGTACCGGCGGCCGGGTCTCCCGCGACACCGTGGTCCACCAACTCAGCTATGAGATGGGCGATCCGGCCAACTACATCACCCCCGACGTCGTGGCGGACTTCACGTCCTTCCAGATCGACGACGAGGGCAACGACCGCGTCCGCATCAGCGGCGTGAAGGGCGCTCCCGCCACCCCCACCTACAAGGTGTCCATGAGCTTCCAGGACGGCTGGAAGTCCGTGGGGCAACTCACCATCTCTGGCCCTGACGCCCTGGCCAAGGCCCGCCTGGCGAGCGAGATCGTCTGGGATCGTCTGAAGTACGACGGGTTCGAATACGCCGCGGAGGAGCGGCTTGTCGAGTTCGTCGGCGCCAACGTCTGCCACGAAGGCGTCGCGGTCCCGGGGAGCGATGAGCCCTCCGAGGTCGTCCTGCGGCTCGGCGTGAAGGGGCCCGACCGGGCGAAGGTCAACCGCTTCGGCTCCGAGCTCGTTCCGCTGGTCACCAGCGGGCCGCCGGGCGTCACGGGCTTCGCCGGCGGCCGGCCCAAGGCCACCGAGATCATCGGCTACTGGCCGGCGCTGCTCGACAAGACCAAGGTCCGCTCCACCGTCTCCGTCCACGAGCTGCAGCCCGGAGGGCCGTCATGACTCACGCCACGCTCGACCAGATCGCCTACGCCCGCTCGGGTGACAAGGGCGAGGGTTCCAACGTCGGGGTCATCGCACGCTCCGAAGCCGCTTACAGATTCCTCCGCGACGTCCTCACCGAGGAGGTCGTCCAGGAGCACTTCAAGGGCATCAACCACGGCGGCGTCCGCCGCTTCGAGGCTCCCAACATGGGCGTGCTCAACTTCCTGCTCGAGGACAGCCTCGGCGGCGGAGGCTCGGCATCCTTGAAGACCGATGCCCAGGGCAAGACCCACGGGCTCGCGCTCCTCCGGATGGAGATGGACATCCCCGACGAGGTCCTCCAGAGCGTGGAGAGCTGACCGTGGATCTGCTCCTCGAGCTCCGCGAGCGCGCCCGCCGCTCCAACGCGAGAGTTGTCTTGCCCGAGGCTTCGGACGAGCGCGTGGTCCAGGCGGCGACGCAGCTCGCCGGGGAAGGGCTCGTGCAGCCCGTCCTCGTGGCCTCCCGCGGCATGGGCAACGTGCCCTCCGGCGTGGAGGTCATCGACCCCCTCCGCGACAGCCGCGCGGAGGGCTTCGCCGCCGCCCTCCACGAGCGCCGGAAGGCCAAGGGCATGACGCCAGAGCAGGCCGCAGAGCGCATGCGCGACCCGCTCACCTTCGGGGCCGCGTTGGTGGCCTCAGGGGACTGCGTCGGCGGCGTCGCCGGATCGGAGGCCGCGACGGCCGACGTCCTGCGCGCGGGCCTCCAGGTGATCGGGCTCCAGCGCGGGATGAAGACGCTGTCCTCATGCTTCCTGATGGTCTTCCCGGACCGGGCGTTGACCTACGGGGACTGCGGCGTCGTGCCGGACCCCAGTGCGGAGCAGCTGGTCGACATCGCCATCTCCACCGCCGAGAGCCACCGGCGCCTTGTGGGCGAGGCGCCCAAGGTCGCGCTGCTCTCGTTCTCCACCAAGGGCTCCGCCGATCACCCACACGTGGACAAGGTGCGTGAGGCGGCGGCGATGCTCAGGGAGCGGGCGCCCGGCCTCACGAGCGACGGCGAGCTCCAGGTCGACGCGGCCATCGTGCCCGCTGTCGCGGAGCGCAAGGCGCCCCGCTCCCCCCTCGCAGGTCAGGCCAACGTGCTGATCTTCCCCGACCTCGACGCGGGGAACATCGCCTACAAGCTCACCCAGCGCCTCGCGGGCGCCACGGCCCTTGGACCGCTGGTCCAGGGATTGGAGCGCCCCTTCATGGACCTCTCCCGCGGGTGCAGCGCCGACGACATCGTCGAGGTGGCGTGCATCGCGGCGGCCCTCGCCGGCTGATCAGCGGGACCGGACGGAACGCCCTCCGTGCCTGCACGCCTGAGCCGGCGTCACGGCGTGACGAGGCCCCAAGAAGACCGGACCCCTTCCGGCCTGACCACAATCCCGGACTGGGCCCAAGCTCGATTGGGCCGGTGCCGGACTGGGCCGGTGCCGGGCTGGGCCCCACCCCCTGGCGCCCCCACATCAGTGGTCCCCGCCCTCAGTCGTCCTTGGAGTCAGTGGTCCCTGGAGTCAGTGGTCCCTGGAGTCAGTGGTCCCCGAAGTCAGTGATCCCCGCAGTCGGGGGCCCACAACGCCGCGGGGCTCCAGAGCGCGGGGCCGACGCCGGCGGAGGCAGGCACCACAGGCCACGGGACGGCCAGGCGCCGCGCGGTGCGGCTCAATGCGAGCTCTTGCCCGAGTCTGACTTCAGCTGAAGCGCGCCGGTCACCGGGCACTGCTCGACGTTGGGGTCGTTGGGGTCCAGCTCCTGGGGCTCGACGCTGGCCTTGGTCTCGTTGGCCATCGGCTCGGGCGTCGAGGCGTCGGTGGAGGCGCAGGCGGCGAAGGGGAGGGCGAGGAGCGCAAGGCTGAGGCAGGGGAGCTTCATGGGAGAAAGGGGGTCCAGGGGTCGTCAAGCTCGGTCGGCGGCGAATCCAAAGACCGGCCCACTATTCTGGGCCGATCCTGTCCGATATAGGAGTCATGGCCGCTGGGAATCGTCATCGCAAGCGCCGGCTTGATCCGGACGACGACTCGGACCTCGACAGGGACGAGGCGCCGGAGATTCACGAGGTGGACCTGCATGGCTGCACGATCGAGCAGGCCGAGCGCAGGCTCCTGGCGGAGCTCACCCGCTGCCGGGCGGTGCGCCAGAGCCCTGTGCGAGTGATCACCGGCAAGGGCTTTGGGAGCAAGGGCGGCAACGGCGTCCTCAAGCCCGCCATGACCCGCTGGCTCCACGGCCCGAAGGGGAAGGAGCTCGGCGTGACCCTGATCCGTGAGGTCAACGGCGGCGGCGCGCTCGAGGTCCGCATCGACCGCTGAACGGCGGCCGCGCGGCCCTTTGGCCCGGTTGTAGGCTTCGAATGCGGCCCGGCGGGGCGCAGACTATTGGGGAGTGCCCGGCCCCTCCCAACGGGTCCCTCCTCCGCGCTCCACCCGATGTCCAGCCCCAACCAAAGCGCACAAGAACACGGCCTCGCCCTGACGCTCTTCGGAGGCGGCGCCCGCGCGGCGTACCAGGTCGGCGTCCTCCGCGGGCTCGGCAGGGCCCACCCGACGCTGGACCCCTCCATCCTGACCGGTATTTCTGCGGGAGCGATCAACGCCGCCCACCTCGGCAACAGCGAGGCGAACTTCGGCACGGCCACCGAGGAACTCGAGGCGCTCTGGAGGGGCATCGACGTGGACTCGGTCTTCGAGACCCGCGGCCTCGCGCTGCTCCACCGCGCCGCCTGTATCGGGATGCGCCTCGCGATCGGCTGGGCGCCGACGCTCCAGCCCCTCGATGGGATGGTCGACAGCGCGCCGCTGCGGCGCTTCCTCGAGACGTCCTTCGGTGGACAGGACCTGCCCGGGATCCAGGCCAACCTCGACTCCGGCAGGCTCAAGGCCATCGCCTTGATCGCCCTCCGATACTCCACCGGCCAGACGGTCTCCTTCACCGCCGGGAGGGAGTTCAGGAACTGGGAGCGGCCCCTTCGCCACAGCGTCCGGACCGACCTCAAGGTGAACCACGTCCTCGCTTCTGCGGCTCTCCCCCTGTTCTTCGCGCCTGTCGAGGTCGACGGAGAGTGGTACGGCGATGGAGGCGTCCGCCTGACCGCGCCCCTCGCTCCCGCGGTTCACCTCGGGGCTGACCGGATCCTCGCCATCTCCACGCGCTTCCGCCCCTCCGAGACCGAGGCGCGCAAGCCTCGCTTCAAGGGGCCGCCGCGCGCCGCGCAGATCCTCGGCAACCTGATGAGCGCCACGTTCCTCGACGTGCTCGACCAGGACGCCATGCACCTGGAACGCATCAACCACCTCGTCGAGCAGCTCCCCGCCGAGCAGCGGGCCCAACAGCAGGCCCAGCTGCGGCCCATCAAGTGCCTCGTCATCAGGCCCTCCAGGGACATCGCGAGCCTCGCGAACGAGTTCGAGCCCAGGCTGCCTGGCACCTTCCGCTTCCTCACCCGCCGCTGGGGCACCCGCCGCGCGAGGTCACAGGAGCTCCTCTCCACGATCCTCTTCCAGGGCGACTACATCCGCCGCCTCATGGAGGTCGGCGAAGAGGACGGCGCCAGCCACGCCGAAGCCGTGGCCGAGCTGATCGGCGATTGAGCCCCCGCCCGGCTAGAAGCCGAAGGTGAGGCCGAAGTAGAGGGTGAAGTCAGGACCCGAAGCCGCGACAGCGTCCTCATGGAACGAGATCGTGAGCGCGCTCTCACGGGTCAGGTCATGGGCCACCCCCACGCCCACGTCCAGGATCTCGCCGTCGACCTCCTCGAGGGGGAGGTCGTCGGTCAATGGGGATCGATACTGGAGTTGGAGGAGCAGCGAGGTCTCGTCGGACCAGCGGTACTCAACGCCGGTACCGGCGAAGAGAAGGAAGTCCACCTCGAGCCTGGCGTCGAGGAACCCTCGCGGCGTATCCACCTGGACCCCGTCGAGGTGGCCTGTGAACGTCCAGCGGCCCGAGGACTTCTCGAGCACCACGCCCGCCGCAGTATCCCAGCCGCCGCTCCCTGAACCCCGGGACTCGCTCCCGGTGGGCAGCTCCAACGTGAACCGCGCTGCGATTCCGGGTTGGTCCGCCCCCTCGTCGAGGACGGTCATCATCGCCGTCAGCGGGAGGTCACCGAGGAGGAGCTCGTCTTCTTCCAGGGACCACGCCGTGGAGCCGCCCCGCTCGAGCGACATCGCGTATACGTCTCGAGGAGCGCTCTCCCGACCTCCGCCGGGCAGACCCGTCAGCGCGTGGAAGGCGTCCACCGCCTCGTCCAGGAACCCGCTGGAGGCAAAGAGCAACGAGGGCTCGAGGGCGAGGGCCGCGCCTTCACCGAGGCCGAGGAGGAGGTTCGCCGCCAGACGCCCCACCTCGCCGTCGAACCTCGCAGCGCCTTCGAGGGTCGCGTTCTGCTCGAAGATCGAGGAGTACTGGAGGTCGACCAGCGCGCGCCTCTCGCCGCTCGACGGGAGGCTCGCCCGCGCCGGGCGCGGCGACGGGAAGATCAGCGCCGCGGGCTGCAGGATCCGCGCAGCGATCGGTCCGCGGACGCGGTGCACGGGATCAGCGCTCGGCCCGGCGCAGGCAACGAGGGTCATCGTCGCCAGGAGGAGGGTCGTTCGGGGGCCACTCATGATCACCGGTCCCTGCCTCCAGTCTCCCTGCCTCCAGGCTCCCTGCCTCCCTGCGCCCCTCTCTCCCTTGGCCCTGTCTCGTCTGGCTTTCCTTCCTCTGGCTTTCCTTCCTCTGGCTTTCCTTTCTCTGGCTTTCCTCCCTCTGGCTCCCCTTCCTTTGGCTCCCCTTCCTCTGGACCGCCGCGCGGCGGCTCAGGGAAGCGAACGACAGCCTCCAGCTCCTGCCGGCGGAAGACACAGGTCCCGTCCGCCATGCAGACCGAATAGAGCACGTAGCCCCGCAGCGTCGCCGTCGAGGCGGGCGGCGGGGCGTCGGGATCCGGCGGGGCCAAGGCCACGAGGGGCGTCGAGAGCTCCAGGTCAGCCATGAGGGCGCGCCCCTCTCCACCCACTCCAGGGGCCTGGAAACGAACGAGCTGGCTGGCGCACAGCCACCCCTCGCCGGGCTCCAACCAGAGCACCGGCGGGTCCGCGTCCACCGGCCAGGTCGAGCCCGGGCGCGGCCGTAGAACCACGTGGAGCCGGAGCGATCCCCGGGGGACGCGGATCCTTGGTCCGACCACCGCGGTGTTCAGGGCCACCGCGTGCTCGAGGCGCAAGAGCCTCCCGGGGTCCGCGATCACGCGGCCCTCCGGGTCGGGCTCCACGGCCTCACCGCGCGGTACGGGGACCCGGCGCGAGCCCTGGGCTCGTTCGGCGCCCGAGAGCGACGCGAGGAGCGGCACGGGGTGCTCGCCCCTGGCTCGAATGTCGCTGCGGGCGATATCCACCCAGTCGTAGAAGGGGTAGGGCTTGTCCAGCGCTGGCCCCCACTGCTGAATTCGGCGACGCCAGATGTACTGGTTGGGCGAGGCCATGAGCGCGGCGAACCACGCGTCGATGGACCCCTGGAGATCAGCGGCCCGCGCCTGCGGTCCATCGAACCGCATTCGCAGGCCGACTCCGGCTCGGAAGCGGTCACGAGGCTGACCCTCGGCCGCAGCCGAGATCAAGGCGTCGACCTCACCGTCGATCGTGCGGGCTCCTGGCCCTGCCAGCATCAGGCGAGCCATGGCTCGCCGCGCCCGGTCCTCCGTCGAGAGGTCCCCGCGCAGCCGCGCCGACTCATTCACCTCGAAGGACACTCCGGGCGCAGGCCCCGCCTCGGGGGCCGCGAAGCTGCGGCCCATGAACCCCTCCACGAACTCGGTCTGAAACCGCTTGGGGGCCGGCCGGTCGATGCGAATGACCCCATGCTCGTCCACGGCCGTCAGGTCCGGAACCGCCTCCACCCCGGAGATGCCGAATGGATCCCAGAGGATCGGGAAGTCGAGCCCCTTCCACTGCTGGTAGAGCCGCGCACGATCCGGATGCTGCTCCTGGACGATGCCGATGACCTGCAACGCTCCGGCCTCCACCATGGGCCGTACTCTCTCGTACCAGACCGGTACGTCCCTACGACAACCTGCTCACCAGGAGGCGAAGTGAATCAGGAGGAGCTTCCGCCCGCGGAGCTCACCGAGGTTGATCGTCCCGCCCCCATCGATCCGGGGCAACTCAAGGGCGGGGAGCCTCGCACCAACGGTGTTCCAGCTGGCCGGGGTGAGGTGCTGAGACGGCGTGGGAGCGGGTTCCTGGGGAAACAGGAGCCCGGCGAGGAGCATCAATGCAGCGTTGAGAGCCATGCGTTGAAGCCTAGGCACCGCGCCGCGTCAGGTCACGGCCGGAGGGCTCTCGTCGCAGGATCAACGGATCTCGAAGCCCCCATGACCCTCGAACTCGGCACGGCGGACATCCACCCGATCGACCCGGGCCCCGGCCGGCCCCATCTCGAGCCAACCCAGGAACTCCTCCACCCGATCAGGGTCCCCCTCACAGTGCGCCTCGACCCCACCGTCCTCGAGGTTGCGCACCCACCCTGAGACCTGCAGAGCCCTGGCCTCCAGCCTGGCGTGCCAGCGGAAGCCCACCCCCTGCACTCGGCCGTCCAGGAGGACGAGGCGCGCCTCCGACGAGAGACCGCTCAACGCTCCGCCTGCGCCAGGTCGGGCGCACCCACCATCCCCGAGTGCACCGTGTAGGAGAACGGGAGCTCCGACATGACCTCTCCCTCCTCGCGCCGCAGGCGGGCGATTCGCGCCTCGGCTTGCTCCCGTCCGAAGAGGTTCCGCGCGGCCTTGGCATAGAAGCCCTGATGCGCCGCCTCAGAGGGCAAGAGCTCGGCAAAGAGCTCACGCAAGCGAGCGTCCGTCGAGTACTCCGCGAGCAGGTGAAAGCGCTCCAGGCTCCGGGCTTCGATCAGGTGAGCGATCACGAGCCGGTCGAGGACGAGGCTCTGCCGACTCTGAGCGGATCGCCGATGCAGGGTGGCCGCGTAGCGGTTCTCCACCTGCTCGCCAAGGCAGCCACCCCGGGACTCAAGCTCGGAGACCACCACCTTGAAGTGCTCCAGTTCCTCGATCGCGATGTCGGCGAGGTCCTGGACAAGCTCGGTGTGCTCAGGGTTCTTTGCGATCAGCGCGTGGGCCGAAGAGGCGGCCTTCAGCTCGCAGTGGGCGTGATCCTCGAGGAGCCGCGTGGGCTGTCTCTCAACGAGCGTGACCCAGGCCCTCGGGGTCTCATGGTCCAGCGGAAATCCCATCGGAGTCGTCGGTGTGGTCTTCGAGGTGTCGTGGTCCCGAATCGGAACCCTCAGCCGTTCTGGCCAGGCACCCAGAGCACGTCACTCTTGCCGCCGTCGTTGGCCTCTCGGGCGAGAACGAAGAAGAGGTCGGAGAGCCGGTTCACGTACTTCAGGACCTCTGCGTTCACGCGGCCGCCCTCCTCGCGGGCGAAGAGCTCCACGATCGAGCGCTCGGTGCGCCGGCAGACGGTCCGGGCCATGTGAAGCCACGCGGCCGCGGACGAACCGCCGGGGAGGACGAAGGAGTTGATCGGCTCCAACCGCTTGTTCACCTCATCAATCCACTCCTCCAGCCGCTCTGCGTACGACGCCGTGATTCTGAGCTTTTCGCCCGCCTCTCCCGGAACACAGAGGTCGGATCCCACGTCGAAGAGGTCGTTCTGCACCTGGCGGAGCCGGCTCGCGGTGGTGCCCGTGACATCTCGCACCAGCATCAGCCCAATCACGCTATTCAACTCGTCGATGTTCCCGTAGGCCGAGACCCTCAGGTGGTGCTTGGGAAGCGTCGAACCGTCGCCCAACTGGGTCGTGCCGGTGTCGCCTGACTTGGTGTAGATGCGGCTGAGATGGACCATTGAACTGGACCTATCCTAGTCCTCAGGGCGAAGTCTCCACCCTCAAATGAGGCCTCATGCGGCTTGATTCGAGCCGCCTCGATCTCATTTCCGCACCGAAGCGCGTTGGTTGAGCCCAATCTCTCGCACCAGGCCTGCGACCCCTCTAATCTTCGGGCGTCTCCGCGTTGGAGCCTGCCAATCCCACCACACTCCGAGTCCATGTTGAATCGAGCCTGCGCCGCTGCCACGGTCGCCTTCGTCCTCCAGACCGCGTCTTTCGGCCTCCCCCAGGACCCCTTCGAGCCGAACGACGATTGCGCCGCCCCCCCGGTCGTCCTCCCGGGGAACCCGATCGGCCTGACCATTGGTCCAGATCCGGACTACTTCGCCTTCGACGTCCCGGCCAACGCGTCCATCCAGATCGAGGCCAGCTCGTCCACGGTCGCGCCCACCCTGACGCTCTTTGAGCTCGGGTGCGGCTCCCCCCTCGCGACCGCCACGGGACAGCCCCTCGATTACTTTGACTGCGGAGGCACTCCCCGCCAACTGGTGGTATTCGTCGAGGCCCCCGCCGCCAGCTCGGCACCCTACGACCTCGAGATCGACGTGGTCGAGATCGTTGATGACCCGTTTGAGGACAACGACGACTGCCAGAGCGGCTCCCTGATCGCGATCACCAGCTTCACGACGCCAGGCCTCGTCGTGACCGGGTGTGACGAAGACTACTTCGTCGCGCGGCTGCAGCGGGCCGACGTGCAGATCCAGGTGGACCTGCTCTTCGACCACTCCCTCGGGGACATCGACGTCGAGATCCTGGAGTTCCAAAATGGCGGATGCACCGGCAACGTCCTCGCTAGCTCCACCTCCACGACGGATAACGAGTCCGTCACGTACGTCAACGCGACCAACCCCTCGGCGGCCGAGGCCGTGGTCCTTCGCATCTTTATGAAGAGCGGCGGAGACTTCAACACGTACGCGCTGACGGCCTGCTTCGGGGACATCACCCTCTTTCCGCTGATCGGGGAACAGGGCTGCGTCGGCGCCGTGAACAACTCGGGACGCCCCGCGACCCTCTGCGCCTCCGGCAGCCTGGTAGCCGCTGACAACAGCGTCAGCTTCTACGTGGTCGACCTCCCGATGAACGCCCTCGGCTACTTCATCACCTCTCCGAATACCAACTTCGTCGCGAACCCCGGCGGCTCCCTCGGGAACCTCTGCCTGGGCGCTTCTGGCCGCTATTCATCCCAGGTGCTCAACGCCGGGCTGGGGTCCGTCTTCTTCCAACCCGACCTGACGACCATCCCCGTGGCAGGCGGTGGATCGACCGTGCTCCTGCCGGGTGACCGGCAGAACTGGCAGTTCTGGCACCGGGACGCAACCAGCGCCGGAGTCTCGTCTTCGAACTTCTCCAGCGCGATCGGAATCACCTTCCAGTAAGGCTCGCCCTCAGCTGTCCTCGCCGCCGCGGCGCCGCTCGTTTCGTTCGAGGGCGTCGCGGCGTCTTGCGTCCTTGGGCTGCTCGTCGAGGCCGAACTCCGACGGCGTCGCGGACGAGCCGAGCGATCGGAGGATGATGTGCCAGGCACGCGCGTCACGCGGCTCGAGCGGCGCGCGGGTGACCATGCGCTCGATCGCGCCGGTGATGTCCTTCGCAGCGGACTCTGTGAACGCCACCTGCCCGGCGAGGACCTCCGTCATCCGCTCCTTGAGGAATGTCCGCTCGCGCTGGTCAAGGCGCTTGGGTTTGGGCTCACGCTGGTGGACTTTGTCCCCGGTGAAGAGGCTGTGCAGCACCACCGTCACCGCCTGAGCGAGGTTGAGCGAGGTGTGCTCGGGAGCGGTGCGGAGGTGCGCCAACTCCTGGGCCATCGCCGCCTCCTCCCGCGTCATCCCGCTCTCTTCGCTACCGAAGATCAGCGCGAGCCGCTGCTCTCCGTCGTCCCCCATGGGCGCGAGCTCCGGCGCGCGCTCGCGCCAGTTCACCCGTCGCTCTTTCTTCCGCGCCCTCGCCGTGAACGCCACGGCGTGATGACACCCCTCCAGCGCCTCCTCCATGGTCTCGACCACCTTGATGGCGGACCTGGCGTCCTCACCACCGTGGGACATGAGCTCGAAGTCGGGGTGAACCAAGAGCGACGGCCGGCCGAGCCCCTTGATCACGACCTCGGCCGGGCCGAAGTTCAGGGCCGCGCGGAGAACAGCGCCCACGTTCCGGGGGCCAGCGGGTCGACAGAGGATGATGCGCTTCACGGGGCAGAGACTACTCGCCCAGAGGCAGCGTGCGTAGGAACCGCAGTTCCTCCAGGGTGAAGGCTCCGCTCCCCCGGGGTGGTCCGTGGCCCTCCCGGCGTCGAAGGCCCAGGGCTGCTACCCCGGGGTCCGAGCTCTCAGGTCCCGGGAACCTCGGTGGAAGCTGCCAGCTGGACAACAAGAAGGCCAACCCACCGGCACCCCCGAGGGTCTCGCCATCGACCGTCATCTGGTCCGGCCCCAGGTAGGAGTTGCCCAGCGCGCAGCTCAGGGCGAACTGCTCGCCAGCCTCCTTGCAGACCGCAAAGTTGAACGGGGCCTCACCCACGAGCTTGGCGAGATCTGGGCGACCAGGAACCTCGATACGGCGGACCGGCCCGTAGGCCTCCACGACGAGCTCTTCCCACATGTCCCGAGGCGGCCAGGTCCCGATCAGGACCTCCGCGGGGCCGGTCCCCTCGATACTGGCCCGCCACCAGACGCTCCGCTCCCGCTCAAGCCGCAGCGCGGGCGCCTTCAGCTCGTCAACAGCAGCGGCGCCGGGTCCATCGAGGTAGAGCACCGGCCCTTCCGTCAGGACCTGGCCCCCGAGGGACAGCACCTCCGGGGCCATGCCCTCACGCCCCTCCGGCTGCACGGAGATCCGGATCGACCCCGCACGATCCGCGACCCGGAGTCGCCCCTGTCCCACGAGCCGCCCTCCAGCAAGGGGAGCTCCCAGCTCGAACGTCAGGCGCCCCTTTCTCGCCGGCCGCTCTCCAAGCTCGAGGTCCAGGGCGAAGCTGGAGCTGGTTTCCCAGCGCAGGACCGGCGGAGTCCTCGCGCCGGACGCGGGCCCGGACCAGGAGACCTCCAGCTCTTCACAGCAGGAGTAGTCACGAAACGGATCGTCCTGCAGGAGAGGCCGCCCCTCGATCGGAGCCGCGCCGCCGGCCCGATCAAAGACCTGGGCCTGATCGAAGAGGCCGAGCCGCTCCTCTTGCCGGTCCGTCGAGACCATCACATGCGCGTCGAGGCGTGCGGAGGACGCAAAGGCTGACCCGGTGAGGGGATATGCCGACGGGTTGAGGTCGAGCCCAAAGGCTCGGTCCAGCGCCCCACTGGCATGGAGGACCGAGGTGGTCTCGGCCACCGGGGCCGCGCTGCCCTGCCCCCCGGCCCAGCGAATCCACAGAGGGACCTCGAGGACCTCGGGAGCAAAGATGCGCCCCTCGGTCTGCTCCGTCGGACGACGCAAGAGACCGCGCGTCGCGCAAAGCACGACCGTGCAGCTCTCGCCGCGACCCGCCACCTCCACCTGGTCCAGCACCCGGCCCACAGCGGCGTCGATTTCCTGGAGTTGTGCGTCGCGGACCGCCCGCTCAAGGAGCTCCCAGGCGTCGCTTCCCCGAGCCCGGCCAAGCATCCGGACGAGCTGCTTGGCCGCCTCGGCCGTCCCGTCCATGCGCTGTAGCTCGAGGGCCACATCAGCTCGGTCTGCCGCGACCGAGGCCAACCGCTCGCCGATCAGCGGAGCGGCCGCCATCAGCTTCTCGGGGTCGACCTTTCCAGCCTCCAGCGGCGCCCCGAAGACGACCAGTCCGAAGACCCCGAGTCCCGGCTCGAGGAGTGGACCCGCGAGGAGGTCGCGGGCTCCAATGGACACCCCGAGGGCGTCGCGCGCGGCCCCTCCGGGGCGGGGCGCATCGAACCCATCGAAGCCCTGCCCGAAGCCAGAGACCTCGCGGCTCAGGCGCGCCTCGGCCAGGGACGCCACAGTCCGCCACCCCAGATCATGGAAGCCCTCGGCCAGGGTGCGCTCGTCGTCGGCGAGCCGGGCGAACATGGGCGTGCGCATGGAGCCGACGCCGTGCTCGGGCGGGTAGCGGCCCGTGAGCAGCGAGGCCAGGCCGGAGTTGCCCCCCGTGGAGACGGTGATCGCGTCCTCGTAGCGGACCGCGCCCGCGGCCAGAGATTCGAGGTTCGGAAGCGCGAGGTCATCTCGATCGAGTTCCGCCTGCGAGACCCCGTCGAGCACCAGGACGAGGACGCAGTCGCTCGAGCCCCGCACCTCCTCGGCGAGGCCAGGGACGGGCACGCCGCCGGGGAGGCCCCAGGCCTTCGCAGGTGGCCGCGTCACCTCGCCGTCCCCGCTGTCGCCTCCACAGCCCGAGGCGAGCGCGAGCGCCAGCAGAACCCACCGCCGACTCATGCTCGCTGCGCCTCCAGCTGCGCAGGGTCTGGGTTGCCCCCCGAAATGGTGACGGCGACCCGCATCTCTCCCTGCGGCTCGGTGGACAGCCCGCGGCGCGTCCGCGCCGCGCTGACCATGTCGCAGAAGTCCGCGGAGAGCGCCGCAGCGTAGGCCGCCGCGCCCGCGGGCTCGACGACCTCCGCCGCCCAGCTGCACCGGGCGTCGTCGTTCACGAGCTGGCGCTGAGCGGCGTAGATCGCCTCGTCGTCCACGGTCAATATCCCATCGAGCGTCGCACGGCAGATGTCCACGTTGAGGTGGCCCGCGTACGTGGTTGTGAGGCCTTGGACCTGGCTGCTGATGCTGTCCAGGTGGACGCTCTTTCCCTCCCGCTGGGCGGCCACCATGGCAGCGGCGCCCGTCGGCTCCGCGCCAAGAAGAATGACGCCCTCGCCCAGGGCCCGCCGCAGAGCCAGCGCGGAACCCGCGCTCAACCCGCCGCCGCCAATACACATGATCACGACCTCGACACTCGGCCAGTCTGAGGCGAGCTCGAGCCCCACGGTGCCGGCGCCCTCGACCGTGCCCGGTCGGTCGTAGGGGTGCACCCATAGCCGCCCCTCACCAGCGAGTTGCTCCGCCACCACGTCCGCCTGCCAGCGGTCCGAGGCCAACACCACCTCGGCCTGCTCCTCGCGGCAGGCCTCGATCTTGTTCGGGTAGGCGTCCTCCGGCATGACCACGGTGGCGGGGACCTCGACCCTGCGAGCGGCCCAGGCGAGCGCCCGGCCGTGGTTCCCCGAACTGGAGGCCACGACGCCGAGCGCGCGCTCTTCGTCCGTGAGCCGCAGCATGTTGTTCAGCGCGCCGCGGGCCTTGAACGAGCCTGTCTGCTGCCGGTTCTCGAGCTTGCCCCGCAGGTCCAGCGCGCCAGGGATCGATCCGGGGAGGCGCACCAAGGGCGTCGGCGCGAGCACCTCTCGGATGCGCTCCGCCGCCGCCGCCACGTCGATGTCGGGGAATGCGCCCTGCCAGTCGCCCGGCTGCAGGTTCTCGTTGAGCCACATGTCTCGAAGTCTAAGAGACCGGCGCCTGCTCACGCCCTAGCTCTCCCCCTGGGGCCGAGCAGAGCCACTAAACTCCCCCTGTGAACACCGTCACGACCGAGGGCGCTCCTGCGCCCGCGGCCCCCGTCATGGAGGGCCTGCCCTTCACCTCCCCTTGGCTGCTCGCGCCCATGGAGGGCGTGACCGCTCCGTCGTTCCGGGACATCGTCCTCGCCCGCCACGCCCC
>CALLKX010000016.1 GCA_938083085.1 uncultured bacterium
GCAGAGGGCAAGCTGCAGCCAGGAGACGTGATCGTCGGCGTGGGCAGCGGCCTCTTCACCTCGGATCCCCGCGTCGCCCTCGGGCTGGCCATCGGCGCCGCCGAGACCGCCAAGGGAAAGGGGCGGCTGGACCTCAGGCGCTGGCGGAAGGGCAAGGTGAAGTCCGTCCGGATCAAGCTCCCCGTTTTGGGCGAGTACGAGCCCACCGCGCCCTTTAACTGCGCCAAGTCGCGCAAGGTCCTCGACGCCGCCTGCGACCACATCGCCGCGAACATGAAGGGCGGCATCGATGGCATGGTGAACGCGCTCGCGCTCCTCGCCAACGGAGATCGGCGCCACGCCGACGCGGTGCGCGACCTGGCGAGGAAGGTGGGACGCCCGGACACCGAACTGACCCTGGAGGGCCGGACTTCGGGGCTGCTCGCCTGGGAGTGGGGCTACCGAGCCGTCTTCCTCTGTGAGTACTTCCTCGCGACCAAGGATCGCCAGGTCCTCCCCGCCATCGCCGAGTACGCGGGGACCATCGCTCGAGGCCAGAGCCGCGTCGGGACCTGGGGGCACGGCATGGCCTGGCCCGACCTCAACGACGGGGAACTCCACGGGTCCCTCGGGGGATACGGCGCCGTCAACCAGGCGGGTCTGGTGTGCCACCTCGCCCTCGTGCTCGCGGAGGAGTGCGGCGTGAAGGACCGTGAGATCAGCGAGGCTCTCCAGCGCGCGAATCAGTTCGCCCGCTTCTACACCGGCAAGGGAGCCATTCCGTACGGCGACCACCGGCCGGGCTGGGACAGCCACGACGACAACGGGAAGAACTCCCTCGCCGCGCTGATCTTCGATCTCCAAGGCATGGACGAGGAAGCCACCTTCTTTGGCCGCATGGCGGTGGCGTCCTACGACGAGCGCGAACAGGGGCACACCGGGAACTACTTCAGCTTCCTGTGGGGCCCCATCGGCGCCAACCGACTGGGCGAGGAGGCCGTGAGCGCCTTCCTCCGTGAGCAGCGCTGGTACTACGATCTCGCCCGGGCCCACGACGGCAGCTTCCCCTATCAAGGCGGCGCGGGAATGTCCGGCGGCGAGCACAAGTACGGCAAATGGGACTGCACCGGCGCCTTCGTGCTCGCCAACACCTTCCACAAGCAGGAGCTCTTCATCACCGGGCGGGGCGTCCACAAACAGAACCGACTCGTGGGCGACGATCTGGCCGACACCATCGAGGCCGGCCGGGGCTTCGACTCGTGGTCGAAGGGCGCGGACCACTTCGCCAACAAGCGCCAGGCGGAGCTGATGCGCGACCTGAAGAGCTGGTCGCCAGCGGTCCGCTCCCGGGCCGCCAAGGCCCTCGCCAGCAGCGGGGACACGCCGACGGCCGCGCTGCGCACCATGCTGAAGTCCAGGCAACTTGACGTCCGGTACGGCGCCTGCCAGGCCATCTCAGAGCTGGGCGGGAAGGCCGCAGCGGCGCTCCCCGAGCTTCGTCGATGCCTGCAGTCGGACGATGTTTGGCTCCGGATCCAGGCCGCCTATGCCCTGTCTGCCGTTGGGAACGGCGCCCGAAAGGCGATACCAGACATGCTGGAGCTGGCGCTGCTGGAGGACGAGGAGGACCCGCGCGAGATCACCCAGCGGTACATGGCCTTCTGCCTCTTCTATCCCGGCGGAGCGCTCGGGATGCGCGGCCTCCTCTCCAAGGACCTCGGGGACCTCGACCGCTCGGACCTCCTGCCCGTCATCGAGCGGCTGTTGATCAACGACGACGGTCGAGCCCGCGGGGCCATGGGCACCATCTTCAAGCTCATGACCCTGGAGGAACTCAAGCCCCTCCTGCCGCAACTCGTCGAGGCCGTCCGCACGCCGTCCCCGAGCGGCGTGATGTTCTCGAACGGCGTCCGCCTCGCCGGCCTGGACTTCCTCGCAGCAAACCGGGTCACCGAGGGCATGGAGCTGTGCATCCTCGTGACCGAGATCGACAAGTGGGGAAAGCAGGACCGCATCCTCCGCTGCATGAAGGCGCTCCAGGAGTACGGCGGCGCGGCTCGCCCGGTCCTACCCCAGCTCCGCGATCTGGAGGACCGCCTTCGCGCACACCGCGAGGCGCGGAATCTGGAGAAGCAAATCAAGGCCTGCACGGACACGATCGACGCCATCGAGACGGCTCGAACGTCTCCGGAGGTCCGGACGGTTGCGGAGCTCATGGCCTCGAGGCGGAGCCGCCGCTGAGCCGTATCGGGACCGCCAGCCCCCCCTCAGGAGCCCCCGCGCCGCCGTGGCGCGAATCCGGCACTAGATTCTGCTTGCCATCAATGCGCAGCCGATCTAACCATGAAGCGATCGCGAGTGGCCGCCAAGGCGCCCGTCGCCCCTCCATGCTGCAGAACCTCCGAGCCCTGACCCTGCTGATCCTGGCCCTGCCGGGACTGATCCTGACGCCCGCCTCGGGCTTCGTGATCTGCCTCTGCAGCGCAGGTCCGTCGGCACCAGCAGCCATGAGCTGCTGCGAGGCGCCGCCCGCTGCTGGCGCCGCAGGTGTTGGCCAGGCTGGCTGTGACGTTGGCTGGCTCAGCTCCAGCTGCTGCGGTCACTCCGACGGTAGCAGTGACTCCACAGGCTGCGGGGATTGCGGCAGCTGCTTCGCGGTAGAGCTCGACGAGGTCCTCCTCGCATCCGTGGACAGCCCGAGCACCTTGCTCGGCCCCGCAGCGCCGGTCGCCATGGCCCTCGAGTGCCCGGAGCTTGCGCTGAAGTCCCTCCGGGGCAGCAACGCCTTCATCCGGCCGCCACCGCCCCAGGAACGCCCCAACGCCGGGCTGCTACCCGGCGTCCGTCCGCTACGAATTTGAAGCTCGGGATCCGCGCGTGGCTCGTCACGCGCGTCGCCGCCAAGGTGTCCCGATTCTTCAACCCGTAGCCAGATGACCCGTCCGACCATCGTCGGCCTGTTGGCAGCGCTCAGCGCGCTCGCCTGCGCCAATCCTGAACGTGTGCTCCTCGACGAGGGGGGCGCGCGCGCCGCACTCGATGCACGCGCGCACTCGCAGCCTCTGCTGGAGCTCTCCCTGGCGCCCGATCTCCCGGGAAGCCTCCTCTCGAGCCCGGGGCGCCAGGCGTGCCTGCGTCCCGACCAGGACGGCTACTGGTACCTCCGGGCCGCGGCTTGGGCGCCCGAGGTCCGGGCCGCACGGCGCGAGCTCGCCGCTGCACGCGGGGAGCGACAGAGCGCGGGAGCCCCTGCACCCGTCGGGCTCCAGGTCATCGACAAGGACTTCAGCGGCGACTCGGACCTGGTGAATGCGCTGGCCGCCTTTGACCTGATCGGCCTCCTCGGGCTCGGCCCTGCCGGCGCCGAAGAGGCTGTCGCTGAGACCCAAGTCGAGGCGGCGCGCGCCGCGCTTGAGGACGCCGCCTGGCGCGCCTGGCTCGAGACCGAACGCGCGCTTGCTCAGTGGCGCGCAGCTGCGCGGCGGACGATCCGTCTCACTAGACTGGAACAGCAAGCCGACCTCGATCTCCGGAGAGTCCAGATCCTCGCCGATGCGGGCCGCCTGGGCCGGAGCCCATCCGAAGCTGCGGAGGGGGCGGCGGCCGAACTCACCCGGCGCCTGTCGATCGCGGCGGACCAGGCCTCCAGCGCCCGCGCTCGCCTCGCTGCTGTCGTTGGCCTCGACCCGCAGCGAGACCTCGAGGGCGACGCGCCCGCGACGCCTGCGCCAAGAGCCCTGGGCACCGATGAGCCCGGCGCCTGGTTCGACCTCGACGAACACCTCGAGACCCACCCCAGCATGAGGGTGGCTCAACGCACCTTCGAGCTCCGAGAGAGCCAGGTGCGCCAGGCCGCTGCGGACGCTTGGCCCGGGGTCGCTCTCGGCCCGCGCATCGGGTTCTTGGATCCGACCCAGATCGGCGGGGTACTGCGCATCACCGTCCCCTTTCCGTCCAGCTGGGAGGGGCGACTCGCCGCGGCAATCGAACGCCGAGACGCCGCCCTGGAAGCCTACGAGGATCAGCTACACCTCCTCCAGACGGCGGAGCTCGACGCCCTCACGCGAGTGGGCACGGCGACCTCGCGCGCCGACGGCGCGTCGGACGACGTCGTGCAGTCCTTGATCGACGAGTGGGAGGCGGCGCGGGCCGGGTTCCGGGTCCAACGCACCCCCCTCGAGCAGTGGACCGGCGCCCTCCGCCGGCTCTCCATGCGCGCCACGTGGGACATCGATGATCTTGAGCGCAGAGACCTCGCGGCGCTTGATCTCGTGGCATCTCGCGGCCCCATGGCGGCCCCCCTCTTCATGGAGGGATCCCGATGAGCACTGTCGATCAGAACGTGGACCTCGCCGGGCTCTCCCGGAAGGTGCCCTCCATCCAGCCGCCACGACGGGGCTGGATGCGCGCCGTGGTCCCCCTGACCCTCCTTGGCGCCTTCGCCTTCATCCTCCGTGACGCCATCGGCGAGCTGCTCACGGAACGCATCCCCGTGACCTTGACCCGGCCTGTGCGGTTGGAAGGACCTGGTCAGACCGTGACCCAGCGCACCCTCCTGACCCAGGCCGCCGGATGGATCGAACCCGACCCGTTCCCCGTGCACGCTCCGGCCCTCGCGGCGGGCATCGTCCTCGAGGTCTTGGTCCAGGAGTCCGACGAGGTGAAGGAGGGACAGCCCATCGCGCGGCTGATCGACGACGACGCCCGCATCGCACGGGACCGCGCCCGCGGCAAGCTCACCGTATCGGAGGCCGAGGTGGACCTCGCCGCAGCCGAGCTCCGCATCGCCGAGGCCAGCTTCGAGGCGGCCATCGAGGTCACCGCGGCCCGCGATGCGGCGCGAGCCCGCCACTCAGGGCGCGTGGCGGCGGCCGCGGAGGCCGCTGCCGCCGTTCGTGGCGGCGTCGCGGAGGTCTCACTCGCCGAGAGCGAGGTCCAGGTCCAGCGGGCGCTGGAGGAGGCCGGGACCTCCGGACCCCGGCAGGTTGAGATCGCCGACGCCGACCTCGAGGTGGCCGCCGGGCGCCTGTCGGCGCTGCGCGCCGCGGCGGCGCTCGCCAGCGCGGCCGCAGGCGAGGCGGCCGCGGAGCTCACCAGGGCTGAGCGCCACCTGGAGCTCCGCTTTGAGGAGCAGCGCCTGATCGACACGGGCCGCGCGCGACTGGCGCGCGCCAAGGGCGCCGTGGACGAGGCCAGGGCCTCACTGGCGGAGGCCATGCTTGCCCTCAACAGGATGGTGATCCGCGCCCCCCAGGACGGCATCGTCCTCGAGCGCCTCGCGGTCACCGGCGACGAGCTCGAGGCTGGCGGGCCGGTCTGCTCCCTGTACGACCCTGCGACCCTGCGCGTGCGGGTGGATGTCCCCCAGGCCGACGTTGGCGCTCTGGCCCCAGGGCAAGAGGCGGAGATCCTGGCGGACTCCCGAACATCGCGGCCCTACGCGGGTGAGGTGCTTCGCATCGTCCAGCTGGCCGACATCCAGAAGGTGACCCTCGAGGTCCAGGTCCGCGTCCTCGACACGGACAACCTCCTGCGCCCGGACATGCTGGCGCAGGTCCGCTTCTTCTCTGGCGCGGAGCCGGCGGCAGAGGGCCCGGTGGCGCAAGCCATTCGCCGCCTGGCGGTCCCCGCCGAACTGGTGCGAGACGGCGCCGTCTGGGTCCACCAACCTGAGGGCAACCTGGCCGTTCGACGGGAGATCAAGACCGGCCCCGAGCGGCGTGGTCCCGACGGCCAGCGCCTGATCGAGGTCCTCGAAGGGCTGGACTGGACCGTGGAGCTCATCGACCGCGGCCGAGACCGCTTCCCCTCGGACGCTCCCACCGCCGGTGTCCCGATCACTCTCACCCAACAAGCCGGCCGCGCTGCCGGAGGAGACCAGCCTTGAGCTTCATTGAACTCCGCGGCGTGACGCGTCGCTACATGAAGGGCGGGCACGCCGTGACCCCGCTCGACGACGTCGACCTCGACGTCGCCCCCGGCGACTTCCTCGTGCTGCTTGGGCCGTCAGGCTCGGGCAAGACCACGCTGCTGAACCTGCTCGCCGGGATCGACCGACCCGACGCGGGGACCGTCAGCGTCGGCGGCCAGGACGTGGGCGGCACCCGCGCCTCCAAGCTCGCCCGCTGGCGCGCCCGAACCGTCGGCTACATCTTCCAGCGCGCCCACCTTGTCCCGGTCCTCACCGCGTACGAAAACGTGGAGCTGCCCCTCTGGCTCCAGAAGCTCTCTCGAGCCGACCGGCACCGGCGGGTCGAGCTCGCCCTAGCCGCCGTGGGGCTCACGGACCGAGCCACCCACCTGCCCAAGCAGCTGTCCGGTGGTCAGGAGCAGCGCGTGGCCATCGCAAGAGCCATGGTCGCTGACCCCGAGCTCCTCGTGGCCGACGAGCCCACGGGCAGCCTCGACGCCGAGTCTGCCGAGGGGATCCTTCGGCTCCTCCAGCGCCTCAACGAGGAGCAAGGGAAGACGATCGTCATGGTCACCCACGACGAGCAAGCGGCCCAGATCGGCACCCGCGCCTATCGACTGGAGAGAGGAAAGCTCGTCCCGGCGAATGACGGGCAGAAGGTGGCCACATGAAGGTCCTGCTGCTGGTGATCCGCAACATGCGACGCCGCCTGGGGCGCACGACCCTCACGGTCTTCGGGGTGGCGAGCGCTCTCGCCCTCCTCGTGCTGGTTGAGAGCCTCGGGACAGGTCTCTCACGGGCGATGGACGCCACGGATGCCGCGCGGACCCTCGTGGTGTTCCGGGATAACCGCTACTGCCCACAGACCTCCTTCCTCCCGGAGTCCTACACCCGTCGCATCGAGGATGTGGACGGCGTGGAGCGGGTCCTCCCGGTGAAGATCTTCCTCAACAACTGTCGGGCGAGCCTGGACCTCGTCACCTTCCAGGGGGCTCCCGCCGCCGAACTGCTGGCCCAGCGCGACCTCGAGCCCATCGCCGGAGACCTGGCGACCTTCGAGCGCGAGAAGGATTCAGCGCTCGTGGGCCAGACGTTCGCGGCCCGGAAGGGCCTGACCGTCGGCGACAGGTTCCGCTTCGGGGAGATCGACGTGAAGGTCGCGGCCATCGTGGCCTCACCCGACTCCACCCAGGAATCTTTGATCCTGACCCACCTCGAGTACCTCCAGCGCGCAGGTCCCATCAACCGCCTGGGGACGGTGACCCAGTTCGAGGTGCTGGTGGACGAGTCTGCCGATCCTGCCGCAGTGGGCGCCAAGATTGACGAGGGCTTCGCCACCGCCGAATCTCCGACCGACACGCGCCCCCGCGTCGCCTACCTCGAGAGCGCGACCCGTGACCTGCGCGAGATTCTGCGCTTCGGCCGGCTCCTGGGCCTCGCCTGCATCGTCGTGGTCCTGTCCCTCGTAGCCAACACCGTCATCATCGCGGCCCAGGAGCGGGTGCGCGAGACGGCGGTGCTAAGGGCCATCGGCTTCAGGGAGAGCCACATCGCCACGCTCGTGCTCGGGGAGGCCCTGGCGCTCTCGCTGACCGGCGCCGCGCTCGGGGTCGGGGGCGCGCTGCTGCTCCTGACCACGGTCCACCCCACGATCGGGAGCGAGGGCGTCTCCGTCGAATTCATGGTCACCCCAGGGCTCATCGGCAACGGCTTCCTGCTGGCGCTGGCCACGGGCATCGCAGCCGGCGTCCTGCCGGCCATTCGAAGCGCGCGCGCAGGCATCGTGGAATCCTTGGTGAGCTGACATGGGACTGCCCCTCGACCACTCCATCCGAAACCTCGGTCGGCGCCCCACCCGGACGCTCCTGGCCGGACTCTCAAGCGCCATGGTCGCGGCCCTCCTGGTGGCCACTGTGGCCTTTGCCAGAGGACTGGAGGGCACCTTTTCTGGAGCCGCGGATCCACGCACGGCGCTCCTGCTCTCCTCGGTGGCCGACCGCGATGTCGTGCGCTCCACGGCACAGGCAGGGCTTGGATCCCTGGTCCAGGCCAGCGTGCCCGGGATCCTCGCCGCCTCCGACGAGATCCACATGGGCACCACCGTCCTCTTGCCCGGAGACGACACCAAGTACTCGGGCTTCGTCCGTGGCGTCACGGACGAAGCGTACGAGGTCCACCAGGCCTTGACGCTCACGGCGGGTCGGCTCCCCGGCCCCGGCGAGGTGATGGTCGGGCGACTGGTCGCGGGTCAGACCGGCCTCTCCCCGGACCAGCTTGGGCTCGGGCAGGCCATCATCCTCGAGGGTGCAGAGCTCACCATTGTCGGGCACTTCGCCGCCCCAGGGACCACCCTGGAGGCCGAGATATGGACCCCGCTGGAACCCCTCCGCGGCCTCTCTCAGCGCGAGGACTCCTCGTGCGTGTTCGTCCTCCTCGACGGGGACCGCACCGCGAAGCTGCTCAAGCTCTTCTGCGACCGCCGCCTCGATCTAGAGCTCGAGATGGTCTCGAGCGAGGAGTACTACGCAGAGCTCGCGGACTACATGCGCCCCATCCGCTCCATGGCCTGGGCGCTCTCCCTCCTCATCGGGCTGGCCGCCTTGCTGGGCGGCGCCAACACGGCGATCGCCTCGGTCCAGGATCGCATCCGAGAGCTAGCGGCGCTCCGCGCCCTCGGGTTCAGCTCCTGGTCCATCGTGCGCTCGCTGCTAGTGGAGGCGATCATCATCGCCGCCGCCGGCGCGCTGTTCGGCCTCGCCCTTGGACGCCTGGTTCTCTCAGGCGCCTCCGTCAGCCTCGCCATGAGCGCCTTCGAGCTACGCGCCGACGCGGTCGCCGTACTCGTCGCCTTCGGCTCCGCGCTCCTGATCGCGCTGCTCGGGGTCATCCCCGCCGCCCTGCGAGTCGTCCGCCTCCCCATCGCCATCGCGCTGGTCGAGGACTGATCGGAGCAGCGGCCGCGAGGCCACCTCTCCATCGCCCCCTCTCACTTGCCACCTCTCCCCGACCGCCCCCTGCGGGCGAACACCCCGACCGCCATGAACTTCATCAAAGCCACCGCCGCCCTCGCCCTCCTCGTCGCCAGCGCCAGCTGCTCCTCCGAGTCCGTCCCCGTCGCGAAGGAGACCTCCGCCATGCCCGAGTCTCTCTGGGCTGCGGCGCCCATGGCCGACGCCGTGGACGTCCTGCTGGCCAAGCAGTCTTCGAGCGGCGAGGTGGTTGTCGTGAAGGGACAGCTCCAGGACTTCGGGGACCTCGCCACGTTCCGCCTCGTGGACAGCTCCTTCCCCCCGTGCACTGATCTGTGCGCGACTCCCTGGGACTTCTGCTGCGAGGACCCGTCGGACATCGCGGCCGCGACCATCAACGTCGAGTTCCTGGAGGGGGACTTCCCCGCGTCATGGGCGCTCAAGGGAGCCCATGGCCTCGATCACCTCACCTCGGTCTGCGTCAAGGGCACGATCCACACCGACGAGGCTGGCAACGCGCGCCTCTCCGCGACCTCCATCGCGAAGCTCTGAGCGGAGGCCACGGTGCGGTCACCGTTCGGCTGGTGACTTGAAGTCGACGGAGGGGACGTGGGCGCCGTCCATGATCTGCATGGCCGCCTGGACACGCTCCGCGTGGTCCGGCGCCCCCGCGAGGTCACGGGTCTCCCCGGGATCGTCCGTGAGATCGTAGAGCCGCACCGCCCCCGTCTGCATCGGCGATCGGATCGCCTTCCACCTGCCGAAGCGGACGGCCTCTGCGGAGCCGCGCTCGTGGAACTCCCAGTAGAGGGGCGCCGCTGGCGGCGCCCCGGCGCCCTTGAGCGTGGGCAGGAGGTCTCGTGAGTCGAGCCCAGGGGGGACCGCCGCCCCGGCCAGCGCTCCCGCTGTGGCGAAGAGATCCTGGAAGTGCACCGGGCTATCGTTCACCGCCCCCGCCTCGACCGTCCCCGGCCAGCGCGCGATGAAGGGCACCCGGATGCCGCCCTCCGTGAGGGCCCGCTTGATCCCCCGGAACGGCCCGTTGGAATCCGCGAAGTCGGGGTCGTTGCCGCCCTCGCGGTGGGGACCGTTGTCCGAGAGGAACAGCACCAGCGTGTCCTCGTCGCGCCCCATCTCGGCGAGCGTCTCGAGCAGCTCGCCCACCTGGCGGTCGAGCGCGGACACCATGGCCGCGTGCTCGCGCTGCCGCTCGGGCCAGGGCCGGTCGGCGTAGACCCCCAGCTCCGGCACCTCCATCCCGTCCGCCCCGGCCTCGTTGTTGGCGTGGGGAATCGTGCTGGCCAGATAGAGAAAGAAGGGCTCGTCCGCAGGGACACCCCGGAGCCACCCCATGGCCTCCCGGTGAATCCGCGCCGGCGCCCAGTCATGGCGCTCGCTGGCCTTGCCCTGGCCCCACTCGCCTTCGCCCGGCACGACGTTCGAGAGTTCGACCCGCTCCTCTCCATCCCAGAGATGTGTGGGGTAGGAGTTGTGGGCGTGGAGCTGATCGGAGAAGCCAAAGAAGCGCTCGAAGCCCTGGCGGACCGGGTGCCCGCTGCTGCCGGCGTTACCGAGCCCCCACTTGCCGAACAGAGCGGTTCGGTAGCCCTCGCCCCCGAGCAGCTCCGCGACCGTGACATCCGCATCCCGCAGGGGCACCCGGCGGTTCCCGCGCACCCGTGTGTGGCCGGCGTGCAGCCCCGTCATGAGCACCGAGCGGCTGGGGGCACACACCGTCGAGCCGGCGTAGCCCGCGGAGAAGCGCATGCCCTCCGCCGCCATGCGGTCGATGCTCGGCGTCAGGATCTTCTCCTGCCCCTGGCACCCGATGTCGCCCCAGCCGAGGTCGTCGGCGAGGATCACCACGAGGCTGGGGGGCCGACTGCCCCTCGCCCCCGCGGCGCTGTGGTCCTGGAGGTCCGGCGTCGCCCAAACGGGCACGGCAACCGGGGCCGCGGGGACGAGGCACGGCACGATGGACGCCGCGAGGATCAAGCTGAGCATGCCCAGAGCCTACAGGAGCCCGGGACGACGCCGAGCCCACGGTCTCCTCAGGGTGCTTCCCCAGCTGCTGAAGCCCCTG
>CALLKX010000017.1 GCA_938083085.1 uncultured bacterium
CTTCGGCACCGGCTTCTTCTTGGCGGCGGCCTTCTTCGCAGGGGCCTTCTTCGCAGGGGCCTTCTTCGCAGGGGCCTTCTTCTTGGCCGTCGGCTTCTTGGCAGCGGGCTTCTTCTTGGCCGCCGGCTTCTTGGCGGCAGCCTTCTTGGCAGCGGGCTTCTTCTTGGCAGCGGGCTTCTTCTTGGCCGCCGGCTTCTTGGCGGCAGCCTTCTTGGCGGCGGCCTTCTTGGCGGCGGCTTTCTTGGTGGCAACCTTCCTCTCGGCAGCCTTCTTGGCCGCGATCTTCTTGGCGGCGGCCTGCTTTCGCACGGCCTCCTTCTTGCGCGCCACCTCGGCGCGCCTCGCCTCCGCCTCCTTACGCTTGGCGTCGCTGGCTGCGGCCTTCGCCCGCGCGGCCGCGAGCTTCTTCTCCTCGGCTGCGCGCTTGCGCTCGAGCTCGCGAGTCCGCTTCTTGGCCTCGGCCTCGACGAGCTTCCGCTCGCGCTCCTCTTCCTTGCGAACGCGCTCTTCCTCGCGCTTGCGAGCGGCCTCGGCCTTGGCCAAGGCGGTGGAGCGATCCTTGAACGACTTCTTGCCGTAATCCGTGGCCTGGAGGCACGGGACGGTCATGTAGATCGGAGCGTCCTCGTCCTCCCACCGCTCGAGGACCTCGTGGATCGCGAGGGTGAACTCGAGCTCCTTGCCCTTGCCCACGAGACCGTCCACGGAGACGCGCGCCTTCTTCAGCGACGTCGTCTTCGGAATCAGCCCGAGGCGGTCGAGCAGCTTGATCAGCGGCAGGTGAACCGGCACCTGACCATCCGAAGCGATGAACATCAGGTAGGAGGCGCCAGCGTGGCCCAGAACCTGGAGGCTCATCCCGGCCTTCCCTGCACCCTGGGGCTCCTCACGGAGTTCCTCGAGGTCGAGCGCGTCCGTCTCCTGAAAGACGTCCTGCAGGTACTCCTTGAGGGCCATGGCAGCCTCTCGCCGATCGTGAAGCAACGCGACTCCCTTCTTGCGACCGCCGTGGCGCAGGAACTCGGAGATCTCCTGGGCCTGGCAGACGCGGACCTCGTTCCAGTCCTCGTAGGCCCCCTTGAGGGCCTTCACGGACTGCTCCGCTTGCTTCTGCGTCATGTGCCTGAGGAGCACAATCACAGCGCCCTGCTCGAGCAGGTTGAGGCCCTCGGTAGGGCCGCTCGGCATCGGGTGCCTGAGCTTCACTTCCTTGATCAGCGCGGCGACGAGGTCGGACTTCTTGCTCACGGCGGTGGTCTATTGGAGGGAGCGCGGGCGCGCTCACAGGGGGACGGGCCGGGTCGGCGGAGAACCGCAGGACAGAAACGGACCGCGCCGGGGGAGGCCGGGCGGTCCGCAGTGGATGGTGGGCGCTACTGAAGCTCGTTCAGTCGCGCTCGGGGGCGATCACTCGTCGCCCGAATCGGCGGCAGCAGCAGCCTGCGCCTTCTTCGCTGCAACACGGTCGACGCGTCGCGTCGACTTGCGGTCGGCGCGGGCGGCCTTGTCCGCTGAGCGCTGTGTGCCCTTCGCCGTGGTCTTCTTACGGCCGGGACGCTTACGCGGCTTGTGCTTGGCGGCGAGCGCGAACTCACCGGTGAAGACGCCCTGACGCTTGAAGATCGAGCTCACGGTCTCGCTCGGGGTAGCGCCCTCGCTGAGCCAGTGCTGAGCCCGCTCAACGTTGAGGGTGACCTGGCGCTCCTTGTCACCTGCGATCGGGTCGTATTGCCCGATGGTCTCGAGGACGCGGCCATCCCGAGGGAAGCGCGAGTCCGCGACGGAGATGCGGTAGCAGGGTCGGTTACGGCGACCCGTGCGTTTCATTCTGATGACGACGGCCATGTTCTTGACTCTGGACAACGACTCTCGCCGCTGTGCTGGGTGGAACTCGGTTTCCGTTGAGGAGAAGGATTTGCCCCGAAAGTGGAGCGCGTTCGAAAGTCACGACCTGCCGAGGTGGCTGGCCATGCTGAATAAATGGATCGGGAGGAGCACTCCTAAAGGGCGGGAGATGCCGGGATCAGCGGGGGCGGGGTGCCGATCGACCAGCACGGAGCGCTCCTCCAGAATCCAAGGGGAAGAGAACACATGAGTCGGGGCCCCCTGTCCAGCATCCTGGCGTGCTTTTTTTGCCAGAGCCCCGCCAGGGCTCAGCGTTTCTTGCGGTTCTTCCGCTTCTGCTTGGCCTTGGCCTTGTCCTTTTTGCGGTCTCGGTTGGCGGAGGTGGCCCGGGTGGCCGAGCTCCCCATGGGCCGCGGACCGGCCATTGGGTTGGCCGCCCCCATCATCTCGGCCATATCCGGCATCCCGCCGCCGCCCCCCCCACCGAGGAGGCCACCGAGGCCCCCGAGGAGGCCGCCCCCCTTGCCTGCCGAGGGATCCGCCATGGCCCCAGACGGGGATAAGTTCGCGAGGCTCTCCCGCTTGGCCTTGCCCCCTAGCATGGAGCCAAGGCCCATCTTGTTGAGCTGCTTCATCATGCGTCGCATGTCCTTGAAGCGCTTCAGGAGCTCGTTCACGGCCCCGATCTCCTGGCCCGCGCCCCGCGCCACCCTGCGCCGCCGGCTCATATCAAGCACTTCGGGCTCCAGCCGCTCCCTGCGGGTCATCGAGGTGAAGAGGGCCTCGAGGCGGTTGAGCTGGCCGTCGTCGATGTCGAGGTCCTTCGCCGCCTGCCCCATCCCGGGCATCATCCCGAGGACCTTCTTCATCGGGCCCATCTTCCTCACCATCCGGAACATGCCGAGCATGTCCTCGAGGGTGAAGGACCCCATGACCATCTTCTCGTAGCTCGCCTGAGCCTCGTCCTCGTCGATGTTCTGTTGGGCGGTCTCCACGAGCCCGACGACGTCTCCCATGCCCAGGATTCGCCCGGCCATGCGCTCCGCGGCGAACGGGTCGAGGTCATCGACCTTCTCTCCCGATCCCAGGAAAAGAATCGGGGCACCGGTGACCTCCTTCAGGCTCACCGCCGCGCCGCCACGCGCATCGCCGTCCATCTTCGTGAGGATGACGCCCGTGAGCGCCAGGCGCTCGTGAAAGGCCTTGGCGGACTGCACCGCGTCCTGGCCGGTCATGGCATCGACCACCAGGACCTGGTTGTGGGGCTTGGTGGTCGCCGCGATCTCGGCCACCTCGTCCATGAGCAGCTCGTCCACGTGCAGCCGGCCCGCGGTATCGAGGATGACCACGTCGCAGCCGTTGGCCGCGGCCTCCGCCACGCCCGCCTCACAAACCCGGGGCGGCGCGGCCCCCTCCAGGTGGAAGACCGGGATGTCCAGCGATCGACCCAGCACGCGCAGCTGCTCCACCGCGGCGGGGCGCTTCACATCCGCGGCAACCATCATCGGGCGCTTGCCGTGCCGGTCCCGCAAGTGCTTGGCGAGCTTCGCACAGGTGGTCGTCTTGCCAGCGCCCTGGAGGCCGGCCATCAGAATGATCGTGGGCCCAGACTTGGCCACCTCGAGGGTGGCGTCCTCGGGCCCCATCAGCTCCACGAGCTCGGCGTGGACCGCGTGAACGAACTGATCCGACGCCTCCACGCCCTTCAGGCGGCCCTCTCCGAGGGCCCTGGTCTTCACACGATCCGTGAAGTCCCGAGCCAGCTTGAAGTGAACATCAGCCTCCAGGAGCGCTTGCCGCACGGCGGCAAGGCCCTCGTCGATATTCGCCTCGGTCAGCTCCTTCTTGCTCTTAAAGAACGAGAAGGAGCTCCCCAGGCGTTCAGTCAGGGTCTCGAACATGCCGGGGTTCTAGCACATGGCCGGGGTCAGGGGCGCGACTGAGCCCCCTCTACCCTCATTCTGACACCCGTCGAATCGCCGCACCGATGGAGGCGAGCCGGTCCTCGATGCGCTCGTACCCCCGGTCAATGTGGTAGACGCGGTGCACCTCGGTGGTCCCGCGGGCCACCAGGCCAGCCATCACGAGGGCCGCCGAGGCCCGAAGATCAGACGCGGTCACCGGCGCTCCAGAGAGCTCGGCCACCCCGCGAACGACCACTGCAGTGTTCTGGCGCCGAACATTGGCGCCGAGGCGCTCCAGCTCGGGGACATGCATCCAGCGGTCAGAGAAGATCCGCTCGGTGATGATGCTGAGCCCATCGGCCTTCGTCATCAGCGCCATCCACTGCGCCTGCAGGTCCGTGGGGAAGCCGGGGTAGGCGTGGGTGGTGACATCCGTGGAGCGCGGCGGAGAGTCAGCCACGTCGTAGGCCTGCACCTCGATCCAGTCCTCTCCGACCTCGAACGGGACGCGCGCCTCCTCCATGCGGTCGAGCAGCGCACCGAGGTGCTCGGGACGGCAATCCGCGACCCTCACCTGGGCGCCGGCCAGGGCGCCCCCAAGAACATAGGTCCCGGCCTCGATTCGGTCGGGGATCACGTCATGGGTCGCCCCATGGAGCTCGTCGACGCCCTCGATCGTCAGCATGGGCGAGCCCTGCCCGGAGATCTTGGCGCCCATGGCCACGAGAGCGTCACACAGGTCGATCACCTCCGGCTCACAGGCCGCGCTCTCGATGACCGTGGTCCCCCGCGCGAGGGTCGCCGCCATGACGATGTTGGCGGTCCCCAGGACGCTGGGGCCGTTGGCGGACCCCAGGAACACCCGGGCGCCCCGGAGCCCCCCAGGGGGCGCCTCGGCGACCACGTAACCGTGCTCAATACGGACCTTCGCGCCGAGGGCCCGGAGCCCCTTCAAGTGCACGTCAATCGGCCTCACCCCGAAGGCACAGCCGCCGGGGAGGCTGACCTCCGCCCGGCCCAGGCGCGCCAGGAGCGGGCCCAGGACGCAAACCGACCCCCGCATCTTCCGGACCGCGTCCCAGGTCGCCTTGCCGCGGATATCCCCGGCCGCCGAGATATGAACGGTCCCGTCCGCGTCCTGCTCGGCCTCGGCGCCGAGGTCTCGAATGATCCCGAGCATGGTGGAAACGTCCGCCAGCCTGGGGGCCCTCGTGATGGTCACGGGCTCCCTCGGGAGCAGGGCCGCGGCCAGAATCGGCAGCACGGCGTTCTTCGATCCGGCCGTCCGGATCGTCCCCTCGAGCGGGCGTCCGCCCTCAATGATCAGCTTGTCCATGGTCCCCCTGAAGTCGCCAGAACCGGCAGGGCCGGCGGCGTGATGTCCGGAATGGGCCCGATAAGCGGGCCTCCGGAGGCCGATCAGGGCCTTCTGGCCCCGCGGTTGCGGGCGTCTGCGGGACGCCCTCGGCTTTTGGTGCGGTGGTGCCCGGACCCCCCTCGGACCCGGACGACCCAGAGACTAGCTATCTGGGGGGGGTGGATCCAAGGACCCGTTCGAGGAGTCCTCCCGCGGTGGTTGCCCGCCGCAGCCCCCCTCGGCAGAGGCGGCCTCGCTCCCGACCGCGCCAAGCAGTACACCCCGCCCAAAGACGCCGCAGAGTTCCAGAAGCCCCCTCAGAGTTGACGCGGCGCCCCCCCCGCACCTATCCTCTTGCGCTTGCTCGCGGCGATTCAGAGTCCTTGGAACCACCAGGGACTGTCGCCGCAGCGCAGCCGGGTGCCGCCCCGGCCTCCCTCAAGACGACACCAACGCCTCGCCGCGCACCCGTCGGCGATGACATGGACCAAATGGACAACCAAGACGTGAGCCCCGAGCAGCCCGGCGCCAACCAGCACCAGCCCGTCGAGCAAACGTCAGCCGACCAGCCGACGGCCGTTCCGCAGGCTGCAGCGCCTTTGCACGAGGGTGCAGAGTCTTCAGCTGCTGAGCTCGCCGCCGAGCCTGTTGCCGCCGCCGAGCCTGTTGCCGCCGCTGAGCCTGTTGCGGCCGCTGAACCTGTTGCGGCCGCAGAGCAACCGGACGACGCCCATCACGCCGCCGCCGCGGAGCCCGAGGCCGACACGGCCACGGGCACGTTGGCGGAGCCGATGGATGCGTACCACTCGCCGGAGCCCATGGAGGCCTACCACTCGCCGGAGCCTGAGGAGGAAGAGGAGATCGAGCCGGTCTCGGCCCACGCCCCCTTCGACATCCTTGAGGACGAGATCCCCAGCTTCGGCGCGCTGCTCGCTGCCCGCCCCTCCGTCTTCGAGAACCCCAAGACCTTCGATAGCTTCAACCGCCAGGTGGACAGCCTTGAGACCGGCGGAGAAACCGGTCGCCGCCGCGCGCTCGGGCTCTGGATGCTCGGACGCTACGACGAGGCCGCCGAGGCCCTGGCCGACTTCTCTGACGACGACGTGGCGTGCTACACCCGTGGCCGCGCCCTTGTGTCCGCCGGTCGCGCCGCCGAGGCGGTGGCCATCTTCCACGCCCTGAGCAGCAAGTACCCCGAAGAGTCTCGCCCGCTCGGAGACATGCTCGACGCGCAGCTCGACGCCGACCTCGCCTCGGGCGACGTCGAGACAGCGATCGCCGCCACCGAGCAGTCCGTTTCCGACCAGTCCGAGACGTTCCGCTCCAGTGCCGAAGGCTTGCACCTGCTCGGCCGCCTGGCCGAGCTCTCCGGGAACTACTCCCACGCGATCGAGCACTTCGTTGCCTCCCGCGGAGCCGACCCCACCCACCGCCGCAACCTGTTCCGCCTCGCCTACCTCTCGGAGCGCGTCGGTCTGGACCAGCTCGCCCTCGACGCCTACGAGACCCTCGCCACCATGCTCCCCGTGGATCGCGCGGTCATGGTCAACCTGGGCGTCCTGTACGAGGACCTCGGCCAGGACCAGGACGCGGCGGCCTGCTACGACACCATCGTTCGCACGGACCGCACCGACCGCTTTGCGCGCCTCTACCTGAAGGACGCCAGGGCCGGGATGTCGATGTTCTACGACGAGGACCTCGAGAAGAAGGAGGACCGCCTCAACCAGATCCTCCGCATCCCGATCACCGACTTCGAGCTGTCTGTCCGGGCGCGTAACTGCCTGAACAAGATGGACATCATGACCCTGGGAGACCTGGTCAAGAAGACGGAGTCGGAGCTGCTGAGCTACAAGAACTTCGGCGAGACCTCCCTGACCGAGATCAAGGAGATCTTGGCCAGCAAGGGCCTGCGCCTTGGCATGGCGAGAGAGGAGGCCGTGGCGAGTATCGCCAAGGCTCGCACCGCCCAAGAGGGCCGCGACCTCGATCCCAACGATCCTCGCAACAAGCCGATCTCTGATCTCAAGCTGTCGATCCGCGCGCGTCGCACGGTCGAGAACATCGGGTGCCTCACCCTCGGCGACGTGACCGTTCACTCCGAAGAGGAGCTGCTCGGCATGCCGAACTTTGGAGTGACGTCGCTGCTCGAGCTTCGAAACCGCCTCTCGGAGTACAACCTCACCCTCAAGGGCGAGGATTGAGCCGAGGCTGATTGACGCGTGTACGAGTTCATCTCAGGCACCGTCTCGGACCGAACGCCGGCCAGCGTCGTCATCGACGCTGCCGGCGTTGGCTTTGAGCTGCTCGCGCCCATCGGCGCCGCGTTCCCCGCGGTCGGCGAGCAAGCCACCGTCTTCGCGCACCTCGTGGTGCGGGAGGACGCGCAGACGCTCTACGGCTTCGCCCGCCGCGAAGACCGCAACCTCTTCCGGGTCCTGCTCCGCGTCCGAGGAGTCGGCCCGGGCATGGCCCTGGGCATCCTCTCCGGGCTCGGGCCGGCAGATCTCGTCGCCGCCGTGCAGCGCGAGGACCTGTCCGCGTTCACCGCCGTGAAGGGCGTGGGCAAGAAGACCGCCGAGCAACTCATGCTCGACCTCAGGGACAAGGCGCCGCTCCTCGCGAGCCTCGCGGGCGGAGCCAGCGCAAGCCCGGCCCAGCAGGCGCCAGCGCCCGCCGAGGCCTCGGTCCAGGCTGACGCCATCTCCGCGCTGGTCTCGATCGGCTATTCGGAGAAGGAGGCCGCGAAGGCCGTCGACAAGGCCTTGAAGGACCTCGACGACGCAGACCTAGAGGCGGTCGTCAAGGCGGCCATGCGCACCTAGGCAGCCGCCGCTGCGGCGGCTCGACCCGCCGCGCCCGAGCGCCGCGCCTCCTCGAGTCGCTTGCCCCGCGTGTTCCCGGCGCCGCAGCGCCTACGCCCCGTTGCGCTCCGGCGTGCGGGATCCCTCTAGCGCGTGAGGCCCGCGGAGCTCGCCTCGCGCTGGGCGAGGGCCCGCAGATCCTCGGGCGCGACCAGGTGCAGCCGGTCGATCCACCGCGCGCCGACCCCAGGGAGATCCGCCCAACCGCCCTCTTGCGACTCCGCCTGCATGCGCTCAACGAGCCGGCCGAGGAGGCGCCGATAGGCGGCGCCGTGGGGCGCACCGCCCCCACCGAACTTCTGACCTGCCGCGTCGAGGAGGTCCACCCACATCAGCCGGGGATCCTCCAGCACGGCCAACGCCACAAGCTGAGCGCGCTCCTCGAGCGCCTCCCCGATCCGTCCGCCGGAGAAGCCTTGCCCCGCCGCAAAGGCCACGAGACGCAGCACGCGAGTCGCCGTCAGCGGGTACCAGGCCATACGGTCACACAAATGAGCCTCCTCGTGGGCGACGACGCCCTCGCAGAACAGGTCCATCGGCGGGACCACAGGAGCTGCGGCGCCCCGGTCGCACATGACCGCGAGGCGCATCCGATCGGCTGCGCCCAGGGCCGGCTCCAGTGAGGTAACTCGTGCGAGGGAGGGCGATGGTGCGGCGAGCGCTCGAGACAGCGCCGGCCGATCCGGAGCACCGCCAGGCCCGCTGAACGCCTTGAGGAGCGCGGCCCAGTACTCCCGTTCGGAAGCGATCACCTCAAGGTCGATGTAGAAGCCCTCGTGCAGCGCCGCGCCCGCGATCGCCCCGCCCCGCCGCGTGATGCGGCCTGGCACGTCCGCCCCCTGGCACCAGATCGCGACCCCGTCGAAGCGGCGACCGAGGTGCTCACCCGAGCGACGCTGCGCGTGAAGCCGCCGCAGCACCGTGGCATCCGGGCCCCCCTGTCCAGCGCCTCGCCCCACCAGAGCGAAGCGCCCCATCGCCTCGAAGGCCGCAGCAAGGCCGGGGACCGGAGCGCCTGGGGTCCCCCGACCGAGCTGCCCGTCCTCCTCGCTGAACGAGGGGCCGGGGTGAATGATGCTGCCGGCTGGCCCGTAGCTGATCACCGGCGATCGCAGGCCGCCCTCCGGGACCTCCATCCAACCGGCACGCTCCAGCACCCGCGCGACCTCGTCGTGGAGCTCCGTCGCGCTCGTAATCCTCTCGGCGCCTCCACTCGCCGAGGCGAACGCCTTCATGGCGTCGAGCCGGCGCCCAAGGTTCAACAGCGCCCCCATGGCCGCACGGCCGCGGAGCGCCGCGACCTCGAGATCCTGGGCCCCCTCCGGGTCGCCGGGCGCGATGCTCGCCGCCCAACCGACCGCCTCGGAGAACCAACCGGCGGCCATGAGTCGCCGCCCGACCTCGCGCGATTGCTCTCTCGTGGGAGACTCATGATCCAGCGATCGAACAGCCTCCAGAAGCGCCACCAGCGCGGGACTCAACGGGGCTCCCCCGTCGTCCTTCACCGCGGCGGGGAGGTCTGAGCACCACGCCTCAAGCAGGCCCTCCAGTCCAAGAGCCGGCCCATCACTCTTCGCGAGCCGCAAAGCGTCCGAGGCCCCGCCGTTCAGAGCGCCCCCCTGGAGATCCGTCCCCCGCCGGTCGACCCCCTGCGTCCTGGGACCCTGCGTCCTGGGTCTCTGCGTCCAGGGACTCTGCGGGCTGAATCCCTCGACGAGCCGCGCGCGCCACCCGGGGCTTGCGGGCTTCGCTTGCGAGCCCTGCCGGAGCGAGACGAGTAGCTCGCTGACGGCACGCTGGCCCTTTCCCGTGAGGGCCGCGGCGCCCTGGGCTAGCGCCAGCTCGATCTCCGCCCCTGAGACGAGGCCATGCCCGACCCCGAGGAGCCCTTCGACCAGCTTCAAACGCTCGCGCTCGGTGACCCAGGGGCTCGCGATCCAGTGGATGGCTCGCTCCACACCTTCGGCCTGCAGCAGCAGCACCTCGTCCTCCAACAGCAGGTCCGCGAGCAGCGCCCCGACCATCGCCCGCTCCGGCACCCGCAGGGCCAACTCCCCCTGGGTGCCGAGCGCCCCTCGAAGGACACCGATCGCCTCCGCCTCTTGCTTGCTCGCGTCGAGGTAGGTCGCGAGCGACCAGGAGAACAGCGCCGCTTCTGAGGGGTCTCGAGCCAAGGTGAGGGCTCGGCGCCCGGCGGCGATCGCCGCCTCAAGCCGCCTGGCCGTGCTGGCGGTCCACGCCTGCCCGTGCCATGCCCAGGAGAGGTTGGGGTCCAGCTCAGCGGCCCGCTCGAACAGCGCGCCCGACGCGGCCCCGCCCAGGCGGGCAGCGAGGTAGCAGGCCCGGCTGTCGCCGAGTTGGGCGGCGGCCAGGTGCTCGGCGAATCGGTCGGGGAGCGTGAGGCCCGGTCGATAACTCCAGCGATCGAGGAAGCGCCCAGGGGCTGCCCAGTCCGGCGCGAGCGTCGCCGCCCGGCGCGCCTGCTCCAAGGCACCCTCGAATTCCCCGCTGCCCATCTGGAAGCCGCTCCCCCGCGAGAGGGCCCACGCCTCCAGCATGGCCGCCGACGCCGCGGGGGCCACGGGCGCCTGAGGCGTCCAGACCTGCCGCGCGGCACACCCCACGGTGAACAGCAAGGCGGCAGCCAGCGTGGCCAGGCGCCGCACACGACCGCCAGTGACGATCAGACGGCTCGGTGCCCCGACAGCGTTCAGCCTGGTGCTGGCCCGGTTGTACCGCCTTGCTGGCGAGCGAGAGTCCCATCGGCTGGGCCTCGCGCGTACCTGTCGAGGCGCCACCGAATCAGCCGTTGAAGGCCTCGAGGACAGCGTCCCCGCCGGACTCGCGGTGGAGTCGTTCCGTGATCGGCGCGTCGACCAGCCAACCCGCCAGCGACTCGCCGGCTCCCCCGCGAACGTCTCCGGTGTACACGCGCAGCTGATCCACAAAGCCAGACTCGAGGGCGCTCCGCAGGAGCGTCGGCCCGGTCTCGAGCAAGACCCGCTGGTATCCCTGCTCCCAGAGCCATGCCCATACCGAGCGAAGATCCAACGACTCGCGCTTCGCGCCCCTCGTCGTGTGGATCTCTGCGCCCGCAGCTTCGAGGGCCCGACGGCGGATGGGGTCCCCGCCAGGGAGCGTGAGGAGCTGGACCTTCCCGCCTCGCTCCGAGCCCTCCAGCTCGTCGAACAACCGGGCGTGCGGCGGCGTCCGGAGCCAGGAATCCAGGATGACGCGGGCGGGCGCCGGCGTGTCCGTGTCGCCCTGGCCGAGGCTTGCCAGTAGCGGGCCGGCGTCCTGTCCGTCCGAGCTGCGGGCCCCGTCCCCGAGGGGGAGGGTGGCGAGGGGGTGGCCGGCCGCCGGGAAGGACGTACGGCGCAGGGTCAGGCGAGGGTTATCGGCCAGAACGGTCCCCACGCCGGTGACGATGGCATCGACCCGGCCGCGCAAGACCTGCACCTCCTCGAGGGAGGCCCCGCCAGAGATCCAGCGTCCGTCCCCAACCCCGGAGGGAGGGGAGAGCTGTCCGGTGAGCGTCTGCGCCCACTTCGCCACCGTCCAGGGATAGGCCCGGCGCACGCGATCGCGATCGGTCCAGCGCAGGAAGTGTGGCGCCACGACCTCCAGGGGCGCGGGGACCGGGTCCACGAAGACCTCCACCCCCGCGGCGCGCAGCTGCTCGAGGCCGACGCCCCGGTGACGGGGGTCGGGATCCGAGGCGCCCACGACGACGCGCTGAATCCCCGCTGCGAGGATCGCCTCCACGCAGGGACCGGTCTTGCCCGCGGAGCTGCATGGCTCGAGGGTCACCACCATGGTGTCCCACTGATCCCGGGGGACACCGCTCGCGGCGGCCCGGGCGATGGCGTCGACCTCTGCATGGGCGCCGCCCCAGACCCGATGGAAACCCCGGCTCACCACCTCGCCACCCGCGAGGATCGCCGCCCCGACACAGGGGTTGGGGGCCACCTCGAAGCGGAAGCGGCGGGCCTCTTCCCCAAGGCCCGCGAGAAGTTCGCGTGCCTGAGTCGGGTCGATGGAAGGCGTCACTCCGTTCATGAGATCGAGCTTGTCGCTCTACAAGAATCGTAGTCCACCGGATGCGACATCCGAGTGGATCTCCAGTGTTCCGTCGGCGGCGTAGGGCGGACCCTGAGCGTGTTTCCCGGATCGCGGTGCCCATGGGGCCAGACGGTCGGCAGAATTCTTCCCCGCGAACCCTCCCCTGGGGCTCCGAAGCGGCCCGCAAGCGGCTTCCCCAGGGTGTCCCCAATTGACGCGCCCGAAGCCAGCCCCACATCGATCCATGTCTAAAAAGCCCATCCACGTCGCCGTCACCGGAGCGGCCGGTCAGATCGGTTACGCCCTGCTCCCCCGCATCGCCAGCGGCCAGATGTTCGGACCCGACCAGCCGGTCGTGCTCCGGATGATCGAGATCCCCCACGAGAAGGCCATGTCCGCGCTCTCCGGCGTGGCGATGGAGCTCGAGGACTGCGCCTTCCCGCTGCTGCAGGACATGGTCCTCACCAGCGACCTGGACGAGGGCTTCAAGGACGCCAACTGGGCCCTGCTCGTCGGCGCGAAGCCGCGCGGCGCAGGCATGGAGCGAGGCGACCTCATCAAGGAGAACGGCCCGATCTTCGTCGGGCAGGGCAAGGCCATCAACGATCACTCCTCGGACGACGTGCGGATCGCGGTCGTCGGCAACCCCTGCAACACGAACGCGCTGATCGCGATGCACGCGGCGGCAGACGTTCCGAACGAGCGCTTCACCGCCATGACGCGTCTCGACCAGAACCGCGCGCAGAACCAGCTCGCCCGCAAGGCCGGGATCGCCATCGACCACGTCGAAAACATGCTGATCTGGGGCAACCACTCGGCCACCCAGGTCCCCGACTTCCGCAACACCACCATCGGCGGGAAGCCTGCCCATGAGGTCATCACCGACCACGAGTGGCTGAAAGGCGACTTCTTCACCACCGTGCAGAAGCGCGGCGCAGCGATCATCGCAGCCCGCGGCCTCTCCAGCGCAGCCTCCGCCGCGAACGGCCTCATCGATCACGTCCGGGACCTCGTCGAGGCCACACCCGAGGGGCGCTGGAACTCGGTCTGCGTCCCCTCGGACGGCAGCTACGGCGTGGCAGAGGGTCTGATCTCGTCCTTCCCCGTCCGCAGCGATGGCGCGGGCGGCTACGAGATCGTCCAGGGTCTTGACCTCGACGCCTTCCTGACCGAGAAGATCGAGGCCAGCGTCGCCGAGCTCCAGGGCGAGCGCGAGACGGTCGCCGATCTTCTGGGCTGAGCCGACCGAGCCACCGGCGCCATGCGCAAGCGCGAGCCCCTCACCCGGGCTCGCGTCCCCTGACCCAGAGCCACGTCATGAACCAGCAAGAGCAGGCCAACACGGGCCCCGCGAGCGTCAATCCCCGGTCCGCCGGCTGCATCCTCACCGCGGTCGCGATCGTCGCCGCCGTCGTGGCCGCCTGGCTCGGGCTACGCCTGCTCAAGGCTTCTTCCGGCGACATGGCCCTGGCCGCGGCCCGGAACGGCATGGCGACGTCCGGCCTTCAGGCGGAGACCAGCACGCTCATCGAGGCGCAGCTGGCACGGGTCGAGGCCGCCCTCAGCGGAGAGCAGATCTCGCCAGCCGAGGTCATCTCCGCCGTGAACGGCCTGCTCCAGACCCCGGCTCTTCCGGCCCTCCGACTGCGCCAGATCCTCCTCGTGGATCTCCCCGCCTCAACCCTCCCCGAGGAGCAGCGGGCCCAGGTGGGCGACGCGCTCGCCAACCTCTGGAGCGGACTCCTTCTGGAGGACGTCACGGCCGGCGAGGTCAGCAGTGCTCTTGGCCTCGCACCTGTCCCCGAGGGTCAGACCGCCCCTCTCCTGGGGGACGACGAGCTACTCGCCCTCCGAGACCGCGCCCTGGAGGCCCGTCCCGAGCCGTGGGCAGGAAGCCTTGAGGGCTTCCTTCCGCTGCCGGACCCCGTGGAGGAATTCCGCCTCCACGTGGACGGCGTCCTGGCAGGCGATCTCTGAGTCCGGAGGGGGCGCTTCGGACTCGGCCCCGCGGGAGCTATCCTGGGGACACATGCGCTCCATGCTCCCCGTGCTGACCTTCTGCGTCGGCCTCACCGCCGTGAACCAGGTCATGGTCGCCCTCGCGCCGCTCCCCGCGGCGGCAGGGCTGCGGTCCAAGGTGGAGTTCGCGCTCGAGCACGCGGACGACTACGACGTCCTGTTCGTCGGTTCCAGCGCCACCATGTACGGGCTTCGCCCCGAGGTGTTCAGCGAGGAACTCGAGCGCCTCGGCTACCCCCAGGTGCGCGCCTTCAACCTCGGGGTCGGCGGCATGGGGAGCTTCGAAGCGGCCCAGGTGCTCCGGCAGGTTCTCGACGAGGAGCCCGCCCGCCTGGCCTGGGTGATCTACGAGGAGCCGCTGTTCGACCCGCTCCTCTGGTATCCGGACGTCCACAATCCTCGCTACGTCCATTGGCACGACGGCCGCTCCACCCTCGACGCCATCGATGCCCTCCCGCTGGTCGGCTCGCCTCCCGGGCACAAGCAGGAGCAGTACGCCGAGGACTGGCTCGGCCGCTTCGATTGGCGGCGGGCGGTGGCGAAGGAGCACCTCGACCTCTGGTTCTGGCGGGCCTCCGCCTTGGGTCGTGGCCCGGAAATTCTGGACGAGTTCCTCGGGCGCGGCCCAGCCGCCGAGCCCTCGCCCGAAGAGCTCGCCATGCACGATGGGTGGGTGAACATCGGGCTCGATGTTCAACCTGGCGTCCGCCAGGCCCATGAGCGATTCATGGAGCGAAGCGGGGAGTGGACTCAGCGCCTCGCGGGCATCACCGCGGCCGAGGCGAACGCAGGCCCTCTCGACGGCCGGTACGACCTGCCCTCACTGAACAGTCTCCTCGGGGACATCCGCGCGGCCGGGGCCGAACCGCTCCTCTATGTGGCGCCCCGGGGTGTGGCGAGCCCCCAGATGGCGTCGCTCGCGGCCCGCGGCACCGCGGGCGAGGTGCTCCGTTTTCATCTTCCGGAGCGCTACCCAGAGCTCAACCCGCTCGAGCTCCGGTGGGACTTCAGCCACCTGAACGCGGAGGGCGCCGACGTCTGGAGCCGCCTCTTCGCCAGGGAGTTCGCCCGCCACCTCGACGCCACGGGGGCCGCCGCGCTGCGGCGCTGACACCACCGTGCTCTTTGTCGAGTTCCGCTTCCTTGCCTTCTTTGGCCTCGTCCTCGCCGCCTGCTGGGCGCTGCGCCATAACGGCGCCAGGAAGACCTTCCTGCTCCTGGCCAGCTACGCGTTCTACGCCGCGTGGGACTGGCGCTTCCTCGGGCTGATCCTCCTGTCCACGGTCGTCGATGGGCTCGCTGGCCGCAGGATCCATGAGGCGGACGAGGACGACACGCGGCGGCGCGCGTGGCTGGGCCTGAGCCTCGCGGTGAACCTGGGCATCCTGGTCACCTACAAGTACTTCGACTTCTTCGCGGGGTCCTTGAATGCGCTGCTGGACTGGCTGGGGCTCGGCTCCAGCCTGCCGATCCTGGACCTAGTGCTCCCGGTGGGCATCAGCTTCTACACCTTCCAGACGCTCTCCTACTCCATCGACATCTACCGGCGGAAGCTGACCCCCGCGAGGAGCCCGCTAGACCTCGCGCTGTTCGTCGCGTTCTTCCCCCAGCTCGTCGCCGGCCCCATCGTCCTCGCCAAGGAGTTCCTGCCGCAGCTCGCCGAGCGGCCGCGCTGGGCCTCGGTGGACGCGCGCGCGGCCATCGTGCTGTTCTTCGTCGGCTTCGTGAAGAAGTCCTGCTTCTCCGACGCGCTTAGCCCCTACGTGGACGCTGTCCACCTCGCACCGGACGCGGTGGGCGCCGCCGGCGCCTGGCTCAGCGCCGTGGCCTTCGCGGCGCAGATCTACTGCGACTTCTCTGGCTACACCGACATGGCCATCGCCTGCGCGGCGCTGCTCGGGTACGCGCTCCCCACCAACTTCATGGCGCCGTACCTGACGCGGACCATGGGGGCCTTTTGGACCCACTGGCACATCACCCTCGGCCGGTGGTTCCGGGAGTACCTCTACTTCCCCCTTGGCGGCAACCGGCGCGGCCCCGCGAGGAACGCCGCCAACCTGTTCATCGTCTTCCTCGTCTCCGGCCTCTGGCACGGCGCGGCCTGGACTTTTGTCCTCTGGGGCGCCCTCCATGGGCTCTTCGTCGCCGCCGAGCGCACGCGCCTCGGTGCAGGCCTGACGCGTCTCCCGCTGCTGCCCGCGATCCTGTACGTGAACCTCGTCTGGATGATCAGCATGGTGATCTTCCGCTCCCCCACCCTCGACGGTGCCCTGACCCTGCTCGGCACCATGGTCTCGGGGGGCAGCGCGGCACCCGAGGCACCTCCGATCCCGCCCTGGCTCGGCCCGGTCCTCGCCGGCGCCTTCGCCCTGCACGTCGTGTGGCAACGGGTCGACCTCTCCAGGCGCTGGGCGAGCCTTCCCGGGCCCCTCTTCGGGCTCATCATGGGCGCCGCGGTGGCCGCCGCACTGCCGTGGGTCACCGCGGACCCCGCGCCGTACATCTACTTCGCCTTCTAAGCCGAGCGTCCCGGCCCCGGACCCGGCCCCTTACCGAGACGGCGCGGCCGCAGGCCTCACGGCTGCCAAGTTGACCCGGCGAGCGGGACAGGCGAGTGAAGAGGCGAGCGCGCCGGAGGCCCAAACGGAGGCCCAACCAGAGAAAGGGGCTCAGCCCCGAGGCGTCTCCGGCGAGTCGAGCCGGGCCGAAATGCCATAGGAGGTGGTCTCATCCACGGTGGCGTGAACGTGGGTCCCCACGAGCGCGCCGGCGCCCTTGAAGGAGACCGCCATCCCCCAGGGGGTCTTGCCGAGCAGCATGCGGTCATCCCGCTCGGACGCCGACTCCACGAAGACCGGAACGGACTGGCCCACGTAGCGCTGAAGGCGCAGCCGCTGGGTCCTCTCCGCGATGCGGAGGAGACGCTGGTTCCGCTCCTTCTTGACCGCCTCCGCGACGTCATCGACCAGGCGCTCATCGGCCCGGGTCGACGGACGGGGGTCGTACTTGAACACGTAGTTGACGAGGAATCCCTGCTCCTCAAGGAAGCGCTCGGAGCCCTCGAAGTCCTCGTCGGTCTCGCCGCAGAAGCCCACAATCCAATCACTGCCAAGCTCGATGTCCGGAACGATCTCGCGCAGGAGGTCGGCGCGGCGCCGATAGAGATCCAGCGTGTACCCGCGCTTCATGCGCTTGAGCACCTCGTCGGACCCGGCCTGAGCGGGGAGGGGCAGGAAACGCTCGACCTTGTCGTAGTCGCGGATGGCCTCGGCGAAGGGGCGCGTCACGTAGCTGGGGTGCAAGGTGATCAACCGGATCCGCTCGAGCCCCTCGACGCCCTGAAGTCGCTCGAGGAGATCCGCGAGGCTCGGGCGGCCCTGCCGGCCGCGCATCGACGGGGCGCCAGGCTCCGGCCGCCCCATGTCCTCTCCGTAGCTGTTGATCGTCTGCCCGAGCAGGGTCAGGACCTGCACGCCCTGGCTCGCATACCACTCGGCCTCACGCACCAGCTCGTCGATAGGACGGGAGCGCACGCGGCCGCGGGTGGTCGGCACGATGCAGTAGGTGCAATTCAGGTCGCAGCCCCGCATCACGGCGAGGAAGGCGTGCCGGCCGCCGGCGTACTCCTCACCGGAGCGATCCACGACCACGTCCTCGGACATGTCCGTGGCGAGCAGCTGTCGCTCGCGCCGCGCGAACTTGTCGGGCGCCTGCCGGCGCTCCTGAAGCTCCTGCACCATCTTCGGCAGCAGGTGGAACTGACGGGTCCCGGCCACGAGATCCACGTGCCCGGCGCGCTTGAAGACCTCCTCCTCGACCCGCTGGGCCATGCAGCCCATGACCCCGACCACGAGGTCGGGGCGCTGCTCCTTGGCGCGCTTGAGCTCGCCGACCCAGGACCACGTGCGCTCCTCTGCATGGTCGCGGACCGAGCAGGTGTTGAAGAGCACGACGTCTGCCTCTTCCATGGCGCCGGTGGTCTGGTAGCCCTCCTTGAGGAAGCGGCCCTCCACCAGCTCCGAGTCGTACTTGTTCATCTGGCACCCGAAGGTGACGACGTGGAGCTTGGGAGCGTCCGGACCGACCCCTTCGGGTCCGTCCTCGGCGCTGGGCCGTGACTGGTGGCGGGTGATGGACATGGTCGCCGAGAATCATGCCAGCAACGGCGTCCGAGCGCATGGTCCCAGGCGTCATCACCGCAGGCGGCGAGGCACCTCTGAGGGGGTGACCTGAATCGGAGACAGCTGTCCCATCGCTGGGACCGGCCCCCGGCTGGGCGCCACGCCCCACGCTCCCCGTGCCCCCTGGGCAAGCGCAGAGGGCTCTGGCACGGCCCTTGCCCTGGGACAGGCGTCCGGCGCCTCAGCGCCACGGCCCCCAAATCCTGGAGGTGACCCCATGCAACGTCCCGAAACCCTGCTCCGCCTGATCCCACTCGCCCTGGCCCTCGCCACGGCCCCCGCCTGCGACAACGTCCACATCGGGCACGGGTCGCCGACCCCCGACTCCTTCGTCGAGCTGGAGCCTAACGACACGCCGAGCCTGGCGGACTTCGTCGCGATCACGGACTCGGCCACGTTCCTCACCGTGGAGGGTCACGTCCAGGCCATCGGGATCGACGTCGTGGACCACCTAGAGTTCGAGGCCTGCGAGCCCATGGAGCTCCGCTTCTACCTGGAGGCCCATGCCCCGTTCGGGGATGTCGACGTCTCCATCTACGACCCGATCGACCAGATCATTCTTGGCACCTACGCCTCCGGAGGGCCCTCGGAGGTCGGGACGATCCTGATCCATGAGCCCGGCCGGCCCTTCCAGTTCGTGATCGACGCGTTCATCGAGGACACGAGTTGGTGTCTCCAACTGGAGGGCTTCCCGGCGCTCCTGGGAGCCAGCGCTCCGTCTACCCCTGAGCGCGAGGCGCTCGCCCAACGAGCCACCACCCCCGACGCGGAGACCCCGCAGCCCTCGATCGAGACCGACGCACCACCCATGGCGCCCGAGTCCGGACACCCCCGGATCGACGCCACGAGGTGAGGCCCCTGCGGCCCACGCTGTGCACTGCCTGGGTGCAGGCAGGGTTCCACGATGAGCCTCGCCTCCGGCCCCATTTCGATACCGACCCCGTGACCCGCGCCCTGCCCATGCCGCACCGCCGGCATCGGCGGGGCGCGGCCGTCCTGTTACGGAGCACGCGCCGAAGTGGCCCCGACCGCGCCCTGGAAGAGCGGGGTACTTTTTGGGGTGAAGACCGCACCCCTCACCAAGCACCTCGCCTTCCCGGCTGCCGGCGTCGCCGGCGTCCTCCTCCTCTCCTGCATGGCCGCACCGCCTTCGTCGGTGCTCGCCTTCGACGGTGGCCGCGTGCTCGCCGCTGACCCCACGGAGGCCGAGCAGGTCGAAGACCTCCTCGCGAGGCTCCAACCCGAGCTCCTTGGGCTCCTCCCCGATACGGCCTTCGAGGACCTCGACGTCTGGATCCAGGACACCCCGAGCCTCTACAGCAACCCGACCGAGGCCAGCACCGATGCCGAGGGTCTGTGGTCCCCGACGCACCAGCGGATCATGCTCTCCCGTCACGCGGACCACATCGAGCGCACCCTCGCCCACGAGCTCACCCACGCCGCCCTCGGCGAGAGCTGGGGCATGCTGCCTGGCTCCATGGAAGAGGGCCTCGCGGACCACGTATCCGGCGCCCTCTGCGAGAGCGGCGCTTCGCGACTCCGCGCGGGCCGCCTGTCCAGCGCCTGCCTCGCCACGGGAGGCGTCTCCCTCCAGGTGGACGTGATGCCCCGCTCCGACCAGGCCCGTACCGGCTGGTCCGCCGCCATCCGCCTCAAGGGCGAGGCCGAGGGGACCGACCCTATGGACGTCTTCCGCCTCGCCGCAGGGCTGTCCTCAACGCGGCTCGAGAGCGGCGCGAAGCGGGGCTTCTACGGCCTCGCCTACCTCGCGGTCTCACGCATCGTCGACCGCGATGGCTACGAAGGCCTCCAGGCCCTGTGCCTCAGGGCCACCGAGCAGGGCCTCTCTCAGGTGCCCTCCTCCTGGATCCTCGACGCCGCTGGCCTCGACGCGGACGCCACGAGCTGGCGCCGCGCGGCGGCTGGAGCCATGGGCGAAGCGGAGCTCCTCGAGCTCGTCCGCATGTACCCGAGCTTCATCTCCGACTCGATCGAGGGCTACCTCTCCTCCACCGGCGCCTCACCCGACGTGATCGCCAACCTCGAGGTCGAGATCGGCCTCCGCGAGGGGACCGCTCAGGTGCGGCTGAGCCAGCTCCCCGAGCTCCAGGAGCAGCTCATCGCCGACCTCACCAGCCGGCAAGTCGACACCCTCCAGGTCGCCTCAGCCCATCGCTGATTCGTAGCGCCGAAGGCCGCGCTTGAAGACGCGGGTCACGAGCACTGCGAAGGCCACGAGGAGCAACGGGTAGGCCAGGGCGAAGCCTGCGTCGAGCCGCCCAAGGACCAGCGAGGCTGGATACCAAGCCATCCCGGCCACCGGCAGGACGAACTTCAGGACGCGACCGACGGCGCCCGGGTACACCTCCAGCGGCCGCTCCCCAAAGCTCGTCACGAGCATGGAAACGAGGTGGCCTACGTCGGAGTTCAGCAGCCAGAACTCCACCACGTTGTAGGAGAGCATCAGGAAGACCTGAGACCACGCGATGACCGCCGCCGCGCAGGGCAGCGCCCAGAGAAGCGTGAGGGGCTCGACCTGCTCCGGCACGACGCCCGACAAGGCAAAGACGAGCCAGCCGCAACCAAAGAGGAGGTTGGTCAACCCCTCGGGGCTGAAGCGCTGGAAGAAGTAGAGGAACGCGGCGGAGCCCGGACGGACGCGGATGGAGTCCAGGTTGCCGTTCTTGAGGTCCTGACCGAAGTGCCACTGCTGGCCCAGGAAGGTCATGAAGAGGCCGTCCGCGACGAAGACCATCCCCATGTAGACGCGCATCTCCTCGTGGCTCCAGCCGCCGAGCGTCAGCGCCCCCTCGCCACCGAGCCCGTACAGGATCTCGAACGTCAGGATGAAGGCCGCGTAGAAGCACAGGTCCATCAGCACCTGGTTCACAAACTCCACCCGGAACTGGCTCTTCCGCACGAACCCGATCCGAACGTACTGACGTTCCACGGCGAGGCCCCAGCGGAGGGTCGAACCCAGCGTCCACCCGGACCGCGCGCGCGACCCGCCGACCTCACGGCCGCCGCCCGGCTGATCGGAGCGTGAGGCGCTCACATCCCCGCTCCCACGTAGCGCGCGAGCCCGCGCCGCCAGACCCAGCGCCTGAGGAGGTCGAGGGCGACGAGCTGCCCCGCGACGAGCCCCGCCCCGAGGAGGAAGTCGCCGGTCCCAAGGCGCCCCATGAGGAGCTCGATGGGCGCCGTGATCATCCAGTACGGGAACCCGAGGGAGAGCACCCCGTAGAAGGCCGCGGGCATCTGGGAGACCGGGACCAGGGCGCCGCCGCTGAAGCCGATCACGAACCACGCCATCACGAGCAGGCTCCAGACCACGTCGAGCCAGAAGGCCAGCGCGTTCAGGATGAAGAAGATCAGGAAGCAGCAGTAGCTCCCCATCAGCACGAGCACACCGGCCTGGAGCGTGGCGGCGACGCTCACCGGGACGAGCCAGTACGCCGGCGCCGCCGCGTATCCGATGCACCAGACCAACGCCGCGACGGCGAGCTGCAGCAGGGTGAACTGCAGGAACCGCCCCTGGTGCAGCACGAAGAACCGAAACGGCATGACCAGGTACTTCGTCACGCGCCCCTCAAAGATCTCCGTGGCGAGGTCCAGCGCGCGGCTGTGGAAGATGAGCTTGCGCACCACGACCAGCCCCGCCACATACTGAATGATCTCGGGGTAGGTCCACCCTCCGAGCGACACGGGCTCGGTCCCTACCCCTTCGCCCGCAGCCGCCGCCGCGCTCCCGTAGAGCGCCGTGTACACGAAGAGCATCACCAACGGCTCGACGGTGCCGTTGAGCACCTCTCGCACGAAGAAGCCCGCGCGGAACTGAATCCGCTTGCGAAACTCGTAGGCCACCGCCCGCAACAGGAGCGTCGGAGCGCGTAGGGCCGCCGCAGTCACCCCTCGCCGCCCCCGGCGGCGTCGATGCCCCGCCGATAAATCTCGCGGATCAAGCGCTCCAGCGGCTGCCGCTCCACCGAGAGGTCCTTCACGTCCAGCATGGCGAAGAGCCGCGGAACAAGCTCCGCGAGCCGCTCCGCCGAGACGATGACCGTGAGCGAGCCCGCGCTCCGCCCCGCGAGCTCTGCGCCGTGCCGGGAGAGTTCTGCCACCAGTGCCTCCTCGTCGACCCGGGCGTTCGGGTGGACGTGGACCTCGACCGCGCGCTTCCCGGTCACTCGCTGGGAGAGGTCCGTCAGCCCGCCATCGAACGCCACCGCCCCCTGGTCGAGAACGACAATGCGCCGGCAGGTCTCCTCGATGTCCTCGAGGTCGTGGCTCGTGAGCACGAACGTGACGGCGCGCTGCTCCGAGAGGCCGACCAGGAACCTGCGGATGGTCTCCCGCGAGATCAGGTCCAGGCCGATGGTCGGCTCGTCGAGGAAGACGACCTCCGGCGAGTGCAGGAAGGCGCCGATGATCTCCATCTTCATGCGCTGCCCAAGGGAGAGCTGGCGGAGCTGAATCTTCAGCCGGTCCTCCACCTCCAACATGGACGCGAAGCGGGCCAGGCGCTCGGCGAAGTCCGCGTCCGAGACCCCGTAGATCTCCTTGAGCAGCCGAAAAGAGTCAATCGGCGGGAGGTCCCACCAGAGCTGGCTCTTCTGGCCCATCACGAGGGCGAGGCGGCGCTTTTCTGCGTCCCGCAGGTCAAATGAGTCCCGGCCAAGCAGCCGCGCCTCCCCCGAAGACGCCGGCACGATCCCCGCGAGGATCTTCACGAGCGTCGTCTTCCCCGCCCCGTTCGCCCCAATCAAGCCGACGCTCTCGCCTCTCTCGACGCGCAGGTCGACGCCATCCAGGGCCGCGATGTCCACGTGCTCGCGGGCGACGAAGTTCTTGAGGATCCCACGCAGCCCGGGCACGCGCTCGAAGGTGCGGAAGACCTTGCGGACCCCGCGCGCTTCGAGCACCGGGCCCCCGTCGGCGCCGCTGGGCTTGGTCCCCGACGCCACGCTCACTCGGACAGGGTCCAGTCCGCGTGGCAATTCGGCGTCTCGAAGACTCGCAGGCCAACGAGCCGCACGCCCCGGCCCGCCGCAGCGGGAAGCCGGTCGAACTCCTCCTGAAACCGGGCAGCCAACCACCCGCAGAGATTCTCCACTGTCGTCGGAAAGCTCACCTCGCAGCGCTTGTCGCCCTGAGCCTCCAGGAAGTCACGGAGGGCCGAATCGCCCCGATCGACGACACACGCGTGGTCCAGCTGACCGTCCACGAAGCCCTTCATCGCCTTGAAGGCGTCGCCGAAGTCGAGGACCATCCCAAGCTCGTCCGTGGTCTCTGCGCCGAGGGTCGCGATGGCCACGTAGCGGTGGCCGTGCAGGTTCTTGCACTTGGTGGTACAGCGCGGTCCGAGCCGGTGCGCCATGTCCCACTCAATCCGCCTGGAGATGGTGACCGTGCCGTTCATGGGCAGGAGCTTATAGCCTCGCGCCCCACAGGGAGGCCCCCCTCCCGGTATCATCCGCGAGTCATGCTCCACGCCTCTCCAATGGACGCCGCCGAATCGGCCTCAGGCGCCGCCGCCGGCCCCGCTCCGGACATCGTCAAGATCCGCAACATGCGCGCCTGGTCCCTCATCGGCGTCCACCCGCACGAGCGCCTGGCGCCCCAGGAGATCAGGATCGATGTCTGGCTCGAGACCGATCATCGGGCCGCTGCGGCCTCGGATGACATCGCCGACGCCCTGGACTACTCCGCGGTGGCCAAGGCCTTCCGCGATCACGCGGGCAGGTCGACGCACCAGCTCATCGAGACCCTCGGCGAGGAGCTTGCGGCCATCGCCCTCGACCAGTTCGACGCGCGCGCGGTCCGCCTCTCGGTCGAGAAGCCCGGGGCCGTTCCGGGGACCGACGCCGTCGGCATCGAGATCGAGCGCCGGCGCACGAGCGGCCCCTCCGGCAGAGCTAGATGAGCGCCCCGGGGCAGCGGCGCTTTCCCCGAGGCCGGGAGACGAGCCCGGAGGCGCGGCTCGTGATCGTCGGCCTGGGCTCGAACGTCGAGGGCCCCAGGATGATCGACGAGGCCATCACCGAGATCTCCTTCCAGTTCGATCTCCTCGCCCGGTCCACGCGCTACGTCAGCCCTGCCGCCCCGACCCGAGGGGAGGCGGAGCCCGCCGGCTCGGGAGCGGACCAAGAGCCCGCAAGCGACGCCAGGTTGTACTCAAACGCAGCGGTGCTCATCCGGACCGCCGAGGCATACGACGCCATCAAGGCCTCCCTCGGCGCGATCGAAGCCCGGCTCGGCAGAGACCGCTCCACTCCCGATGCGGTGACCATCGATCTGGACATCCTCCTGATCCAGGATCAGGTCATACGCGTGGGGTCGCGGATCGTCGTGCCGCACCCTGACCTGGAGACCCGCCGCTACGCTGCGATCCCAAGCGCCGAGGTCGCGCCCTTCCTCAAGCACGCGATCACCGAGCGGCCGCTCTCCGAGCTCGCGGCCGCGCTCGCCTGAGGGGGCTTTGACGCCCCAGCAGGGCTTCACAGCATCCAACCGCCTGAGACCTCGAGGTTCTGTCCCAGCATGTGGCCGGATTCCTCGGAGATCAGCCACCGCGCCGTCGCTGCGACCTCCTCCATCTTCGCCGGGCGCCCCTGGGGGATCTTCGCCTGCAGCTCCGGTGAGAGAGTGTCGGGCGCGGCGCCGTCGTGCGGAACGAAGCCAGGGGAGATCATGTTCGCTCGGACGCCGTGGGGCGCCTCCTCCAGCGCGAGGCCCCGCATGAAGACCAGCAGCGCGGCCTTCGCGCTGATGTACGCCGTCGTGACGGTGCGAGCTCGCCACCGCTCGAGGCCTGAGCAGCCAAAGAACACGTAGGCCCCCGCGCTCGCGCGCAGGTGCTCGCGCGCGGCATCCACCACGTGCACGGCCGTCATCAGGTTGCCCTGGAACATCGTCTCGAAGACGTCCGGTGCCGTCTCGGAGAGCACCGAGGTCTGGTAGGGGCCGACGGAGTGCACCACGGCGTCGAGCTGACCCTCCGCCGCCACCACCTCGCCCACGATGCGGGCGGCGTCCCCTCGGTCAGTCAGGTCGCCGACGTGGACCGACCCGGCCCCCAGGGTCTCCTCGAGGGCCGCGCGCTTGCTCTCCTGGCGCGTGGTCACATGGACCCGCCAGCCCTCGGAGTGCAGCAGCCTCGCCACGCCCATGCCGATGCCCTGATTGCCGCCCGTGATGAGGGCGACCCTTTGTCGCGTGACCGTCTCCAATTCGCTCATGATCGGCGGATTCTCCCAGGGCGCCCGATGAACCGGAGCGATTTGGTGAAGGGGGCTGCCAGTGACCTACGATGGGCCAAGCGCCCGAAATGGGCCGCGACATCCTAATGACCGAACAAGCGATCACCGACTTCCACGCGCACTTCTTCGCGCGGCCCTTCTTCGACGCACTGGCCCAGCAGAGCCCCCTCCCGGGTACCCCCGAGGAGAAGCTCGCCGCGGCCGCCGCGAAGGCTGGCCTCGAGTTGCCGGAGGGACCCGTCGCGGCCCACAGGGACCGGTGGCTGGCGGAGATGGACCGGCACGGCGTCCAGCGCCTGGCGGCCTTCGCGAGTGCTCCCGAGGAGATCCCCGCGGTCGCAGAGGCCGCCGCGGGCTCGAATGGACGCCTAATCCCGATCGCGGTCTGCAACCCGGTCGCCCCTGGGGCCGCGGACCGCCTGAGGCCGCTCCTCGAGCAGAAGGGGTTCCGCGGGGTCCTCCTGTTCCCGGCGATGCACCACTATCACGTGGCGGACGAGGCCGCCCGTCCGGTCCTCGACCTGCTCGAAGAGCACCGGGCCGTGGCCTACGTGCACTGCGGGATCCTCGTGGTGAAGCTCCGAGACCTGCTCGGCCTGCCGCGCCCCTACGACCTCAACTACGCCAACCCGCTCGACGTCATCCCCGCGGCCAACCGTCACCCGGGCCTGACCTTCTGCGTCCCTCACTTCGGCGCTGGGTTCTTCCGCGAGACGCTGATCGCGGGGGCCCAGTGCCCCAACGTCATCACCGACACCTCGTCCACCAACAGCTGGACGAAGACCCAACCGGACTTCCCCTCCTTGACCGATGTGCTGGCGCGAGCGCTGGATGTCTTCGGGCCCGAGCGAGTCGTCTTCGGCACCGACTCCAACGTGTTCCCGGCCGGCTGGAGACGCGAGCGCTACGAGCGGTGGCGCGCGATCGCCCAGGAGCTCGGCCTCTCGACCGAGGACCAGCGGTCCTTGTTCTCGGGCAACGCCGAGCGGCTGCTCGCGCCGTCCCCTGCACACGCGGCGACCTGAGAGCGAGCCGCCGTTCGGCGGGGGCTCAGCGGCCGCCCGTGACGCTCCCGACCCCGGCGACCGGATCCACCAGCTCCTCGATGGGCACGGACTGAAAGACCACGCTCCCCGAGCTGGCCCGATAGATCACGCCCACCGAGTCCGCGTCCGCCATGGCGAGCCCCGGACCGCCAACGGCCTTCCCATCGTCGAGGACCACCTCCCGATGGGCCGGCCACAGCTGGCCTCCATCGTTTGAACCCCGCACCGACATGCGCGCGGGGGGCTTTCGAGGAACGGCGGCGTTGGCCGAGATGAGGCGCCCGTCCATGGCGCTGGTGAGCTCACGGCCCACGTGCATCATGGCCGCCGCCCCGCCCGCACAGGGCAGCAAGGGCTCCGGCGGTCGCACGGGGGATCTCCACGCCCCGTCCACCTCCCGCCAGATGCGATGCTCGCGGGAGGATTGACGGAGGCTAGCTGCGGAGACCAGGACCGCCCCGTCGCCGAGCTCCGCGTACGACGCAGCCGACCGCCCCCGAGGGCCCAGGGGGCAGAGCGCGGTCCCGCCGCGGCGGGACTCTCGCAAGAGCGCGTAGCGCGTCGCGACGCCGGGGCCCACGATCCCAAGGGGCCAGAGCCACTCGCCGTTGCTCGCTGCGACCCCGCGGCCGCCCGAGGAGACGATCTCCAGCCCCGTGAGGTCCACCTCCTTCCCCGCCGCGTCGGTGCCGATCCGCGGCACCCCGATAGGCGCCGGTTCCGCCCAGGTGCGGCCGCCGTCCGCGCTGCTGAGGACGACGAGCGCGGCGCCTCCTGGCCCAGATCTGGGGATCCCACAGAGCAGCCGGAAGGCGCCGGTGCGACCGTCGAAGAGGAGAGCGGGCCCTTCAATCGGAACCTGCCAGGGCTGCTCTCGCCCGACGATCCGGAGCGCTCCCGCCTCCCAGGTCCGCCCGCCATCCACGCTCCGCGCCACCTCCGCGGGCGCAGGGGCGCCCATCACGCCTTCCACGCCACCGGTCGGGAGCACCGCGAGCAACACGAACTCGTCCCCCGAGCGCCCCCCGGCCAGCGCAGCGGCGCTGAGCTTGCCACCGCCCCGTGGCGTCGGAGCCGACGGCGCGCCCAGCTGGTCCAAGCCCGTGCCGGCAACCCCTGCCGGGGCGTGGAGCGGGACCGCGAGGCGGGAAGCGGCGTCGCTGAGCATATCCATGCGCCCGGTCTCCTCCGAGCCGAGCTCCAGCCGCCACTGGACCGGCCCTTCCAGGTCGACCTCCGCCCCGCCCCTCGCGGCCTCGAGGCAGGCGTGGAGGACCATGTTGATCCGCGGCGGCGCCGGCTCCACGGCGCCAGCCGGGAGCACGAGCGCCGAGGCCCGGGGCGCGCGACCGCCCCCCATGCCTCCGCCCGGCCAGGTCAAGGTGGCGCTGAGGGCTGCCAACTCGACCCCCTCGGGGAGCGCCACCGCGCTCAACCTGAGGCCCTGGAGGACCCTGGACTGGAGCTCGCCGCCGTCCACGGTGTTCACATACGCGATGGGCACCGAGCGCCCGAGCTCCAGCGGGCGCACCAACCACTCGACCTTCTCGGCCGAGGCCTCTGCGGCTCGCTGCGCGCCAAAGCCCGACGAGACCTCCGGCCCGGCAGGTGACTCGGGCTTGTTGAGCTCCGCCCCCTCCTGGGGGCAGCAGGCTGAGGCCACCTGCGAGCCGCAGGGCGTTAGCAGCAGCGCCAACCCCGCCCCCCGCAGGATAGGCCCGAAGGCCATCAGTTGGGCACCTCGCCGTCCACGCGGGCCGGCTGGCCGCGGAGGACCGAGTTGTCGCTGAAGAGCTCGCGCTGGTCGACGGCCGCGGCCTCGCCCAGGGCGTCCATGTCGATCTGACCGGAGTAGCCGTAGGCCTTGGCGGCGTTGCCCCAGGTGGCCTGCTCCACGGCCTCGGCCGGGACCCCCTGGTCGATCATCATCTTGGCGGTCTTGGGCACCGAGAGCGGGTCACTCACGCCCCAGTCGCAGGACGAGTCCACGATGAAGCGCTCGGCGCCGTACTTCTTGGTGATGTCCACCATCCGCTGGGATCCCATCTTGGTGTGAGGATAGATGGTGAAGGCCGCCCAGGCCCCGGCGTCCAGCACCTCCTCCACCGTCTCCTCGTTGTTGTGGTCGATGACCAGCTTCTCCATGTCGATGCCGATCTCCTTCGCCACATCGAGGGACCGGATGATCCCGCGCTTCTTGTCCCGGTGCGGGGAGTGGACCATCACGACCATGTCGTGGTCCTTGGCGAACTGGAGCTGCCACTGGTAGGCCTTCTCCTCGGCCTCGGTGATCTCGTCGTAGCCGATCTCGCCGATGGCGACGACGCCCTCCTTGAGGGCGAAGCGCGGGAGGATCTCCAGCACCTCGCGAGCGAGGCCCTCGTCGTTGGCCTCCTTGGAGTTCAGGCCGATCGCGCAGTAGTGGGTGATGCCGAACTGCGAGGCGCGGAAGCGCTCCCAGCCCACCAGGCTCGAGTAGTAGTCGATGAACGAGCCGACGTTGGTGCGCGGCTGGCCCAGCCAGAAGGCGGGCTCGATGAGCGCCCGCACCCCTGCAGCCGCCATGCGCTCGTAGTCGTCGGTGGTCCGCGACGTCATGTGAGCGTGCGGATCGAAGAAGCGTGCCTTGTCCATGGGTCGAGGTGCGCGCGGGAAGCGGCGGGTCAGTCGGCGGTGGCCGTAGGGGTGGTGGGCGTGGCGCCCTCGGGAATGGAGACCGCCCCGAAGGCGGCCTGATCGTGGTGGTCCGTGATGGCGAGCTGAATGGTCTCGAGGAGCGGCCCCTTTGCCGAGGACGCGAGCTCCCGGAGACGATCGTGGCGGCCGAGCCGGCCAAGCGCCAGCGCAGCGCCGCGGCTCGACAGCTCATCCTCGCCAGTGAGCTCGTCCTCCAACGCGCGCAGGGCGCGCTCGTCGGGCTCCCCTTTCAAGCAGAGCCACAGCTCCGGGCTGATGGCGCGGCCAGCGGCGCGGCGCTCCTCGACCAGATCGAGGGCCATGCGACCGAGCTCCGCGTCCACGCGCCCATCGAAGCCAGAGACGCGCCAGAGCGGGGCCCCGATGAAGAGGGCCTTCACGCAAAGCTGGCGCCAGGCGATGTCGTCGAGATGGGTCACCGGAAATGCGGTGTCGCAGCCATTGGCCTCGAACACGCTCATCATGTTGGTCCGACAACCCTCACCGGCCCGCCACACGAAGCGGTCGGGGCCGGGGAGAAACTGCAGGCTCCGATAGAGCGCGCAGAGCTCCCCCTCGTCCGCATACCGGAAGGCCTCCTCGATGGCCCGGGGGAGGGTGGCGTCTTCCGCCGCGGCTCGGGCGAGCACAAGGCGCACCCGGACCGCCTCGAGGCCTGTCCAGCGCTCGGGATTCCACCCTGGCAAGGTGCCCCCGGCCACCTGACAGGCCTGCGTCGAGGGAGCGAGGGGCCCGCGGGGCGCGAAGCGGCTCGCGAGGGCGATCGACTGCGCAAATTGGGCGTCGCTCAGCCCTGCGGCCGACACCTTACTGGCCTCGTGGTCGGACCACTCAACGGCCTTCTGGTGGCCGCCCGCCGCGAGCGTCTCGTGGAGCCATCGGTCCACGGTCTGGAGCAAGTCAGTCATCGGTAGTGGACGGCGTGGGCGCGACCGGCTTGGGGACGCCCTCGAGCAACGACAGCGCCATGAAGGCGGTCGACGCGTTGATGAGGTACTGGGTATCGAGGAAGTCGCTGGTGGAGCCGTTCTCGCGCTGCGTCTTGGTGAGCTGCGGTCTCAGGAGCGCATGCAAGGGCTCCTGCTCCTCCTCCGGAAGAAGCGCAATCACCTTCGCCGCGTAGTAGTGCGCGAAGAAGTAGAAGTACCCCGCATTGGCGTGAAAGCCCTCATGGGGAATTGGCCGGAGCCGCGCATGGTCGAGATACCTGTGCTCACGGAAGAACGCGCCGAGCCCCTCGCGCAGGACCTCGTCCGTGACCCGCTTGTCCCCCATCAGCCGTCGACACCAGTTGCCGACCTGGGTCCGGCCGAGGCTGCCCTCGATACGGTTGATGTGCTCGACTCCGCCCATGCGGGTCACCGGATCAAGGTCGTAGCTGTACGCGCCACCCGGGATCACGCACATGTCGAGGTAACGCCGCGCCCGGCGGATGACGTCCGCCGGCACCTCGACCCCCACGGCGCCCGCCCTGGCGAGCGTCGGGAGCACCAGCGCGGTGCAGAAGCTGGTGGCCCAGGTGGGCTGTCTGGTGAACGGCGGGTCGTCGTAGTAGGCCCAGCCGCCAGAGGTTGCCTGGTGGGACAGGAGCACGCCCATGAAGAAACGTGCCCGCTCGAGGACCCTGACGTTCCCGGCGAAGCGCGGATCCTCCAGGAGTTCGATGGTGGCGACGGTTCCGTAGAGCGCCGTCCAGACGTAGTCGATGTCCCAGTCGCTATCCCGCGCGGGAAAGGGCGTGGTCACGAGCCAGTCCACCGCAGCATCCAGCGCCTTCCGCCGCTTCGGGGTCTCCTCCGCGGTCCGCAGCGCCATGCAGGCCAGGGCCTGGCTCGCCATCCGCCAGGCCTTGAAGGAGTTCAGGGCATAGCCCTCCTCGAAGAGCTGCGGAGCGTTGTCTCCCCAGGAGCCGTCCGGGTTCTGCTCCGTCACCAGGTAGCCGATGGCGCGGTTGGCGGACACGATGGCCCCTTCTCGGGGCAGCGAGCGAGGGACCGCCCGCGGCTCCTGCGCCGCGGCGACTTGGCGCTCCTGAGCCGCAGCTGCCGCCGGCTCCTGGGCCGCGAGAACAGCCCCTTCCTCGAGCCCAGCGAGCGCAGGCTCCAGGAGAGGCGTCGCCGCAGCGATGGCCATGATCGAGAAGATCTGGAGCATCACTGGTCGCCAGAGGCCGCAGAGCCAGAGCCAGCAGAGCCAGAGCCAGCCGCGCCAGAGCCAGCCGCGCCCGGAGAGGCCCCCTCAGCGCCGTCCGCCTCCGTCTTGGCGGCCTTGAGCCGCTTGCGGATCTTGGCCCGGTCCTTCTCGGCCTTGGACAAGGCCTTGCGAGCTTCCGCCTCCTCGTTCTTGGCCACGCCCACATCAAGGGTCGCGCGCCGCTTGGACTGCTCGGCCTTCGCCTCCGCGGCGGCGAGTTTGGCCTCGCAGGCCCGGACGGCCTCCGAGAGCTTGGCCATGCGCGCGGGGAGCTCCCCCTCGACGACCATGGCCTGCTTGATCTGTGCCTGCTCAACCCGCGCCTTGGCCGTCTGGACCGCGATCTCGTTGCGGCGGATGATCTCATCCTTGGCACGGGCCTCGGACTCCTCTTCGAAGATCTCCAGGATCCCGAGCAGGTCCGTTTCAGCGACCCGGAGGCGCTCCTCTGCCTGGCCCACGCTCAGCGCCACCTCACCGATCTTGACCGGCCGCTCCATGGCGTCGAAGCGGACACGGTCCGCCCGCGCCATCTCCAGTGCGACCCGGGCCGCGCGCACGGCCTCATCGGAGTCTCGCGCCGTGGCCGCCGCGGCGAGCTCGGCCAGCTCACGCTCCGCCGCCTTGACGCGCAGCGCGCGCCGCGCCTCGGCGAACTTCGTATCCGCCTCGGCGGACCGCTTGCGCAGCGCGGACGGGCTCGCCTCCCGGGGGGCCACCTTCACCTGAGCGTTCGAGGAGCCGGCCTGTTCCGTCCCTCCAACGGTCACCGCCGCACCCTGAGTTCCCTGGGACGGAGCGGTCTGGCAGGCAGCGGCGAGCAGAACAAGAAGGGGCGTCGTGCGAATCATGGCTTGGGGTCGGTGGCTACAGAGTGGACCTTCCGGCACCTCGGATCGGCGCACGGGAAATCATGATGGACCAGCGCATCGACACTGCAACGCGCATTTGGGAGACTCCTGTGCGCTTTTGTCCTTCCGTCGCTGGCGCGCCCATCTAACCCAGCCTTTCCACCCGGCCCAGCCGGAGAGCCCACGATGACCCACGGCGTCTTCCGAGTCCCCACCCCCGAGAACGAACCCGTCCGCTCCTACGCGCCGGGGTCCCCCGAGCGAGCCAGCCTGGCCTCCACCGTGGCCTCCATGTCCGCGGAGACCATCGAGATCCCGCTGATCATCGGTGGAGAGGAGGTCCGCACCGGCAACGTGGTGGACGTGGTGATGCCCCACAAGCACGGGCACGTGATCGCCAAGGCCCACATGGGCGGTGCCGCGGAGGCCCAGCAGGCCATCGACGCCGCCGAGGCGGCGCGCGGAGCCTGGGCTGGCCTGCCGTGGGAGGAGCGCGCAGCGGTTCTGCTCCGCGCCGCCGACCTGCTCGTCGGGCCCTGGAGGGACAGGATCAACGCCTCGACGATGATCGGGCAGTCCAAGACCTGCCACCAGGCAGAGATCGACGCGGCCTGCGAGATGGCGGACTTCTTCCGCTTCAACGCGCAGTACGCCACCCAGCTCTACGAGGAGCAGCCGGGCTCAGCCCCTGGCCTGTGGAACCGCCTCGAGCACCGCCCGCTGGACGGGTTCGTCCTCGCGATCACGCCGTTCAACTTCACCTCCATCGCGGGCAACCTCTGCACGGCGCCGGCGCTCATGGGGAACACCATCCTCTGGAAGCCCTCCACCACGGCGCTCCTGAGCAACTGGTACACCATGAAGCTCCTGGAGGCGGCGGGGATGCCCCCCGGCGTCATCAACTTCGTCCCGGGCAGCGGCCCCGCCATCGGCGGCGTCGCCATCCCCGACCGGCGCCTCGGCGGCGTCCACTTCACGGGCTCCACGCCCACCTTCCAGCACATCTGGAAGACCGTTGGCGAGAACATCCAGGGCTACGGGCAGTACCCCCGCCTGGTCGGTGAAACCGGCGGCAAGGACTTCGTCTTCGTGCATCCCACCGCCTGTGGCGCCCGCGAGGTTGCGGTCGCCTTGGCCCGCGGCTCCTTCGAGTTCCAGGGGCAAAAGTGCTCGGCAGCGAGCCGCGCCTATGTGCCCAAGAGCATGTGGCCCGCCGTGTCCGAGGAGCTGACCGAGATCGTCGGTGAGATGACGATGGGAGACGTCGCTGACTTCTCCAACTTCCTCGGCGCCGTCATCGACGCACGCTCGTTCAACAAGCTCAAGGAGGTCATCGACCGCGCCAACGCGGAGGCCAACGTGGACGTGATCATCGGCGGCACCTGCGACGACTCGGAGGGCTACTTCGTGAGCCCCACCGTGGCCGTCGTCCAGGACCCCAAGCACGACCTCATGCGCACCGAGTTCTTCGGGCCGCTCCTCACGATCTACGTCTACGACGACGCCCGCGTGGAGGAGACCTTGGAGCTCTGCGCCACGACCTCGCCCTACGCCCTCACAGGGGCCATCTTCGCCGACGACCGCTACGCGGTGCGGCAAGCGGTGGATGCCCTGCGCTATGCGGCGGGCAACTTCTATATCAACGACAAGCCCACGGGCGCCGTCGTGGGTCAACAGCCCTTCGGTGGCTCGCGCGCGTCCGGCACCAACGACAAGGCCGGCTCGATCCTCAACCTGCTGCGCTGGGTCAGCCCGCGCACCATCAAGGAGACCTTCGCGCCCCCCACGGACTGGACCTACCCGTTCCTCGGGAACTGATCCCAGAGCTTGGCTCGGCCCCGCTGCGGGCTCAGCTGAGCCTGTCCCCATCGGCGCGCTCGCCTCCCCTCTTGGGCGGGGGCGGGCGCGCTCTCATTCGGGGCAAGGGCCCGCCCGCCCTGCGGGAGCCCGCGGGGCGACGGGCCCCTCTTGGGGGCCGGCCCGGCGAGGCGACTCAGGCGGGCCTTCGGGCGATGACGTCGACGATCATCGGTGAGAACAGCAGGGCGTCAGGGTCCCGGGACAGCGCCGCCCACTCCTCGTCGAACTGTGCCACTTCCGCCTCCGTCATGAGGCCGGCCTCGGCGTAGGTCCGCACGAACGTGGGAAAGAAGGCATCCAGCCAGCGGAAGACCGGCGAGGTCCCGTTCCCGGCGCGCACGTTCGGCCGGACCTCCTCGAGCTCGAAGCCGGACCGGCGGAGAGGGCCGGGAAGGCGGGCCGCCACCCACGGGTCTCCCCCGGCGCCGCGGTAGAAGGCGCGCGTGGCTCGAATCGCCGCCTCGAACCCCGCGCTCTCGGGGAAGACCGAGACGCCCTCGTGGTTGTAGTCCTGGATCACGAGCACGCCCCCTGGCTTCAGGGCGCGCCGCAGCTTGGCGAGCACCGGGTCCAGGTCTCCGAGGAAGCTGAACACCCAGCGACTGAAGATGCAGTCGAAGCGATCCTCACCAAGCTCCGCCGCCTCGACGGTGCACTCGATGAAGGTCACGGGAGCCGCGTAGTCACGGGCCTCGAAGGCGGCCCGCCAAACGGGCGACTCGTCGAGCCCGGTGACCTGGCCGGACGGCCCGACTCGCTCGGCGAGGTCGCGGGTCACAAACCCCGGACCCGCGCCCAGGTCCAGCACCGCATGGCCCGGCCCGACCCCTGCGCGGTCGAGGGCGTCCGACGCCAGATCGCCCCAGACCCCATGCTGGGCCTCCAGGCGCTGGAGCTCACGATCATTGGTGCCAAGGAGATACTCGGGGGTGTCCGACATGGGCGAAGGGTACTATCGCTCCAACGTGGAAGGGCACCCTCCAACCCATCAGCCGGGGAATCCTCGGCCGGCCCAGAAGCTGACCGTCGAGGATCACTCTCGGGACGCTGCGGGCCTGAAGTACGTCTACCCGGTGATCTCCCGCCGATCAGGGGGCGTCTCGGTCGGGGTCAATCTGAACCCCAACAACGCCTGCAACTGGGCCTGCGCCTATTGCCAGGTGGAGGGGTTGGTGCGTGGAGCCGCGCCCGCCATCGAGCTGGTCCAGTTGAGCGAAGAACTGGAGGGGTTCCTCGACCTCGCCAGCACCGAGAGGTGGATGGAGGAGCACGCACCTGAGGGCGCCCGCCGCATCACGGACATCGCCCTCTCGGGGAACGGCGAGCCCACCACCTGCGCTCAGTTCGAGCAGGTCCTCGAGCGCGTGCTCGCGGTCCGGGCTCAGCGGGCGCTCGAAGTCCCCACGATCCTGATCACCAACGGCTCTCGGGTCCACGTGGAAGGCGTCCAGGCGGGCCTCCGCGCCATGGCCGCCGCGCGCGGACAGGTCTGGTTCAAGCTGGACCGAGCCACGGCGGCGGGGCGCCTCGAGGTCAACCGGGTCCAGGGAGGCACAGAGCGCGCCGCAGATCAGCTCGCCCTCGCGGCCTCGCTCTGCCCAACCCGCGTCCAGACCTGCATGTTCACCGTCGACGGGGAGCCCCCCGCAGAGGGTGAGCTGGCGGCCTACGTTGACTTTCTCCGGGCCCAGGTCCTCGCCGGGACCGACCTCGATGGCGTCACGCTCTACGGTCTGGCACGCCCCTCCATGCAGCCCGGCGCAGAGCGCCTTGGGCGCGTCAGCGCCCCCTGGCTCGAGGCGCTCGCGGAGCGAGTGCGCGGGGCCACGGAGCTCTCCGTGGCGGTCCATCCGTGAGCGAGCCCCAGGGTCCTGACGCGGGGCATGACCGGCCCCTTGGCGAGCCTCCGTCCGCGGAACGGAACCGTCGCCCCGCGCCGGAGCGCCGGCTCTCTCCGCTGGATCATCGTCGCGATCACGCGGAGCAGACCATGGTCTATCCCGTCATGTCCCGGCGAGCTGGCGGGCTCAGCATCGGCGTCAATCTGAACCTCGGCCAGGAGTGCAACTGGGCCTGCGTCTACTGCGAGGTCGAGGGCCTCGTCCGCGGCACCCCGTCCGACATCGACCTCCAGCGACTGGAGCAGGAGCTCGATGAGGTCCTCGCCGAGGCCGTCGCGGGGCGGTGGTCCACCGAGAACGCTGCCGAGGCGGCCCGCGCCTCCATCAAGGACATCTCCATCGCCGGTGACGGCGAACCGACGCTCTCCCCACAGTTCTCCGACGCCGTGGAGATCTGCGCGCGCCTGCGGGAACGCCACGGGCTCCGTGGCTCCACGAAGCTGGTGACGATCACCAACGGGAGCCGAGCCCACCTCCCTGCGGTGGAGTCGGGGCTGCGGCGCCTGGGTGCGGCGGGCGGCGAACTCTGGTTCAAGCTCGACGGCGGCGACCCGTCCGCCCGTGAGCGTGTCAATGCCGTCGGGGTCCCGGACCACCGGGTGGAGGCCAACCTCGTCCTCGCCAGCGCCGCCTGCCCCACCTGGATCCAGTGCATGGCCCTCTGCATGGACGGGGACGAGCCGGGAGACGAGGAGATCGACAGCCGGGTGCGCATGATCGAAAGGGCCTGCGCTGCCGGGGCACGGCCTGCAGGGGTCGTCATCTATGGGCTCGCCCGACCCTCCAGGCAGCCCGATGCCCACCGCCTCGAGCCCCTCCCCCGCGCACGCCTCACGTCCATCGCGGACCGCTTCGAGCGCCTGCACCTGCCGCTTCGGGTCTTCGAGTGATTAGACTGGGGCACCATGTCCCTCCCCTCAGAAGCCCAGGCGGCGACCCGGCAGGCGTCCTCGCCGGAATCGTCTCTGGCCGCCTCGCCGGCCCCCATCGAAGAGCTGCGCCGCGCCGTACGGCGCGGTGATCTCGAGGTGGCGCGGACGCTCCTTGAGGTCGATCCGTCCATGGGTCGCGCGCTCTCGGCCAGCGGAGGCTCCCTCCTGCTCGAAGCCGTCGAGAGAGAGCACGACCAGCTCGGAGAGCTGTTCTCGGAGACCCGCTCTCGCACCGGCGGCGAGGACCTGGACGTCCACGAGGCCTGCGCGCTCGGACGGCCTGGCGCCGTTCGCCGCGCCATCACCGACGACCCGCTGGCGGCGGAGACCGTGGGACCCGCGGGGTTCCTCCCGCTCCATCGAGCCGCCTTCCGCGGCGACGCCGACAGCGTCATGCTCCTGCTCGAGACCGGCGCGGACGCGAGCGCGCGGTCAGAGAACACCGCCCGGCTGTCCCCGCTCCACAGCGCCGTGGCCGGCCACGGTCGCGCGCGGCAGGGGGGCGACCACGCCGCGGTCATCCGAACGCTCCTCTCTGGGGGCGCGGACCCGTCGGCTGAAATGGAAGGTGGCTGGACGCCGCTCGCCGCGGCGACGCGGGACGGCGCCGAGGGGCTGATCGAGGCGCTCGGCGGAGCGCCGACGGACGCCTGAGCCCTTGACCGACGAGTCTCATGGGCACCCCCTCGATGGAGTGTGGGTCTCACTCGCCTCCGGCCTGACCATGAACGAGGCCGCCCATGAGGACGCCGCGCGCGCCGGCGCCCGGGGGCTCATCGCCACGCACGCCGTGATTGAGGGCGCCGCGCAGGATCAGGGCGGCCCGACGGGAGCGGCCCACCGACGGCCCGAAGATGCCTCGCCTGAACAGCCCCCCCCTGTAGCCGCTGCGGCCGACACGGTCCGCCAAAGCGCTGGGGGGACGGCCTCTCGGAGCTTGGACGCCCACGAGTCCCCTGCTCCCTTGACCCTGGATCAGCTCCCGCTTCCCGTGCGCGTGGACATCGACCCGGCCCGCCTTCGCGTCAGGGGCCCTGCGCTCCTCCAGGCGGCCCACGCCCTCGGGCCTGACCTGATCGGCCTGCCCGTGGGCGCGGCGGAGTCGGCCGAGCTCCACGGCTGCCTCGACCTCGCCGAGGCCGAGGGCATCGAGCTGGTGCTCCTGGTCGGCGACCCCCGCGAAGCTTCGCTGGCCTGCGCGCTCGCGGGGCGCTCCGATCAGGTCGTGGGGTTCAGCCTGTCACGTCATGACGAGGACGCCCTCGAGCTCCTCTCCAACCGCGACGACCTCGGGCTCCTCTCTGCGGCTCCTGAATTCGCGAGCGCCTTCCGCAGGGGCGCAGGAGGCCTCGAGGGCTTCCCGGCCTCCATGTCCCCGCCCGCCGCCGTCTGGCTGCTCGAGCTCTGCGTCGAGGACGTCGGGGCCGCCCTCGGGCTGGAGCGGCGCCTGCTCCGGTTCCTGGAGGGACAGCTCCGCCCTGCCCTGCGGAGGCTCGAAGCCCAGGCAGCCGGCCACGACCAAGGGGCCGCAGAGAGGGCGCTCCACGCTGCCGTCGGCGGTTGGCCTCCGTCGCGCGCTCACGGTGATCTCTCCCTGGGCAGAGGCGTGGACCCCCTCGACCTGCGCCGCTCACTCCTGGAAGAGGTGCCCGAGCTGGCGAGGTTCCTCAGCTGATGGGCTGACCGAGGCGCCAGGATCCAGACCATGACGGCGACGGGACCGGCGGGACCCCGAGGAGAGGCTCGACCCGCGCGTCCGGCCCGGTCAAACTCTCCAGGTCCCTCTCTGCACCATGCTCGCTCCGCTGCGCCTCTTCCTGCTCGTCGTCGCCACGGCACCGCTGTTCGCGTGCTGGCTTCTGGCGGTACCGCTGATGCTCCTCGTGCCCGCCACCGAGAGCGTCCTGCAACCCATGCTCGTGGGGACCTGGGCGCGGGTGACGCTCTGGATCATGGGCGTGCGCGTGACCGTCGTCGGTGAGCCCCCTTCGGGCGGGTTCTTCCTGGTCGCAAATCACCTCTCCTACATCGATATCCCGGTCCTGCTCGGCCGGCTCAACGGGCGCTTCCTCGCGAAGTCCGAGATCGCCTCGTGGCCCGTCCTCGGCATTCTTGCGCGGGCGACGGGGACGCTCTTCATCGACAGGAGCCGGAAGCGAGACCTGACCCGAGCCATCGACGAGGTGACCGCGCTGCTCCAGCGGGGCCCCGGGGTAATCGTCTTCCCCGAGGCCACCAGCACCGACGGCGCCGAGCTGCATGGCTTCAAGCCCTCGCTGTTCGAGGTCCCTTCCCGGCTCGGGCTCGACGTGCGCTGCGCCGCGCTCCACTACGCCAATCCTCCCGGTGAACGCCCGGCCTGGGAGTCGGTGTGCTGGTGGGGCGACGCCGAATTCGCCCCCCACTTCTGGGACTTCTTGCAGCTTCGCCGAACGGACGCCACCGTGACCTTCGCGCCGGAGCCCGTGCGCCATCTCGGCGCCGAGGGCCCCCTCGACCGCAAGGCTCTGGCCGAGGGATCCCGCGCCGTCATCGAGTCGATCTTCACCCCCTCCCGCTCGGCCGCCGAGCGCGCCTGAACCTCACCTGATGTCCTCGACCGACCGCTTGCTCGAAGAGGACCCGATGGCGGTGGACCCGTGTGCACGCTGACCTGGGCACACCACACCAGCGACCGGCCCGTCGCCGGGCCGGTCACGAACCTCGGATCGGAAGCTGGGGTGGCAACTCGCGATGGCTATCGGCTCTGGTTCAACCGAGACGAGATGCGTTCCCGCGGACCCGAGGTCCCGCCTCGCGTGGAGCAGGCCCGTGGCGGATTGAACTACATCGCGCCCTCTGACTCCGACGCCGGGGGAACCTGGATCGCCGTCAATGAGCTCGGGATCACGGTCTGCCTGCTCAACGGCTCCCGCGCCCCGCGAGCCCCCGACCGCGAGGAATGGACCAGCCGAGGGCACCTGGTCCGAGAGCTCGCTGGGGCGCGCAACCACGCCGAGGTCTGGCGCAGGATGGCCCCGAGCCAGCTGAGCCCGTTCCGCCCCCTCGTTCTCGCCGTGATCGCCCCGGGTCGCCCTGCGCTCATCGTGCGTTGGGACGGCAAGGACGCTGTCCTCGACCCGAGGGGCGAGCTCCAGCTACCGATCATCTCCTCAAGCGACCAGCAGTCCGAGGTGGACCGGAGCCGACGCCAGCGCTTCCGCGAGATGGTGCGGACGGACGCCCGAAGCGGGGAGCCCGTCGACCCTGCAGAGCTGGAGGCCTATCAGTCCTGGACCCCGTTGGGCGGCCCCGATGCCTTCAGCCCCTCCATGTCGCGCCCCGACGCCGGCACCCGCAGCCAGTGCATGGTCGCGGTGGGCCCCGACGAGGTGCAGCTCCGCTACACCGCCGGCCCTCCCCACTGCACCCCGCCCGGCCCGACCGTCTGCCTCCCCCGCCAGGCGCAAGCCCGGGGGCGCCGATGATCCCGGACCCGTTGACCCCTGATGAGCCCACCCGTGAGGGGAGCAGGTTCCGGCGTCCAATCTGGCTCCTCGGGCTGCTCTACGGTGTCCTGCTGGTTGGCTCTTGGGCCACGATGCTCCGACCCGCGGCCCCGCAGGACCCCGAGAGAATGGGGCGAGCCGCCCGCGATGTGGCGACGTTCCATGCCGATGGGCAGGCGCTCGGCGGCGCCGCCACCATCGCCTACCTCGACGCAGGGAGCGGCGCCGGCCCACCGATCCTGCTCCTGCACGGGAGCCCGGGGAGCGCGGGTGACTTCGTGCGCCTCCTCCCGCCCCTCGCCCGAAAGAGGCGCGTGATCGCCCCGGACCTCCCTGGCTTCGGGGCATCCGAGCGGGAGGTGCCGGACTACTCCGCCCGGGCCCACGCGGCATACGTGGCGGCGCTGCTGGACGAGCTGAGCGTTGAGCGCGTCCACGTCCTCGGCTTCAGCATGGGCGGCGCGGTGGCGCTGGAGCTCGCCGCTCTGCAGCCGGAACGTGTCCTCTCCCTGACCATGCTGGCGTCCATAGGGGTCGAGGAGCTCGAGCTCCTGGGGGAGCACACCCTCAACCATGGGCTGCACGGGCTCCAGCTCATCGCTCTGGACGCCGCGCGCTGGCTGCTGCCCCACTTCGGCGGCCTGGATCGAGGGATGCTGACGCGGCAGTACGCCCGAAACTTCTTCGACACCGATCAGCGCCGGCTGCGGCCCATCCTCGAGGAGCTCTCGCTCCCAACCCTGATCATCCACGGTGAGGACGACTTTCTCGTCCCCGTGGCCGCTGCGCAGGAGCACGCGCGAATCGTCCCTCAGGCGGAGCTCTCTGTGGCCGCCTCCCCCCGGGGACACTTTCTGCCCTGGACCGAACCGAGCTGGGTCGCAGGCCTTGTGGAAGACTTCATCGGGCAGGTCGATCGCGGGGAAGGGCGGCCCCGGCTGCTCGCTGACCCGGACCGCGTGGAGCGGGCCACGCTGCCCTTTGACCCCTCAGGCGTCCCTCCGTTCGAGGGTCCCGCCTGGCTGGCGGTCCTGGTCCTGCTGGCGCTGGGCACCCTCGTCTCCGAGGACCTCTCCTGCATCGCCGCGGGCCTCCTCGTCGCTGACGGGAGGCTCGGTTTCGCGGCGGCAACAGGGGCCTGCTTCGTGGGCATCTTTGTCGGCGACCTCGCCCTCTTCGCCCTCGGCCGGATGGTCGGCCGCCCAGCCCTCGCCGCGCGGCCCCTGCGCTGGTTCGTCTCCGAGTCGGCGGTGGAGCGTGCGAGCCGTTGGTTCTCGCGCAAGGGGATCGCGGTCATCTTCCTCTCCCGCTTCACCCCCGGGCTCAGACTCCCGACCTACGTGGCGGCGGGGTTGCTACGCACGCCCCTCGGCCTCTTCGCCGGCTTCTTCGCCCTGGCAGGGGTCCTCTGGACCCCCCTGCTGGTCGGGGTCGCGGCCTTCGCCGGAGAGGCGCTCGCCGAGCGGATCGGCTCCCTGGGGGCGTCCGAGCTCCCGTGGATTCTGGGCCTGGTGGTCTTGCTCATGCAGCTCTATCGCCTGCTGCCCCTCACCCTGACCCACGCGGGCCGGAGGCGGCTCCGGGGCCGTTGGATCCGGCTGACGCGCTGGGAGTTCTGGCCCCCGCTTCTCACCTACCCGCCCGTCCTGCTGTGGATCCTGTGGCTCGCGATCCGCCACCGCTCGCTCTCGGTGGTCACCGCCGCCAACCCCGGCATCCCCGCCAGCGGAGTGGTCGGGGAGTCGAAGTCCCTCATCCTCGACGCCCTCGATCCTGACGCGCCGGAGATCGCCGGTCACACTCTGCTGTCGGCCTCGGCGCTCCCGGCCGAACGCGAGGAGGCCGCGGTCCAGTTCCTGGAGCGTTTCGGCGCTGACTTCCCGGTCGTCGTGAAGCCAGACGCCGGTCAGAGAGGCTCGGGCGTCCGCATGGCGCCGGACGCGGAGACGCTCCGCAGGTGGGCCCGGGAGGTTCGCCACGACGCCATCGTCCAGGAGCGAATCGACGGCCCCGAGTTCGGCGTCTTCTACGCGCGCCTACCCGGCGCCGCCCGGGGCGACGTGCTTGGCGTCACGGTCAAGCTCCTGCCGTCGGTGACCGGCGACGGCGAGCGCACCGTGGAGACGCTGCTCCTCGAGGATGACCGGGCCTGCGCCATGCATCGCGTGTACATGGAGGAGCTGGGTGCGCGAGCGGAGGACATCCCGGACGCGGGGCTTCGCGTGCCGCTCGTCAAGGTGGGCACCCACTCACGGGGCGCCGTCTTCCTGGACGGCGCGCATCTGATCACGCCGCCGCTCCGGGAGACCATGGATCGAATCGCGTCACGCTTCGACGGGTTCCACCTGGGACGCTTCGACGTGCGGGCGCCCTCCGCCGAGGCCCTCTCACGCGGCGAGGGCCTCGGCGTCATCGAGCTCAACGGCCTGACCTCTGAGCCGACGGAGATCTATGACCCCGCAGTCCCTCTGCGGACCGCCTACCGCAAGCTATTCGAGCAGTGGCGCCTCGCCTTCGAGATCGGCGAGGCCAACGTGGCTCGCGGCGCTGCGACCACGTCACTCCCTCGTATCCTGCTCGAGTGGATCCGTTATCAGCGTGGCCAGCGAACCCACAGCACATGACTGATTTCGCTGGAAGGCGCATTTCAGGCGAGCGAATCGACAGGAACCCTTGATGCCCGGCGCCTGGCACCTTCGAGTATTGGAGCCAGAGGCGAATCCCCCGCGGCTCGCCTGCCCGCCTCCCCAGGACCTCGACCCGCAGGGTCGCTGCACGTGCCCGACCAAGACCAACATCAGCTCAGGCTCTCGGCCACCCCGGACCGCTCTGACCTGCTGGATGAGCAGCACCTGATCCCTGACACCGACGTCAGCCTCGGTCCGTACCGCCTTCGCTTTGCGCGGACGCTCGAAGACCTGGCCATGGTGCGGCGTCTCCGCTACGCCGTCTTCAACGTCGAGCTCGGCAAGGGCCTCGCCGGGTCCCACGAGACCGGCGTGGACGCGGACGCGTTCGACCGTCAGTGCCAGCACCTGATGGTCCTTGAGCGGGACACCGGAGCGGCGGTGGGCACCTACCGCATGCAGACCGCCGCCGCCGCCCACGCGGGACACGGCTGGTACACCTCCGGGGAGTTCGAGCTGGGCGAGATGCCGACCGACGTCCTGGACGAGGCCGCCGAGCTGGGGCGCGCCTGCGTCGCCGGCGCCCACCGGGACAAGACCGTCCTCTTCCTGCTCTGGCACGGGCTCATCAAGTACGCCCAGCACACAGGGATCAAGGCCTTCTTCGGCTGCAGCTCCCTCACCGGCACCGACCCCAAGCCCGCGGTCGCGCTCTACGCTCAGCTACTCCGGGAACACAAGGTCCACCCCGAGCTGAAGGCTCCCCCGCGCCTGGCGATGGCATGCCCCCTCGTCTCGTGGCCCGACCGTGACGAGGCGGAGCGCGTCGAGGTCCCCAAGCTCTTCGCCACCTACCTGCGGCACGGGGGCCTCGTCCTCGGCCCCCCCGCAGTCGATCACGAGTTCGGGACCATCGACTTCCTCATGTGGGTCGCCGTCAAGCCGCGCCACATCAGGCTCTTCGGCAGGGCCCGCTGAGCATCCGGCACCCGGAGTCGCTGATGCACCGCAGGCCCCAGCGGCCGTGTCGCTAGCGGCCGTGTCTCTAGCGGCCGTGACGCCTGAGCCAGTGACATCTGAGCCAGTGACGCCAGCGCCTGTCGGGCTAGCGCCACGGCCCACGGCCCCCGGCGACGAGGACTCCGAGCGGGAGGGCATGGACCGGCCACCGGGAACCTCGGGCGTCCAACTCCTTCCCAGGGGCCAAGAGCCAGGCGTGAGGTGACCTGGAGCTCAGAGGCCGTCGTCGCTGTCCCCGTCAGCATCCTCGTCATCGGCGTCGCGCACGACCTCGGGGAGCGGCCGGTCCGGACGCCCGTGGTCCCGGAACACCGTGAGCCAGTGGTCGATCTTCGGGTTGTCGAGGGCGACCGCGCCGATCCAGGGCTGGGCTTCTCGAACGATGTCCGAGGCGTCGAGGAACATGATCCAGCGACGCCCCTGGTCGATCCCCGCGGCGGCGTCAGCGGGGTCCGCCACGGTGACGCGGTGGTAGAGGATCGTCGGCGTCCCCAGCTCACCGGCAGCCTCCGCGAGCTGGTCGGCGAGCCCAGCCTCCGCGGAGGCCTCGGCGAGCCTCTCGGGGAGGAGCAACACCATCGGCTGCACGATATCCCGGCGCAGCATCCGCCCCATGAGCGAGACGGCCGCCTTCTGGATGCGAGCGATCGTGGCGCCCTCCTCGGTGGACCCTGACCGGCGCTGCCGGATCCCCTCCGACTTCGAGTGCGAGGGGATCCACAGCAGGAGCGTCCCGTTACTCGAAGGCTCACGGTCTCCCTGGAACAGGATCCGCTGATTGCTGACCTTCTCGAAGGACGGCCCCGTCCCCCGCCCGAGGTCCAGCGCCGCGAGGTCCGAGGCGACGCCGGCTGCTCGCGCGGGTTCGCCGTCCGTGCGTCGAGCGATGGGCGGCGAGAGGGCTACCGCGCCCGACGCCGTGCCGAAGCCCACGTAGCCCTCGATGGGTGCGCCGTCGATCGTGTGGTACGTGCCCGCGTACCGACCGGCGATCCACGCCGACGCCGCCGAGCCCTCCACGAGCAGCTCGAGCTGCACCGAGGTCTGGGAATTGTTCACCGAGACCGACCCCGAGCGGACGCTCCCGGGCAGCCCGCCATCACGGGTTCGCAGCCCGTCGAAGGCCCAGTTGACGCTCTTGAACTCGGCGCTGCTGTCCTTCTTCCCCGTGGCGTATTCCCAGTCCTGAGCCGTCAACCGAAGGCGCACGTTGCGCTCCCGGCTGGTCCAACCGAGGACCGCCAGAAAGTTGTTGGAGGCCGTCGTGAAGGACACCCGCGTGGAGATCGAATAGGAGCCGGGGAGCATCCAGCGGTCCGCACGGAGGAAGGACTTCCCTCCCCCCCCGCGGTCCATGTCGCCCGTCCCCGCCTGCCGCTGGCGGCGGCCTAGCAGGAGGCTCCCGTCCGGCTCGACGCGGTAGAGCTCCTTGGGCCGGTTCTTATCGAGGCTCGTCAGCTCCTCGTCGCGCCAGCCCAAGAGCTCCACGGCCAGCCCAGGTAGCGGCGTAGCAGGCGACACCTCGAGGGCGCTCTCATCCCCCTTGATTCCAGCCCATGCCGCGACCCGCAGCGCCTCGAGTCGGAGCCGGGCGCTGCTCCCCTCCAGCCCGGCACCGGCCAGCACATCGGCCGCCGCCAGCACCTGCTCGTGGTACTTCCAGACCGCAGGTAGGGCCCCCGGAAAGGAGCGCCCGGGCGCCCCCTGAAGGACGCCCTGGAAGGGCTCCCCGCGACGCTCGTGGGTGGTGACCCAGAGCGCCTCAAGCTCGCTGCCACTGGGCCGGGAGGGCGCCCCGAGCACCTGCTCGAGGCCCCGGGCAATGCGGAGGTCGTAGCCGTCCACCGCGCGCGCCCACACGAGCGCACGGATGGCCGCCCCTCGGTCACCGTGCTCGGCGAGGAGCAGGCCGGCCTCGCGGGCCTGGTTCTGTCCGAACACCGGCTCGGCCCGGTTCCAGTCCCAGGTCCAGGTGGGCTCGTCGTAGACCCAGTCTCCCTTCTCGGTCTTCGCAAAGCCGGACCGATAGCGCGCCGTCCAGGAGGCGGGCTCCTTCACGTCGAAGCCCGCCAGGAACTCGGCGAACATCTCCTGGAACCCGTCGATGGAGGACGGGCGCCCGTCCCTGCCATCACAAAACTGATCCTCGAAGTCGTCCAGCCGGCCCTTGGGGCTCGAGGAGTGGTCCCCCGAATCCTCGAACTCCACGAGGCGCTCCGCAAAGAGCGGTGTACCCCCGGAGAGCTTTCGGGCCTCCCCGTCGAACCAGGTGCTGAGGAAGACGTAGAGCGCGTTGCCGACCGAGTAGTTCTTCCGGTAGTCCTCAGGCTCGCCCCGCAGGATCGCCTCGAGGTTTCCGAGGCTGGCGTCGCCACCCCGGAGGACCCCGCGCAACGTCCCGGGGCTGCAGTGATCAAAGGCGAACTCGGGATCATCGGTGAACGCGTAGGCGGCCCCGGTCCAGGTCGCCCGGCCCTCAGCGAGCCAGGCGGGGATGCCCCCATGCAGCGCGCCGTCGAACCGATGGGTCAGCTCGTGGGTCAAGCCGCGGCCGAGCCCCGGGATGGTGCCCACGCTGAACTTCAGCACGGTCGTGTCGCCGCCCTGGAAGCCCCCAGCCCAGAAGAACGGGGCGCCCTCCGCCTCGAGGCCGCTGGGGTCCGGGACGATACGCACGATCCCCTGGCGCGGATTCCGCCCGTTGAAGGGGTCCGACCCGAAGTAGGCCACGAGCCGCTCGTGGTGCTTCTCGACGGTGCTGGCGACCCCGAGCAGCGTCTCGTAGCCGCAGTCGGACTCCACCCGGTACCAGCCCCGCGGGCTCACGGCCACGCCCGGCTCCGAGAAGTCGCTGTGCTTGCGAGTGAAGGCCTCACCCTCATCGGAGGCGAGCCACTCAAGCTCCTCCACCGTCCACGGCTTGCCGCTCCCGTCCTCCATGCGACCGCGCGCACGCGCGGCGAGCTCTGCCCCCTTGGAACGCCAGCGGGGCATGCCGCTGGGGCGTGGGCCCCGCAGGTCCTTGAAGTCCGCCTGCGCACCGAGCCCCCGCATGATCCGAGCCGCGCGTAGCGCCAGCCCCGGCTGAGCCCTGGAGAGGGCGTCCTCCGCCACACGCTGAAGCGCCTTGAGCACGGGAACATGAGCGCCCCTCGGGGCGTGGACCTCCGGCGCGAGCTGCCCGCGGGCCTCGCGCTGGATCGCCGGCGATTGCAGGGCGAGATCGAGGGCGAAGCGGCGCGCCCACGCGGCGGTGAGTAGCTGCTCGGGGTTACGCGAACCCTTGGACTCCCGCTCCCCGGCGAGCCGCACGAGCTCCTCCACCGCGCGCGTCCGCGCGCGGGCCACGCCGTTCCCGAGTCGGGTCAGGTCCAGCTCCCCTTCATGGGTGTCGAAGGTCCCCCGGGGCGCTCGCGTGCTCGCCTTCCCCTCCGCGGTCACCACGAGGTCAGCCCAGGCCAGCGCCGCGCGGGCGAGGCCGTCGTCATCCCTGCTGCCGCGGGCCACCTCCGCCAGCCCGAGGAGGGCCCCCTTGCGGACCCCCGAATCACCCGCCGCCGCCCGCTCGAAGTGCCCCGCAGCTCGCGCGAGCTCGCCTCTCGCCAGGGCCTGCTGCCCTGCCTGCAAGGCCTTCTCTGACTCGTCCTTGCGGTCCGCCGCGGCCCTCTTCGGGGGAGCCGCAGTCGCTCCTTCAACGGGAGCAAGGGCGGCACTCGGCCCCGGAAGAGCCGCGGGCCAGCCGGTCATGAGCGGAGAGAGAACGGAGACGAGCAGTGCGAGCATGGGGCCTGGAGCGGGACGGAATAGTGGACGGACTGGAGAGCCGAACTGGAGCGGTACCGCTTGGATGTGCCAGGATAACCGCATGGTCCCTTCTAATCATTCGCTCCCGGCTCTCGCTGCCCTCGTCGCCCTCTGCTCCGCCTCATGTGCCACCATGGCCGCAGGAACAGGCCCCCTGAAGGTGGACGAGGCCTGCTGGGCCGCGACCGGCGCCGAGCTCCCCGTCGCCCTCCTGCGCACGCCAGGACAGGAACGGGTGTCCATCGATGAGGCCGCCGACGAGCTCGCGGAAGCGGACGTGGTCTTCCTTGGGGAGCAGCATGACTCCGCGGAGGGGCACGCGGTGCAGCTGGCCCTGACCAAGGCCATCGCCGAGCGCCGGGGCCGCATCGTGCTCTCCATGGAGATGCTCGAGCGGGACAGCCAGCGGCTCATCGACATGTACGTCGATGGGAAGATCGACCAGGCGGAATTCAGGGCCACCGCCAGGCTCTGGCCCAACTACCAAGAGCACTACGAGCCCGCCGTCGAGTTCGCGCGCGCGGGCGGGCACGACATCGTGGCGGCCAACGTGTACCGGCCCATCGCCTCACGAGTCGCACGCCAGGGCCTCGATTCGGCCATGGGCGAGATCTGGGCAGCCGCGTCCGTGGACGTCTCACCCGGCGAGTATCGGGACCGCTTCGACGCGGTGATGTCTGGCCACGGAGAGGTCGACGCCGCGGTCATGGACCGCTTCTTCGCGGCTCAGTGCATCAAGGACGACACCATGGCGGAGAGCATCGCCCGCCGCATCGCGTGCGATCCGGGCGAGCCCCCCGTGGTCATCCACTGGAACGGCCGCTTCCACAGCGACTACGGGCTCGGCACCGTCGAGCGCCTCCGCTCACGGCAGCCCGACCTCAACATCGCGGTCGTGTCCATGCTCACCGACGTGCAGCTCTCGAGGCCACTCGCCGAGGAGGCCTTGAATCAGGGCCACTACATCGTCCTCGTCCAGGCCCCCAAAGAGGACCCCGAAGAGGACTAGTCCGCGCCAGAGAACTCAAGCCAGCGCTCGACTTCGGCCGCCAGGGAGGCCGGCTCCAGGGTGCTCGTCACCAGCTCTCGCTCGGCCATGGCGTAGCTCCCCTCGCGCCTGGCGAGAATCTCCCGCAGCTCGTCCAGCGCTCTGGGGTGGCCCTCCATGGGCCGGTGATCTCCCTGGTCGAGGACCCGCTGGAGGTGCTCCTCGGGGCGCGCGGAGAGCCAGACCGTCCGGCAAGTGGATCGCAGCCGGGCATAGGTATCGCCGCTGGCCACGATGGAGCCGCCCGTGGCGATGACCATGCGCTGGCCCTCCGCCAGCACCTCCTCCAGGGCCTCACGCTCAAAGGCCCGATACCCCTCGGCGCCCTGCAGGTCAAAGATGGCGCCCAGCGAGAGGCCCGCGAGGCCCTCGATCCGCTCGTCCAACTCGACGAAGGGGACCTCGAGGCGGCGGGCGAGCGCAGCACCCACGGTGGACTTGCCCGCGCCGCGAAGCCCGACCAGGGCCACGCGCTCCGAGGGAGCGCCGCCGACTGGGAGGTCACAGAGCTCACGCAGGGGCAGGCCGAGGGCGGCAGCGAGCTGAGCGAGCTTGAGCACGGTCAGGTTCGCGCGCCCCGCCTCCGCCTCGGTGACGTAACGCCGCGACAGATCCGCGCACTCCGCCAGCTCCGTCACGGTGAAGCGGCGGCGCTCACGCTCATGGCGCAGGCGCCGTCCCAGCGCGCGAAGGAGCAAATTATCGTCTTGTCGCACCATGGCAGGGAAACTATAGTGCACAGCAGAGGCAGCGGCGGGAATTATATTTCCCGCTTCGAGCCCCAGCTCTCACCCGCCCAGCACCCTCTGCTCCACCCGACCGTGACGATGACCGAAGCCACCACTGCCGCCCCCGACGTCCTCGAGGGCGCGGCCATCGACTTCGAGGTTCAGCCCTCTGAGTACCGTCACTGGACCCTCGGCGTGGACGGAGACGTTGCCACGCTGAGCATGGCCGTCGAGCCCTTCGGCGGCCTCGGAGGGAAGGACTACGAGCTGAAGCTGAACAGCTACGACCTGCGCGTCGACATCGAGCTGGCGGACGCCATCCAGCGTCTGCGCTTCGAGCACCCCCAGGTGCGGGCTGTCGTGGTGACCGGCTCCCTGGACCGTGTCTTCTGCGCCGGTGCCAACATCGTGATGCTTCGGAGCAGCGCTCACGCCTTCAAGGTCAACTTCTGCAAGTACACCAACGAGACGCGCCTCGGCATCGAGGACGCCTCCGAGAACTCCAACCTGAAGTTCCTGGCCGCGCTCAACGGCACGGCCTCCGGCGGTGGCTACGAGCTGGCGCTGGCCTGCGATCGCATCCTCCTCGTGGATGATCGCAACAGCGCGGTCTCCTTCCCCGAGGTCCCGTTGCTGGGGGTCTTGCCCGGGACCGGGGGTCTCACGCGCATCACCGACAAGCGCAAGATCCGCCGCGACCGCTGCGATGTGTTCTCCAGCGTCGCCGAGGGCATCAAGGGTAAGCGCGCCGTGGAGTGGGACCTCGTCGACCGCGTGGCGCCCCTCTCCAAGTGGGAAGAGACCGTCGCCGAGGAGGCCCGCGCCCTCGCCGAACAGTGCGAGGACCGCTCCGACGCTACGGGCGTGGCGCTGCCCAAGCTGGGCGCCGTGGTGGATGGTCAGGACCGCAAGTACAAGTACGTGAGCCTGGAGATCCAAGAGGCCGACCGGACGGCGAACCTCACGATCACCGCGCCCGACGCGTGCCCCTCGACGGAGGCCGAGGCGCTCGCCGCCGGCTCAGAGTGGTGGCTCCTGCAGGCCTTCCGCGAGCTGGACGACGCGCTTCTCCACCTGCGCATGAACCTGCGCGACGTGGCCCTGGTCCTCATCCGCGCGACGGGGAGCGCCGACACGGTGCGGGCGACGGATGAGCTCATCGCCGGCGCGGAGCACTGGTTCGTCCGAGAGACCCGCCAGTTCGTCAAGCGCGTTCTGAAGCGCCTCGACGTCTCCGCCAAGAGCTTCTACGCCGTGGCGGACGGAGGCACCAACTTCACCGGGACGTTCCTGGAGATGGCCCTCGCCAGCGACCGGATCTACCTGCTGGACGACCCTGACACCGAGGTCGAAGTCGGCATCACCGTGGCGAACGCTGGCATGTTCCCCATGTCCAACGGCATCTCGCGCCTCGAGACCCGGTTCCTCGGGGACCCCGAGCGCGTTCCCGCGATCCTCGCGGAGATGCGCCAGCTTCCCGCCGACGAGGCCAACGAGCTTGGGCTGGCCACCTTCGCGCCGGACGACATCGACTGGGACGACGAGCTCCGACTCGCCATCGAGGAGCGTGCCAGCTTCTCCCCCGACGCGCTCACCGGCATGGAGGCGAACCTTCGCTTCGCTGGACCGGAGACGATGGAGACCAAGATCTTTGGGCGGCTCACCGCCTGGCAGAACTGGATCTTCCAGCGCCCCAACGCCGTCGGCGAGCGCGGCGCGCTCAGCTGCTATGGGACGCCGATGCGTCCCGAGTTCAACGTCGAGCGAACCTGATCTCACCGGAATATCCAACCAGCGCAGCGCCAGCGCGACGCACCCCACGGGGCGCGGGAATCGCAGCGGCGCCGCGCGACGACACCTCACCTCAAAACGGAGACCAACATGGCCGGAATTGACTACTCACAGAAGATCCCGAACAACGTGGATCTGAAGTCGGACAAGCGCCTTCAGCGCGCACTTGAGCGCTGGCAGCCGGACTACCTTGACTGGTGGCGGGATATGGGCCCCACCAACTTCAACGAGAACGACGTCTACCTCCGCACGGCGGTCAGCGTCGACCGGGACGGTTGGGCGAACTTCGATTACGTCAAGATGCCGGACTATCGCTGGGGCATCTTCCTGACGCCGACCGAGCCCGGCGGCAAGATCGGCTTCGGCGATCACCAGGGCGAGGACGTCTGGGAGCAGGTTCCCGGTGAGTACCGGAACTGGCTGCGTCGGCTGATCGTCACCCAGGCCGACACGGAGCCGGCCTCCGTCGAGCAGCAGCGCCTGCTGGGCCTCACGGCTCCCTCCCTCTACGACCTGCGAAACCTGTTCCAGGTCAATGTCGAGGAAGGCCGGCACCTGTGGGCCATGGTCTACCTGCTGCACAGCTACTTCGGCAAGGACGGACGCGAGGAGGCCTCCGAGCTCCTCGAGCGCCGCTCGGGCAACGCGGACCACCCGCGGATCCTCTCGACGTTCAACGAGCCCTGCCACGACTGGCTGAGCTTCTTCTGCTTCACGATGTTCACCGACCGTGACGGCAAGTTTCAGCTGCTCTCGCTGGCCGAGTCGGGCTTCGAGCCGCTCGCCCGGACGACCCAGTTCATGCTCACCGAGGAGGCCCACCACATGTTCGTGGGTCAGACCGGCATCGCTCGGATCATCCGCCGCACCTGTGAGGTTCTCAAGGAGAACCCGGACGCGGACCTTCACGCCGAGGGTGTCATCCCGCTCGAGACCATCCAGCGCTACATCAACTACTGGGCGGCCTCGTCCCTCGACCTGTTCGGCTCCGAGATCTCGAGCAACTCGGCGAACTTCTTCGGGGCAGGGATCAAGGGCCGCGCCTACGAGAAGAAGAACTACGACGAGCACAGCGCCCTGGACCAGGGCTACGCCCTGGATCGCTGGGTGGAAGGCGAGGTCAAAGCCGACGAGGTTCCCCTGCGCAACGCCATGAACGAGGTCCTGCGAGACGCGTACGTGAAGGACAACCTCAAGGGCATCGCCTACTGGAACAAGGAGACCGCGAGGGCGGGCGTCGACTTCGAGTTCACCTATCCGCACCGCCGGTTCAACCGGACGGTCGGTGAGTGGTCGGGCGGTTGCTTCCACCTGCACACCGGCGAGAAGATGTCCAAGGACGCCTACGAGGCCGCCTGCCAGGAGTGGCTCCCGAGCCAGGGCGAGGCCGACTACGTGCGCGGGCTCATGAAGGCCTGCACCGAGCCGGGCAAGTTCGCCAACTGGATCGCCCCGCCCCTGCGTGGCATCAACAGCCAGGACGTGGATTTCGAGTACGTGAAGCTCTGATCTGCCCCGCACCAGCGCGCGCCCCGGCGGTCCCATGGGATCACCGGGGCGCGCGTCATTTGAGAACATAGACTCCAGCCCATGGCTCTCCGCCTCCCCCCGACGGGCCGGCTCGCCGCCGCCCTCGCCGCCGCCCTCGCCGCAGCCCTCGCCGCAGCCCTCGCGTACGCGGCGCTGGCACTGGCGGGCCATGCCCCCGGTGGTTGGCGACTGCGCACGCTCATTCACTCTCCGGCGGAGCTGGCCGACGCGGAGCGCGCCGCGCACCGCAGCCAGCGCCTCGCAGCCTTCGCCGAAGAGGTGGTCACCCCCGGCGGCGTGCTCTTCATTGGCTCGTCCACCATCGAGTTCTTTGACCTCGCCAGGGCATTTCCCGGGGGCAACACGATCAACCGGGGCATCGGAGATGAGCCCCTCGCGGCCCTGTCGGAGCGCTTCGAAGAGTCCATCTGCCGAACGGACTGTGCCGCCGTCGTGCTCTACGGAGGCAGCGTCGATCTCAGGCGGCTGCAAAGGCCCCCGGCCGCCATCGCCCGTGACATCCAGCGGCTGCTCGATGACACCGCGCGGCAGGCCCCGCGGGCGCGCGTCCTGATCCTCGGGATCCTTCCCGAGAGGGAGATGCCCTCGGCCATGGGAGCGCGCATCGAAGCCGCCAACGAGGCCCTGGCCGCGCTGGCAGGCTCCCGTCCCCTCGTCTCGTTCGTGGAAACCTCGCGCCCCCCCCTGGTCCAGGCACCCTCAGGGTCCTTGGTGCCCGGCATGTCGATGGACCGACTTCACCTGAACGAAGCAGGCTATAAAGAGGTGGCATCGTGGATCCTAGATGCCGATGAGGACCTTGCGTCGCTGCTCCAGCCTTGAGCCGGAGCCCGCCATCGCAGCCCGTCGCACCCCACCCCCCACCTGGCGGCCCAACCGGGCCCCGGCCCCGCCCTCCACACCGCCCTCCAAATCGCGCCGTGCTCCGCAGCGTCTCCTCGAACTGGACCCTGAACGCGATCCAGATCGGCGTCTTCATGATCCTGACGCCGTTCACCTTCGGCGCGCTGGGGAGCGAGGCGTTCGGGATCTGGGAGGTCATCGTCTCGACGGCCGCTCCGATCCAGCTGCTGGCCCTCGGCCTCCCCATGGCCACGGTCCGGGCAGTCAGCGGATCGATCCACGGAGATGACCCTGACGCGGCCGAGCGAGCCGCGGGGACCGCCTTCAGCATGACGCTGATCCTGGGCCTCGTGGCGGCCGCCGTTGGCGCCCTTCTCTACGGTGGTCTCTCTGCGCTCCTGCTCACCCGGGAAGGCTGGAGCGGCCTCTCCCCGGACGCGATCCGGGACGCCCGCCTCGCGACCCTGGTGATCCTCGGCAACGCCTCGGCGGGGTTCGCCCTCGCGCTGCCCTACGCGCTCTTTGACGCGCACCAGGACTTCGTGGCCCGCAACCTGATCAAGGCGGCGGGCCTCTTCGTGAAGCTCGGCGTGACCGTGGTCGCCCTGACCTGGCGGGCAGACCTCGTGATCCTCGCCACCGTTCAGGTCGGCGTTGCGGTGCTGGAGTTCGGCATCGCCATGGTGGTGTCCAGACGCCGCCACCCCAACGTCCGGATGAGGCCGCGACCCATCCGCTGGCACGACGCACGCGGTCTCCTGTCCTTCAGCATCTTCGCGTTCCTGATGAACATGGGGGCCATGCTCGCGTTCCGGATCGACGCCTTGGTGATCGGCTTGAACGCCGAGCCCCAAGCGGCCGCAACCTATGGCATCGGCAACAAGATCTTCGATCCCTTCATCAACATCCTGCTCGCCATTGGGATGGTCCTCATGCCCCTCGCGGCCAGCGCCAAGAGCAAGGGCGACATCTCCTCCGTCCGGGAGGCGTACCTCAAGTGGTCCAAGATTGCCGCGACGCTCGTCCTCCTGATCGGCGGCTTCCTGATGGTCCTTGGGCCCGCCTTCCTTTCGGCCTGGATCGGTGAGGGATACGACGAGGAGTCGGGGCAGCTGATGCAGATCCTGATGCTGTCGTTCTTCTTCTTCCTCCCTATCCGTGGCGTGGCGCTGCCCGCGCTCATGGGGCTCGGCCGCGCCCGGATCCCTGGCTTCGGCCTCCTCGCCATGGGGATCGGAAACCTCACGCTCAGCGTCCTTCTCGTGGGGCCGTATGGCCTGAAAGGCGTCGCGCTCGGCACCGCGATCCCCAACGTGCTCTTCGCGATCCTCCTGGCCCGGGTCGCGTGCCGCTCGCTTGACCTCTCCACGCGCCAGTGGATCGGCTACGCGTTCGGCAAGCCCGTCGCCGCCTCGGCCGTCGCCATCGGCGCCCTGTACGCGGCTGAGTCCACGCTCTCCATCACCACATTCCCGCAGCTGATCCTCGCTGGGGCCCTCTACACCTGCCTCTTCTTGGCTCTCGCGCTCTCGTATGCTTTCGCTGGCGATCCGCACCTGGACACCGCCCCCGTCATGCGCCGTATCTCCATGCTCTCGAAGCGATCACGATGATCCTCGAAATCACCCTGATCGCTGGGGCCGCGGCTGCCGGGCTCGCGACCGCCGAACTTCTGGCCCGCGTGCACCTGAAGCGAAAGGCCGAGTGGTTCGTTCACGCGCCACGGTCACGGACCGAGAACAGGCTTCACGCAAGCGCCTTCCCACGGCTGCCCCAGAAGGTCCGTATCCAGGCGAACCGAGAGGGCGAACGCGGGGGCGAGCTCCCCCGACCGCCGGAGCAGCTCTATCGGGTCCTGGTGGCGGGCGGGAGCGCCGCGGAGTGCTACATGCTCGATCAGGCCAATAGCTGGCCGATGGTGACCGAGCAGATCCTCAACGGGACCGCCGGGCGGCGGCGCCTGGCCCACGTGGGGAATATGGCCTGCTCACTCATGCCATGCCGCAGCGTCACCCCCCTGATCGAGAAGGTCCTGCCACGCCTCCGCTCCGTCGACGTGGTCGTGCTCATGGTAGGCGCCAGCGACCTCGTGGACTGGTTCGAGCGGGAGACGCCCGCCCAGATCGCCAACAAGCCGGCGCACCTGCAGCTCTTCTGCTCGGAACACCCCGGTGGCCGCTTCACGTGGAAGCCGTCCGGCACAGCGCTCTATCGCGTGTGTCGCCGCCTGAAGAACCGCGTGCTCAGGCCCATCGTCCGCAATACCGATGTCGGGGCCTCTCGGCTGAAGCACCGGACCATGCGCGCGACGTGCCAGAACATGCTCACCGAGAGCCCGGACCCAGCCCCGCTGCTCGAGAGCTTCCGCTTTCACCTGACCGCTCTGATCCGAAGCTGCGAAACGAACGCCGCGACGGTCCTGCTCGCCCGCCAGCCCTGGCTCGACACGGAGGTCTCTGCTGAGCAGGAGCTGCAGCTGTGGAACTTCGGGCAGGGCAGCCCGTTCAGGATGCAGCCCGAGGCCTACTACTCCACCAAAGTGGTCAGGAAGCTGATGCTGGAGCTCGACCGCGTCGCCCAAGAGGTCGCGCAGGCCGAGGGCGTGGCGAGCCTCGACCTGCGACCCGAGGTCCCCTCGGACCTCGACCACTACTACGACTACCTCCACCACACCCCCCTCGGGGCGCAATGCATCGGCGCAGCCATCGCGTCCAAGCTCACCGAGCTCGAGGCGGATCAGCCGAACTTGATGCCCTGCGCCAGCGGCAGGTCGTCGGAGTAGTTGACCGTGTTGGTCTGGCGCCGCATGTAGGCCTTCCAGGCGTCGCTGCCAGACTCACGGCCGCCGCCGGTGTCCTTCTCGCCACCGAAGGCCCCGCCGATCTCGGCGCCTGAGGTGCCGATGTTGACGTTGGCGATCCCGCAGTCGGAGCCCGCGGCGCAGAGGAACCGCTCCGCGGTCTTCATGTCCGCGGTGAAGATCGCGCTGGAGAGCCCCTGGGGCACGCCGTTGTGCAGCTCGATGGCCTCGTCCAGGTCCTTGATGGGGATCAGGTAGAGGATCGGCGCGAAGGTCTCGTCCTGCACCGTCTGGTAGTCATTCCGGGCAGTCATGATCGCCGGCACGACGTAGTGACCGCCGGCCAGCGCGCCCTCCATCGGGGCGCGTCCGCCACCCCGCAGCAGAGTGCCACCCTCGGCCTGGCAAGACGCGACGGCGGCCTCCATGTTCTGAACGGCCTGCTCGTCGATCAGCGGACCGCAGAGCGTGCCCTCGTCCATCGGGTCCCCGATGACCACGTCGTCGTAGGCCCGGACCAGGCGCTCGGTGACCTCCTCCATGAGGCTCTCGTGGACCAGCAGGCGCCGCGTCGACGTGCAGCGCTGGCCGGCCGTTCCCACCGCGCCGAAGAGCGTGGCCGGCAAGACCATCTCCAGGTCGGCATCGTCCATGACCACCAGACCGTTGTTGCCGCCGCACTCAAGAATCAGACGGCCCATGCGACCGGCGACCCGGCTGGCGACGAGCTTGCCGATGGCGGTCGACCCGGTGAAGGAGATCATGGGCAGGCGCGCGTCGTCCATCATCGCCTGCGCCACGTCGTCATTGCCGCCGATGGCGAGGCCGCAGAGCGCGCCGAAGCCCTCCTCCTCGAGGATGGGCCGCACCACGTTGATGAGACCGATGGCGGTGAGCGGCGTCTTGGGGCTCGGCTTCCAAACGCAGGCATCCCCGCAGGTGAACGCCAGCATCGAGTTCCAGGCCCAGACCGCCATGGGGAAGTTGAAGGCGGTCAGGACGCCCACCGTCCCCAGCGGGTGCCACTGCTCGCGCATGGTGTGGCCAGGACGCTCCGACGGCATCGTGAGCCCGTACAGCTGCCGGGAGAGGCCCACGGCGAAGTCGGCGATGTCGATGCACTCCTGCACCTCGCCCCAGCCCTCCTGGACGATCTTGCCCATCTCGAGGGTGATCAGGCGCCCGAGGGCGTCCTTGTGGTCCCGCATGGCGTTCCCCATGCGGCGCACGATCTCACCGCGGCGGGGGCCCGGCACGGTCCGCCAGCGCTTGAAGGCCTCCTCTGCGGCGGCGACTACGCGCTCATACTCCGCGCCGGTGGCCATCCGAACGCGCCCGATCACCTCACCGGTGCCAGGCGAGCGAGACTCGATGATCTCCCCGGTGCACTCCAGCCACTCGCCCGCATAGGCGCCCTGGTTCATCTCGGTGATCCCCAGGGAGGTCAGGAAGCTGGTGTCAGTGCTCGTATTGGACATGGCGAATCGGGGGAGGCTCAGGGTCGATGGGAGGTCAGTTCGGCGGCCGGCGAGGGTGCGGACCGACGAAGGTCCAGCGGCGGCGCGGAGGGTTGAGGCGCAAGAGGATAACGCCCGGGCCCGGAAAGGGCCCCTCAACGGCTCACGATCCGAGCCCCTCATCGCTATTCTATTGCGCCTCACAGTCCCGCAGGAGGGGCCCAGGAGACAGCTATGACCGAAGCCAGAATCATCTACCAACTCGAGGACCTCAAGAAGTTCTACGACCAGAGGGAGGTGCTCTCGGGCATCACCATCTCGTTCTTGGAGGGCGCCAACATCGGCCTCATCGGTCCCAACGGCGCGGGCAAGAGCACCCTGCTCCGGATCCTCGCCGGCGAGGACACGGACATCGAGGGCATGGCCCGCCCCATCCAGGGGCTCACCATCGGCTACCTCCAGCAGGAGCCCCCCCTCAACGAGGAGAAGACCGTCGGCGAGAACATCGACGAGGCGGTCGCGGGGCTGCGGGCCACCGAGGCCCGCTACTACGAGGTCATGACGATCATGGGCGACGCCGAGGGTGAAGAGGCCGAGAAGCTCTCCCTCGAGTACGACCGCCTCCAGACGGACATGGACACCAAGGGCATCTGGGACCTGGACAGCCGCCTCGAGCAGGCCGCCCACGCTCTCCAGGTCCCCCCCATGGACTCCGGCGTGACCCAGCTCTCCGGCGGTGAGCGCCGCCGAGTCGCCCTGTGCAAGCTGCTGCTGGAGCACCCCGACCTCCTGCTGCTCGACGAACCCACCAACCACCTGGACTCCGAGTCCATCGGGTGGCTGGAGACTCACCTGAAGGAGTACGAAGGCACGGTCATCCTGATCACCCACGACCGCTACTTCCTCGACAACGTCGTGGGCTGGATGCTGGAGGTCGAGCGCGGCGGCGCCCGGCCCTACAAGGGCAACTACAGCGCCTACCTGGACCAGAAGTCGAAGCTCCTCGACGTCAAGCGTAAGAACGACGCCTCACGGGCCAAGGTCCTCGAGCGCGAGAAGGAGTGGCTCTCCCGTACACCCGCCGCCCGGACCAAGCAGTCGAAGTCGCGCCTCAAGCGCTACCAGGACCTCGCGACCGAGGCCCGCGCCGAGGAGATGGCGCAGAACGTCGAGCTGCGGATCCCGCCTGGGCCGCGGCTTGGCGACAAGGTCCTCGACGTGGAGAACCTCGCCAAGGGCTACGGCGATCGCACCCTTTTCCGCGGGCTGAACTTCTCGATCCCGCCCCAGGCCAAGCTCGGCGTGATCGGCGCGAACGGCATGGGCAAGTCCACCCTGATGAAGATCATCATCGGCGACGAGACGGCGGACCAGGGCTCGATGGAGCTGGGCTCCACCGTCCAGCTGCGCTTCCTGGACCAGAGCCGAACCGTGCTCGATGACGATATGTCCGTCTTCGACAACATCACCGACGGCAACGAGCAGCTGCCCTTTGGCACCACCGTGATCGACAGCCGCGCCTACGTGGCCCGCTTCAACTTCCGGGGCGAGGACCAGCAGCGCAAGGTCGGGGAGTGCTCCGGCGGGATGAGGAACCGGGTCATGCTCGCGAAGATGCTTCGCGAGCCGGCCAACCTCATCATCATGGACGAGCCGACCAACGACCTCGACCTCGACACGCTGCGCGTGCTCGAGGAGGCCATCGAGCACTACCCCGGCTGCATGATCATCGTGACCCACGATCGGTACTTCCTGAACCGCGTGGCCACCCACATCCTCGCCTTTGAGGGACTGGACGATGAGGGCGTGGCGATCGTGCGCTTCCACCACGGGGACTACGAGTCCTACAAGGATTGGAAGAAGAACCGCGGCGAGGACATCGAGGAGCGCAAGGGCGCCCACCGGCGTTTCAACCGCACGTGAGCGGCGAGGGATCAGCGGAGCCTCCTTCCGAGGAGCGCTCCGGCGCAGACGCTGCGCTGGAACTCGAACGCGCTCGGGCTTGCCTGAGGGCGAACCCGGGCACGGATCTGTCCGACCTCCAGCGCGGCTTCCGCGATCAGATCGACGGGTTCCTGGTCGAGCATGGGCCTGTGTCGCTGACACGGCGCTGCCTCCCGGGCCACCTGACCGCCTCCTGCCTGCTCTGGAGCCACGACGGCGCTCGGGTGCTCCTGCACCACCACCGCAAGCTAGGGCTTTGGCTCCAGTTCGGAGGGCATTGTGACGGCGAGGGCGACACGCGCGAGGTCGCGCTACGCGAGACCGTTGAGGAGAGCGGGATCGCCCCGAGCGCGCTCACCGAGACGCCCGTGGACTTCGACATCCACACCATTCCTGCACGCCCCGGGGAGCCGGAGCACGTGCACCTGGATGTGCGATACCTCGCGGTCGCTCCCCAGGGGGCCCGTGAGGCCCTCTCGGAGGAGTCCCTGGCCCTCGCTTGGCTGACGCCGACGGAGGCCCTCGAGCGCGGCCTCGACGAATCCCTGCGGCGAATGATCCTGCTCGGCCCGCCGCGCTGAGCGAATAGCGCCCCACGCTGGGGCGCCCCTATCGGCTCCCGCGACCCCGCGAGCCCAGGCAGGAAAACGTTTCCGTCGCCAAAACCGCCTCGCCGTTTGCCCGGAGCCCATTCGTGCATAGCCTGTGCCCATGGCTGACGCGCCCGCGCGGGGTAGCGTCGGTCAGGGGCGGACATCCGCTCAGGCAAGAATCGCCAAGGTGCGGTCCAACAGGACACCAGGTGGCGAGCCGCGCCCGCCGCCCACGACCGAACTCAACGAGAAGGCATGCTCAGCTCGAAAAGAACCGCCAGGCTCTCACCGCTCTTCCTCTTCGCCACCGCGCTCGCCGTGGTGGCCTTCATCGTCATCCAAGGCGCTGGCCGCCCGGCCGAAGCCGCCGGCGCGGCCGCCAGCTACGAAGCGCGCTCGTCAAATTCGATCTCGGGCCTCACCGACGTGAGCCAGCTCTCCAACCCCATGGCCGTGCGCTATGACGAGGTGATGGAGGCGACCGAGGAGCGCGTCCGCATGCGCAAGGAGAAGATCGACCCCACCTCGCCTCTGGGTGAGATCCTCGAGAGCGCCGCCCACCGCCGGGTCGGCGCCGCGTGCCGCGCGGTGATGCGGCGCGACGGTCATTGCAGCGCCTGGAAGAAGATCAAGCGCAAGGACGGCCGCGCTGTCCCCGACACGACCACCGACGTGATCGCCAAGCTAGGCACCGTCACACCGGACCCCGAGTAGCCCCCACTCGCCTTCGTAGCGAGTCCTCCTCTCGCGCAGGGGCCGCTTGAACGCCATCGTCCTCGAGCTCGACGAGGCCCACACGGAGCCGTTCAGGGCAGGCGCCACGTCGACGGCCGCCTCGCGCATGGCGATGCTGGCCGCCAGCTAGAACATGCAAGCTCCCGAAGTCGAGTCGGTCGGTCCGGGGTGCTCGTGCCCTCATCAGGCGCCACTCTTGCTGGAGGCCAACGGCGCATGAGCCGGCCGGGGCCATTGGTCAGGATCTCCTGACCAGAGCGCGCTTTCCGTGAAGTTCGCGCCTCGCCTGCCCAATTCCTGCCGGACAGCAAGGCCACCGGTTCGAACGAGCCCGCGCCCGAGGGCCTCCAGCCCCTGGGCCTCCCCTCGTGAGGGGTCGCCGCCGCCCAGGCGGAACGCCGCCCACCCCCGCGCCGGGATGTTCGAATCGGCCACCTAAGCCGGATCGCTCATCGAGCGCCCCATTGCGAGAGGTGAGAGGAAGTTTCGGCTCGCGACAGGCCGCCCTTCCCCGCGCTACGCGACCCAACCGTCAGGGAATCGTCCCAACGCTCCTCTGCAACGAAAAGCCCAAGGAGGCCGTAGCAGCTGGTCTTCGACAAGCGCGCCCTCCCCGGCCGCCGAGCCGCCCCTTCCCAACTTCCCGACCCCCAAGCCAACTCGACAGGAAAAACACTCAGGGCCGACCGGCGAGGCCTGACTAGATTTCATGTGAAGGCCGTTCGGGAGTTGCTTTGAAGACGAGGAAGGGTGAACGCAGTTCCTCTCCTTCGCGCTCGAGAACCGCCTGGTGGCCCGAGCCTCTCGGCGCGCTGGCATGCGGCTCTCCCCCTCCACCCTTCAACGTCTCGTGTTCGCCCAATGCACATGCCCCTCATCGCCAGCTTCGGACCGCGCGTCCTTGCTGCGCTGATCCTCACCAGCACTGCCTCTGCCCAGGAGCCTGCCAAGCTCCACCGTCTCCAGGACCTGTCCCGAGCGCCTATCCACGCGGGCACGTTCCATGTGGCCACCGGGCAATTCCAGCCCGCGCTCTCGCCTGGAGGCGGTCTCGACGGTCCCGCCGGTGCCGAAACGATCTACCGGAACAACTTCTACTCGGCGGTGTTCCTCGACATCAACGCGAGGTACCTCGTCATCGATGAGGGGAGGCTCCCGAGCACCAGTTCTCCCACGACGTCGCTCCCGTACCCGAGCGTCACGGGGCTCACGGACAGCTACCAGATCAACAACATCCAACTCGGCTACGCCACCGACTCCGTGGGTCAGGGGACGGCCCAGCTGACGCTCTATGAGCAGTACCGCCCCTGTACCAACCCGGTCGGAACGCAGACGCCGCTCCTGGACCTGACGATCGTTGGGCTTCCCGGCACGGTCACTCCCGGCGAGCTCACGCCCTACACGTTCGACATCGACTTCTCTGGCTTCGAGTTCTGCGTCAGGGCCGATGGGGACGGGACCTTTGATGGGGACGCCTATGACTTTTTTGGGTGGGGCCTCGAGATGAGCGCGGATGCGGGCTCCATGATCGGGCCGCTGATCGGCGCGCGCCCCGGCTCCCTCGCCCCAACGGGCGAGGGAACCGCCTTCAGCAACCCATCCGCCACGACGGCCTCCGGGCTGTACTCCATCGACCAAGCCTATGAGGTCGACCTCTCAAGCGGTGCCGAGCGCTGCTTCAACGAGGGCGGATACGACCCGGTGAACAACAACCCGGCCTTCGCCTCCTTCTGGCTGGTCCTGGGCGCCAACCTCGGCGTCTCCTGCGTCAGCTGCGTCGAAGGGATCGACGACGAGTACGAGGACAATGACACCTGCGCCACCGCTGTGCCCGTTCCGTCCAATCTGACCACGGGCAACCTGGTCGTCCGCAAGCCGGGGGTTGACGAGGACTTCTACCGGGTCACCGTGGCCCCGAATTCGAACTTCACTGCGGCGATCTTCTTCGCTGGCTTCGCTGTGGATATCGATCTGTGGCTGATCGACAGCAACTGTGGCGTTCTGCTCGACGAGTCGGCCGGGGTTTCGGGCACCGAATCGGTGCAGTTCATCAACACGTCCAGCGCGCCGGTCGACGTCATCGTGAACCCCTTCGTCTTTCCCCAGAGCCAAGCCGAGTGTGGGGACTATTCGTTGGTGCTGACCAACGGAGGTATCGCCAACGACACCTGCGCCAACGCGGCACCGGTCACCAGCGGGGACACCCCCTTCGACACGACCTCCGCCACCGACAGCGGTGAGGCGTGGGCCTGCGGGGGGGGCGGCGCACCCGACGCCTGGTTCTCGTACACCGCGGTGAGCTCCGCGGACCTCAGCATCGCCACCTGCGGATCGGCCTACGACACGGCCCTGCAGGTCTTCGTCGGCAGCTGCGGAGGCCTCATCCCCGTGGCGTGTAACGACGACGCCTGTGACCTCCAGAGCCAGATTGACCTCACCGGCCTCTCCGCTGGCGTCACGCTGCTCATCCAGGTCGGCGGCTACGCCGGAAACACAGGAGCCGGCACCCTCTCGGTGACCGAGGTCCCGCCTCCCGGCCAGCCCGGGAACCCGAGCCCTGCGGACGGCGCAACCGCGGTGTCCGTCAACCAGGATCTCTCATGGAGCCCGGCTTCCAGCGCGGTGTCCTACGAGGTCTACCTCGGCACCAATCTGAATCCGGGGCCTGGAGACCTCCAGGGAACGCTGACCGGGACCACCTTTGCCCTCAGCCAGTTGGCCTACTCCACTGTTTATTACTGGCGGGTGGACGCCACCAATGGAACAGGGACCACCGCGGGACCTGTCTGGTCGTTCACCACGGAGGCCGACCCCAACCCGGGCAACGAGACGACGATCTTCGCCGACTCCTTCGACGGCTCCCTCTCGACCCAGTGGAGCTCTAATGGCGGGGTGAGGATCCGCTCCGGCTCTGCGTTCGCGGGCTCAGGTGGAGCCCGCATCAAGAGGTCCCAGTACCTCGAGGTCACGGTCGACGCCACCGGGTTCACCGGGCTTCGGCTCGAGTCCGCCCGCCGCTGTCGGAACCTCGACAACGGCGAGACCTTCAGAGTCATCGTGAACGGGACGACCTTGGAGACCCTCACGGGCTCCAGCGGGTGGCGAACCACTGACATCGATCTGTCCGCCTTCGCTGACCTGAGCCAGGTCACGGTGCGCTTCGACCTCTCGGCCAACCGCCGGAACGAGACCGGCGATATCGATGAGGTGAAGATCGTCGGGACCAACTGACCCCTGGTGCCGAGCTCGGCCAGCCAGACGAGAGGACGCCGCCCCCCCCTATCGGAGGACGCGGCGTCTTTTCGTTTGGCCTGCCCGTGGGCGACCGACTCAGCCCCCTTGGTCCTGCGCCGTCAACAAGAGGCGCAGGTCGAGTTCCAAGCGGTGGTAGTCTGGCTCCATATGGGTGCAGAGCCTGTAGAAGTCCCGCGAGTGATCCGCGTGCTTCGTGTGCGCGAGCTCATGGACCACGATCATGCGCAGGAACTCGGGCGCCACGTCCTTGAAGAGCCCCGCGACCCGGAGCTCTCGGCGCTTATGAACCCGACGGCCGTGGCTCCGCGTGACGGTGGTGTGTAGACCGAGGGCGTTCTCGAGGACCTGGAGCCGCTCGTCGTAGAGGACCTTGCCCAGGGGCGGCGCCGTCCGCATATGGCGAGACTTCAGCTCCTGCACGTAGTCGTGCAGGTCCCTGTTGGAGCGGATGTGGTGGCGCCCTGGATAACGCGACGCCAGGAGCGGCCCGAGCTCACCCGACTCCAGGAGCGCCCTGGCCTGCCCCTGAAGCTCGGGCGGGTAACCGGTGAGGTAGGGCAGTGTCTCCATCGCAATAAGCGTCCCGGGGTTCCATCAAGGGAAGCCCCCAGGCGACGCGTGCATACGGTGCCGTGCGGGTGCTCTTCCGAGTAGCCTTACGGGCCATATGGAGATCAAGAACACAACGAGCGCCCCCGTCCGAGTCCCGCTACCCGCTGGCAAGCGGCTCTTCCTCAGCCCCGGCGGCAAGGCCAAGATCGCCCACAAGGCCGTGGAGCACCCCCCCGTGAAGGCTCTGGTGGAGGCCGGTACGCTGGAGGTCCTCGATACGGGCAAGTCCAAGAAGGGAGCCGCCGCCAAGGGTGGCTTGGGCCCCAGTCAGGACCATTCCGGAGGTGGCGTGCGCCACACCGGCGACCGCTAGAACCAAGCGCTGCTCGCAGCACCCGGCGGCGGGATGGACCGAGCGGGTCAGCAGCCACTCCCCGGCGAGCGGTCCAGGCTCCCGCAGGTCGACGAATCTCGGGGGGACGTTTCAAGAAGGTCGCCAGCGCCTTCCCCGAGACCGTGCCCTGGCTGCTGGAGGGAGATCCGCTGCACGCCCGAGGATCGGGCACCACGGGCGGCCTCCCCCTCGAAGCGGCTGGGCGGAAGATCGTCGCCTGGGACGCCCGAGGGCACCGACCCGGCCTCGATCTTGGCTTCCTGACCCGCGACGGGGACCCGCCCCATCGTCCAGGCCTACGTCCATAGCGCCCTCGGTGGCCCGAGCGTCTACGACATCCGCTTCCGTCGAACGGAAGGCGCCTGCGAGCCGCTCTTCGCCCTCCTCGCCGCCGCCTCAGCCGCCACAAGCTGCGCGGCCACAAGGCGGCACCGGCCAGTGGCTCTGACCTGACGGGGCGGGCCGCCGCCCGCCGAGGAGAGGGGGAAGAGCGTGATCGCCGCCGGCACGTGCTCAACGGCTTGGCGGGCCTCGCGCGAACGGCCGCTCCGGCGAGGGACCCGACGAAGCCGGCAGGCAGCACCAACGCTTCGTGCAAGGCGTCGCGCTCGCTCAGGGCAGGAGTCCCCGGTCTCGGAGTCGTACAGAAGCGCGGCGAGGGAGCACACGACGGCGGGAATCGGGGCAACTTCCCCGCTGGCACGGATCCACCCTTGGCAGCGGAGGTATCGTGAACCCATGCAGTCGCCGAAACACACGCATGACACCAGGGCTTTACACGCGCTCTGGGTGGCCGCCGCCCTCTGGTTCGCCCCCGTCCTCAATGCCCAGGAACCGGCGTCGCGCGGCGAAGGCGGTGTCGGGCCGCAGGCGCCGCCGAGTCGGCCTTCCGTGGAGTCGGTTGCGCAAGACGCGGACGCACCAGCGCCCGCCTTCGTGGCCCACGATCACTTCTTGAACGGGTCTGAAGAGAACAAGCGAGCCGCGATCCCCAGGCTGCGCGCCTCCCGCGCCGCGCGGAAGCCCGTGGGCACCATCGGTGACGTGACGGACTGGCGGAGAGGGTCTTCGGTGGTGAAGCGAAACCTGGAGTCGGTCGTGCCCAAGGGCTACGCCCAGTGGAGTTCGAACCTCCACAAGAAGTCCTTGCAGCTGCGCGGCGGGAGCTACACGTGGGAGAACATCGGCGTGACCGCCGCCCCCGACGCCCGGCAGCTGAAGTGGGGCACCCGGGAGTACAACTGCCCCGACCGAACCTTCAAGGACTGCGACTTCACGAAGATCCCCCAGGAGCACGGCCTGTACGTCTCGAACTACGGGAATACCACGCTCGACGGCTGCACCTTCCTCCTCGTCGGCAGCCAGGGGGCGCAATGGGCGCATCGCCCGATTCCCTATCAGCAGTACGGCGCAGACTGCATGCCATACCAGTCGCCGCCGACTCACATCGTGAGAGACTCCCACTTCGTGGACTGTGGCTTTCAAGGCAAGCGACCGTCCTTCAACCTGACCTACTTCGACCCGGGCAGCTCCAAGAACCCCGGGACGCTGCTCGTGGAAGACTCGTCCTTCGTCAGTCGATGGCCCGAGGCTCGCGCCGACGGTAGCCGCTCCACAGGCGCCTTGGTGCTGGCTCACATGACCGCGGCACCGCCGCTCGATCAGGAGCTTGGGCCGATGATGGAGAGCGTCACCCTCCGCAACGTGCTCTTCGACTTCTGTCACGGAGACCGGCCTATTGCGGAAGTCCGCTCCGCTGGGGAACTGGTGATCGAAGACTGCGCCTTCATCGCCCGCCAGCACTCACAGCCCCACGTCACGGTCGATCGCGATCACAGCGGCAATGACCTCGGCGGGACCAAGACCGAGCGGATCGTTCTCCGCAACAATCGCTCGCGCGGTGTTGATCTCGAGCTCTGCCTCTCCAAGACGGAGGGCGGCCCTGCGAGAATCAGGCTGCCGCTTCACTGCCCGGGCGAAGAGATCATCTATAGCGGCGTGACGGGCGAGCTGATCGCGCGGCGACCGCTCAGCGCCCCTGAGGGCGGCGATGCTGGCACAGCCCCACCGCCCCAAGGGACCCGCGGTGGTGCACCCCGCAAGTCAGAGGCTGGTGGCGGGCTCTGAGCCGAGCCGAGACGTGACCCGCGTCTTCGCCGAACCCGGTGGGGCTCGCTCGCCTCGGCCTGCGCCTGCGCTGCGCCCCGCCCTCTCCTAGGGCCGCGGACTCAGCGGCTCCGCCCGCGATGCAGGTGCCGTGCGAAGGGTCGAGGAGCCAGCCGGCACCCCGACCTTCGGTGTGCCCCTGAAGGTCGCTCCTCTCAAGGATGAATCCGGCCCCCGAAGCGACCTTGCCGGGCACGATGACGGGGAGCGAGGGAGGCCCAACGTCCGTCCGGGCGGAGGGCACAGGTCCGGCCTGAACCGGGCGGCAGGCCAGAACGCACCACCCGCTGGTGTCCACTTGCCCACGCAGGCCAATGGGCGGCAGGCAAGGGCGGTCCGTCATTGCAGTGACGGCAGGATTCTTGTCCGAGGGACGGCCGCTCCCCCCAATCCCGATGGTGGGACCAGCGACCGCTGAGGCGAGGGGTAGCCCCCCCACTGCGCGCCCCGATGCGGATGGACGGCAGCCCTGGGCCGACACCGTGGAACCCGGCGGGTAGACCTCCGACAGGCACCAGAAGCGGGAGAGATCCAGGCCACAGGGCGTGAGGCCCAGCCAGACCGGGCGACGCCTAGAACCGTCGGGCGAGGCCAGGGGGCGCTTGAACCCAAGGCCACAGCGCCCCCTGGATCGCTAAGGAGCCCCTCCGTCCACCCCTGGGACACCGAACGCCCAAACCGTAGAAAGACGCAAAGTTATGGCTGGGTAGACGCCGATCGAAGACGTGCGAATGCGCATTGGACCTCCGTCCGTGCCGAACGCACCCGCCCTGACCGCAGATGCCAGGGACTCAACTCGAGGGAAACCAGATGATCAATTCGACTCAACAGCACATCCAACGCTTCGCGGGCTCGGCGGCTCTCGGCGCGCTGACCACCATGGGGGCCGCGTTTGCGCAGACCGGCCCCTACCTCCCGAGCGACGACCTGGTCGTCGTCGAGATGGAGAGCCTCACCGACGGAGCGGGCTGGAGCGGCTCGACCTCCGTGGACGGCTTCGCCGGAAAGGGCTACGTGACCTGGTCCGGCCCGGACATGTCCAAGACGCCCGGAACGGGCCTCGTCGGTTTTGACACGGAGATCACCACCGGTGGCAAGTACGAGCTCCGCCTGCGGAATCGTCACGATCAACCGGACGTGACCGACGCCAACGACGTCTGGGTTCGGGTCGACGGTGGCGCATGGACCAAGGTCTTCTCCTCGCAGCGAGGCGATTGGACCTGGGACACGCGCTATCGCGCCGCGGACGGGGAAGTGGGCCCCCTATCTCTCGAGCTCACGCCGGGCGTCCACAAGGTGGAGTTCTCTGGCAGGAGCGAAGGCTTCATGATCGACCGAGTCCACCTGTTCCGGGAGGGCGCGAGCAACGCGCTGTCCATCAGTCGGGCACCCTCCAAGCGGGCAACGGTGAAGAAGACCCCCGAGGTCGAAACCCCGAAGGGGCAAGAGCCCACCAAGGCAGAGCTCGTCGACGACGCGCCGCCCCCCTTCTCGGATGGCCTCGACCTCGACTTCACGGCCGATGAGGCCACCAAGAGCAGCGAGTCCAAGCCCGCCAAGGGGAACCTCAAGGCGCCGCAGAAGGCGACGAAGACGATCCCGACGAGCGTCCGCCAGCCCGGTCCGTTCGCCTTCCCGGCCATGGATGCCGTGCTCGCTGACAAGGTCAACGCGACCCTCAGGAGTGCAGACAGCGGCCGAGGCGAGAGCACGACGGGTCCGCGGGTCAGGGTCAACGAGGCCCTCAACGCCTACAGCCGCTCAGCGAGCCGCCGCGGCCTGAGCCGCGCCGATATCGCCCTTGGGCTCGAAGGCACCAGCGAGGGCGTTGGCACGGCCTTCTCGCAGGGCCCCTTCATCGCGAAGAACTACGCCAACAACACGGTCGACCAGAACAAGGGCCTGCGAATCCGCGCGCTGCGAATGAACCGGGAGCCGCGTGATGTGGTCAACCGGATCAACGACATCATCCACTGGCCCGGCGGAGATCATTGCATCGAGAACGTCCTCGCGGTGGTACCCCAGGGATTCCTCCAGTGGGCACACAACGTGCACCGCGGGCCGAACCCGCTCCAGATGCTCCAGCGCTCGCTGACCTGGGACAACGTCAGCGTCCGCCCGGATCCCGTCTCCAACGCACCACAGCTCAAGTGGGGCACCCGTGAGTACAACGTCCCGGACCGCCGCTTCATCGACTGCGACTTCACGGAGATCCCGCAGGAGCACGGCCTCTACGTCTCCAACGCCGCGGATACCACGCTTGAGGGCTGCACCTTCCTGCGCATCGGGAGTCAGGGCGCCCAGTTCGCGCACCGAGACAACCCCTACCAGCAATACGACGCGGACAACATGTCGTACCTGGAGTCGCCGACGCACATCGTGCGAGACAGCCACTTCATCGACTGTGCGTACGGCGGCACCCGGCCGAGCTTCAACCTCACCTACTTCAGCCCCGGCACCTCCGCGAACCCGGGTTCGATCCTGATCGAAGATTGCTCGTTCGTCTGTGACTGGCCGACCGTGCGAGCGGACGGGCACTCGAGCACGGGCGCCCTGGTCATCTGCAAGATGGGAGGCACCGACCCGCTCAACCCGGCGGTGGGTCAGATGATGTCTGACGTGACGATCCGTAACTCGCTCTTTGACTTCACGAACGGCGACCGTTCGATCGCGAGCATCCGCTCGGTCGACGAGCTGCTGATCGAGGGGTGCTGCTTTATTGCCCGCGATCACGCTCAGCCGCACCTCCACATCGACCGCGACTACACCGGAAACGACCTCGGTGGCACGAAGACGCAAGTCATCACCGTCAGGGACAACACCGCCGTGGGCGTCGACATCCTGCTCCGACTCAACTCGTCGACCTCGCAGCAAGACCGCGTCTACCTCGACCTCCACTGCCCCGGCGAGGAGATCGTGTACGACGGCAATACGGGCGAAGAGATCAGCCGCCGAACGCTCTGATCCAGAGCCCGCTGTGAGGGGTTGAGAACCTGAATCACAGCGGGCCATGCCCCCTCGGGAGGGCCCCGAGCTGCCCGTGGGCGCCATCGCCTTTGACGGCGTGCGCTGCACAGGCGTCGGAAGCCGCCGGACTCGCCGCTGCCTCGATCGAGCCTCATGGCCCGCCCGGGCCTGAAAGGCGCACCCGCCTCCCCCTACAGCAAGCCGACGCTCCAAACAGAGCGCCGGCTTGCTCACCTTCACCTAGGGTTCGGATCGCCGGCTTCCTGGCGCGGTCCAAGGCGAGCCTTCATAAGGCGGTGGAGGGACTCGTCGACTCAAGACCCGGGACCCGAGGTCGCCTCCACCTCGAGCTGCTCCATCGATCCGTCTTCGCAGGACGTCGCCATGAGATCCGAGAGCCTGGACGTCAAGGCTCCGGCGCCAGGTCCAACTGGACCGGCCGGTGATCGGAGATCAGGGGCTCGTCCAGCACACGGACCTGCGCGCCCGGGAAGGCGCCGACCGGCGCGATGAGGAAGTGGTCAATGGTCCGGTCCGGGGAGTCCGCAGGGAAGGTCGGTGCGGCGGGGCCGACGCGGCGGAAAGCCGTCCAGCCCTGGAGCAGCGCGAGGGTGGGACTCTTGGGGACGTCGTTCAGGTCGCCGCCCAGAATCGTCGCGCTGGGCGCCCCGAGGCCGTCCCCGGCCTCGACAATCAGCGCCTCCAGCAGCGCTCGCGCCTGGGCCACGCGTCGCTCGTCGTCCGCCAGCCAGTCGAGGTGAGCGTTCGCCACGCGCAGGGTCGTGCCGTCGAGGTCCAGGGTCACCACCATGGCGGACCGCGGCTCACGGGTACCGGCGGGGAGCGCAATCACCTCGGCGTCCAGCACCCGCGGCGCGGCGAGGATCGCGAGGCCGTAGCGCCCCCCCTGGAAATCCATGAAGGGGGCGAAGTGGGCCGTCATGCCGAGGCGCGCGCCGAGCACCGCCGCCTGGTCCACGCCACCCGACCGCGAGGCTCGCTCGTCCACCTCCTGGAGCAGCACCACGTCCGCCCCGGTGGATTCCAGGTAGTCCCCCACCCGCTCCAGGTCCAGCTCGCCATCCATGCCGAGGCCGTGCTTGATGTTGTAGGACACAAGCCGAAGAGAGGCCGGTGGCGCCGGCCCCGCTGCGGGAGCCGCGCAGCCCGCCAGGAAGAGTAGGGAGAGGAGGATTCTCATGGCCTCATCCTGCCCCAGCGAACGGGCCAAAATCCAGGGCCTCGCCCTCCGTCAGCTTCTCGGCATCGACGGACAGCACCCGCTGCGCTGCCCGAAGTGCGGC
>CALLKX010000018.1 GCA_938083085.1 uncultured bacterium
TTAGCCGATCCCCGCGCGCGTCAAGGCCTCGCGGGTGCGGGGGCAGCCGGCCGGGTCCGCCTCCAGTCGCGCCGCGAGCCGTGCGAGGTCCTCGACCTCGTCGACGTCGAAGTCCTCCTCCAGTTCGGCCAGGGAGAGCCCGAGGGAGGCAACCAGGGCCCGGGTCGCGTCAGCGACGTCGGGGCCACCCCAGGGGATGTCCTTGAACAGGGCGGGCTGTGGCGCGCGGAGCCCGATGAGGTAGTAGCCGCCGTCCTCGCAAGGCCCGAGGCAGACGTCGTGATCCTCGAGCGCCGCGAAGGCGGACTCCCAGCGTCTCGGGCCAAGGTGTGGAGAGTCCATCCCGATGATGACCGTCCGCTCGGCGCCCAGGCGGTGCGCCTCGTCGAACGCGGCAACCACGCGCTCACCGAATCCTGCTTGGGGTTGGGGGACCAGGTGAAGGGGGGCGACTGCGGCGCCGCTCGAGAGTCCCTTCGCGGCCCCGCACTGGGCTCGAAACCAGGGCTCGCCGCTCGCTGGTGAGAAGGCCACCAGGACGCTGCGGTTCCGCATCGACCGCGCGCCCTCGAGGATGTCCAGGAGGAAGGCCTCGGCCAGCCGCGCTGCCGAGGCGTCGCCGATCGCATGCGCCAGTCGGGTCTTGACCTGGCCTGGGATCGGGGTCTTGGCAAAGACAACCAGGGATTCGGTGGGGGCGCGGCAATCCGTCATGGGCCGTCATCCTATCGGGGCCCAGCGACGGGGCCCAGCGACGGGTGGAGGCGGCCACCCCTCTTGAGGACGGGCGCCCCGGAGCGGTGAATCCCCACCCGGCGACTCCCGCGGGGTCGGGCTGCGGCCTATCCTCCCTCCATGAGCGAAGCACCGTCCACCACCCCCGGCGATCGTCGTGGGGGAGCCGGGCAGCCCTCTGGGCTGCAGGCACTCCGGGCGCAGGCCGACGAGATCGGTCGGGCCGTGGAGGAGGAACTGGCCGCCGCCTCCCCAGCACTGGGTGAGGTGGAGGCCTACCGCGTGGGGCATCGCCGGCTCCAGGAAGCGGGCCTCCTCCGGTTCGTGGTCCCTGCGAGCGCAGGCGGCGCGGACGTGGGCGACCTCGCGCCCCCTGCGACGGTCTCGGTGCGAGCGATGGTCGCGTGCCGCCAGGCCCTCGCCTACCGGCACGCCATGGCGGACCTCGCCTTCGTGGAGCAGGGGCTTGGGTCTTTCCCGATCGCGCTTGGATCCAGCGATGCGGGTCTCCTTGAGCGGCTCTCCGGGGTGGCACGCGGAGAGGAGATCCCGGCGCTCGCGCTCACCGAGGTGGGCGCGGGTTCAGACCTCTCGGGCGTCGCCACGCGAGCGGAGCGAGACGGGGGCGACTACGTCCTGACGGGCTCGAAGACCTATATCACCAACATCGGCGTCGCCGACTTCTACACCGTCCTCGCGCGGACCAGCGGCGAGCCGGGTGAGCGTGACGGCCTGACCATGTTCTTCGTGGAACACGGCGCGCCGGGGCTCTCGACCCGCGGCTTCCAGGTCATGGCGCCGCACCCCATCGGGGAGCTCTTCCTCGAGGGTGTGCGCGTCCCAGCCGCCCACGTGCTCGGCGACGTTGGGGCGGGGATGGACCTCGCGCTGGCCAACCTCGCGCGCTTCCGGATCACGGTCGCGGCCGCGGCCAACGGCTTCGCACGGCGCGCCCTGGGTGAGTCGGTGGCGCATCTCTCGCGCCGCGAGCAATTCGGCCGGCCGCTCTCGAGCTTCCAGGGGCTGCGCTTTGATCTCGCCGAGATGGACACGCGCTTGCGGGCGGCGGAGCTCCTCACGGCAGAGGCTGCGGCGGCCGTGGACGCGGGTGAGGACGCCACGGCCGAGGTGGCGCGTGCCAAGCTCTTCTCCACGGAGAACGCCTCCTGGGTCTGCGACCGAGCCGTGCAGCATCACGGGGGCGCCGGAGTTCGCGTGGGCTCGGTGGTGGAGCGTCTGTACCGTGACACCCGCGCCCTGCGGATCTACGAGGGGACGAGCGAGGTCCAGAAGCTCGTGCTCGCCAAGCACGTGCTGAAGCACACCCCGGCCCCCGATGCCGGAGCGAGAGACTGATGCCTGGCTACCAGCGAATGCTGTTCGTTTGCCTGAACGATCGGGGCGATGAGCACCCCCGCGGGTCCTGCGCGAAGGCCGGCGGCGGCGAGGTCCTCGACCGGCTCCGGGCGGGGATCCACGAGCGGGGCCTGAAGGGGGTGGTGCGGGCGGTGGGTACGCGCTGTCTCGGACAGTGCGCCCACGGACCCGTGGTCGCGTGTCAGCCGGAGGAGGTTTGGTACGGCAACGTCCAGGGAGAGCACGTGGATCAGCTCATCGATGACCACGTCCTCGGCGGCGAGGTCGTCGCTGCGCTGGAGCTCAGCGAGGAGCAGCTGGTCTTTGTCTCGAGGGAGGAGCGTCCCCTGCCCCCGATCCAGCGCCGAAAGGGCGTGGCCGCGGCCCCATCAGACCAGGAGTCTGATCCGGCGCCTGGCGCCGAGGGCGCCTGAACCCTCGCAGGCGGCGAGGTCATGCCGCGAGCGGCCGCCCGGATCGCCGCTCGCCAGCTCAGGTCCCCTCAGGGCGCGAGATCGACGTGGTCGCGGCAGGGGAGTGCGGGGCTTGCTACGCGCCGCGGGGGCGGACTTCCTGGCCTGGGCGGCAGGTAATGAGCCGGCGGGCGTGTCGGCGACTGCATACTGTGGGCGCTTGTTCGATCGCGCTCGTACCTCGCCATGGCACAGACCTACCTCAGCCTCTTCGACCTTGCCCCGGGCAAGGTCCTCCTGGATCGATACCTGATCGATGCTCCGCACCGGGAGAACGGGATGTCGGCCGCCTTCCGGGTGACCGACCAGACCAACGGCGAGCTCCGCGAGCTCCAGGCCTTCCCGTCCTCTCTGTTCGAGAACAAGGCCCAGGCGGAGGCCTTCGCGGAGACCCTCGGGACGTGGTCTGCGCTGGATGATGCGACCTTCACCCGGGTTCAGGAAATCCAGGTCCTCGGGGACGGCGCCGTCATCGCGGTCTTCGAGTTTCCGGAGGGGACCGCGTTGCGGGATCTGTCCGCGGAGCGCGGCTCCTGGGACGCTACCGAGGTCGTGGACCTCGGCCTGGCCCTGCTCGCGGGCCTCGAGAACGCCCACGCCAAGGGGCTCATCCACGGTGACATCAAGCCGTCGACGGTCTTCCTCGGGGATCACGGTCCGGTTCTGGTGGATGGGGGCGTGACCCCGGGGCTGTGGGCCGCCAAGCACCTGGGGACCCGCACCGCGCTGATCGGTACGCCGTACTACGCACCGCTGGAACAGTTCGGCGGGGACGCGCCGGACGAGAGCTCCGATCTCTACAACCTGGCGACGGTGATGTATGAGCTGGTCAGCGGGGTCATGCCCTGGGCGGGGCGCAGCTTCATCGAGGTCTTCCAGTCGAAGATGCAGCCCAGCGCGCCGGCCATGTCCGCGGCGGCGCCCGGCGTCGAGGTGGACTCCGCGCTCGAGGCCGCCATCGCCGGCGGCCTGAAGGGGAGCCCGAAGGATCGACACCGCTCCGCAGAGGCCTTCCGAAGCGCGCTGGCTGCGCCGCTCCGCTGATGACCGCACCCGACGCGACGTTCCCAATGGAGCTCCCCGCGAGCTTCAACCTGAGCGAGTACTTCCTCGACCGCAACCTCGACGCCGGCCGGCGGGACAAGGTCGCCGTCAGGGTCGGTGAGGACGGTCGCACCTACGGCGAGATCCATGACGGCGTGCTGCGGATGGCCGCAGCGCTCCGCGGCGCGGGGGTCCGTCCGGAGGAGCGGGTGCTGATCGTGCTCCCCGACGGCTTCGAGTTCGTCGAGGCGTGGTTCGCCACCCTGCGGGTCGGGGCGGTCTTCGCCATGGTGAACCCGCTGCTCAAGGCGAAGGACTACGCCTACTACCTCGAGTACTCCCGCGCCGCAGCCGTGTTCACCCACGAGAGCGTGCTGCCGGAGATCGGGGAGGCGCTGCGGTCCGCGCCGGCCTGCCGGGCGGCCTTCGTGGTGGGGGAGGACGCCGGCGGCTTCACTCCGTACGAGGACGCTCGCCGAGGCGCCGACCCTTCGAGCGCAGCCGCTGCCGTCGAACCCGTTGGCCCGGATGGGATCGCGGGTTGGCTCTTCACCTCGGGCTCGACCGGTGAACCCAAGGCCTGCGTCCACGTCGGCCGGGACTTCGCCTACTCCACCGAGACCTACGCCCTGCAGGTGGCGGGGTATCGCGAGGACGATGTGTGCCTCTCCGTGCCGAAGCTCTTCTTCGGGTACGCCACCGGCACCAACCTCATGTTCCCCTTCCGGGTGGGCGCTACGGTGGTGCTCTTCGAGGGGCGCGCGACGGCGGACGAGATCCTCGATCAGGTGGAGGCGCACCGGCCGAGCTTCCTCACGGGCGTCCCGACGCTGTTCAACAACGTGCTGCGGAGCGAGCGCTGCGACGAGGCGGACCTCTCCTGCCTGCGCGTCTCCCTGTCCGCGGGGGAGGCCCTCCCGCCGGCCCTCTACGAGCAGTGGAAGGCGCGGACCGGCGTGGAGATCCTCGACGGCATCGGCTCCGCCGAGATGTTCCACATCTACATCTCCAGCGCCATGGGGGAGGTCGTGCCGGGCTCGCTCGGCCGCCTGGTCCCGGGCTATGTCGCCGAGGTGGTGGACCCCGAGGGCCGCCCCGTCGAGGACGGTGAGCCGGGCCGCCTCCGCATCGCCGGCGGCTCGACCGCGCTCTGCTACTGGGGGGACAAGGACAAGTCCAACGCGACCTTCCAGGGCGCCTGGTGCACCTCGGCGGACGTGTTCCGGCGGGACGCGGACGGGCTCTTCTGGTACGTGGGGCGCAGCGATGACCTGCTCAAGGTGAGCGGCATCTGGGTCTCACCCCTCGAGATCGAGAACGTGCTCCTCGACCACGCGGCGGTCCACGAGTGCTGCGTCGTGGGGCGGGACGGCGGCGACGGTCTCGTCAAGGCGCACGCCATCGTGGTTTGCGCCGAGGGCCACCAAGGATCCGATGATCTCGCGTCCGGCCTGAAGGCCCACGTGAAGACGATGCTGGCCCCGCACAAGTACCCGCGCTCGTTCGAGTGGCGGACCGAGCCCCTCCCGCGCAACGACCGCGGCAAGATCGCACGCAAGCTCCTCAAGTAGATGCACGACTTCGCGAAGCTGACCTGGCCCGAGGCGAAGGAGCTGTTCGCCGCCGACCCGGTGGCGCTGCTCCCGGTGGGGGCAACCGAGGCCCACGGACCTCACCTGCCGCTGGATACCGACGTGACCATCGCCGTGGCCCAAGCCCGGCGGGCGGCGGGGATCCTCGACGAGGCGGGCGTGACGACCCTGGTCATGCCGCCCATCGCCTACACCCTGGCTCAATTCGCCTTCGGGTTCCCGGGCACGATCACGATCCGGCCCACCACCCTGTGGAACCTCGTGGAGGACGTGGTGGAGAGCCTCGAGCAGCACGGGGTGCGGCGGGTGGTCCTGTGTAACTCTCACCTCGAGCGGCAGCACGTCCAGCTGCTCCGCGGGGTCTGCAAGGACCACGCGGAGGTCACCAAGGACAAGGCGCAGCTCCTGTTCCCCGACATCACTCGGCGGCGCTGGGCGGGGACGCTGGGGGATGAATTCAAGTCCGGCGATTGCCACGCCGGCCGCTACGAGTCGAGCATCGTGCTCGCGGCGGACGGGGAGAGCGTGCGCGAGGAGGAGCGACTCCAACTCGCGCCGAAGGAGGTGAAGCTGGTGGAGAAGATGCTCGACGGCGCGCCCGACTTCATCGCGATCGGCGCCGACGAGGCGTGGTGCGGTGATCCCGCTGCCGCGACGGCTGAGGAGGGCGAGGCCCTGCTCGACCAGCTGGGGAAGATCGTCGCGACGACCGCCCTCGAGGAGTGGCCGGAGATCTCAGGATGAGCGCCTACAACACCGTGATTCAGGTCCGCTTCGGGCACGTCGACCCCGCGGGCATCGCGTACTTCCCGCGGATCTTCGATTACGTCCACGACGTCTTCGAGGGCCTCTGGGAGGAACACGTGGGGCGGCGGTACTACCATTTGCTCCAGGAGCAGCGGGTCGGCTTCCCCCTCGTTCATTCTGAGGTGGACTTCAGCACGCCCCTGCGCTTTGGTGACCGTCCGGTGGTCTCCGTGACCTGCTTCAAGCTCGGCCGAACGTCCCTCGGCCTGCGCTACCGCTTCCACCTTGCAGACAAGCTCCACCTCGAGGCCCGAATGATCACCGTCTGCACCAACACCGACTCCATGGAGCCCCTCCCGATCCCCGACGAGTTCCGTCGGCGCTTCGAGGAGTTGCTGGAGCCTGGCGTGGGGGCTGACTGAGATGGCCGAGCCCATTTCCAGCTTCTACGGGACGGGGTCGCCCGTCTTCAGCTTCGAGTTCTTCCCCCCGAAGACCGACGCCGGGGCCGAGAACCTGATGCAGACCGCGGCGGACCTGAAGACCAGCGTGGAGCCGGACTTCATCTCCGTCACCTACGGGGCCGGCGGCTCGACTCGGGATCGGACCCACGCGGTGATCACGCGGATCCAGGACGAGCTGGGCCTCACGGGGCTCGCGCACCTGACCTGCGTGGGCTCGACCGCCGAGGAGATCGGTGCCGTCGTGGCTCGGCTCGAGGCCGCGGGGGTGAGCAACGTGCTGGCCCTGCGGGGGGACGCCCCGGACGGTGAGGAACACTTCGAGGCCACCGCTGGCGGCTTCGCCAACGCGACGGACCTGATCGGCTTCCTGAACGAGAAGCACGACGTGTGCATCGGCGCTGCCTGTTATCCGGAGGCGCACCCCGAGGCCACGTCGGCCGAGGACGACCTGCGTTTCGCGCGGATGAAGCAGGACCTGGGCGCGTCGTTCCTGACGACCCAGCTCTTCTTCGACTGTGACCTCTACTGGTCCTTCGTTGAGCGGGCTCGCGGGGCAGGGATCACGATCCCGATCGTCCCCGGGATCATGCCGGTCACCAACGTCGCGCAGGTCCAGCGCTTCACCAAGATGTGCGGCGCGTCCCTGCCGGAGGATCTCCTGGGGCGCCTGCGCCCGGTGAAGGAGGACGCCGGCGCGGTCATGGCGACGGGGATCGAGTACGCCATCACCCAGTGCCGCGCTCTGCTCGAAGGCGGCGCGCCTGGCCTGCACTTCTACACGCTCAACAAGAGCCACGCCACGCGCTCCATCCTGGCGGCGCTCCGCTGAGCGCGGCCAGCCCCGCGCGCGGGCGCGGGTGAAGGCCGGGCCCGCGACCTCAGCGGTGGGCTGTCCCCAGGGCCGGCCCCGCTCCTCGCGGTGAGGTCCCCCTCTTGGGGGGCCGCCCTCCCGCTTGGAGGGACCCGTCCGCGTCCAGGGGGCTTCCAGGGGAGGGCCCAGGGGAGGGCCCCGTGGAGGGCCCAGTAGGCGCCCTCCCGTCGCCTCAGGTCAGTCCCGCTCGGAGGCCGCGCTGTTCTCGTCGAACTGGCGCTGGAGCTCCGCCTCGGCCTCCTCGAAGGAGATCCACTCCGTCGTGGCCTGATCGGGGTCGTTGTGGACCTCGAAGGACTGCGTCTGCACCGCGCCGCCAGCCGTCATCCTGACGACGTAGACGCCGGGCGTGGAGCGCCGGCTGCCGCGGCGGCCTCGGCCGGAGTTCCCGCCGGAGCGGCGGAGGTTCCAGCGCACGGTGTGCATGCCCTTCGAGCCGTCGGCGTCGAGGGTTGAGATCACGTTGCCCTCGCCGTCGAGGACCTCCATCGTGAGGTCCCTGGCGCGCCGGTTCAGCACGTAGCTGATGGCTGCGCCCGGCTCGGGGTTGGTGCCGGTGAACAGGTGGTTGCCCGTCTGCCCGTGCCGCTTGCCGCGCGTCATCAGGTGGACGTCGGTGGGCTTGAGCAGCGTGGCGTCGGCCTCCATGACCTCCTTGGTCATCTGGGAGACGGCGCTGACGTCGAGGATCCAGATGCTCCGACCGTGGGTTCCGGCGACCAGCTCGTTCATCCCCTCGTGCTGGGCGAGGTCGTGCACCGGGACGGTCGGCAGGTTGCTGTTGAAGCGCGTCCAAGAGTCACCCTTGTCCACGGAGACGTAGATGCCGAACTCGCAGCCGAGGTACAGCACGTTCTCGTTCTTGGCGTCCTCGAGGATCGCGCGGGCGGAGCCCGCGGAGTCGGGGAGGTTCGCGCGGAGCGAGCGCCAGGTACGTCCGAGGTCTCCGGACGCGAAGACGTGGGGGAGCCCATCGTTCGAGCGGTGCCCGTCGAAGGTCGCGTAGACCGTCTTACGGTCATGGCGAGAGGCCTTGAGGTCGCTCACATACCGGCGGCCAGGCAGCAGCTGGTCGAGGGTGTTCTTGAGCTTCTTCTTCCGCTTCTTCTTGGCCTTCTTCGGCTCAGCGGGCTCCTCCGCCGCTTCCGCGGCCGGCTCTTCCGCCATCTCCTTCTCAGGAGCAGCCTCGACGATCTCGGTGGCGGTGGCTTCAGCCTCGGGCTCGGGGCTGGCGCTGCGTGCCCCGGTCCAGGTGAAGCTGAACGCGCCGCCTGCGGCGTCGATGGTGCCGGTCATGGAGCCCTCCTCGAGGTCGACGTTGGCGGCGAAGGCGAGCTTCAGAGCGTCTCCCTCGAAGGCGAACGTCAGGCGGCCCTTCTCGGCATCCCAGACGGCGGCCTCGATGGGCCCGTCACCGATCTCGGAGTTGAGCGAGCCTGTGATCTTCCCGGCCTCGTCCACCTGCAGCGCCACGGTGAACTTGCCGTCGTCGTCGGACTCGATGCCGCTGCCCTCCGCCTTGCACTCCCAGGTGCCAGCGAGCTCGCCCTCGAGGGGCGCTGCCTCGAGGGCAACCTGGCTGGCGCGCGGGGCAGCCTCGGCCTCCTCCTCGGGCTCCTCTTCCTTGGGCTCGGGATCGAGCTCGGAGGACCCGTTGAGGGCCATGAGATCGACCCACTCGGTGCCGCCGTCCTCGGTCATCCACAGCCCGCCGTCATCGGTGCCCACGTAGAGCACGTCCTGGCTCAGGGGAGACTCGGCGAGGGCGACGGCGCTCCCGCGGTCGGTGGCCGTGACCTCCGGGGAGATGCGGCGCTGGCCGGTGCCCTTCTGGACCGACTTGAACACGTAGTTACCGGCGCTGTAGTAGATCTCGCTGTTGAAGTTCGAGAGCAGGAACGGGGTGTTCCAGTTGAAGCGGTACTCGATGTCATCGCCGCGCCCCACGCGCGGCTTCAGGTACCCGCCCTCGCCCGAGGCGAAGTCGCGCCGGCCCATGCCGCCGTTCTGGCTCTCGTAGTAGACGAGGTCGGGGTTGCCCGGGTCGACGATGCAGCGGAAGCCGTCGCCGCCGCCCACGTTGAACCAGTCGTCGTTGGTCGCGCCGCTGTCGCTGGTGCGCGAGGGGCCGCCCCAGGAGCCGTTGTCCTGGAGGCCGCCGTAGACCATGTAGTTCATCCGGGGTCCGACGGTGACGTTGTAGAACTGCCCGATGGCCATCCGGTTGTGGTGGTTCCAGTGGGCCATCCGGTCGTAGGTGACGTACACGCCGCCGTCGTTGCCGAGGATGATGTGCCGTCCGTCCGCGGGGTCGACCCACATGGCGTGGTGGTCCACGTGGACGTCGCCGCCGTGGCCGTCGTTGGTGAAGGTCGCGCCGCCGTCGCTGGACTTGTGGAGCCGGGTGCCTGCGACGTAGATGAAGCTCTCATCGCTCGGGTCCACGCGGATCTCGCTGTAGTACATCGGGCGCGGGTTGAGCGAGTTGATGCGCTTCCACGTGGCGCCGCGATCCTCGGACTTGAAGATGCCGCCGTACTGGTGCCCGTCGGCACCCTGTTCGTCCTGTGCGTTGGAGCGCTGCCCGCCGAGCCCGATGCCAAACGGGCCATCGCGCAGGCGACCGTGTACGTCGAGGCGCTCCTCCTCCTCCTCGGGCTTACGGTCGAACGTGATCTCCATCTCCACCAGCTCGCCGTCGCGGACCGCCTCGACCTTCGCGGCGTCGCCGGCCACGTAGTCGCGCAGCACGCGGCGCAGCCGCGTCTGGTCCAGGATCGCGGTATCCGCGATGCGGAGGATGATGTCGCCCTCCTCCATGCCGGCCGCCGAGGCCGGGGAGTCCTCGGTGATCGAGCGGACCCGGGCGCCGAGCTCGGCGCTCTCGAAGGAGACGCCGAACCAGGCCGCGTTCTCGGGCTCCTGGGTGATCTGGTTGGTCTCGACCACGGCGAAGAGGTTGTCCGGTTGGGACGCCGACCAGCTCAGGCCGATCCGGCCCAGCTCGGTGGTGGGGAGGCCCTCGCTGAGCCGCTCCCACGTCGCGCCGCCGTCCGTGGTCCGGTGGAGGCCCGAGCCGTCGCCCCACTTCACAGCGGGGTCGTTGGTGTCGAACATGTCGCGGCGTCGCTCGTAGCTCGCGATGACGATCGTGTCCGGGTCCACGGGGTGCATCTTCATCTCGATGACGCCCGTGTCCTCGTCCACGAAGAACACGCGCTCCCAGGTGAACCCGCCGTCCGTGGTCTTGTAGACGCCGCGCTCGTCGTTCGGACCCCAGAGGCGGCCGAGGGCGCCGACGTAGACCACGTCGGGGTTCTCCGGGTGCACGATGATGGTGCTGACCTGGAAGGACTCGCCGAGGCCGGCGTAGCGCCAGGTGGCGCCGCTGTCCTTGGAGACGTAGACGCCGTCACCCCAGGAGACCGAGTTGCGGGGGTTGTTCTCGCCGGTGCCCGCCCAGATCTGGGTGGGGTCCGAGGGGGCGACGGCGAGAGCGCCCACCGAGGAGGTGCGCTGGTTGGTGAACTGGTGCTCGTAGGTGACGCCGTTGTTGGTTGTGTGGAGCACGCCGCTGGCCGCGGTGGAGATCCAATACTCCGAGGCGTCCGCGGGGTTGACCGCGATGTCCGTGATGCGGCCGCCCATGTTCGCAGGCCCGATGGAGCGCCACTCCAGGGTGTCGACCCAGTCGAGGGGGAGGGTGCCCTCCACCTTGGTGGGGCCGCGCTCCGGGAGCTCACGCTCGGGCTCTTCTCCGTCGGGGCTCTCCTCGGAGATCGGTTCGGAGACGGGGAGGCCCTCGGCGACGGACTCTTCCTGGGGCGAGGCGCCGGCGAGCGCGGCGCTGAGCAGGGCAACGGGCAAGGCCGTGGCGGTCAAGCGAAGGAGTGGCGCGTGCGCCCCGGTGAGGGTGCTGACGTGGAGGGCGACGTTGGAGAGCATCATGTCGTGGGAGAGCTGGGGCGGCCGCGGGAGCGTGGAATGCGGCCCTGAGGACGATAACCGTCCTTCGCCGATGTCGGAGTTCGGGTTATGTGGCGTGCGATCAGATCGAGGCACCGGGGGGCGGACAGTTGCACTCAGGGGGCTGCTCGGCAGACTGGGCGTCCCGCGGAGGCGGTCCCAGATCCCGGGGCCCCCCTCCGGTCCTCTCATCGACCGTCGGAGTGGATCTCTTCACTCCTGGGCGTCCGGCCCACTCCCCGCCCAATCGACCATGGCCTGCCAGACGATCACCGGCCTCCTCGTGGCAGCATCCTTGCTGTTCCAGGGCTGCGTGAGCGGGCCTCCGGAGGCCGAAATGGGGGGCGCGACAGCCCCGCCGTCTGCGGAGTCTGCCGGGCAGGTCGGCGACGGCTCGGGCGTGTCTCGGGCGGCCTCCGACGCGACTGGTGGATCCGGGTCCCTCGAGGGACCGTCGCCCGCGGCAGAGCCGGGCCAGGCGGCGGAACAGAATCACGTGTCGGGGCAGGGGCGCACGGGGGAGTTGGAGGCCACTGCGGAGCCAGATGCGACTGCGGAGCAAGGCCCGACTTCAGAGGCGGATCGCGCGGCACGGGAGGCCTTCACCGCGCGGCAGGATGCCCTGGCGGGCCAGGTGCCCAAGCATGGCCCCACCCTCGCCGAGGGGCTACTCGGCGCGGCAGGCCTTGAGTTCCCGTGGGCGTCGCTGGTGAGCAGCGAGCCACTCCGGGCGGGCGGTTCTGTTCTGGCCGGGGAGGCAGACCCGGCGGACGGGGACCCGGCGGGCGGGGACCCGGCGGGCGGGGGACCGTCCGGCAGCGAGCGCGCAACCGCAGCGGATAAAGGCGCCCCGCGCACGGGTCTCCCTGCTTCTGTCGCTCCGCGTTCCGTCGAGACGGCGGACGGCCTGTCCATGGGATTCAGGGTGAGCGGGCAGGGTCGCCCCGTCGTCCTGATTCATGGTTGGTGTGGCAATGGAGAGCAGTGGTCTGAGACCGCCACGGCGCTGGCGCGATCCTACCGGGTGTACACGGTGGACCTCGTCGGACACGGCGCGTCGGCGGGCCAGGCCCGAGCCAGCTGGACCATCGCGGCCTTTGGCCACGACGTGGCGCGGCTCCTCGAGGCCGAGCGGCTCCGTGATGCGGTGCTGATCGGCCATTCCATGGGCGGCCCGGTCGCGCTCGAGGCCGCGGTCCGCGCCCCTGGAAGGGTGGCTGCGATCGTGGGGGTGGAGTCGCTGCACCGCCTCACGGGCGAGGCGGACCCGGAGCGGATCGCCCCCTACGTCGCCCGCTTCAGGGAGGACTTCCCTGCGGCCATGGGTGAGTTCACTGCGGCCCTGGTTCGTGCGGACACCCCGCCAGCCACGAGGGCCCGGATCGTCGCCGACTCCGTCGGTTCTGAACCAGGGATGGCGATTGCCCTCGTGGAGCACTTCGGCACGTACGATCCCAAGCCCGCGACGAGGATCATCGATGGTCCCGTCCGGTGCATCAACGCGGACATCACGCCGACGGACGTGGCCGGTAACCGGGCGCTGCTCTCGTCCTTTGACGTCGAGCTCCTGGAGGCGACGGGCCACTGGCCCCACCTCGAGGCGCCGGGGCGCTTCCAGGCCGCCCTCGACCGCGTCTTAGCCGAGGTCGCGCCTGTCCCAGAGCCCGGTTCCGAGGCACAGCTCCTGTCCCTCGGGTCCATCGTCCGCTGTGAGGATGTTGCGGCGACCCAGGAGTTCTACACAGAGCGGCTGCGGTTCGAGGAGGTGGAGTGCGAGCCGGGCCTGGAGCCGCGGTCCGGTGAGGCCGTCACGCTGAGTCGAGACGGCACGACGGTCGTCCTGCAATCCTTCGCGGGCCTACGGGAGGACCTGCCCGAGGTGGCCCTTCGCCCGGGGCCGGCGATCCTGCGGCTGGAGGTGACGAACCTGAACGCCGAACTCGCCACCCTGGGCGACGCCCTTCGGATCGTGGTGCCGGAGCGGCGCCTCACCACTGGCGCCCGACAGGTGGTCATCGAGGACCCCGCCGGCTCCCTGGTGATCCTACGTCAGGCGCGCGAGCGGCTCTGACGCGGGTGAGGCTCTGACGCGGGAGAGGCTCTGACGCTGGAGAGGCTCTGACGCTGGGGAGGCGTCCGAGCTGCGAGGGGTGCGGATGTGCTGCGCCAGAGTCGCGCCAGTCAGTCAGTCGAGGATCGGCAGGCTGGAGAAGGCCTTGACCGCCAGCCGTTGGGCCAGCCGCCCCGCGATCTCACGGAGCGAGTCTGCGGCCACCGAGTCGCCGTTTCCCGTGGCAGACACGATGGGTTCACCCAGGTCACCCCCGGCGCGCACGCCCGGGTCGATGGGGACGTGGCCCAGCACAGGGAAGCCGTGGGTCTGACCGAGCCGCTCGGCTCCGCCTGAGCCGAAGACCTCGAAGGTGGAGCGGAACTTGCCGCCGGCCTCGAGCTGGACCTGCGCGGTCTCGGCGCCGAGCCGGAGCTCGACGGACGCGCCGGCCTCACCGCCCTCGACGGTGCCCTCCATCACGAGCCCGGACATGTTCTCAACGATGCCGAGGATCGGTACATCCACCTGGCGGAACATCGAGATCGCCTTCGTCACGTCGAACGCTGCGACGGCTTGCGGGGTCGTGACGAGGACGGCTCCGGAGAGCGGGACGACCTGGGCGAGGGAGAGCTGGGCGTCTCCCGTACCGGGCGGCATGTCCACGAGCAGGTAGTCGAGCTCGCCCCAGACGACGTCGGTCAGCATCTGCTGGATGAAGCTGTGCACCATCGGACCGCGCCAGATCACGGGCTGGTCGTCGGGCACCAGGTAGCCGATGGACATGGTCTTCACGCCGCGCCGCTCCTTGGGAACGAGCTTGGTCTTGCCGTCGATTTCGGCCTGATCGGGCTGACCGCCGAGGCCCATCATCATGGGCACGTCGGGGCCGTGGACGTCGCAGTCCAGGAGCCCAACGCGCGCCCCTGTCTGGGCGAGGGCGCAGGCGAGGTTGACCGTGACGGTGCTCTTGCCGACGCCGCCCTTGCCGGACGAGACGGCCACGATGTGGCGCACGTCCTTGGCCGCGTCCCGCGGCGGACCGCTTGGCCCCTTCACCTCTGCGGTCATCTCGATCTCCAACGACGTCACCCCGTCGAGGGCCTCGATCAGGCCGCGGGCCTGGTCGCGCATCTGGTCCTTCACGGGGCAGGCGGGGGTGGTCAGGTTGATCACCACATCCACGCCGCCGGTGTCGCTGATCTCGCAGCGGGTGATGAAGCCAAGTTCGACGATGTCCTTGCCGAGGTCAGGGTCGATGACGCCGCGGAGGGCTTGGAGGACGGCGTCGCGGGTGGGGGCGGGGTGGGACACGGGGGCTCGGGGCGGGGGGAGAGGCGGCGGTCGCGCAAGTTGCGGCGCACCAGCCTAGGCCCGTCGCCAGGAATCTCAACGCGGCATCCGCCGCCTTGGGCGGATCGCCTCGAGATCCCACCCCGGGCCCGGCCGCCGCGGGATATCTTGCCTCCCCTGCGCCCCCGCTGCTCGCTCTCCCATGACCCCCAGCCCTCTCTCCAGCCCCCGCCCCGCCGTCTGCCTCCTCTCCGGGGGGATGGACTCCGCCGTGGTCCTCGCGGAGGCGAAGGCCATGGGGTTCGAGGCCCACGCTCTGTCATTCCGCTACGGCCAGCGGCACTCCTGCGAGCTTGACGCCGCGGCGCGCGTGGCCGAGACCCTCGGCGCCCGGGACCACCGGACCGTGGCGGTGGACCTCTCTGCCCTGGGGGGGTCGTCCCTGACCGACGACATCGTCGTCCCCAAGGACCGGGACCACGACGAGATCGGCCAGGGCGTGCCGAGCACGTACGTGCCGGCGCGCAACACGGTGTTCCTGTCGGTGGCGCTCGGCTGGGCCGAGGTCCTGGGGGCGACCGACCTCTTCGTCGGTGTGAACGCCGTGGATTACTCGGGGTACCCCGACTGCCGCCCGGAGTTCCTCGCGGCGTTCGAGGCGCTGGCGACCCTCGCCACCGCGGCTGGCGCGGAGGAGGGGCACCGCTTCAAGGTACACGCGCCGCTCATGGAGCTCTCCAAGGCGGGCATTGTCCATCGAGCGGCCGAGCTTGGGGTTGACCTCGGACAGACCCACACCTGCTACGACCCCGTGGAGGCGCCTGGCGCGAGGCCCCTCGCGTGCGGCCGGTGCGACGCCTGCCAGCTGCGCCTCGCGGGGTTCGCCGAGGCGGGTGAAGCCGATCCCATCCCCTACGCCTGACGCCTGCACTCCAACCGGGGTCCGAGCCCCGCGACCCATGAGCGAACCCAAGAGCGACCCGCGGTCCGTGCCCGAAGCGGTACCGGCTGATGACCCGCGCCTCTCCGCGCTGGCCTCCTTGATCGCGATCGTCGACCGGCTACGCGCCCCGGATGGCTGCCCCTGGGATCTGGAGCAGACCGAGGCGTCCATGGCGCCGTACGCCGTGGAGGAGGCCCATGAGCTGGCGGAGGCCATCGCTGAGTCCAGCGCAGAGGCGGCGGCGTCCGAGGCTGGAGACTGCCTCACCGTCCTCATGCTGATCTGCAGGATCGCGGAGCAGAGCGAGCGGTTTGACCTCGGGGCGGCTGCGCGGTCCGCCACGGAGAAGCTGGTGCGGCGGCACCCGCACGTCTTCGGGACCGCGACGGCTGGCTCGGCGGGGGAGGTCCTCGAGTCGTGGGAGGACATCAAGCGCCGCGAGCGAGCGGACGCGAAGGAGGACACGAGCGCCCTGGCTGGCGTTCCGAAGGGGCTCTCTTCCCTGCACCGGGCCAGTCGCGTGTGCCAGAAGGCCGTCGCCGCCGGCTTTCACTGGGAGGACGCGCGGGGAGCGCTGGGCAAGGTGGAGGAGGAGCTCGAGGAGCTCATCGAGGTCCTGCCGGAGGCGTCCCTGAAGAGCAGCGCGCGGCCGCAGCTGGACCCCGAGGTCCGGGAGCGGGTGGAGCATGAGCTGGGAGACCTCCTGATGGCCTCCGCGTTCCTGGGCGGCTACCTCCAGCTGGACCCCGAGGCCATGTGCCGCTCCGCGCTCGGCCGCTTCGAGGCCCGCTTCCGCAACATGGAGGGGCAGTTCGACGGTCCGCTCAACGAGCGCAGCCTGGCGGAGATGATGGCGGCCTGGGTGCGGGCCAAGGCGGAGCTGGGCGGGCAGGAGTGAGGGGCGCCCCAGGGCTCGACGCTGGAACCTGAGGGCTGGCGCGGGCAGGGTAGGCTGGGCCCGCGACGCCTCGGGATCTCACGCCGGGCGCGGTCACGGCCAGAGCCATCATGAAGCGACCCCTCCTCCGCGCCCTCTCCTCACGATCCCTGCAGCGCGCCGCTTCTCAGCGCCCCGTCCCTCAGCGCACCATCCCTCAGCGCACCATCCCTCGGCGGACCTGGCCTGGAGCCCTCTTCAGGGGGCTGCCCCTCGTGCTCCCCATGGCGCTTGGCGCCTGCCAGGTCATCGGCGTCGAGGCGCCGCCGGAGCGGAACACCTTCCAGAGCGACTGGGCGGAGCACCCCGACCGCGTCTGGATCGGGCGAGACCACTGGGCCAACCGGCTCCAGGACTGGCAGCTGGAGTCCGGCGGGGCCGTCTGCCTCGAGGCCCGGCCGCGGTTCGGCATCCGGACGCTCCATCTCCTGACCCACTGGCTGGAGGCGAGGTCAGAGGGGTCGTTCCGGGCCACGGTACGGATCAGCGCGGACCCGGGCGATCGGGCGCAGAGCGCCGCTGGCTTCCTGCTGGGAGCGGGCAGCGCCGACGTGGATCACCGGCTCACCTCGCAGGTTCACGGCAGCCCCGCCGAGGACGGCGGATTCCTGCTGCTGGTGAACGGAGACGGCGGCCTCTCCGTGATCGACTTCGAGCAGTCGGTGGACGGTGGCGGGCTGTGGTCCATGAAGACCAACCACGGGCTGTCCGCGCTGGCGGCGGTGGAGGGGGTGCGCTACGAGGGCGAGGGCTTCGCCGGCGGCGGGCCACGACCGGTCGAGCTGGAGGTGACGGGCGCGTCGTTCGATGGTCGCCGCACGGTGACCGCGGCGGTCCGTGAGACCGCGACGGGGGCGGTCCTCTCGATCGCCACCTGGGACAATGCACCGGAAGGGCTCTTCGACGGCGCGGTGGCGCTCGTCTCGCACCTTGGGCCCGCCGGATCGGACCGGGGCTATCGCTTCGAAGACTGGTCCCTGGACGGCGAGCTGGTGCGGGCGGACACGACCCGTGGGTTCGGACCGATCGCCTTCGTGCACTACGCTCTCGACGAGGTGGGGGGGCCGACCAACGCCCGCCTTGAGTTGACGGCGCAGTCGGTCCCGCTCGGGGCCGCGGACACCCTGGTGGCGAGCCTCGAGCTCGCGGACGAGGAGGGGGAGTTCATCCAGGTGGCGACCGCGCCCTTCGTCCGGGGGAGCGCGACGTTCCACTTCGCGGTCGACGGGGTCGACGCAACCCGCGACACACCGTTCCAGGTGCGCTACATCCCTCGCCGTATCGACGCCGCGGGGGAGGCGACGCCGGACCTCGCGGCGGAGGCGGTCTACGGGGGCGTGGTGGCCGCTCGGCCCTCCGAGGACGCCATGACCATCGCCGTAGTGAACTGTCAGAAGTCGTTCACCGGCGACCTCCGTTGGAATGAGAGCGGGCTTTGGTTTCCGCACGCAGAGGTCGCACAGCACGTTGCCGCCCACGAGCCTCACCTGCTCTACTTCGCAGGGGACCAGATCTATGAGGGAGATCTCACGCCGGCGATCACGCGGCCGATCGAGGACGCGCTGCTCGACTATCTCCACAAGTGGTACCGCCACGGGTGGTCCTTCGGCGAGCTGACGCGCCGCCTTCCCTCCGTCGTGGTGCCGGATGACCACGACGTGTATCACGGGAACGTCTGGGGGAACGCCGGGGTGCGAGAGCCGAACCCCGGCGACCTCACCATTCAGGATCGCGGGGGCTACAAGATGCCGCCGGAGTTTGTGAACGCCGTCCACCGCACCCAGGTGGAGCACCTGCCGGCGCCGCGCGGCGAGGTGGCCCTCGAGGGTGGGATCACCACGTACCACACGACCCTGAACTGGGGCGGTGGGAGCTTCGCCGTGCTCGCGGACCGGATGTACAAGTCGCCGCCTTCGGTGGTGGTCCCGGAGGGCCGCATCCGCAACGGCTGGTCCCTGGATCCAGACTTTGACCCGGCCGCAGAGGCGGACGTGGAGGGGGCGGTCCTGCTCGGGACCTCACAGCTCGGGATGCTTGAGGAGTGGGGCTCTGCGTGGCCGTCGGGAGCCTGGTTCAAGGCCTGCCTCTCGCAGACCCCCTTCGCCAACGTGGCCACCATCCCCGAGTCCGCGACCTCCGGCAGCGTGATCCCCTCGCTCAAGGTCCCGGCGCCCGGTGAGTACATCCCCGGGGACAAGCGGGCCGCGGACATGGACTCCAACGGGTGGCCGCAGTCGGGACGTGACGCCGCCGTGCGGCTGCTCCGCGCGGCGGGCGCCTTTCACCTCACGGGGGACCAGCACCTGGGCTCGACCCTGCGCTACGGAGTCGATGACTTCGACGACGCGGGGTTCGTGCTCTCGTCCCCGGCGGTGGCCAACACCTGGCCGCGTCGCTGGTTCCCGGACCCGACGCAGCGGGAGGCTGGCGGCGCCGCGGACCCCGGGGGCCCGGGCTATACCGGGCGCTTCTTCGATGGCTTCGGCAACCGCATGACCGTGCTCGCCGTCGCGAACCCCCGGTCGGAGGGCGTCGAACCCACGCGCCTCAATGATCGCGCGCCGGGGTACGGGATCGCGAGGGTGGACCGCAGCGCGGCGACCGTTCAGGTGGAGGCGTGGCCGCGTCACGTGGACCCGGACCTGGAGGGTGCGCGTCCCTACCCGGGCTGGCCCGTTCGCTTCAAGCTGTCCGAGGCCGACGGCCGGGCTCCCCAGGGCTGGCTGCCCGAGCTGCGCCTCACCGCTCCCACGGTGCTGCAAGTGGAGCGGGAAGGGGACGACCCCGAGGTCCTCTACACCCGGCTGGTCTCCTCCGGTCCGGTCCGGCTCCCGGTGTTCGACAGGGGCGCGAGCTATACGGTCAGAGCCGCCCTGCCCGGTCGAGAGGGGGGGGCTTCCTGGCCATGGTCCCGCGCCACCCTGCGCCCGGCGCCGCCGGGTGAGGGCGTCGTGCTGGAGGTGGATCTGGGGGTCCTGAGCGGCGGGAAGTGAGGCACCAAGGGGCCATGGTCACCAGGGGACGGTGAGAAGTTTCGCGAAGGGCTGGACACCATCGCCCCAGTCGCTACTCTTCCGGCCACAAGCGGGGATGTAGCTCAATTGGTTAGAGTGCCGGCCTGTCACGCCGGAGGTTGCGGGTTCAAGTCCCGTCATCCTCGCCATCCCGCCCATCGCCCCTCCAATCCGCGGAGAGGCCCGAGTCCCGCCCCGACCGTCCCATGGACTGCGGGGCGGCCTTCGTTTGGCCCTCCGGCGGGCCCTCCATCTGGTCCTCCGAGCGGGCGCACCGCTGGTTCCCCGGGCCCGTCGCCCGGCTGAACTTCCTGCCGGGGACCCTCGCTGGGCGGGCCATGGCGGCGGCGGTCACGCGACCTTGTGTTCACGCTCGCGCCCCGACGCCCAGACGCTCGCATGCAGGGGGGGCGAAGTCGTATGGTCCGCCCATGGACCAGCGGATCGAAGACCTCCCCCCTCCCACGCTGGTGCAGACGGAGGCGGACCTCAGCCGCCTCCTCGACGCCGTCGATGGGGACGACGCCATCGCCGTGGATACGGAGGCGGACTCCTTCTTCAGCTACCGGGACAAGGTCTGCCTCATCCAGGTCACCGCTGGAGGTGAGGACTGGCTTGTGGACCCCTTCGCCGACCTGGACCTCGGGCGGTTCGCGCCCGTCTTCGAGGACCCGGACACCGTCAAGATCTTCCATGACGCCGAGTACGACGTGCTCATCCTGGGCCGCGAGTACGGGTTTCGCTTCGAGGCGCTCTTCGATACGCGCGTCGCCGCAGCCGTCCTGGGGAGCCAGACCCCCGGCCTCGCGTCCGTGCTCGAAGGTGAGTTCGGCGTTCGGCTCGACAAGTCGCAGCAGCGCTCCAACTGGGCCCAGCGTCCGCTGAGCCCCAAGCAGATCGCCTATGCACGGCTCGACACGCGCTTCCTGCTCCCCCTCATGGATCGTCAGCGTGCGGCCCTGGAGGAGCGCGGCAGGACGATGATCGTCGATTCGGAGTGTCGACGCCTGGAGAGCCTCGAGGCGCCGCCGGCCGAGTCCAATCCCGACGACTTCGTCAAGATCAAGGGCGCCCGGACACTGGACCCGGCGGGGGCCAGCGCGCTCCGTGAGCTCTTCATCATGCGTGACAAGCTCGCGGAGAAGCACGACAGCCCCCCGTTCCGGATCCTCGGGAACAAGTCACTGATCGAGCTCGCAGAGCGCCGGCCGCGATCCGAGCGGGAGCTGCTCCGCGTGGAGGGGATCACAAGCCGCGTGTTAACGCGGCTCGGCGATCGACTCCAGCGGGCGCTGGAGCGAGCGGAGCGCAATGGACCGATCGAGCGGCTCCCTGCGACGCCGCGCCGTGGGGAGCAGGTCGACCTCGATGAACTCGGCGTTGAGCTCCACGAGCGCCTCAAGCGTTTGCGTCGGGACGTCTCGACCGAGCGGCAGATCGAGTCGGCTTATCTTCTGCACCGGAGCACTCTCCAGCATCTCGCGGCGGCGGCGCCAGCGGACAGGCAGGCGCTGGAGGCGCTGGAGCTGCTCGAACCGTGGCAGCTGGAGTGGTTCGCCGACGACATTGTCGAGGTGGTCCGCCGCTTCAAGGACGACGCCTCGAAGGGCGTGATTCCGGCCCGCCGGCGTGGGCGGCGGCGGGGCGGCCGCGGTCGCCGCTGAGCTCGCTAGAGGGCGGCCCGCCGAACCCTCGCGGGGTCTCATCTGGCAAGCGGCGCCGGGTCTCATCTGGCAAGCGGCCCAGCCGACTCGGAGAGCCGACACGCCCGCAGGGGCCGCAATAAGAAGGACCCCGCGATGACAAGTCATCGCGGGGTCCCTTGAACATGGTGGAGACGAGGGGAGTCGAACCCCTGACCTTCGCATTGCGAACGCGACACTCTACCAACTGAGCTACGTCCCCTTTCGAGCCGCGGATGATACGGACCAGGGCGATCGACACCAGTCCTCAAATGCCGGTTCTCTACGCCACCGTGCACTTCAACTGGCCGCAGGGGCGATCGTGGACGGACAGACGCCGACCGCTGGCCCCCGGACGGGCTATTCTCCAGTGATGGGAATGCTCCTTGGAAGGTGGTGGAGGGGGGGCGCGACGACGTCTCTGGTCCTCGCGATCGCTGCGTGGCTCACACCTGCTCAGGGGGCACACCCCTGGAGCCAGGCCTCCAGCTCACAGGCGCCCGAGGGGGCCTGGGCGGCGCGGGTGGAGCTTGGGCTCTCCAACGCCCTCGATCTGAGCACTGCCCGGACCTCGCCCGTGGGCAAGGGACCCGTCGGCCCGACCCTGTCGTTAGCGCCCACCAAGATCGCGACGCGGGACCCGATCCAGGGGGCCACGGGCCTCCGGTTCGATGGCCCGCACGTCGTGACGCGCCTGGAGTCGAGCGAGACGCTCATCCCGTTGGAGCGCGTCGCCAGGGTCTCGGCTGCCACGGGGGAAGGCCGTGATCTGCGGCTGGAGGTCGGTGCCGAGTTCATCGTCGAGCCTGCGGAGGGTGACTTCTGGTGCTACCTGCGGGTGCTCGACGTCGCCGTCGACCGCGTGCACCTCGAGGTGGCGAGCGCGCCGGGGACCGTCCCGATGTTCCGCCGCTCGCCCGCGGGACTGCGGGTGAGCTCGACGGGCGGGGCCTTTCGACTCCGCTGGGACCGCTTGAGCGCGGAGACGGACGCCACGTACCGGGTTCGCCGGCGGGTGACGGCCGCGGCCCCCGCTGTCGAGGCGCGGGACGGAGTGAAGAAGGCCATCTCGCCCCCGTCCGCGGCCGAGGAGTGGGAGACGCTGGCGATCGTCCGGGGGAGCGAGTTCACCGAGAAGAACGCTCCATGGGGCGAGGTCTTTCACTACGAGGTGGCTCGCTGCGACGGAGACGGCCGCCTCCTCCCGGGGTCCCTCGGTCGTGTGATCCAGACCGCGCGCGTGGACACACCCGGCGAGTGGGCGCTAGGTGTAGACACCGGCGGCCGCGTGGACCTCGTCTCCGGACGGATCGTCGGGCCTGACGACCTCGCCCACATCGAGGTCCACAGCGGAGCCACCGGCTCCTTCGCGCTCAAGCCCGTCGAGGGCGTCCGCTTCGCGCTCGAGCAGAAGGCCTCCCTGTTCCAGGACGGGAGCTGGTGGCTGATCCCTGGGACGGATCGTCGCCTCGTCCCCGGACGCACCGCGATGGTCGCGCCGGGCGGCGAGCTCCAGTTCCGACTGCCCGATGGGACCCTCGGCCGCCTGTCGATCGACGCCGAGCGCGGGTCTATCTGTCGGCTGCGTCGGCAGCTCGCGATGAACGGAGATCGCCTCCTGCCTCGCCCGCCCGGCTCGCCCCCCGAGGTCCAGCGTGGCGGCGCCGGAGAGGTCAAGCTGCTCTTCTCTGACCTCGATCGCCGCACAGGGGTGGATCCCGAACGCGTCATCCTCGTGGTCGAAAAGGAGGTCCGCTTCGGCCAGGGTGATTGGTCGATCCTCGGGGAGTCGGCGGCAGGGTCCCGGGCCCTGGTCCTCTCGGGGCTCTTCGACGGGCCGTCCTCCATCGTCCGCCTTCGCTTCCGGCACCGGCTGCGCTCTGGCGCGCTCTCCCACCCCTCCTTGCCACTGGACCTCCTGCCAGCCGGTTTCGATGGGGAGCGCCGTGGGGAGCTCCTCGACGCGGCGCTCGTGGGCGTCGACGCCGAGGACTTTCAGCGGCGGCTCGAGTCGCGCGGTGTCCTCCTCGCCCTGGGAGAGGACGCCAGAGGTCCGCTGATGGAGCTCGCCAGGGGGCCTCGTTCACCCCGCGCGCTGGCAGCTCAGTCCATCCTCGAGGCGATTGAGAGCGCAGACGGTAGCGGCGCAGGCCTGGTTCGCCGCTTTCGGAGGCGAGCTCTGGAGCTCGCCGTGGAGGCGCCGCGCCTGAGTGAGCTTTCGGACGCGGAGCGCACCAAGCTGTTCACCGAGCTGGAGCCGGAGCTGCGGTTCGACGAACCCGGCGAGCGGCTTCATGGGCTCCTCTGCTTCATCGACCGGGCCGAGCGCGGCGTGCTCCGCGGAGAGGCGGCACCGGGCGACCTTCGAGACGACTGTGAGGTGGCTCGGGTCTGGGCCAGGGCGATCGCTCAGACAGAGCCGGACCCCGGTGCCCGCAAGGTCGCGGGCTTCGTGGCGACGTTGGGGGTGGTGCCCTCCATGGCGTCCTTCGAGGCGGAGCGGCCGGCGTTCCTGCCGGACGGCGCGGCCCCGTCCGGCGACAACCCGCTCCCCGGGGCGAGCTGGACGGACCTGCCTGGCGCGGCCGAGGAGTTGGCCTGGCAGCTAGAGAGCCGGCCAGAGCTGGCCGACCTCGACTTCGGCCCGCCCCTCGCGCAGCTGCTCCACTGGCTCCGGTCCGCGGACGGTGCCGCCGGACGATGGGGGGGCGAGAGTGACGCGCGGCTCTTCGACTACGACGCGCGGACGGCGGAGCTATGCCTGCGCCTCGTGGAGCGGGCCCGCGCTGCTGAGGACCCGCGCCCCCTCCTCGAGGCCGCCGCAGGGCTGGTCGGAGGAGAGGCCATCGAGCTGGCAGCGCGGCGAGAGGTCTCCGATCGTCGCCTGGCTTCGCCCTCCCGGGGGGCGAGCCTCCGGCGCTCGGTCCTGATCGAGACGCCGAGCCTGGAGCTCCTCGAGGTGGCGCTGGGGGAGGCGGCAGACCGCGCGGCGCGGAGGGGGCCCGGGGAGCCCGTGGAGGGCGTGGACATCCTGCTCCCGCCCGGGATCTACGAGGACGCCTCCGGGGCGCCCGTCCGGACCCTCGAGATCCTCGCCTCGGGCGTGCGATTGATGCCCTCGGCGCCGGGGGCAAAGGTGGAGGTGCGTGCCGCGCTGCGGATCCGCGGCGCGAGGGACGTGGTCCTCCAGGACCTCACGCTGATCAGCGCTGCGTCCACGGCCCTCAACGTGCTGGAGGGTGCCCACCTGGTCCTCCTCCGATCCAAGGTCGCGAGCGCGGGCACGGTGGTCTTCCTCCAGCACAGCGACCTGGAGATGACCGAGTCACGCCTCGAGGGCGCCTCCGCCGCGGGGAAGCCACCGCAGTGGGCCATCCGCGAGCTCGGTCGCTGCCGACTCAGTGTCCGTTCGTCCTACCTGAACGCCGGGTCCATCTACCTGTCGGATGAGAGCGAGAACTCCATGGACCGGAGCGTGCTCGATGCGGGGGCTCGGACGCTGATCCAGGCGCCTCGGGCGGGGCACCTGGTCGCCCGGGAGTGCCTGCTCCGCGGCACCAACCTGGGCCTCTACCACGTGGATCGAGGCGTCCTCGCCGGCGTGGCCATCGACGTCCCCCGGGACCCCCTCGGGCGGCAGCCGGGCGGCCTTCGGGTCGGGCCGAGGTTCTTCCATCTCGTGGGGGAGGGGCAGGTCGTCCCGCCCACGATGCGCCTTGAAGTGGAGCCGCTTCAGCCCCGTTGAGGGCTGCGCGACGCCGGGGGCGCGGCTAGCCTGGGGGCGCCAAGAAATCGGCCGCGGGACCTCGCTCTGCCCCCCCTCGCGCGCCGTCCTCGACCTCGATGCAAGACACCTTCCGGTCCCGCGGTTCCTTTGACGTCGGTGGCAAGAGCCACAAGATCGCGCGGCTCACGGCGCTCAAGGAGCGCGGTCACGACGTCTCCCGGCTGCCCTTCGCGCTCCGCATCCTGCTGGAGAACCTCCTGCGGCACGAGGACGGCGTGAGCGTGACCGCCGCCGATATCGAGGCGGTCGCCGGCTGGGACCCGGCGGCGGCGCCGTCCGTCGAGATCGCGTTCCGCCCCGCTCGGGTGCTCATGCAGGACTTCACAGGGGTGCCGGCAGTGGTGGACCTGGCGGCCATGCGCGATGCCATGGAGACGCTGGGCGGCGACCCCTCCAGGATCAACCCGCTCCAGCCTGCGGAGCTCGTCATCGATCACTCGGTTCAAGTGGACGCCTTCGGCTCGCCTGGTGCGCTGGGGAAGAACCTGGAGCGCGAGTACGAGCGCAACGGCGAGCGCTACGCCTTCCTCAAGTGGGGCCAGGGGGCGTTCGACAACTTCGCCGTGGTGCCGCCAGGGATGGGCATCTGCCACCAGGTCAACCTGGAGTACCTGGCGCGGGTCGTCATGGCGGGCGACAGCGGGTACGCCTTCCCCGACACGCTGGTCGGCACCGACTCCCACACCACGATGATCAACGGGCTCGGCGTCCTCGGGTGGGGCGTCGGCGGCATCGAGGCCGAGGCGGCCATGCTGGGGCAGCCTGTGTCCATGCTGATCCCCCAGGTCGTGGGGGTCCGCCTCTCCGGCGAGATGCCCGAGGGCGCGACGGCCACGGACCTCGTCCTCCAGGTGACCGAGATGCTCCGTGCCTACGGCGTCGTGGGCAAGTTCGTCGAGTTCACCGGTCCCGGCCTCCAGCACCTCTCCCTCGCGGACCGCGCGACCATCGCGAACATGGCCCCGGAGTACGGCGCCACCTGCGGCCTCTTCCCCGTCGACCAGGAGACCCTGGACTACATGCGCCTCTCGGGCCGCCCCGAGGAGCAGGTCGAGCTCACTGAGGTCTACATGAAGGCGCAGGGGATGTTCCACACGGCGGACACCCCGGCCGCGGACTACACGGACCTGCTCGAGCTCGATATGGGCTCGGTGGTCCCGAGCCTCGCGGGGCCCAAGCGCCCGCAGGACCGGGTCGCGCTGGCCGATCTCAGCACCCAGTTCCAGACGGACCGCAGGGAGATCCTCGCTGGCGCCGGGGCCGATGATCATGACCACAGGGTCTCGGTCACCATGGACGACGAGACGTTCGAACTGAAGAACGGCTCGGTGGTCATCGCGGCGATCACCTCCTGCACCAACACCTCCAACCCCTCGGTGATGGTGGCGGCCGGGCTCGTGGCCAGGAAGGCCTCACTGAAGGGGCTCCGCACGAAGCCCTGGGTCAAGACCAGCCTGGCGCCGGGCTCGAAGGTGGTCACCGACTACCTCGACGCGGGCGGTTTGTCGCCCTACCTCAACGCCCTAGGCTTCGACGTGGTCGGGTTTGGATGCACCACCTGCATCGGGAACTCAGGCCCGCTTGCCGTGGAGATTGTGGACGCCATCGACTCGGGTGACCTCGTGTCCTCGTCGGTGCTCTCTGGTAACCGGAACTTCGAGGGCCGCGTCCACGCGAAGACGAGGGCCAATTACCTGGCGTCGCCGCCGCTGGTCGTGGCGTATGCCCTCGCGGGAGACGTGAACATCGATCTCGTGACGGAGCGGATCGGCGTCGCCGATGACGGCTCTGATGTGTACCTCCGCGACATCTGGCCCACCAACGCCGAGATCCAGGAGGTCGTCGGGGGGGCGGTGACGCGGGAGATGTTCGCCGAGGGCTACGCCGGCGTGTTCGAAGGCACCGAGGAGTGGCGGGCCATCGAGGCGGCCCGGTCGAGCACCTTTGACTGGCAGGGCGATAGCACCTATGTGCGCCTGCCCCCGTACTTCGAGGGGATGGGGCTCGAGCCAGGACCGGTGGAGGACATCGCGGGCGCGCGAGCGCTTGGCTTGTTCGGCGACAACCTCACGACAGACCACATCTCGCCCGCCGGGACGATCCCGACCGACAGCCCCGCCGGCAAGTACCTGCGCTCGCTTGGCGTGGAGAAGCAGGACTTCAACTCCTTCGGCTCCCGTCGCGGGAACCACGAGGTGATGATGCGCGGCACGTTCGGCAACGTCCGCATCAAGAACCGCATGGTCCCCGGGGTGGAAGGGGGCGTGACCGTTCACTTCCCGTCCGGGGAGCAGATGCCCATCTACGACGCGGCCATGGAGTACCGCGCCGCGGGTGTCCCGAGCATCATCCTCGGCGGCAAGGAGTACGGCATGGGTTCGTCCCGGGACTGGGCGGCCAAGGGGCCAGCGCTCCAGGGAGTGCGCGCGGTGGTCGTGGAGAGCTTCGAGCGGATCCACCGCTCGAACCTGGTCGGCATGGGCATCCTTCCCCTCCAGTTCGAGAGGGGCCAGAGCGCCGATAGCCTCGGGCTCGACGGGTCCGAGACGTACGACCTGGTGGGCCTCGCGGCGCGCTTTGGCGCCGAGGACTCACCGACGGGCGGGACGGTCGACGTGGTCGCCACCCGGGCCGATGGCGCCACGGTCGGGTTCAAGGCCGTGGTGCGCATCGACACTCCCGCCGAGGCGGACTACTACCGCAACGGCGGGATCCTGAACTACGTCCTCCGCCGCCTCGCGCGCTGAGCGGGACCGGCCTCGGAGGGTCGGGGGACCAGGGGGCATGGGCGGTGGCGCGCTCGCTCACATCCCGTAGTAGAAGCCCGTGCTGAAGGTCGTCGTGGGGCCGAACTCCACGGGCAAGACGCGCTCGATCGTCACGCTGGCCTCGACTGCCCGGCCGTCCACCTGCACCTCGAACTGGAGGTTGACGCCCGTGAGCAGGGGCGCCTCGAGGTCGCCATCCATGGGGAAGGGGAAGCGCAGCAGGATGGCCTCTGATCCGCCAGGCGCGACTTCCAGGCTGCCCGGCCGTTCGGGACGTGCGTCACCAAAGCGGGCCAGGTCAGAGCCCAGCAAGACGCAGGTCGCGGGGTCGATGGTCAGGGCGGCGGTGCCCTTGTTCTCCATGCGCAGCCTCACCAGTAGCTCGGGGTACCCCTTGGACGCGCGGCCGACCCTCTCGGCCCCGGGGATGCCGACGAGGACCCGCGCCAGGATGGGGTCGTCCGGGCTCTCCTGGACGAGGATCTCGAGGGGGCTCGGGGAAAAGCGAAACGGAATGCTGGTGGACCGGCAGCCGAGAAGTGACGCCACGAAGACCAGGAGCGCGAGGGTGGAGGTCAGCTGGCGGGGTGCGGGGGAATGACTCATTGATGGACCAAGATAGGGGCGCAGGGGCATTGAGTCGCCCCCCCAGGGCTGCCAGGGACATCTTCTAAGCTCGCCTCCTCGTCGACGGCGAGCTCTGGTGGACCCGCCGGAGCCCTCGCGGAGCGGCGGAGCGCCGCCGGGTGCTTTGGAGAATCTGCAGGTTGGCTGCCGCTAGGGTCTTAGGGCGCGGGCCTGATCTGGCCGAATACCTCCTGCAGGGGGCGGAATGCCCTCCGGCCATGCTCCCCACCTCAGTTCATATCAGCCTCAGCGATGCCGACCTCGGCGGCTCACTGGATCGACTCTGTGCGATCTCGGGGCTGAAGCCGACCATGGTGGAGCCATCCGGAGCCGAGGCTGCGCCTGGTACGGTGCCCTCCCGGCTCGTGGTCGATCCAGCCATGGCACCGGCTGGCGTGACCGCTGCCTGCTTCATCGAGAGCATGGTCCAGCGCTACGCCTTGGTCGTGGCGCTCGTCACGGAAGAGCTCGACGAGGCTGCTCTGTTGGGGCTCGGCGTCACCGAGGTCTTCCATCCGGGAGCCCCGGCTGAACTGATCCTCCGGCGGCTCGGTGGGGTTGAGCAGCCGAGTGGAGACCAGGGCGCTCGCCCGGTGGGCTCCTATCGGCTCGAACACTTCCACTCGAGCGTTGGCGTTCAGCTCGAGCGGGCTCGGGAGCGTGAGCGGCCGCTGGTGATGTTCTGTGTGCGGGAGAGTGACGGCGGGGGCGCTGGCTTCGCCGCCTTCGTTCAACATGCGGTCCAGGAACAATCGGAGGCGCTTGAGGACGCCCGAGAGGCATCGTTCTCCCACTCGCGGATGATCCTGAGCCAGTTTGATGACGGTTCGGTCGTCTTCTGCCTGCCCTCCATCCACCTCATCCATGACGCGGCGCTGCTCGGCAAGCGCCTCCAGAGCACCCTCTCTTCAAACCGCGGCACCGATTGCCGGGTAGGGATCTCCTGCTCGCCCGATGACGGGGTCGATCCTGTTCAGATCACCAAGCGCGCTCGAGACGCGGCGGACCGAGATGAGCGGGCCGACGGAAGCAAGATCCGGTTCTTCACCGACTCCATGGAGCGGTGGGCGTTCGAGCGCCTCGCGCTCGAGACGAGCCTCCGGAGTGCCCTGCACAACGGCGAGATCACCGTCTACTACCAGCCGCGGGTCGACATGGAGACCGGCAACATGAACGGGATGGAGGCTCTGGTTCGCTGGAATCACCCCGTCCTCGGGCTGGTCTCGCCGGCCCAGTTCATCCCCATCGCCGAGGAAACGGGCCTCATTGTCCCGATCGGTGAATGGGTCCTCCGCGAGGCCTGCCGGCAGAACGCCGAGTGGCGCGCCGAGGGGATCGCTCCGATCCGGATCTCCGTCAACCTCTCCAGCATTCAATTCCGGAGCACGAACCTCGAGGAGACGGTGGGGAGCGCGTTGGAAGACGCGGGCCTCTCGGCCGATGGACTCGAGCTTGAGGTGACCGAGAGCCTGCTGATGGACGACCCGAAGGCGGCGGCCGCCATTCTCGGGCGACTGCAGAGCCGCGGCGTTCACGTGTCCATTGATGACTTCGGCACGGGCTACTCCTCGCTGGCCTACCTCAAGAGCTTCCCGGTCAACTCCCTGAAGATCGACCGGACCTTCATCAGCGACGTGACGGGCAACCCCAACGACGCGGCCATCACCACGGCGATCATCCTCATGGGGCACAGCCTGAACCTGAAGGTCGTGGCAGAAGGCGTCGAGACCGAGAGTCAGCTGGCCTTCCTGAAGGTGCTCCAGTGCAACGAAGTACAGGGGTACTTCTTCAGTCCTCCGGTGCCTGCAGACCGCGCGCGGGAGCTGCTCTTCGGAGAGAACGCGCCCCAGGTCGTCCGCCGCGCGGCTTGAGCCTTACGTCGCCGAGGGGCGCTCGGTGAACTCAGCGCGACGCTGTGCGCGGCGCGACTCCGCGCGGAGCCCGGCGCGGACCATGCTGCGCGCGATCAGCAGGTGAGCCGCCGGGACCAAGGTCACGGCGATGAGGGTGGCGCCAGCCACGCCGCCTGCGATGGCCACGGCGAGCGGGGGCCAGAAGCCGCCGCCGGCGAGGATGAGTGGGGCGAACCCGGCCATCGTCGTGAGCGACGTGGAGACCACGTGTCGAGAGGCCCGCCGGATCACCTGGACGGAGGCGTCCAGGTCGCCCGCGCGCGCCATCGGGTTCTCGCGCAGCGCAGCCAGCACCACGATCGAGTCGTTGATCGCGATCCCGATCAGCCCCATGGCACCAACGATCGTCATGAAGCCTAAGGGCGCGCCGTAGACCGCCACCGCGAGCATGGCGAGCCCGATGGACGACACGCCGACGACCCCGATCAGCGCCGCGAGCCGGAAGGAGTTGAAGGTCAGCACCAGGGAGGCGGCCATCAGCACCATCAGGAGCGCAGCGGAGCCGGCGAGGTTGCCCACCGCCTCGTCTCTCTTCGCGGACTCGCCGCCGACCTCCAGCTCGAACCCGACAGGGAGCTCTCGGTCAGCAACCCCGGGCATCGCCAGGAATCGCTCGAGGGCGCGGCTGGGGAGCGTCCCGGCCTGCAGGAAGCCCTGGGTGGTGACCACCCTGCGCCGGTTCCTGTGGGCGATGGAGGAGGTGTCCGCGACCAGCGAGAGCTCGCCCAGGGAGGCGAGGTTGGTCCAGCCAGCCCGGGTCGCGAGCGCGAGGTCCTCGAGGCGCGCGACGCCGTCCTCGGTCCCTGGCGCGAGCCGCACGCGGACGTCGAGCTCCTCGTTCGCCTCGATCAAGGAGCCGCCCACGACACCGTTGAGCGTCGACTCCAGCGCGGCGGCGACGCCGACGTTGTCCGTGCCCGCGAGGCTCGCGGCCTCCTCGCCCAGCTGCAGGCGGAGCTTCGGCGCCCCACCCCGCAGCGTTGAGTTCGCGTGGGTCACGTCCGGCGTCTCGCTGAGGAGCCGCCGCAGGTCCTCTCCGATGGATCGCAGCCGGGGGAGGTCGGGGCCGTAGAGGTGCAGTTCGACCGGAGCGTCGAAGGGCGGACCCTGCTCGATCTGTCGGGCGAGGAAGCGGGCCTGAGGCAGCTCGCGATCCAGCCGCTCCTGGATCTCACGCACCACCCGCATGGAGTCGTTCGGGCCGTCCAGCTGGACCATCGCCTGCGCGAAGTACGGGGCGTCCCGCTGGTTCTCCACGAGGTTGTAGTAGTACTTCGGCCCGCTCTCTCCGATGAACAGCTGGACGCGTTCGACGCGGGGGTGCTCCAGCATCAGCTCCCGGGCTGCGCGCGCCACCTCCTCGGTGACCTCCAGCGACGCGCTGCGGTGGAGCTCGAGCTCCACGTTGAATTGGTCGCGGTCCGCGGGCGGGAAGAACTGCTCTGGCAGGGACGTCGCCGCGATGAAGCCCAGCGCCGGCGGCAGGAGGGCGACTCCGAAGGCCAGAGCCGGCCGGGCCAGTAGGAAGCGGAGCGCGACGCCGTAGACGCGATCCACGCGGGGGAGGTAGACGCCCCGAGCGAGGATGCCGCCCGACTCGGAGGTCGGGAAGAGGCGGTCGATGTGCGCGGCGAGGGCCGGGGTCACGGACAGGGCGAGCAGGAAGGACGTGGCGACCGCGAGCACCACGCTCACCGCGATGGGGCCCACGAACTCCCCCGCGCCCCCCGGCATGAGGGCGATGGGGGCGAACGCGAGGGCGGTTGTCACGGTCGAGCCGAGCAGCGGAACCGCGAGGTGCCGCACCGCATGGGACACCGCACCGGCCCGGGTCTCGCCTGCGAGCAACCGGTGCCTGACCTCGTCGACGACGACGATCGCGTTGTCGATCAGTAGCCCGAGGGCGATGATCATCCCGGTCACCGACATCTGGTGGAGGGGGATGTCGAGGAGGAGCAGGCCCTGGAGGACCACGAAGGTCGTGAGGGGCAGGGCGGTGCCGACGACGATCGCCGAGCGCCACCCCATGGTGAAGAGGATCACGAGCATCACGAGGCCCGCGCCGAGGACGAAGTTGAACACGAGGCTCCCGAGGCGCTCCTCGGTGTACCTGGCCTGGTCGAAGAGCACCTCGCCCTTGACGCCGTGGGGCAGGCCCTCGATCGCCTCGCTGGCAGCGGACCGTGCGGACCTGGACCAGAGGTCCACGCGCCGACCGGGCTCCATGCGCGCCGCGATCACGACGCCGGGCTGTCCGTCGATGAGGGCCGCGGTGGCCCGGGGCTGCCGCTCGGCCTTGCGCACCCGTGCCACATCGCCGAGCCGGACGAACGACCCGCCGGTCAGGTCCCGGTCGACGATGACGTCGCGGATCGCCTCGAGCGACTCGAACTCGCCGGACACCTCGACCTGGAGCTCGTTGGCGCCGCCGGTGACCTCGCCCGCGCCCACCTTCGCGTCACGGCGCAGGAGCGAGAGCGCAAGGGAGGCCGCGTCGAGCCCGAGGGCCGCCGCCGGGCCCGGGTCGAGGTCGACCAGCACCTCCTCGTCCGGTGCGCCGTGGATCACGACGTCGCTGGTGCCCGGAACGGAGCGGAGCCGGTCGGCCACACCCTCGCTCAGCCGCCCTAGGATGGCGCGCTCGACCGGAACCTCGGCGTCCCACGTGAGGCCGACCATGAGGGTGAAGGCCGCGAGCTCGAACTCCACGAGGTCTGGAGAGCCGGAGGTCAGCGGGAGGTCCCCGCGGGCGGCCTCGAGGTCGTCGCGCATGCGGGCCCAGATCTCATCGACGATGTACTCGTCGTCGTTCAGCTCGATCGCGATTGTCGAGAGCCCGGCGCGGGAGATGGACTTGATCTCCTTGATCTCCTCGAACTCGGCGAGGGCATCCTCGATGACCTCCGTGACGAGGGCCTCGACGCGCTCTGCGTCAGCGCCCGGGAAGGCCGTGAAGACCGTGGCGTTCCTCTGGGAGAGGGTCGGGTCCTCGGCGCGGGGCAGCGACATCAGCGCCGAAGAGCCGGCCGTGAGGATGAGCAGGAGCGTCAGCGCGAGGAGCCGCGGGCTTCGGTAGAACAGGTTGGTGAGCTGCATCGGGTCCCCGGATCAGTGCTGGGCTCTGGCGGTACCGGGCGCCTCGCCGTCGGGCGGGCCTTCAGGCGGCGCCACCGCGGCGATCCTGGAGACCGCCTGGCCCGGTGTCAGCCGGTGGGTCCCGGAGATGACAACGGCGGCCCCGGGCTCGAGGGTTCCGCGCACAAAGGCCCGGTCGGACTCCACGTGAAGGACCTCAAGCTCTGCCCGGCGAACGACGCTGCCGCCGCCGTCAGCCTCCTCGACGGAGAAGGCGCTCCACAGTCCGCGCTGGCTCTCCGAGAGCGCAGCGATGGGGAGCCACGCGCCGCGCTCGGGTCGCTCGACCGAGACCTCGAGGCGCACGAGGTCTCCGGGGCGCACCCCGAGGGTGCCCTCAGCCAGGGAGAGGACGACCGTGATGGTGCGGGTCCCGCTGTCCACGACGGGAAGGGCGCGGGTTCGGGCGACCTCGATGGGGCGGCCGTCGAAGGTCAGCTTCGCGCTGGACGGGTCGCCACAGAGCGCCTCGACGAGGGCGCCGGGGAGCCCGATGCGCGCCTCGAGTGCTGCGGTCTCGGAGAGCACGAAGGCGGTGCGAGGCATCTGCTGGGACACCACCGCGCCCTCGTCCAGGTAGCGGGCCTCCACGGTGCCCGAGAAGGGCGCCACCAGGGTCATGTTGCCAATCTGCACGTCCATGGCGGTGAGGGCGGCGTCCAGCTCCCCAAGGGAGCCGCGCTGGGCCGCGATGGACTCCTTGCGCGTGCCCTGGTTGAGCTCCTCGAGGTTGGCTCGGGCCCCTGCGAGGCGGGCCTCGATCGTCTTCACCTCGGCCCTCGCCGTGTCGAGCTGCTCCGCGCTGATGGACCCCCTCTTGGCAATCTCGACCCTGCGCTCGAGCAGGCGGGCGGCGAGCTTGAGCTCCTCCGTGAGGGCGTCCACGTTGGCCTCGGCGGCGTCGATCACCTCCTCGCGCGGTCCAGCGACGAGCTCTTCCAGCTGGGCCTCGAGTCGGACCCGGCGGGCCTCGATCTCTGCGCGACGGGCGCCGAGCTGCTGGACGTCGAGCTGGGCGAGGGTGGCCCCCGCGAGGACCTCGTCGCCGTCATCCACGAGGACCGCCTTGACCCGCCCGGTGCCCTCGAAGGAGAGCTCCGCGCGGCGGCGTGCAGACACCGTGCCGGTGAACTGCCGCGGGCTCGTGAACGAGCTCTGATAGCTCAGCGTCGCCACCTCGACGGGGAGGACGCGCGGCTCATCAGTCTCGCCGAGGCGCTCCATCGCGACCTGGGCCCGCTGGTCGATCAGGTGGTTCAGGCCCAGGCCGATGGCGCACAGGGCGGCGAGCCCGACGAGGGTGGGGAGGATCTTTCTCATGGTGGGGGCGGGCTCAGAGGAGGCCAGCCGCTTGGGCCTCGGCGGCGAAGAGCTCGGTCAGCGTTCGTTCGCGGGCCGCGGTGTAGTCGACTTCGGTGGAGAGCGGTCGCCACCCGAAGCCGTCGAGGAAGACCCGCGCGTTGCGCTGGAGCGTTCCGATGGCGTCGTCGACGGCGGGATCGGACATGAACTTCTCGAGGTCGCGCATCAGGAAGGCGCCCTGGTAGAGGTTCCAGAGGCCGACGCAGAGTTGCTCCACCGACTGGCCTTCGCGCAGGGGGAGGTCCCCGGATGCCACGGCCTCGGTGGCGATGCGGGTGGCGACCCCGAAGCACCGCTGGGTGCTCGTCTCGAGGGTCGCGATGCGCTCGGCGCTGATGCCGGGTGAGAGGTGGGCCGCGCGCACGAGGCGCTCGGCCTGCTCGTGGTGGGGGAAGAGCGCGAAGAACACCTCGGCGGCGGCCTCCACAGCACCCATGCGTTCGCGCGGCGACCCCTCGAACTCCTGGGCTCGCTCGAAGAGCGCGGCGCGGGTCTCGGCGCTGCGGGCCGCGACCGCTGCGAGCAGGTCGTCCCGGCTCCCGAAGTGCTGGTAGACGGTGCCCTTCGAGACGCCGATGGCCTCCGCGACCTTGTCCATGCGGAGCTCCTCGTATCCCCGCTCAAGCAGCATGCGCTGGGCGACGTCGAGGAGGAGCTCCTCGCGGTCACGGATCTCTTGTTGCTTGGGGCTCAGCGTCACGGGCTCATTTTTTGACGGATCGTCAAGAAGTCACCCCCCGGCCCCGGGAAAACTCTCGGGGGGCCCGAATTGTGGAATGCCCCATTCCCCCTTCATGGCGGCTTCTCTGGCCCCTGGTGGGGGCTACATTGGCCGTCACCATGACCCTCGATACCCCCGCTCAGCCCTCCGTCGACATTCCCACAGGTCCCCAGCGCGCGCCCCGCGGTCCGGAGCGCACCTGCAAGAGCTGGGGAGCGGAGGCGGCCATGAGGATGCTCATGAACAACCTCGACCCCGAGGTGGCGGAGATCCCCGAGGAGCTCGTCGTCTATGGCGGCACCGGCAAGGCGGCCCGCAACTGGGAGTGCTTCCAGGGGATCGTCCGGACCCTTCAGCGCCTCGAGCCGGATGAGACCCTGCTCGTCCAGTCCGGCAAGCCGGTGGGGGTGTTCCGCACCCACGCGGGCGCGCCGCGGGTGCTGATCGCCAACTCCAACCTCGTGGGGAACTGGGCCAACTGGGACCACTTCCGCAAGCTCGAGGAGGCCGGGAAGATGATGTACGGCCAGATGACCGCGGGCTCGTGGATCTACATCGGGACCCAGGGGATCCTGCAGGGCACCTATGAGACCTTCGCCGCCTCGGCGACCCGTCATTTCGGCGGGACCCTCTCGAAGAGGCTCGTGGTCACCGGCGGGCTCGGCGGCATGGGCGGCGCCCAGCCCCTGGCCGCGACCATGAACGAGGCCACGTGCATCGTGGCGGACGTGGACCCCGCCCACATCGACTTCAGGCTGCGGACGCGCTACGTGGACGTGCGCATCGACGACCTCGACGAGGCCATCGACCAGGCGCTCGAGTGGAAGGAGGCCGGGGTCGCCAAGTCGATCGGCGTGCCGTGCAACGCCGTGCAGCTGCTGCGCCGGTTGATCGAGCGCGACGTGACGCCGGACATCCTCACGGATCAGACCAGCGCCCACGACCCCCTCAACGGCTACGTGCCCGACGGCGTCTCGCTGGACGAGGCGGACGCGCTCCGCGCGGCGGACCCCGAGCAGTACGAGCAGCGCTCCCTCGCCACGATGGTCGAGCACTGCAAGCTCATGATCGAGCTGCAGGCCCGCGGCGCGGACACCTTCGACTACGGCAACAACCTGCGCGGCTTCGCGAAGGAGGCAGGGCTCGAGAACGCCTTCGACTTCGAGGGCTTCGTGCCGAAGTACATCCGGCCGCTGTTCTGCGAGGGCAAGGGTCCCTTCCGCTGGGTCGCGCTCTCGGGTGACCCCGAGGATATCGCCGTGACGGATCGGATCCTCCTGGAGCTCTTCCCCGAGGACAAGCTCCTCGCGCGCTGGATCAAGATGGCCGGAGAGCGAGTCGCCTTCCAGGGGCTCCCCGCCAGGATCTGCTGGCTGGGCTACGGCGCCCGCGCCAAGGCAGGCAAGGCCTTCAACGACGCCGTGCGCAGCGGCGAGCTCAAGGCGCCCGTCGTCATCGGCCGGGACCACCTCGACTGTGGGTCGGTGGCCTCGCCGAACCGCGAGACCGAGGCGATGAAGGACGGCACGGACGCGGTCGCCGACTGGGCAATCTTGAACGCCCTCGTGAACACCGCCTGCGGCGCCAGCTGGGTCAGTTTCCACCACGGCGGCGGGGTCGGCATGGGATACAGCCTGCACGCCGGCCAGGTCACCGTGGCGGACGGGACGCCGGAGGCCGAGGCGGCCCTCGAGCGCGTCCTCACCGCGGACCCCGGGATGGGCGTGATCCGCCACGTGGACGCCGGCTACGACGAGGCGGCGGCCTGCGCATCGGAGCGCGGGGTCGACGTCCCGATGGGGTGAGCGAGGTTCACACGCAGGGCGGCGACTTCGGACGTCTCCGTCCCGGCGAGAGGATCAACCCGGCCCGGGATTGAGGCGGCCCTGGACGCCGTATTCAGCCCGGTAGGCGCCGATGCGTGCGAGGTCGTCGGTGCCAATCTCGTGCGTGGCGCCGCCCCCAGGCTGCAGGTGCTCGACGACGTCGTCGAGGTCGACGATGGCCTCGACCTGCATGCCGAACTCCCGTCCGACCTCCGCGAGGGCGGAGCCTGCGCCCGCGGGGCCCCGCTCCATCCGGTCGACGCTGACGATCAGCCCCGCGAGCTCGATGTCCGCGGCGGCCCGCAGGATGGGGACGGTCTCGCGGATGGACGTCCCTGCGGTGGTCACGTCCTCCACGATCAGCACCCGGTCCCCGTCCCGCATGGGGTGTCCCACGAGGACGCCTCCTTCCCCGTGGTCCTTGGCCTCCTTGCGGTTGAAGCAGAGGGGCACGTCACGTCCATGCTCCCGGGCCAGCGCGGACGCCGTGGCCACCACGAGGGGGATGCCCTTGTAGGCAGGGCCGAAGAGCACGTCGAAGCCGTCGCCGAAGCGTTCGACGATGGACCTCGCGTAGGCGGCGCCGAGAGCATTCATCTGAGCGCCGGTGGTGTAGCGGCCCGTGTTGACGAAGTACGGCGTGCTCCGCCCGCTCTTCGTGACGAAGTCCCCGAAGGTCAACACCTCGGCAGAGCACATGAAGTCGATGAAGTCGCGCTTGGACTGGTCCATGCCGCGGAGGCTAACAACTTGCTCCTAGAGGCCCACATCCGAGGGCGGGACAGCGGTCATGCGGTAGATCCGCCGCCTGGCCTCGCGGCCGTCGCCCGTGCGGCGCACCTCGGGGTTCCAGAACTCCCAGAGGAGATCCCCGGCGCGGTTCACCTCCAGGACGCGACCCCGCTCCGATTCGGTGATCAGGGTGGTCCCGCCGGGGAGGCGCTGGGCGAACCCCCGAACCTCGCTGAAGAGGCTGCGTTCCCCGTCGGGGGGGTAGGACCATGTCACCTCGCCGCGGTCGGGGTCGACCTCGATGACCCGAGACCAGCCCCGGTGCTTGCCGTTGTCGAAGATCAGCCACCGCTGGCCACCGTCCACGGGGGTGGGGGCGTGGGGCCAGTCCAGGGAGCCGGGGCCGAAGGACCGCCCGAGGTCGCCGCTCGGGAGGTTGACCTCCACCACCAGGTCCACGTTTCGGAGGCAGACGAGCATGGAGCGCGGTCCGCTGAAGGCGATCGAGTTGAGGTGGAAGTAGTCGTAGACCGTCGGGTCGGCGCCCGGATTCGGGGCGAACCCGTCCAGCGGGTGCTCGGCCGCCGTTCGCTCCTTGAGCGAGCCCATGTGGTCCCATGTGCTCCAGGTCTCGAGGTCCGTCGCCGGAGCGCCGGAGGCCTCCTCGAGGAAGACCACCTCGTCAAAGCGCACGCGACGTCCGCGGTGCGTGACCTCGTGATGAACAGCGACCGCGAGCCGCCGACTCCCTTCGTCCCGCCCCTCGGGCACCAGCGCGACCTCATGGTGACACGGGAGATTCACAGCCCACAGGACCTCGCCGTCCGGCGCGAGCAGCGTGAGGCCCTCATCCACCGAGACGCACGCGATGCGGCCGCCGGGCAGGACCCGGGCAAATTCGACCTGGCGCCGGTCGGGGACCCGGTGCCCCCCGATGACCTCGCCCTCGGCGGAGATCACGACCACGCGGTCCCGGTCATCCGCGAAGGTTCGCGGCCAGGGAGAGGCCACGTCCGCCCGCATGGGGGCGGCTGGGATCGCAGCAGGCTCATCCCAGCCGGAGTATCCGAGCGCCGCAAGCTCCGAGAGGTCCGCGGGCGCCTCGCGGCGGCCCCTGCCCTGCGAGGGGGGCGCGGCGGCTGAGACCGCGGAGCTGAGCCCAGGGTCGAGCCCGGAGTTGAGCCCGGATTGGGCACCGGAGTCGGGCCCAGGATCGAGTCCCGCTGGCTCATCCCTATCGCACGCTGCGCAGGCGACCAGCGCAGCGACCACCAGGGGCGCGAGCCGCCTAGTTGGAGGAGCAGGTTCCAGGGCCGCCGCCATCGTCGCAGGATCCCGCGGCGAAGCCGCTGGCTGGACTCTCGGGCATGGGGACGCTGCCTCGCAGGTACGCGGGGGTCCCGATGCTGAACGAGGAGATCTTCTTCTCCACGTCAGCGCTCGAGCACTTGGGGCACTCGGGGGCCTCGGCTCCGAGGATCAACTCCTCAAAGGTGTGTCCGCAGCTCGCGCAGTTGAAATCGTAGATCGGCATCGTGGTCTCTCGAGAGTGTATTAGACCACCGGAGGCCGTGAAACAACGGGCGGGTGGGCCAGGGCTGCTCCGCGTCTCCAGAGCCTGAGTAGCCGCCCCACATCGGGATCCCATCCGGCGATCGGGAAGGCCGCTCCGCCGAGGTCTCGCGGGCACCGCTCGAACCGGGCCAGCGCGCGCCGACGGGAGCGCTGGATCGAGCTTACGAGCCCGGGGAGGCTCGCCACCGGCCGACCGTTCTCACGGCGCGATGCGGCGTAGGCGAGCAAGAGCGCGTCCGTGTCCTCCGTTCGCATCCAGTCGGCAGCGAGGCTGAACCAGGCCCCCAGGTCATCTTCGACTCGCCGCAGGTTGCCTCGGCGCCAGGCGGTCGGTCCGCCCCCAGCGGTCCCCAGCCAGATCAACGAGCGGCCAAACCCGGGCCCCGGTTCGTTGCAAGGCTCGGTGGCGAGGACGTTTCTGGGGTAGAGCTCGGCGTGCAGGAAGCGCAGGGCATGCATGCGTCCAATCTCCCTCCCGAGTTCCGCGAAGAGGTGGGTTCGGCGGGCAGGGGTCGCCGCGGCGACGGCGTCGTCGAGGGTCAGCGCCCCCCGGACCCTCCGCGTCACCAGCAGCTCGCTGGAGGGGAATCCGAGGCGATGGATGGTGACGGCTCCCAGGGGCTCGGCCGCGCGGAAGAGCCGCTTCCTCATCCATATGAGGTGGTCGGATTCGGCTTCGCAAGGAGCGGGGGCGCCCAGGAGCCAGCGCCGGACGCCGAGCTGCAAGGAGCGGCGGAGGGAGACGGGCCCGCCCTTCAAGGTCCCCTCGATCCCGTCGAGTGTGACCGCCTGATGGTGCGGCTGAGGAGCGAGGGAGCAGCAGCGCTCCGCGAGGCCCACCAGAGCGCTCGGATTGTGCTCGGACACCACTCTTACTCTCCGAAGGGGGGTCCATTTGAGCAGCCGCGTCGAGGTCATCGCAGCCCCAGCCTAGGGCCTTGCCCTCCCGGCGGCCTCCACAGCGGCGCCCATCGGCGCGCCGACTGCGATCCGCCTGCCGAGCGCCCCGGCGCCCCCCGGTGCCATCCCCCCCTCTGCCAGGCACAGCCCGGGGGGAGGTCGTCGCCTCGGCGTCCGGAGAGCCCTGGAGGGTGGCAGATGGCCGCTGGTATAACTCCTAGTATTGGGGTTGATATTGGGTGGCTAATTACCGATAAGTGGTCTGTGGGCGCTGCGACGCCTGCTCTCCCTCCCTAAAAAAATAGGCACGGCGCCTCGGGTCTTTCTTGGCAGGCGATCCGTTTCCATGACGTCGGGCCTCACTCCTCGATTGGCTTTCGCCAGTCGGGGAGTTCTTTTTTCATGGGGATCGCTGCTCCCCGGCCGGGAGGACCGCGGACCTGCCGCGACGGCAGATGCCACTCCAGGGCCACTCCGGGGCCACAGCCGTCAGCACCACGAGTCGGGCCGGGAGTCGGGCCGGGAGTCGAGCCGGGGGTCGAGCCGGGGGTCGAGCCGGGGGTCGAGCCGGGGGTCGAGACCGAGGACGCGGCCCGCCCGCGCGCCTATCATCGGCGACCGGCCTGTCACCCGCAGGCGCGCTCCCCATGAGACCTCACTTCCTCGCGAGCAAGCCCCGTTCCTCGTCCGACGGCCTGACGGTGAAGGACAAGTTCACGGGCGAGACGATCGATGAGGTGGCCCTCGCGTCCCCGGAGATCATCCGGCAAGGCATCGCCGCTGCCAGCAGCTGCCGCGATGCCATGCGACGCATGGAGGGCCACGAGCGCGCCGCCGTGCTCGAGCGCCTGGGCGAGGGGATGCTGGCGCGACGCGATGAGCTCAGCTGTGTGCTGGTGCGCGAGGCGGGGAAGCCCCTTCAGTTCGCCGCCGGCGAGGTCGACCGGGCGCTGGAGACCATCCGCATCTCCGCGCGGGTCGCGATGGAGGCGAGCGGTGGCCTCCTCCCGCTCTCCTCCAGCCCGGCGAATACCGGGTACCGCGGGAGCTACATGCGGGTCCCGGTCGGTGTGTGTGGGTTCATCACCCCGTTCAACTTCCCCCTGAACCTCGTGGTGCACAAGGTGGCGCCGGCCATCGCAGCGGGCTGTCCGTTTGTCCTCAAGCCGGCGAGCAGCACACCGCTCAGCGCGTTGATCCTCGGTGAGATCCTTGCGGGCAGCGGGTTGCCGGAGGGGGCCTTCTCGATCCTCCCTGCGAGGGGGGCGGACGCGGAGCCCCTCGCCACCGACGATCGGGTCGCCAAGCTCTCCTTTACTGGCTCGGATGAGGTGGGTTGGATGCTGAGGCGGAGAGCGGGGAAGAAGCGCGTCACGCTGGAGCTGGGAGGGAACGCGGCGGCCATCGTGGACGAGACCGCCGACCTGGCGGATGCGGCGCAGCGAATTGCGTTCGGTGGCTACTACCAGGCGGGGCAGAGCTGCATCAGTGTGCAGCGGGTCATCGTCGTGGATGAGGTCTACGAGGCCTTCCGGGAGCTCCTCGTCGAGGCGGTCTCGGGCGTTGTCCACGGGGACCCGTCGCTCGCGGCGGTGACCGTGGGCCCCTTGATCTCCGAGGCCGACGCGATGCGCGTGGAGGAGTGGGTCGGCGGCGCGATTCAAGCCGGCGCGACGCTGCTCTGTGGCGGCCCCAGGGAGAGCTCTGTCGTGCCCGCGACGCTCCTCGAGGGGGTCCCTGCCGGGGAGCCCGTGCTCGATGAAGAGGTCTTCGGGCCGGTGGTCTGCCTCGTCCGCGTGAGGAACTTTGACGCGGCGCTCGTCGAGGCCAACAGGACTCGATTTGGCCTCCAGGCGGGGGTGTTTACACGGGACCTGCTCCGGGCTCACCGGGCCTGGGACGAGCTCGAGGTGGGGGCCGTGATCGTCGGAGACATCCCCTCGTGGCGGGCGGACGTCATGCCCTACGGTGGGGTCAAGGACTCCGGCCTTGGTCGCGAGGGGCCGGCGAGCGCCGTGGAGGAGATGACCGAGCTGCGACTCATGGTCATTCGCGATCCGAGCCGAAGCTGACGGGCGGCGCGTGGTCAGGGGTGGCGCGGCGGGTAGACTCGCCGCCGCAATGGATTGGTTGGACGTGAAAGACTCGCTGGCTGAAGCGGCGGAGCAGAGTGACGAGACGCTCACCGAGGGTCTCAACCCGCAGCAGCGGGAGGCGGTGCTCAACGGCGATGGGCCCCTCTTGATCGTGGCTGGTCCGGGCTCGGGGAAGACACGGGTCGTGACGACTCGCATCGCGAACCTGATCCTGAACCGCGGCGTGGCCCCCTGGGAGATCCTGGCGATCACCTTCACCAACAAGGCCGCCAAGGAGATGCGGGAGCGGGTGGAGCGCCTGGTCCCGGCGGGCGATGGAGGCGCGCCCTGGATCGGCACCTTCCACTCCATGTGCGCCCGGATCCTGCGCAGAGAGATCGACGCGCTCGACGGGTACACGCGGGACTTCTCGATCCACGACACCGGAGACCGTAACGGCCTGATCAAGTCGATCGTGAAGGAGCTGGGGTATGACCCCAAGCGCTTCCGTGCGCAGGTCATCGGCGGGTGGATCTCCTCGCGGAAGAACAACCGTGGCCGCGAGGACGGACTCCAGCTCTCCGACGGGAGCATGGACGAGGACGTCTATCACGCCGTGGAGAAGAAGTATCGGGAGCGGATGCAGCAGCAGAACGCCCTCGACTTCGACGACCTCCTGCTCAAGGTCCTCGACCTGTTCGACAATCACCCCGGGGTCCGGGATGGCTACGCGCGCCGCTTCCGGCAGGTGCTCGTGGACGAGTATCAGGACACGAACCGCGTGCAGTACCTGCTGGTCCGGCACTTCGCGTCCTTCCACCAGAACCTGACGGTCTGCGGCGACCCGGACCAGTCCATCTATGCCTGGCGGGGCGCGGACATCCGCAACATCCTCGACTTCGAGCAGGACTTCCCGAGCGCCAAGGTCGTGCGCCTCGAGCAGAACTACCGCAGCACGGCGCGGATCCTGGACGCGGCGAACGTGGTGATTGCGAACAACCAGGCGCGCAAGGACAAGGACCTGTTCACGGAGGGTGAGCAGGGCGAGCAGATCGCCGTCATCGAGTGCGGCGACGAGAACGACGAGGCGCGGGAGATCGCGGCGCAGGTGCGGTCCCATGTGGCGCGCGGCGGCCGCTACGGGGACTGCGCGGTGCTGTATCGCGCCGGGTTCCTCCAGCGCGCGATCGAGACGGCGCTCCGCTATGACTCGGTGCCCTACCAGGTGGTCGCGGGGCTGGAGTTCTACCAGCGCAAGGAGATCAAGGACGTGGTGGCGTACCTGCGGCTCGCCCTCAACCCTGCGGATGACGTGGCCTTTGTTCGAGTCGTGAACACACCGTCCCGCGGGGTGGGGGACACGAGCCTGGCCCGGTTGGCGTCCTTCGCGGCGGAGCGTGGGCTCTCCCTGTCGGCCGCGCTGGGCGACCCGCTCGCCCTTGAGGCGATCCGTGGCCGGGCGAAGAAGGGCCTGGCCACCTTCGGTGAGCTCATGGAAGAGCTCGCGCCAGCGCGTGAGTTGGACGCGGCTGTGGCCCTGGATGTCGTGCTCGAGGCCATCGACGTGGACCGCTGGATGGCCGAACTTGACGACGGCACCTCGACCGTGGACCGCGCGGCCAACGTGGAGGAGCTGCGCGCCTTCGCCGCCGAGTACGACTCGCGGCAACCTGACGGCAAGCTCCGTGGGATGCTGGAGGAGGTGGCCCTCGTCGCAGACACCGACGCCTACGAGGGCGATGAGGACCGGGTCAAGCTCATGACCCTCCACGCGTGCAAGGGGCTGGAGTTCCCCTTCGTTGTGATCGCGGGTGCGGAGGACGAGCTGCTGCCTCACGAGCGCGCCGTGGATGAGGCCGAGGACCCGGACACGGCGATCGAGGAGGAGCGGCGGCTCTTCTACGTTGGGATCACCCGCGCCATGAAGCGGCTGCTCATCACGCACACGACCTTCCGCAGCTTCTACGGCGGCGGACGGCCCACCCTCCCGTCTCGATACCTGCGGGAGCTCCCCGAGGGGGACGTCGCTGGCGTCGGGCCCGAGGAGCGCGAAGAGGAGGCGCTGGGCGCCTTCGACCCTGTGGAGGGAACCGGGGCAGGGCTGGTCGTGGGAGAGCTAGTTCAGCACCCGCACTTCGGGCGCGGGCGGATCGAGGCGCTCGCGGGCGCGGGGATCAACGCTCGGGCCACGGTGGTCTTCAATACCGCCGGCCGCAAGCAGCTGCTCCTGCAGTACGCCTCGTTGGAGCGCCTGGAAGCATGAGCGCTCAGGACGCCGGGGGGCCCGCGAGGTTGCCCGAGGAGGTGCAGATGGCCTTCGACCGTGTCCTCGCTCAGGCGCAGGAGCTGGGCGTGGTGACCTCCCTTGGCAACTATGCGCGGCAGGCGCTGGAGGCCGCTGAGGTCGCCTGCGCCCCGGCGGCGCCGGGAGGGTCGGCCGCAGGCGTCGCCCAACCAGCAGAGCCGAGCGGCCGCTTCGGGATGGTCGGGTCCAGCCCTCCCATGCTCGAGCTCTTCGCGATGATTGACCGCGTCGCGGCCTCTGGTGTGCCCGTCTTGATCCAAGGGGAGACGGGGACCGGAAAAGAGCTGGTCGCCCGGGCGCTCCACGACGCGAGCCCCCGCAAGGCCGGGCCCTTCCTCGCTGAGAACTGCGCCGCCATCTCCGAGAACCTCCTGGAGAGCGAGCTCTTCGGTCACAAGAAGGGGGCGTTCACCGGCGCGGTGGCGGACCGCCCGGGGCACTTCATGGTGGCGGATGGGGGGACGGTCTTCTTGGACGAGGTTGGGGACATGCCGCTGTCCATGCAGGCCAAGCTGCTGCGAGTCCTCCAGGACGGCGAGGTCCGCGCCGTCGGCGCCAATACGACCCGGAAGGTGGACGTTCGGATCATCGCCGCGACCCATCGCGACCTCCCCTCGGCCGTGGCCAGCGGGGCCTTCAGGGAGGACCTGATGTTTCGTTTGAATGTGGTCACGCTCCATCTCCCGCCCCTTCGGGACCGGGGGGATGACGTACGAGCCATCGCCCGGGCTCTCCTCCCGGGGATCGCCGAGGAGGTTGGCCGGGAGGCCTCAATCACCGAGGAGGCCCTCGCCGCTCTCGCGACCTGGTCCTGGCCGGGGAATGTCCGTGAGCTGGAGAACGAGCTGCGCCGCGCCGTGGCGCTCTCGGGGGGCGTGATCCGGCCCGCGGACCTTTCACCTCGGGTCCTCGCCGTCTGATTCGGGGGGCCGCGTCGGGAGTGGGGCGGCGCCGGATTCCCGCTAGGTCCGATTGCTCCTCGACAGGGAGTTCTCGTCCCGGCTTCAATGGGGCCATGGCGAGACTCACACTCGATGAAGGCGGCGAGGTCCGCAGGTTCAAGCTCTCTTCCGGCAAGCTCACCTTCGGGAGCGGCGAGGGTGCGACCCTCAAGCTCAGCTCGGAGGACGTGGCGGAGCGCCATGGCGTCATCGAGATGGGGCCAGAGGGAGCCACGCTTCAGCTGGCCAAGGGGGTCATGCCGGCCAAGGCGGGGGGGGCTCAGATCTCGGGCTCGTACCTCATGAAGGACGGTCAGGCGGTCTCCATCGGGAGCGCAAAACTCACCGTTCAGTACGACGAGGGCGAGGGGCCCGCGAAGCCCAAGGCCGCCAGCACCTCTCGCCGAGGATCGTCGGCTCGAGGGAAGGGCGGGTCTGGCGGCGGGCGTGTCGCGTCGAGCCGTCGGCAGCAGTCCAAGGGGCCGGCCATCCCGGCCGGTGTCGTCGCCGGCGCCGTGGTCCTCGTCTTGGTCATCGTGGCGTTCATGCTGCTCAACCAGACCTCCAAGGGGCTGGCGGGCGAGAACTTCGACTTCACCGCTGAGTGGAATCGCTACCAGCGAGAGCGGCAGGACGATCCCGTAGGTGCCCGGGCGACCCTGACGCAGCTCGCGGCCGAGCAGCTGACCCCGGATCAGCGACGGATGGTTGAGAAGGCCGAGACCGTCAAGGATGAGCTCATGGATGAGCTGGACGACTCGGTCCGCAACACAGGGATCAACCCCTGGAAGGACGCGCGGCTGATCAATTACTCGGAGAGCAAGTGGAACCCCAAGGGCGAACGCCCCCACGCCCGCGTGTTCATGAATCGAGCGAAGTGGTTCGTTGATGAATTTCCGACTCACCCTGACGTGGATCGTGTCCGGCGCTTGATGGACCGGATCGGACCCGTCGCCGAGTTGGACAGCGACGACACCCTCGAGGACATTCGCTGGGAGGTCTGGGGGCTGACCGCGGCGGAGCCCAAGGACTTCCGCGGCGGCTTCGGGGCCATCGACCGGTTTGCCGCAACGGCGGCTGGACCGGACGCGACCGGGGCCGAGCAGCTACGGCAGGAGTTGGTCACCGCCGAGAAGGAGTTCTACGAAGAGAAGCTCGCGGACGCGGCGGTGGTCTACGACCGGGTGACGTACCCCAAGAAGTACGATCCCTCGGAAGCCATCGATGACATGGTCCGGATCATCGTGTGCTGTCAGACCGAGGCGCTCCGGGACGATGCGGCGCAGCGTCTCCTCCAGATCACGGAGTTCACGCCGGCGCTGCTCAATGGCTACAAGCGGTCCAACCCAGCCTCGCAGCCGTTCCGCTACAAGCGGCTCTTGGGCGAGGCTGACATCCGCGCCTTTGCCGAGGAGAATGGCCTGGAATGAGGGCGCGGTACCCCGCTGACGGGAGCGGGGTACCTTTAAGGAACCGCGCGGTCGCCAGGCGCGTCCAACGGGGGCCCCTGGGCCCTCTGAGCGCTCCAGCTGGACGGTCGCCGTCACTGGGTCTCTGATTGGGACCCTGCCGCTGGCGAGCTCAGCGCCTGCCCGTGACCTTCATCCATGCGAAGCCTGACCCTCCTCCTCCTCCTCAGCGCCGTCACGGCGGCGCAGGTGACGGCTCAGAGCGGGAACGGCTTCACCAGCATCGGCACCCAGACTGGGAGGGCGCCGGCGCGGGCTGGCAAGGCCCTGTCGGCCGTGCCTTTTCTCTGGGCACAGAATGGGCTCGGCCCCATTGAGCTCGACGAGAGCAACGGCGCTGCAGCCGCAGGGGATGGCGCCGCCCTGACGATCGGAGGGCAGAGCTACGCCCGCGGCATCGGCTGCTACTCGACCAGCGCGATCGCATTTGACCTCCAGCGAAGGGCCTTCGCGTTCAGCAGCTGGGTCGGCGTCGATGACTCCGTGGGCAACTCGGGGTCCGTGGTCTTCGAGGTGCTCGGGGACGGGGCCGTCCTCTACAACTCTGGCCTGTTGACGGGTTCCGACGCACCCGTGTTCACCGGCCGGCTCAACCTGCGTGGTGTCCGCGAGCTGGTCCTGGTCGTTCATGACGGCGGGGATGGGTCCCAGAATGACCTTGCCGACTGGGCCGACGCCTTCCTGTCCGCGCCGCGGTTCCAGCCTGGCGACGGGTCGGCCCTCAGGTCGACGCGCGGGGAGTGGCTCCCCGCCGAGTCTTGGCCGGTCGATCCGATCCAGTCCGTGCTGCTGGACTCTGGCGAGCTCCTCACCTTCTCGAGCGCGGTCGTCAGCGGACCGGGCACGCTGCCTCCGACGGACCCCCACGACACGACCGTCGTGGACCTCTTTGACCCCAGCACCGGGGTTCATACTCCCGCGGACCACTCGAGCGCGGAGCTCTATGGCGCTGCGCTCTCGCGGCTCTCCACCGGCGAGCTCCTCGCCCTCGGCGGCTACGCGGGCCGGACGTCCTCGTCGGCACCGATCGGCGCGGATCAGCTCAGCCGCTTCGACTCGTCTACCGGGACCTGGATCCCGCTCGCACCCTCAGGCGAGGCCTGGCATGGCGCCGCCGGCCTCACCCTCGGAGACGGCTCCTTCCTCGCGCTCGGCGGAGCAGACTTGGGCTCGGTGAACACGGTCCCGGCGCGCTTCGACGGCGAGGCCTGGACCCGGCTCCCCGGCGCGGATCTTGGCGCCTGGTTGAACGCGGGCATCGGCGCCGTCGACGGGTTGTTCCCCTTCGTCCACCTGAGCCCCGAGGGCGACGTCGTCGTCGCCGGATGGGATCAGAACCTCGGAGTCATCGAGACCGAGGGTGGAGGATCCTGGGCCTTCCAGGGGCAGCGAGAGTCCATGGAGCGGATCTGGGGGTCCGCCGCAAGCCTCGGGTCCGATCGGATCCTGGTGCTCGGCGGGGTGGACCGCTTCTCCAGCGTTCCGGATGCTGCCCGCTCGGCGGTGGTGATCGACGTCACGGGCCCGACCCCTGCGGTCTCGAGCGCGGGGGAGATGATGTTCCGCCGGGCGGACCATGACGCGACGGTGCTCGCGGATGGAACGGTGCTCGTGACCGGGGGATCCCGACGGCACAACCCCGTCTCGACGTCGACGGCGATTCGGGTCGCAGAGCTCTGGGACCCCGCGACCGGAGAGTGGGCCTTCTGCGCCGCGTCGAGCGAGCCCAGGGGCTACCGCTCCACCTCGATTCTCCTGCCCGACGCCACGGTCTGGACGGGCGGCGGCGTCTCGAGCCCGGGCGTCGGCTCCCTCTCATCCGAGATCTTCCGGCCGCCTTACCTCTTCTCGACGGCCACTGGCCAGCTCGCGCCGCGCCCCGAGATCGTCGCGGCGCCTGAGGCGCTGGCGTACGACGCGCCGTTCCAGGTCCAGCTCTCGGGCGCTGCCGCCGTCTCGCGCGCCACCCTCGTCCGCCTCGGCAGCGCGACCCACGGGATCAACACCGACCAGCGGTGCCTCGAACTCTCCTTCACTCAGAGCGGCGCCTCCCTCGACCTCACGAGCCCGCTCAACGGCAACGTCGCCCCGCCGGGCGCGTACATGCTGTTCGTGATCGACGGGCAGGGCGTCCCCTCCGTGGCGCGGCTGATCCGGCTCCGCCGCGCGGCCCCCGTGACCTGGGAGGTGCTCCCGTCCACGGACGGCTCGGTGCTGACCTGCCGCCACGAGTCGGCGATGGTCACGGTCAACGGCCGGCTCTACCTGATGGGGGGGCGGGGCAACCGCCCGACTGAGGCCTTCGACCCGACCACGGGCGAATGGACGTCCATGGGGCTGCCGCCCTTCGAGATCAACCACTTCCAGCCGGTCGTCCTCGGTGGGATCGTCTACATCGTCGGTGCGTTCACGGGGTCCTATCCGAACGAGACTAGCGTCTCCAACATCTGGACCTGGGACCCAGCCACGGACCAGTGGGCGCAGGGGCCACTGATCCCCGCGGCGCGCCGCCGCGGCGCCAACGGCGTATTCGTACGGGACGGGAAGATCTACCTCCTCGGTGGTAACAACCAGGGCCATAACGGCGGGGCGCGAGCCTGGTTCGACGAGTACGACCCCTCGAGCCAGACGTGGCAGGCGCTCCCCGATGCGCCGCGCGCCCGCGATCACTTCAGCACCGTCGTGATCGGGAATCGCCTCGTGGCTGCTGGCGGACGAACGACCACGCAGCCGAACCCGTTTGCCAACACGATCGGCGCGGTCGATATCTACGACTTCAGCTCCGGGCAGTGGTCGACCATCGCCCGTGACCTCCCGACACCGAGGGCCGGCGCCCTGGCGACGCCGGTCGGCCGCTTCGCAGTGGTCATTGGAGGTGAGAGCACCACGCAGCAGGACGCACACGACGAGTGTGAAGCCCTCGACGTGATCGCGGGGCGCTGGACGACCCTGCCGTCGCTCGTCGACGGAAGACACAGCGGCGGAATCGGCGCGGTGGACGGACGTATCTATGTGGCCTCGGGTTCGGGGCGACGGGGCGGTTCTCCGGAGCTGGACACCCTTGAGGTGATTGACGGCGAAGCGGCCATTGAGCTGGCCGACCCGAACGGGGTGGAGAACGGTGCTTTCGATCACGGGCTCAGCGGGTGGCAGTCCAGCGGCGTCGCCGACCTCGTGCCGGTGGGAGGGGTCGCCGCGCCCGCGGTGCGGCTCAATGACTCATCGCTTTGGGCGCTCACCGGGGCGCTTGGGGCCACCAGTTGCGAGCTGAACGCTCTGCTACGCACCAGCGGCAGCGGCGCCTCAAGCCTCTCATTGGAGGCCCTGGACGCCTCCCAGGCCGTCCTGGCCACCGTCTCGGTGCCTGTGGCGGCCACCGTCGATTACGCGTGCGTGCAGGCCAGCCTCTCCATCCCGGCCGGCGCTCAGTCCCTCCGCGTGACCGCCACCGCCTCTGGCGGGCAGTTCCTGTTCGTGGACGACGTCGTCCTCGTCAGGAACTGAGACACTTAATTCATTCGACGCCCTCTGCGGACTGCCGGAACATCTCTCAGACGCGGGCCGTCTTCCCACGGTCCCGCTAGCTCTCCCCAACCCCCATCTCGATGAAACTCCTCCCGCGCTTGATCCCCGCAGCCCTTCTGGTGGCAGCGCCCCTCGCCCACGCCCAGGAAGCCTCCAGCCCGTCCACCTTCGTGGAGTTCCAGGAAATCGAGGGGGAACTCGAGTTCTCCGGCGTCATGTGCGCCCGGCCGCTTCAGGTCTCGAGCGCCGCTGAGCGTGGTCAGACCCCGGACGAGGCGCGCCGCTTGCAGGAGCTCGCACGTCGGGCGCTGGAGTCCTTCGAGCTGAAGGAGTACGTGGGTGCGACCGACGAGTACCTGTTCTTCGTCCCCTCGGGCGCCACCGAGACCAGCGTCGCGAACGACCTGCTCGTGACCGGCGCGTTCCAGTACGTCGAGCCGGACTGGACCGTCTATCCGATCGCTTGCCCTGACGACAGTCAGTTCAATCAGCAGTGGCATCACCAGGCGAACCGCATGGCCTCCTGCGCGGCCTGGGACCAAGAGACCGGCGATCCCTCGATCGTCGTCGCGATCTGCGATACGGGCATCCTGCTGTCGCACGCGGACCTGCAGCTGCACCGTCAGGAGGGCTACCACGCGCCCTCGGACACCTGGGAGAGCCAGGGCGGTCCGATCGAGGACATCAACGGCCACGGCACGCTGTGCGTGGGCACCTCCGCCGCCAACGGTGACAACGGTATCGGGGTCTCCGGTGTCGGTTGGAACCTCGGGCACCGCACCATGCGGGTGACCGACTCCACGAACGGCGGCGCGTCACTCTCCAACCTCACCCGGGCGGCTCGCTCTGCAGCGGAGGTCGGTGACAAGGTGGCCAGCGTGAGCTACAGCGGCGTTCAGTCCGGCTCGGTGAACTCGACCGGCACCTACGTCCGCGGCCTCGGCGCCCTCCTCGTCTGGGCGGCAGGCAACTCATCGGACGTCCTCTCAGGGCCCCGGGATGACGACGTGATCGTCGTCGGCGCCACGACCTCCTCGGATGCGCTCGCCTCCTTCTCGAACCGCGGTTCGTTCGTGGACCTCACCGCGCCCGGTCAGGGCGTCCGGACCACCAATGACAGCGGCGGCTACAGCAACGTGAGCGGCACGAGCTTCGCTTGCCCCATGACGGCCGGGCTCTGCGCGCTGATCTGGTCGAAGAACCCGAGCCTGACCCCGCAGCAGGTGGAGGACGTGCTCCGCATGTCCTGCGACGACCTCGGCGCCGCTGGCGTCGACGACAACTTCGGCTTCGGCCGGATCAACTCGGACATCGCGATGCAGATGACGCCGGCGACGTCGGTGGGGATCTCCTTCCCCGTGGCGCGTCCGGATGAGGTCAGCCCGGCTGGGGGAGATACCCTGGACGTGATCGTCACCCCCGGGACCGACGCGGCGGACACCGCTGCCGCGCTGGTCTGGTTCGACACCGGCGCCGGCTTCGTCTCGGAGCCGCTACCCTTCATCGGGAACGACACCTTCCGGGCCACCTTCCCCGCGGCGGCTTGCCCGTCACAGATCGACTATTACTTCGAGTTCCCCCTCGTGAGCGGCAGCACCGCGCTGGCCCCGTCCTCTGGAGCAGCCGCGGCCTACTCCGCCCAGGCCATCGAGCGGAACATCGTCTTCACGGATGACCTTGAGGCGACCAGCGGCTGGACCGCGGGCCTCGCGGGCGACACGGCGACCACAGGTGTGTGGGTGCTCGTGGATCCGATTGGCACGGCGGCGCAGCCCGAGGACGACCACACCCTCGGCGGCTCGCTCTGCTTCGTCACCGGTCAGGGGAGCCCCGGCGGCTCGTTGGGCGAGAATGACGTGGACGGCGGCTTCACCACGCTGCTGTCTCCGGCCATCGATGTGTCGACCTCAGCCGACCCCTACATTGGCTACTGGCGCTCGTACAACAACTCGGCGGGCTCCAACACCGACGACGTCTTCACGGTGGACGTCTCGGCGGACGGCGGCTCCACCTGGGTCAACGTCGAGACCCTCGGCCCGGCGGCCGAGGCTGGCGGGTGGGCGCGTACGACCTTCCGCGTCAGCGACCTCGTCTCCGCGACCGGTTCGGTGACCCTGCGCTTCATCGCGGCGGACCTCGGGAGCGGCTCGATCGTCGAGGCGGCAGTGGACGACCTCGAGGTCTTCGAGCTCTGCCCCGCGAACTGCGGCTTCCAGTCGTACTGCACCTCGTCTCCTAACTCGACCGGCCTCTCCGCGGTCATGTTCCCTGGTGGGAGCGCGAGCATCGGTGCAAACGACCTCCTGCTCGTGGCGTCCGGCTGCCCCGGCGGCACGATTGGCATCTTCGCCTACGCGCCGGACCGCGCCACGGCGCCGGTCGGAAACGGGACGCTCTGCCTCGGGTCTGTGATCCGGCTGGGCGTGTCCTCGGCGGACTTCTTCGGGACCGCGATCCTCCCGTTCGACAACACGGCGCCGCCCAACCCGAGCGGACAGGTCGCGGTGGGTGAGACCTGGAACTTCCAGTTCCTGTACCGCGACCTCGCCGGTGGCGGCGCGCTGTTCAACCTGACCGACGGTCTCAGCGTCACCTTCTGCCCCTGAGCCAGGGCGTCCTCCGCGGAGGACCCCGGCCTCCAGGGGGGATCACCCCTCCCTGGTCCTGCGGCCCCGCTCGCGCCACCCGGCGCAGCGGGGCCGCTCCATTGGTTGTGGGGGAGAGTCTCTGCAGGCCCGTGGCGGAACCCTATGATCGCGCGGCTCAGGCTGCGCCCGAGCGGCGCATCAGAGCCTGGAGAGAACCTTGTTCCTGCCCATCAGCGACGCGCCCAACCCGCCCGGACGGCCCCTGGTCACCTGGGGCCTGATCGGCCTCAACGTGGCGATCTACCTCCTCGCGACGGCGGCCTTCCACGGCGCCGCGGATCCCGCGCACCCGCTGGTTCAGGAGTACATGCGGGGGGCTGGCCGGAGCGTGCTGTCGCCAGGGCTGACCAACTACGACGTCTTCGTCTTCGAGTACGGCTTCAGGCCGGCGCACGCGTCAGCCTTGACCCTCCTGACCTCGATGTTCCTCCACGGCGGCCTGTTCCACCTCGCGGGGAACATGCTGTTCCTGTGGATCTTCGGCGACAACGTCGAGCATCGGCTCGGCCGCCTCGGATACCTGGCGGCCTATCTGGGGACCGGCGCCGCGGCGACGCTGTTCTTCGCGGCGATGTCACGCGGATCAGACATCCCGCTCGTCGGGGCCAGCGGCGCGATCTCCGGAGTGATGGGGTTCTACTTCCTCTTCTTTCCGAGGAACGTGGTGAACGTCTTCGTGCTCTTCTTCGTCTTCATCCAGGTGATCCGGGTTCCGGCCAGGGTGGTGCTCGGGGGCTACATCATCCTGAGCAACATCCTCCCGGCGCTGGCGCAGGGAAACGCCGGCCCCTCCGGGGTGGCGTACGGGGCCCACATCGGAGGGTTCTTCGCGGGGCTTGGCGCCGCATTCCTCGTCGACCGCCGGGAGCGCGAGTCGCGCCCGCGGGAGTTCCGAGAGGCGAGGGGGCACCGGGCCGCGGCTGCGCGGCGACCGTCGTTCGCGGACCTCGTCGCTTCAGGCCGGTTGAGTGACGCAGCAGACACCTACTTCGCGACGTCGGACCACATCCTGGACCGAGAGTCGCCGCGAGAGGTGCTGGTCCTGGGCCGTTGGCTCTCGGAGAGCGGTAAGGCGCGCGCCGCCCTCTCGGCGTTCAGGCGCGTGCTGGCGAGCCATCCGAGCGGTACGACGGCGGCTGACGCACACCTCGGAGCCGGGCTCGTGCAGCTTCGCAATCTCCAGCGCCCGACGTCTGCGTACCAGCACTTCTTGGACGTCATTGACCTCGAACCTGGGAGCGAGGCGGCCGCGATCGCGCGAGAGGGGATCGACTTCATCGAACGCTCCGGCGGGGGGCGCCCTTGAACCTCGCCTCTTCGCACCGGCGCCGGCTCACCCTGAGCCTCTTCGTCAGCTGGCTCGTCTTCTCCAGCGCGGCGGTCGTGATCGTGATCGCTGCGCCCGCCCCTCCCGCGACGGTGGCCGCGTCGAGGGTCGCGATCACCGCGTTGGCCTGGGCGGTGATCACACGCCTCCGGGGTGGAGGGCTAGGGCTCGCAGGCGTCGACGGCCCGACCCGGCGGCGCATCTGGATCTCGGGGGCGCTCCTCGGCGCCCACTTCTCTCTCTGGATCCTGAGCCTGACGCTGACCTCCGTCGCTCACGGGGCGGTGCTCGTTGGGCTCCAGACGCTCTTCGCCGGGCTCTTTGGCCTCTTCCTCGGGGACCGGATCTCCTGGCGCCTGTGCGCGGGTGTCGCGGTGGCGCTCCTGGGTACGGCTATCCTGACGGGATCGGACGCAGGCACCGCGACGCTGCTCGGGGATGGTCTGGCGGTCCTCGCGGGGGCGTGCAGCGCGGCCTACCTCGTGGTCAACCGTGGCGTCGGGCATGCGTTGCCGCTCCCGATGCTCCTGGCCTGGGTCAACGGGGTCGCCGCGTTGACGATCGGCGGCTGGATCCTGCTGAGCGGCGGAGACTTCTGGGTCCCGGGCGCAGGGGGCGCGGAGGTGATGGCGATCTTCTGGCTCGGACTCGGGCCGGGGCTGATCGGGCACGGCTCCATGAACTGGGCAGCGAGATCCTTGCCCGTGCACGTGGTCTCGCTGACCGTGCTATTGGAGCCTGCCGGGGCCGCCGCGCTGGCCTGGGCGGCGCTGGGCCAATCCTTCGGATGGGAGGAGGTGCTCGGAGCAGCGCTGCTCCTGGTCGGCGCGGGGATCTCCGCCTCGGATCAGGGCCGTGTTGCGCCGCCGGATTGATCGAGGGCGTGGACGATAGCTGCCACGTGCGCCGCTGAGGTGCCGCAACAGCCACCGACCACCCTGAGGTCCTGGGACTCGGCCGCGCGCTGGCACCAGGCGGCCAGAGCATCCGGGCCGATGGGCCAGACCGGGCGCCCCCCGAAGGCCTCGGGCAGCCCTGCGTTGGGCCAGGCGCCGAGCGGCCCTCTCCATGCGGCGCGTACCGCGGCGAGCGGACGGTCCATGGAGGCCGGGCCGAAGGCGCAGTTGAGCCCCAGGAGGTCTACCTCGAGCTCTCCGGCCAGACGGGCAATATCGCTGGCATCGCCTCCCCCGGGTAGCTCGCCGTCCGCCGTCAGGCTGAAGCTGATGAGGATCGGGACCTCTCGGCTCGCCGATCGGACCGCTTGTACGACGCGCCGGGCGACGTGGATAGACGGCAGCGTCTCAGCGAGGATGCCGTTCACGCCTCCCGCCAAGAGCCCCCGGATCCGGCCTCGGTCGGCGCCGGCCTCGCCTTCGTCGTGGCCTGAGGTCGTGCCGGGCCCGATGACCCCGAGGCAGGGCGCCTCAACGTCGCAGCGGTCGGCAGCGGCGCGGGCCAACGCTACAGCCCGACGCGAGAGGTCCTCTGCATGGTGGGGGAGGCCCCGTTGCTGCAGCTCGAGCTCGCTCGCGCAGAAGGTGTTCGTCCGCAGGATCTGGGCCCCGGCCCTCAGGGACTCCACGTGGAGTCCGATCACGGAGTCGGGCTCGTCGAGATTCAGCCGCTCGAGCCCGCCCCCAGGTCGCTCGCCGGGCCGCCGCGCGATCAGCCCCGTTCCTGTGGCGCCGTCGAGGACGAGAGGCCGCGTGCCAGCGAGCCGCCGGCGAAGCTGCTCGGCCTGGGGCATCAGGGAGTGTCGCTGGAGGCTTGCTCGCCTTCGAGCATCAACTCGACGGTGACCATCGTGCCCTCACCGGGTGTGCTGTGGATGGAGAGGTCGGCTCCGATGAGCCGAGCGCGCTCTTCCATGCTGATCAACCCGAGCCCTGACTGTGATTCTGTGCGACCGTCGCTGATCTCAAACCCAATCCCGTCGTCGTGGACCGAGAGTTGGAGGCGATGGTCGGCGAACTCGAGGATCACGTTGATGGACTTTGGGTCTCCGTGCTTGATGGCGTTCCGAATCGACTCCTGGGCGATCCGAAAGAACGTCAGGGCCACGTCCGAGGGGAGCCCGAGCTTCCTGCCTGGACCTGCAAAGATGACCTCGGCCCCCGTGAGGCTGCTCTGCCGCGAGCACTCGGAGTCGACGGCGCGCACGAGGCCCAGATCGTCCAGGACCGTCGGGTGAAGCTGCCTGGAGAGGGCATGGATATCCGAGGTCAAGCGGACGAGGTCGTCGTGGAGCCCGTCGAGCATCAGCGGGACCTCGTCATCGCTCGTCTTTGGCAGTCGAGCGCGAATCGTGGCCGCGTGCATCGTGGTCGCGGCGAGCCGCTGGGAGAGATCGTCGTGAATCTCGCGGGCAATCCTGCTCCGTTCCGACTCCTGTGCTTTGGCGAGCCGCCGTTGGAGGTCGACGAGGCGAGCCTGCGCCTGCTCCTCTTCGCGTAGGTCCTTGGCCACCGCCATCAGGACCGTCACCTCCCCCCGATCTGTGGTGAGGGGCGAGATGGTCCAGTTGACCCGGAGCGTCTCGCCCGAGTCGCCCTTGGTGTTGTGAACCGCCCGGGTCTCGGACCGCGTCTCGGTCGTCTCATGGACCTGGTCAACGAAGTTCGACCGCTGGAGCCCTACCTCGAAGGCGGCCGACAGCGGATTGCTCGACTTGTCGATGGATCCGAGCAGCACCTCGGCGCGTCGATTCCAATCGATGAGCCGGAGGTCGGGTGCGAAGGTGATGAGCGCGGCGGGCGCTCCCTGGAAGAGGGCCTGGAAGCGCCGTTCACTGGTGTCGAGGCGGTCGAGCAGCAGGTTGTCTGCGGTGAGGTCTCGGATGACCACGAGGAGGCATCCCTTCCCGTCGAGTTCCGTTCGCGCCGCGATGATGTCGGACTCATGGGGGATGCCGTACTTGTCGGTGACCTGGACGTTCCGCGTGAACAAGGGGCCGGAGCCACTTCCCTCGGCGGCTTCGAGGATGGACTGGGTGTCCGTGATGCCGAGCCAGGAGGCGTCCTTCTCGAGGAGCTCCCCTCGCTCGAACCCGAAGCTGCGGGTCACTGCGTCGTTCGCGAACGAGATCTGCTCATTGAGTTCGATCAGCACGATCCCGTCATGGGAGGAGTCCAAGAGCCGAGCGTAGCGGGCTTCCCGTTGGGCGGCCTGGGCCGCGAGGGTCTTGGTCTGTTCGACCTGTGATGAGAGCTCTTGGGAGGTGCCCTCGGCGCGCATGAATCGAGCGAAGCTGTAGACGATCATCATCAAGAAGCCCAGGAAGAGCGCGATCTGGGCTTGAGGCCGCTGGTAGAGGAACGGGCGAATGCTCGCCACCTCGACCGTCAGCGGAGCGGACCACTCGCTGCCGGGGAGCCTCGAACGTACTTGGAATGAGTAGTCGCCCGGCGGCAGGTTGAAGTACTGCACGGACCTTGCCGAGAAGCTGTCGACCCAGGGGACATCCCAGCCGTCCGTCTCACGTGTGTTCAGCAGCCGGTACGAGAACGTGGCGGTCACGCTGCTGGGCATGGCGATGGCAGTGAAGCCAATGTCGAAGTCAGCCTTGCCGAACACTTCGGTAGATTGCACTCCATCGGGGGTGTCAAGGTCCTCACCGTTCACGACGACGGCGTCGATCAATGGCCGTGGTATCTGCTTGGCGCTGGACGTTTGATTGAGGCTGTAGCCGAAGAGGCCGCCCAGCGTCGGGAGTAGAATGGTGCCGCACGCGAGTCGGGCGCCAGAGGGCCCCTCGCTCTCCTCCGTGGAAAGCACCTGGACGGAGGTCAGATTCGTGGTGGACTCGTCCTCGATTTCGTCGAGGGCAAGGGACACCAGGCCCCTGTTCGAGTTCAAGAGCATCAAGGTGCGGCCGGTATCCGGGGTCTCAAAGAAGTTGATCCACCCGAGGTAGTCGCAGTTCAGGCCCGAGGCCTTGGTGAACTGGCTCACCTCACGGCCGCGGATGTGGAAGAGCCCGTCGCCGTAGGTGGTCAGCCAGAGGCCACCTCGGGGCCCGATCTTCAGGTTGCGAGGCTCGGCGGCCCCGCTGAGTTCGAGGACTCGCTCGACCTGTCCGCCCTGCGCCGTCGTGTTGATGTGATAGACGCCGTCGTTCCCGACGTAATAGAAGCCCTCCCGGGCGCCCGCCACAATGGTGGGGGCCGCTGAGGGGCCAGGCAGGGATCGGCCACGCTCTCCGTCAGGGAGCACGCGGAAGAAGCTTCCGGGCTCCGTGGCCCAGACGTCGCCCTCGAGGGTCTCGACCACGGCGCGGACTGGCCCGGTGGAACACCGCGTTGGGTGGACCGTCTCCCCCTCGAGCCTCAGGACGCCAGCCGCTGAGGCCATCCAGGCCGTTCCGTCCCGCAGGCGCGTGCAGCCCCAGATGGGCTTTGGATTCATGCCCACGAACTGAAGGTCCTTGAGTTCGCCCAAGGCCTGGGATTCGAGCTGAGTGTAGAGCGCCGGCGTTCCGTTCTGGGGCTGAACGACTGCCGAGGTGGAACCGAGCTCAAAGACGCTTTTCGCGTAGACATAGGGGTCGCCCGCTTCATCGACGAGCTGGAATGCAGGGGTCCGTTCCACGTAGATCAGCCCCTCCCGGTCCGAACCAATCCATGAACCGCTGCCACGGACCGCGATGGCCCGTGGTCTGCTCGCGATGTCGTCGCCGACCACCTGGAAGGGAGCCGGCGCGCCCGGCGTGGCGAAGAGGAGCCGGGTCGAGTTCGTGCACGCCAGCATCGTCATCCGGTCATTGACCCTCTCTGACGCATAGACGCTCGGGAGGTCCAGATCGAACGCCTCGCTAGGGTTGTTGACGGGGACTGCCAGGCCGTCTCGGCCGGCGTAAAGGTTCCCGTCCGGGGCGAAGAACAGCGACTCAAACGCGGCCGCATCAAGTAACTCGTGCTCGTCCCCGTTCAGCCTCCACAGTCCCCAGGGGCCGGCTGCGTACAGGACGCCATCGCGCTCCTCAAGCCCGAAGGCTCGCACCTTACTGGAGGACGAAGCAATCGTCTTCACCGCCCCGTCGCGCAGGACGAGGAGATCCGGTCCTGCCGTCACGATCGATCCATCAGTGCGCGTCCTGATCTGGCGGATGCTCTTTGAACTGCCGGCGAGGAGCAGCTCAAAGGCGTCGTCGGAGTAGCGGAGCAAGACGCCGCTGCTTGAACCGATCAGGAGGGCGCCGTCTGCATCGAAGTGGAGCGCGGTGACCCGGTGGGCGAGGGGCGAGCCTTCGTTGGCGAGGGGTACGTCGGTGAACTCGTTTCCGTCGAACACGGTCAGTCCGGCGAGCGTCCCGACCCAGAGCTGGCCTTCGGCATCGAACTCCAGCGCGCGGATCGAGTTCGAGGGGAGGCCGTCTTCGGTAGAGAACCGAAGCTCGAAGTAATGATCCTCCTTTACCTGCGCCGGGGCGGCTGGAGTGAGTGCCAGGGCGACGGCGGCGAGGGCCATCGATCGGAGGAGCGCCATGCTTGAATCTCGGCTGGGCGGGAGAGAGCCCGTTCAACGAGGACCATCCTGGCTCGTTGAGGGTCGGGCGACCTGCTGGACTATAGGTGACGGGCGGGCCCGGACTGCATACGAGAACGACCCGTGCTGGCCTGGGAGGCCAGCACGGGTCGAATCGCGCGATCACTGCGCTTGAGACGCGGTCCCGCTACCGGTTGATCGTCGCGGTGGACGTCGAGATGACCTGGAGCGCGGGGTCGTAGATGATCCACTGGAGCAGGAAGGCCCCCTCGATCTGAGGCGTCTGCGTGAACAGGAGGCTGCCGGCGCCGCTGCTGTTGAGCTGGAGCGGGGAGAAGCGGCGTCCGAATGCGGCCGGGGACGCTTGGAGCGCGACCGGGTACAACCCGCCGATGTCGTCGATCAGCGGGATGGACTCCCAGGCCACGGAGCGCGCGACCCAGAGGGAGGCGTAGCCGTTCGGGATTGCTCCTTCGACGTCAATGATAGCGGTCCCGGTCGTCATCGGACCGGGGCCGGTGAAGACCGCGGCGGCCTGCTTCGGGACGACGTTGAAGATGTCCGCCGAGCCGTTGCCGAAGCACTGGGAGTATGAGATCCGCAGGGAGGTGTACGCGGGCTGGTACGCCGCGAAGGCGGTTCCGAGGCCGGACTGGAGGAGCTGGGCCCCCCCTGCGAAGCCGGGGACGGTGGCCACGAGCTCGGCGCGGTCTCCCTGGTTGTTCACATTCCATGCAAAGCTCTCGGAGCCCGTGGAGCCAGTGTTGACCTCGATCACCGAGTAGCAGTCTGCACCGGCGTCGTAGTCCATCGAGGAGATGCCGTCGTACGCGACGGAGAAGTCCTCGCCGTCATCCTCGTCGGTGAGCACGGTGCCGAGGGTCACCTCGACGCTGTCGAACCGGACCAGCTTGACCGAGTCGGCGGGGATGGGGAAGAGGCCGAGGTCAACGGCGACCACGACGTTGCCCAGCGAGTCGACCTCGACGGGTCCGGAGAAGCCGTCGAGTTGGGCCACCTGGGAGAGCGCGCCGCTGACGAGGTCAAGCCGGTACAGCGCGTTGGCGCCGAAGCCCCCAGGGGAGCCCGTGACGTAGGCGAGGCCGGGGACGAGGTCGAAGGCGAAGTCGTAGTTGAACCCGAGGGTGTTCAGGATGCGCGAGGTACCCGTGTCGAGGTCAAGCTCCGAGATGGTGCCGAACGAGGACTCGCCGATGTACGCGAGCCCGGCGGACTCGTCCACCCTCACGAAGCTGGCGAAGACCGACGAGGGGCGGGTGCCATAGTCGCGGAGGATGGTCCCGTCCGCGGAGCGGTGGGAGGTGTTCGAGCCGTCGAAGATCAGGATGGAGCCGTCCGCGAAGACGTGCACCGCCGGGAACGTCCCGCAGTAGGGGGACAGGTCGATGGAGCCGGCGACCGAGTAGCCGTCGGCAGCAGTCACTTGGGCAAGGGTCGAGGAGGTGAGGGCCGTGCCCATGAGGGCGGCGGCAATGAGGGTCGAGAGAGTTCTCATTGGGGTCAATGGGTGGGGCCGCCCCGGGAAGCTGGGGTGACGAATAAGAGGGTCTAGTTACGTTCTGTTGGTCAGCGGCTGCTCTTGTTCGGAGCTGCCGTGTTTGGAGCCGCTGTGTGTGTGGCCGAAGTGGACGTTGCGCTCCCGGCCTGAGGCCGAACCCGCGCAGGGTGGACCCGGGAGAGGACCTGGTGGGCTGCTTCGACAATCCCGAGGCCGGCGTCCCCGTTGAAGGCGCCGTCGATCTCGACGATCCGGCCATCGGGGCCGCAGGCCTTGAGCGTGGAGAGGAGGGCGTGGCTCCGGATGACGCTGCCCATGCCCTCGAGCGTGACGATGAGCGGCGGGTTCAGCTCCAGCAGCTGTTCAGCGGTGTACTGGGGCCAGTCCTTGAAGCCGCGCTCAGCGGCGAGGTCGAGAACCCCGCCGAGGTGAAGGGTGTCGGCGTAGCTCGTGTTCGCCGTGGCTCCGAAGAAGGTGTCGCCGTAGACCGAAAGGTAGATGCCGGGCACGAGCTCGTCGTCGGGGACCATCGCGTCCAGCGCTGCTAGCTCGCGGTCATAGCTCCTCTCGAGCGCCGCGGCGCGCTCGCGGACGTCGAGGAGTGCCCCGAGCGCGCGGATGCTGGCGCGCGTCGTCCCGACGCCCCTCATGTCCCCGAGGTCGAAGACCTGAATCCCGTTCTCTCGAAGGCGGGCGAGGTAGGCCTCGTCGGCGTACAGCGTCACCACCACGAGGTCCGGGCGGAGCGACAGCACGGACTCCAGCGCGCCAGAGCTCGAAATGGTGGGGCGGTCGCCGAAGCGCCAGGCGACGGGGTGGCGGGCGGTGTACTCCGTGATGGCGACGACCCGCTCGGGTTCGACGAGCCCCAGCAGCGCGTGGTCCGAGATGGTGCTGAGCGAGACGATCCGCTGGTAGGGAGCGACGGGGACAGGAACGCCGCGGGCGTCCACGACCTCCGTCGCTCCAAGCTCGGGCGCGTCGGCGGCTCCGCCCTGCGTGGGGACGACGGTCCGGACACCGCCAGGGAGGGTGGCGGCCCACATCGAGAGGGCGAGCGTCGCGATCAGCAGCGCACCGTTGAGGAGGTTGGTCTTCATCCGGCGTCCTCCCCGCTGGCGTCTTCTTGGGCGAGCCGGAATCCGAGGCCGCCGCCTTCGATCAGCTCGACGCCGTAGACCGGTGTGATGTGGCGGTCATGGACGATCTCCTCAGCGGGGCCGTCCGCGTGGACCGCGCCGCACTCGAGCAGCACCGCGCGATCAGCGATGGCGCGCACCTCGGAGAGGTCATGGAGACAGACGAGGATGGCGGCGCCGCGCTCCCTCAGGCGCATCAGGATCGCGTGGAGCTCGAGGGCGTGCCGGACATCCTGGGCGCTGGTGGGCTCATCCATCAGCAGCACGTCGGCGCCTGTCGCCAGCGCGCGCGCCAGGAGGACGCGCTGCTGCTCGCCCCCCGAGAGCTCCGTGAAGGGGCGGCAGGCCAGGTGGGAGATGTCTGCATCCTCGAGGGCGCGATCCACGATCTCCCGGTCGTCAGGGCCGAGGCGGCCGAGCGCACGCCGGTGAGAGAAGCGGCCCTGTGCCACGACCGCGTGAACGAGGAGGGGCGCGGTGAGGAGAGAGCGCTGGGGCACATAGGCGACGCGCTGTGCGCGCTGCTCGGGGGCGATCGAGCGGAGGTCCTCTCCGTCGAGGGCGACCTCGCCGCGGGAGTCGACGAGACCGACCACCGCCTTGAGCAGCGTGCTCTTGCCGGACCCGTTGGGGCCGAGGAGCGCGGTGATTGACCCGCGCGCCGCGTCAAGATCGACGCCGCGGACCACGTCCGGGCCGCGCCGATAGCTGGCCCAGAGGCCCCGTACCTGGAGACCGTCGCTCACGCAATCCTCCCCTCGCGGCTGGCGCGGGCAAGGAGGATGAGGAAGAGCGGCGCCCCGACGAGGCCGGTCACCACGCCCAGGGGGATCGTGCCCTCGGTGGGGAGGACCCGCGTGAGGACGTCGGCCGCGGTCAGGAAGGCGGCCCCGCCCACCAGCGAAGCGGGGATGAGGACCCGGTGCTCGGGCCCCGTGAACGGGCGGAGGGCGTGGGGGACAACGAGCCCGACAAACGCCACGTTGCCGCCGATGGCGACGGCCGCGGCGGTGAGCGTGGAGGCCCATACGATGACCCAGCGCCGGGCGGCGTTGACGTCGACGCCGAGGGACTGGGCCTCCTCCTCTCCGGAGAGCAGCAGGTCGAGGTGGCGGCTCCAGCCCATGGCGACCACCGAGGTGACTGCGACGAGGGGGAGGGCGAGGGCGGCGTGCCTCGGCCCCTTGGCGTCCACGCCGCCGAGGGTGAAGGCGACCACCGCGCGGCCCATCTCCCAAGTGTTCTGGGCCAGGCTCATGAGCAGGCTCCCGAGGCTCAGGAAGAGGCTGGAGAGGATGAATCCCGTGAGCAGGACGGTGACGATGCTGGCGCCGCGGCCGGTCACGGCGAGCAGGATCGTGAGGGAGAGCCAGGCCCCGAGCAGGCAGCCGACAGGGAGGATCAACTCGGCCGGCATCCAATCGAGGCGCGCGGCCAGCAAGGCGTTCCAAAGGACCAGGACCAGCACCCCTCCGAGCGTTGCGCCCGCGCTGGTGCCCAGAATCGACGGGCTGGCGAGGGGGTTGCGGAACAGGCCTTGGACGAGGACGCCTGCGCCCGCGAGGGCGGCGCCAGCGAGCACGGTGTTCGCGAGTCGCCACGCGCGCAGGCGCAGCAACGTGCTCCTCAGCGCGTCATCGGAGAGGTTTCCCTCACCCACGACAAACGAGAGCGCCGCGGCAGCGCCGAGCGCGAGGACCAGGACGATCCAGGTGGCCTTCAGGCGGCTCACTGATCCCTCAGCTTGCTCCGGGAGTCTCTTCTGGCACGGGGCAGCGCTGGCGGGGGCGCGGCCACGGTCAAGAGAGACGGGCGGGGGGACCCCGCTGGAGAAGCTGGCGCCGGAGCGCGGTGGGGGCGCTGAGGCCCCTGGGAGGAGCATCTCCTTGGGAGCGCTCCGATGGGTATAAGGCTACTGATAGACACGCTTCCCTCCGAAGCTGGATCAATGGAAGGCAGTGGCCGGTCTCCTGGCTGGCACGTCGGGGGTTCCTGGGGCCTCCCGGAGGAGGACGCAGGGCGTCCGTGGCCGTCACACCTTCCCGATCCCTCAGTGAGCGCAGAGCGCTCGGGATCAGTGGTTCATCGCGACGGCCGAGGCGTGTCTACAGTGGCGGGGGCCGCGTCGGTCATGGACCCTGGAGGGGTCCGCCGTACTTCCCGTTTCACTCCTCCCTGAAGGAGGAGCACCGCTGCCTTGGCTGAGTTTGTAAAAGGAACGCTTCGACTTCGCCCTACCGGCGGATCGCCGTCAACCCCGCGCCGCGAATAATCTCCAGCGCTCGCGAAGCTGGACGGGCCCTCAGCGGCGGTCATAGCCGAACCCTGGCGCCCCGGCGTCTCGATCCGAGGCGGGGCGCAGGTCCGTCGCCTGAAGGCTAAGTCCGAGGGCTCGGGAGAGCCGATCTCTAGCGGGAATGGATACCTCGCCCAACACGCCTGGAGCCCTCGCGGATGCGTCCCCGCAGCGGGTCGCCACGGATGCCCTGATCGGTGAGACCGGGGGGCTGGTCTTCCTTACCACGGGCTCGGCAGCGTGCGGAGTTCTGGACGAGATGCCGGTCCAGGTTGCCCTGACGCCGATGCTCGCGTTTCGGCTCTCGGAGATCCTCAAGGTGGCTCTGCAGTATCCGGATCGCGAGACTCGGCAGGAGCTGATCGATAAGTGGTCCACGGGTGAACGGGTGGCCGTGCCCTACGCCGCGCTCGATGTCGACGAGCGATCGATCCGGGTCGGGATCGAGCCGCTTGGCGCCGGTTCAAGGGTGGCCGTCCTCTGGGAGCATGTCCCCGGGCTGACGCTGCAGCTGGCCGCGGCCGCGAAGCGGCTGCTCGGCCCTGCGTGAGCCCGATCGCCGCTCTACCATCAGGGTATGGACGAGCTTCAGATCACCGGGGACGTGAGAGACAGCGGTTGCCACAGCTGGGCGCCGACAGACCTGGACCGAGCGCCCGCCAGCGCGCGCGTGGACGACCTCTCTGAGCTCGTCCCAGGCCGTCAAGGCCGGGGCGTGTTATTCAGCTGGTTAGTGCGTGAGGCGCACCCGGTTTCCGGCGTGAGCTGGGCCTGTTTGGAGTCGACCGACGGCTCGTTCGCAGCGAGCCTTGAGCTCGGTGATCTCGAGGCCGCCGTCGTCGTCCATGCGGACGCCGACGGGCCGCTGGGCCAGGCGCGCGGCGGTCCCTTTCGGCTGTTCATCCCGGGGGCCTCCGACGCCTGCGGCAACATCAAGCACCTGGGGCGAATCGCCCTCGGGCACGGGCCGGAGCGTGATACACGTCCTCCGGCTGACGAGCGGAACTGCTGATCAGCCGGGGGCCGAGTAGCGCGGCAGGTACCACGCCCACTGCTCGGGCGTGGCCGCGATCCAGCGGCCAAAGACCTCGTTCTGCCTGCGGAGCAGATCGAGCTCGGCGTCCTGACGGCTGAGGTCTCCTCGCAACTCAAGGGGCTCCTCGACCGAGAGGACGTAGCGCCCGCCCGATCGAACGCACCGCACGGGGACGAGGGGAGCCCGCCAGGCCCGAGCGAAGCTCGCAGGCGCCGTCATCGTGAGGGCGGGGACTCCCAGGAATGGGACCTGGCGGTTGTCGAGGCGGGGGACCTGCAGATCCGTCAGGAGCCCGAGGACGCCTCCGCGCTTGAGGACCCCAAGGGCCTCCCGTGCGCCAGCATCCTGGGGGATCGTCTCGACTCCGTAGGCCCGGCGCATGTCCACGAGCCAACGGTGGCTCGAGTCTCGCCGGCGGACCCTCCCGACCACGGCCCCCTCGTGGCCGCGACGCCGGAGTCTCGCGCACAGGAGCTCCCAGTCGCCAAGGTGAGCGGTCACGATGATCGCGCCACGACCCCCGGCGAGGGCCCGGTCGAGAGTCTCGATGGACGGGTCGAGGTGGACGAGGTCATCGACCCACTCACCCCGGCGATCCCCAGGGGCAGCCCCGCGAGCCAGCCGTATCCAGTGGGCGAATTGCTCCGCCGCAAAGCGTCCGCATCGACGGGTCAGGGCCGACGGGTCGCTGGCGAGCCGCCCTCCGAGGCCGGGGACCTGTTCGTCCAGCCACTCCGCCGCCGCCGCGAGGTTCCGGGCCGTGGCCTCGTGCTGTCTTGGGCGGAGCGCGAGGGGGGCAACCCGGCTGAGGCAGGCCTGAACCAGGGACGGGGGCGCTGCGCCGGCCGCGCGAGCCAGGGCGCGCAGCCCTGCTGCCCGTGCGCGGCGGCGCAGGGGCTCGGGTCGGGCGGGGGGAGCGGCGGTCACGCGAGGACCTCTGTGAAGCGAAGGTGGCCCCGGGGTGGAATGATCGCGGCACCGTCCTCGGCGGTGAGGGGGGAGCCGACGAGCTCAAGTCCTCGGTCTGCGAGTTGAACCGCGAGGGCCCCGAGCGCTGCGGGAGCGGGGGGCGTACCTCCGGCGCTGGGGACATCGAACTCCACGAAGTACGGGGGCGCGAGCGCCAGTCGGCGTGGCCGAGCGGCCGGCAGTCGGTGCAGCTCGGCCCGGACCAGGTGAGCCCAGATCGCGCCCGCCTCGCGGCTGGAGCACTCGATGCGCTCGGTGTGCCAGCCCGCAGCGGGTTCGTCGCCAGCTCGCCGGGCCCGCACGACCTTCGAGGGGCTCTTGTCGACGACCGTCATGGAGCTGTTGCGGCGCCAGACCTTCACCCGGCGGCGGATGTCCCGGCGCTGCCGGAGCGTGGCCTTCCGTTCGATCTCGAGGGGATCGGGGGCGACGAGGTCCGAGGGACGTGCGCGGAGGTAGGCGCGGAAGATCAGGGCCCTGAACGCAGGTGTGCTGAGATCGCGGAGGCGCGCGCAGGCGTGGATGAGTGCGCGCCGAAAGCTCGCCGCTGTATGGGGCGCGAACCGCGACCTCGCGAGGTCGACGAGCCAGAGTGCGCCCTCCTCGTCGACGAGCACGTTTTGCGCGTGAGGGTCGGGGTGCCGCAGCCCGGCGGCCTCGACTGCGGCCAGGAGTTGGCCGACGGATCGTGCCAGCGCGGGGGCCTGGATTCGGCGCCGGAGTGGTGCCCTGGCGGCTCCCGGCGAGGTCAGCGCGGCGGTCTCCTCCCCAAGGGCACGTGCCCCCGGTATCCACTGGAGCCGGAGCGTCCACGATGGCCCATTGCGCTCGACCCCGAGGACCGCGGGGACCGGCAGGCCCCTGCGCCCTGCCTCCCGCAGGGCGGCCGCCTCGGACCGTGCGCGCCAACCGTCTCGCAGCCGGCCTAGGCCGGGAGCGTGGAAGTGCTTGGAGAGTGACGTCGAGCCGTCGAGCGCGCGATCGAGCCGGACCGTCCGCTTGAAGTTGGACTTCAGGTCCTCGCTGTGCGGGGTCAGGGCTGACCCGGCCGTGGAATCGGATTGATCTGAGGTCACGGGCTCGTGGGGCTCTCGCCGGACATTGCCGGGGCCAGCGAGGCCGGCGGCGCCCCTGAAGTCTACGTGACCGTGCCCCTGTAGCCCCGGTCCCTGGGGAACTCGCGGACTCCGCTCGCTACACTCCGCCGCCCCGGGCGACGGCACGCCGGTCGGGGGCACCACGGGACCAGACCTTGAAGCTCCACATCTACATCCTCCGGCAGCTCTTGGTCGCGTTCATCTTCGCCGTCGGCGCGCTGCTCTTCGTCGCGCTGCCGGGGATCGCGGTGAACACCGTCCACAAGCTCCCCAACGTGGACGCGGGCATCCTGCTCCGGTTCCTGCCGATCGTGCTGCAGTCCCTGGCCCCGTACGTCCTCCCGCTGTGCTTCATGCTGAGCACGGTGGCCGTCTTCGGAAGGCTGGCCGCGGACAAGGAGTGGATCGGGATCCACATGGCGGGCATCCACCCCCTCAAGACCCTGGTCTCACCAGCTGTCGTCGCGGGCCTCCTGGGGCTCTTGACCTTCTGGATGGTCTCGAACGAGCTGCCGCAGCTGAAGAAGCGCCAGAAGCGCTTCATGCTCGACGCCACAGCATCGGTGGTGGAGAACCTGCAGCCAGGTCGGACGAGCCTCCAGATCGGCGACTTCCTCCTGAAGGCGGGGGCCCGGGAGGACGGGACGTTCTACAACGCCTACATCCGCTACCTCGACGAGGATGAGGATGAGCGGCGCCTGATGGACGCCTTCGCCGGCGCGGTCGACCTGTGGATCGACGGCGACTTCCTGCACTTCAAGGCGTACGACTTCGAGCTCTTCGACCCCGAGAGCAAGGTGGACCGGCGCTCGGAGGAGTTCGAGGCGCAGATCAACCTGGCGGGTCGCGTGGAGCGCAAGGAGCAGAGCTACCAGCGGGCGAAGTACCTCGTCTCCTCGGAGATTCGGCGGCGCCTCGACACCGGCGAGGTGGAGCCCGAGCGGTTACGTGAGTACCAATTCATGCTCCACTACCGCGCGACGATGTTCGCCATCTACTTTCTCTTCCTGCTCCTCGGGGCCGCCACAGGGCTGCTCATGCGCGGCGGGACGCAGCTCGGCGCCCTAGCCGTCTCGGCGGGCTATGGGATCCTCTACTACGTGCTGAACATGCGGCTCGGCAAAGAACTGGGGCAGTCCTCGGACCTCCCACCCTGGCTGGGCGCCTGGCTCACCACCATCGTGGGTGGCGGGATCGCCGTCGCTTTGATTCGGAGGGCCATCCGGCGATGAGCGCACGGTCGACAAAGTCTACCGGTCACGTCCGGATGTCCGCGCGCCGGCTGCGCCTGGGGTGCAGGCTCGATCGGTACGTGGCGTCACATTTCTTTCGGTCGTACTTGCTCGCCATGCTGCTGATGACCGGGCTGTTCATGGTCATCGACATGGCGTCGAACCTCGATGACTACCTTGAGAGGTGGGAGGATGGAACCAGCGCGCCGGGGTCGGTGCTCGCGATCTACTACGGGCTGAACCTCCCTTACCTCTTCCTCCAGGTGGCGCCCTTCATCACGCTGCTCGCGGGGATGTTCACCGTGGCCAAGCTGCTCAAGGCGCGCGAGGTGACGGCGGTCCTCGGCGCAGGGGTCAGCGCGCGGAGGATGTTGCTGCCGATCTTCCTCGCGGGGCTCATGCTCGCGGTGGGGATGTTCTTCCTGCGCGAGGCGGTCGGGCTGGGCATCGCCAGGGACCGGGACGCGGCGCGGGACGTTCTCGTCGAGCACCGCTTCGAGGAGCACTACGAGGATGTGGCGGTCATCGAGGACTCGGGGAGCCTCGTCTTCCTGAACGAGTTCATTCCGCGTCCCGCCGATGGGAGCCCGCCCCGGGTCGAGCGGCTCACGGCGATCCGGCGGACCTCCGGCCAGATGGGCTCGGGGCGGTACGTCCGCGTCGACGCAGAGCGTGCGGTTTGGAACGGCGCAGGATGGGACCTCGAGGGGGGCGTTCGAGCGACCATTGACCCTGACGGCGACGGGGGATCTCAGGACGAATCGGTGGATACGCTCGTGGGGTACGCCTTCACGCCAGAGCTGGCGCTCACCTACCGCAGGGCGAAGGATGCTCCTCTGGAGCTCTCCTTCTCCGAGGTCCAGGAGCTCATGGCGCGGGACCCAGATGACAACTCGTACCAGACCCTCTGGCACTACCACCTGACCTTCCCGCTAGCGAACCTGCTGCTCCTCCTCGTGGGGATCCCGCTGATGTTCAACTACGAGCGAGGGCGCAGCACGGATCGGATCGCCCTTGGGGGGCTCCTGTGCGTGTTCTACTACTCCGCGGACTTCGTCTTCCGCACGCTGGGCGTCAAAGGTCAGTTATCTCCGCTGCTCTCGGCATGGATCCCCGTTCTGGTCTTCGGGAGTCTCGGGATCATGCTCTACGATTCCCTGCGTAGCTAAACCGGCCCTCGGGCCGGTCCCTGGACGCTCGCCCGGCGTCCAGGCTCCATTTCTGTGCTCCCCGGGGAAGACCCGATGGGCCTGTTCGTCCTCGATCCACATGACCCGCCTCCTCACCGTCGCTGCCCTCCTCCTGAGCGCTTGCGCGAGCTCCAATTCGACCGACGAGCAGCTCCTGCTCGAGGTCCAGACCCTGACGAGGGGCGGCAAGTACGAGGCCGCAGCCCGGGCCGCCGAGGCCGCCCAGGCGCAGATCCCGGCGGACAGCCCTCTGCAAGGGCAGCTGACGAGGGCGGCCGTTGAGGTCTCGATCGCGTCCGGACTTGAGGTCGTGAGGTCCCTGTCCTTCGCTGACCAGGATGACGAGGCCCTCGCGATGCTCGCCGAGCTGGAGGAGAGGTTCCCGAGCGAGCCCATGCTGGAGGCCTGGCGACGCCTCATCCAGCGCAAGCAGGCGGACCACTGGTTCGAGATCGCCCGGAGCGCGATGGCGACGGGCCAGTTCGAGGCGGCCCGCCTCGCCTATGAGCGGGCGATGGGCTTCGAGCCGGACCACACCCTCGCGCCGGCGGGTCTCGCGCGGGTCGAGTTGCTGGAGGAGTACCGAGCAGGGCTCGCCGAGGACTACTACTTCAACGGGGTGCGGGATCTGACGGAGCAGCGGCTCGATGAGTCGGAGAACAGCTTCGAGAAGTCCCGTCGGTATGACGCCGAGTCCGAGCGGACGCGGCGCCGTATCGTGGAAGTGCGGCGCGAGAAGGCCGAGGGCCGGGTCGCCTACGCGCAGCAGCTTGTTGAGGATCGTCGCTATGCCGCCGCGCGCGCCGAATTTGCCGAGGCCCGCCGCCTCGACCCGGAGTCCGTGGCCATCGCTGAGGCGCTTGTGGCCATGCGCGTCGAGGCCGAGGTCGCGGCACTGTTGAGCGAGGCCGAGTCTTTCGTTCTCCGTTCTGAATTTGATGAGGCCGAGCTCCTCATCGCCGAGGCCGGCGAGCGGACCGTCCTCCAGGCGGATGTGGTGGAGGCGACGCGGGATCGGATCAGCTCGACCAGGGTGGACCTGCTGTATCAGCGGGCTTTGGACCTGGAGCACGACTTCCTCTTCGGCGAGGCGATCGAGCTCTACCGCGAGGTGCTGGAGGGGCGGGACTTCTACGAGGACGCCCGGGCCCGCCTCGAGGCGCTCGAGACGTACGTGGTCGAGGCCGCGCGTCTCTACGCCGAGGCGCAGGCCTCGGGGGATCCTGTGGCCAAGCTCGAGAAGCTCCGCCAGATCGAGGCGTTTTGGCCTGAGTACGAGGACATCCTCGCCCAGATCAGAGCGCTCGAGGGGGAGTGAGCAGGTCGAGGACCGCGTCGCGGACGTCCTCGACGGTGACCGTTGTGATCGCCCGGGCCTGCCACGGGGGCCCTGGGATCCGGTGAGGACGAACCCGTTCCTCGGTCGGAAGTGGCGCCGCCGCGGCCGGCCAGGGGCCGGTTCGGTTCGGATCCTCGGGTCCCGCGATGAGGACCACGGGGAGCCCCACCGAGGCGGCCACGTGGGCGGGCCCTGAGTCCCCCGAGACGAGGCACCCACCCCTCTGCGCGGCGGATCTGAGCGCCGCGGCGAGGACCCGGAGGCCGCGCTGCCCGACGACGTGGTGGGCGCCGGGCAGCGCGCGCTCGAGCTCGAGCCCGACGGCGTGTTCCTCCGGGCCTGTGATCACCGTGACCTCGACGCCGCGGTCGATCAGCTCACCGCCGAGCTGCCGGAAGGAGTCCGCGGGCCATGAGCGCGGGTCGCCGGAGACTCCGGGATGCAGCAGGACTGGCGCGGCGCGACCCGGGGAGGGGAGGAGCCGAGCCCCCTGCTCGCTCTCGTCCGGGGTGAGCGCGGGATCGAGCCTCTGGCGCGGAGGCTCGCCGGTCAGGTGGGCCGCGAGGCCGAGGACGCGCTGGACGAGGTGGGGTCCGGTGGACGCCGGCGCGAGCTCTGGCCCTGTGACGCGCGCCGCCAGGGGCTCCTGCCAGTGTTCCAGCGCGAACCCGACGCGGCGACAGGAGCCCGCGCCACGGGCGGCCACCCAGGCGGCGAAGGCGCTTTTCCAGTTCCCCTGAGCGTCGACCACGAGGTCCGCCTTGAAGCGCCGCGCGGCCGCGCGGAAGTTGAGCCACGCGCGGAGTCCGCCCTTGCGGTCGAACGGGAGGACAGTGGCGAGGGGCTCGATCAGCGCTGCAAACTCCGGCTGAGCGGCCCACCCGATCTCGGCGGCTGGCCACCGGTCCCGAAGGGCGTGGACGAGCGGAATCGCCTGGGTAATGTCCCCCAGGTGGGACAGCCGCACCACGAGGATGCGTTCAGGGGGGCTGGTGGGCGGCATGGGGACGGCACGAAGGTTGTTGTGCGTTGTCCCAGCATGTCAAGTGAGAGCGCGGACGAGGGGGGGCGGCCCCCTACACTGAGGTCAATGATCAGGCGGATCTCCACCAAGTGGGTGCTGGCGGTGCTCGCGGTCGTCGTCATACCGTTCCTGGGCTTCGCCTGGTACGTCCACGACTTCGTCTCGGAGCGCTTCGCCGACGACGTGGTGCGATATCACCTCCTCGGGCACGCCGCGGAGCTGTCGGACCGTCTCGACCGCGTCGTCGACGAGCGCCGAGAGGACGCCGTGCTCCTCGCCGCCGCCCCGACCGTCGAGAGGGCTCTCGCTCGCGTCAGCGAGCCCGCCGGGCCGGGGCTCTCTGAAGCTCGACCCGGTCAGCACGAGGAGACCATCTACCTGCTCGACCGTCTCGTTGGGCAGAGCCGCGCGGCCGAGTTCGTGGTCGTGCTGGGCCGAGGGGGCGAGGTCGTCGCGACCAACTCGAAGGGGGCGAGCGGCGTCAGGCTCCAGCCTGCGGTGCGGGGCCGGTTATCGACCTTCCCCTGGTCGGAGCAGCCTTGGTTCGCGCCCGTCATGACCGGAGAGTCGGTGACCTTCGATCAGACACGCTTCCAACTCGTGAATGACGTGGACGAGACCGCGCACCCGGAGCTCGCGAGGCACTTCGGATTCGCCGAGCCCGTCCGGGGGAGCAGCCCCACGGCGGAGCCCCTCGGCGCGGTGGTCACGCTGGTCCCATGGTCCGTCGTTCAGAGCGAGATCGAGACCTACGGCGTGCGGCGCGCTGGCGCGATCTCATCGGACGCCGGCTCCGCCGACATCTACGACTCGAGCTACGCCTGGCTCTGGGCGTCGGACGCGGACACGATCCTCGCGCACCCGAACCGGTCCCTCTACGGGGAGCGGGTCTCCGGTCCGCGCGTGAACCTCTCGATGATGGGGGAGGCGGTCCGCCGTTCGAGCGGATCAGGGATGTACCCGGACTACGAGTTCCTCGGGGTCCGCAAGAAGGCCGCCTTCAAGCAGGGCCGCACCATGAGCCAGAGTCCTCAGGGCCTGGGCTGGGTCGTCGGGGTCGGCGTGGACTATCCGGACATCTACGGGCCCGTGGCGGAGATCACGGCGACCATCGCCAAGGCGAGCGCGATCGTGCTGCTGCTGGCGATCCTGGTGACGGTCATCGTTGCGCGCCGGACGACGCGCCCGGTCCAGGACCTCGAGGCGTTCACCAGGCGCGTGGCCAGCGGCGACCTCGACGCCCAGGTGACCGTCCATGGGCATGACGAACTGGCCGACCTCGCGCGCTCGTTCAACCGCATGACCCGTGAGCTCAAGGAGAACCGCGCTCAGCTCGTCGAGGCGGAGAAGGACGCGGCCTGGCGCGAGATGGCCCGCCAGGTGGCCCACGAGATCAAGAACCCACTGACGCCGATTCAGCTCTCGGCATCGCTCCTGAAGCGAGCCCACGATGAGGGCTCACCAGAGTTCCCCGCGATCCTGGAGCGGACCATCGAGATCGTCCAGCGCCAGGTGGGCAACATGCGGGAGATCGCGCGCGACTTCTACACCTTCGCCGGTCAGCACAGGGACCCGGTCCCCGTGGATCCAGGGGAGACCCTCGCGGGGGTCTTTGACCTCAACGAAGCCTGGGCGACGGATGGGGGCGTCCGCCTCGAGAAGGGCGTGAGCCTGGGCAGTGGGCTCATGGTGGAGGCCGACCCCGACGAGCTGCAGCGGGCGTTGGTGAACCTGGTGAGTAACGCGATCGAGGCGTCGGAGGTCGGGGGGGTCATCCGCGGGGAGGTCGGCGCTGAGGGTGGGATGGTTCATATCACCGTCGTGGACTCGGGGCGCGGGATCGATGACGAGGTGGTGTCGCGGCTCTTCGAGCCCTACTTCACCACCCGCTCCAGCGGCACCGGGCTGGGACTTGCCATCGTCCGGCGCATCGTCGAGGACCTGGGCGGGACCGTCTCGCTCAGCAACCGCGAGGATGGCGCAGGGGCACGTGCCACGATCCGGCTGCCCCAGCACGAGAACGTCCCAGGTGAGAACGCCGGCTGATCGCCTCGGGGCGCGATCCCTCCAGCCCCATCAGACTCTGCCGCCGCGCGCGTTCCTCCGGTCCCGCCGCGGGGTAGGCTCTGGAGGCGACACCTCCCATGTCATTTGACTCCGGCACTTTCTGGGTCCTCTTTGGGCTCTCTTGGCTCCTCTGGTGGAGGCTGCCCTTCTCCTGGGCGAAGACCGCGGCGCTCGCTGCGAGCCTCATCTTCTATGCCTGGTGGAGCCCCTACTACCTGCCGCTGATCATCATCTCTGCGGTCGTGGACTACGCCGCTGGGGGCCGCATCCACGCGGCGCGGACCGACGGCGCTCGCACCCGTTGGCTCCTGGTCAGCCTGTGCACGAATCTGGGCCTCCTCGGCTACTTCAAGTACGGGCACTTCGCGCTCGAGAACCTCGACACGATCGCGGGCGCGCTGGGGGTGAAGGGCGTCAACACGGCGATCCCCTGGGTCGTTCCGGTAGGGATCAGCTTCTACACCTTCCAGACGCTTAGCTACTCGATCGACATCTATCGAGGACGGCTCGCGCCGGCGAAGTCCTTCCGCGACTTCTTCCTGTTCGTGGCGTTCTTCCCGCAGCTCGTCGCTGGCCCAATCGTGCGGGCCCAGGAGCTCCTTCCGCAGTTCCAGCGGCGCCAGTGGCCCTCCCCTTGGCGGATCCAGAACGGCCTGTACCTGATCGTCTGGGGCCTCTTCACGAAGATCGTGGTCGCCGACAACCTGGCCCCGGAGATCGACCGGATCTTCGCCATGATCCCCTCGGGTCAAGCGACGCCGGCGCACGTTTGGCTGTCGCTGGTCTACCTGGGCTGCATGGTCTTCGCGGACTTCGCCGGGTACTCGTGTCTGGCGATCGGGCTGGCCTGCCTGTTGGGCATGCGCTTCCCGAGAAACTTCCTCTACCCGTACATCTCGCGCGGGCCGCAGGAGCTGTGGGTTCGCTGGCACATGACCCTGTCCAGCTGGCTGCGGGACTACGTCTATCTGCCCCTGTGGGCGAAGAAGGGCGGCGACGGTCGTCAGTACACGGCCATGCTCACGACCATGGTCCTGGCCGGCGTCTGGCACGGTGCCGCCTGGACGTTCGTGATGTTCGGTCTCTACCACGGCATCGGGGTGGTGGTGAACCGGTGGTGGGTCAACACCTTCAATGGCGGGAGGCGCGCCCGCGGGTGGCCCCTCGACCGGCCCAAGGGGCCCGGGGCGATCACGAAGCGCGTCGGGATCATCCTCCTGATGAACGTCTTCATGCAGTCCAACTGGGTCTTCTTCCGCGCTCCGGACGTCGCCTCGGTGTTCGAGGTCTGGCGGATCGCGTACATCGTCCCCTTCCAGAAGGGGATGGGATGGGAGGTCTTCGCGGAGGCCCGCCACCTGCTGCTGGTGCTGCCGATTGTGCTCATGCACGTGACCCAGCTCCTGAGGGAGTGGTTCGCCTGGCGTGAGCGACCGTGGCACCGGGTGCTCGCCGCTGCGGTGATGATCGTGGCGCTCGTGGTCGTGCGCCGGACCGACACCGCAGACTTCTTCTACTTCCAGTTCTGATGGTGGATCAAGACGTGGAAGAGGTCGCCTGGGAGGGCATGGACCCGGACGGCACCGTGGCGCGCGTCAGGCGGGCTCAGTCCTGGGTTCCGCTCATCGTGACGATCGGGCTGGCGGTCCTGGGGCTGGTGGGTTGGCAGGCCGTCGCGGTGTCGCGACTCCCCGAGCCGATCATGCACCCCAACCGTTTTGACGGGGTCATCTACTGGGCTGGCCCGAACCTGGGGCCGTTCTATGCCAAGCAAGATGTTCATTCGGCCGAGCTCCTGTTCGTCGGGGACAGCCGCGTCTATGACGACACGGACCTCGATGTGGTTCGCCGGTCCGGAGAGGACAGCGTCGGGTTGATCTGGGGTCCAAACGCGGACCTCTCCGTCCTGCTCCCCGCGATCATGGATCTGCCCGCGGAGCGGCTGGTCGTGGCCCTCTCACCGTCAACGCTGGGCGCCAAGACGAACCCGGTCATGCGCGCGTCTCTCGTCACGCCTCCGCCGGTCTTCGAGCCGCTCTCCTTGGAGAGCGCTCTCGGGATCTGGGTGGATGGGGAGCGAGCGCGGCTCATCGAAGAGGGTTACACGCCCTTCATCGTCGACACGCACCTCTCCAGCTTCCGCAAGGTCCTCCGGGAGACGACGCGACGGAGCAAGGGGGGGACTCACCAGCTCGACCGGGTCGTTGGCGAGCGGCTGAACTACTTCAGGACCGAGAACATCCGGACGCTCGCCACGCGCCGCTGGCATCGGGAGTGGTTCGAGGTCGCCAACGCGGACAAGCTGGTGAACGCCTGCCGGATCACCCTCGAGGTCATCACCGAGGAGGAGCGCGCGGCCGCGGAGGAGATCGTCGTGGAGAAGCTCCGCGAGCTTGTCGCTCGCGGTGTCGACGTGCGGTGCGTCCGCTTCCCAGTCTCGCCCAGCGTACTCGCGGTGGAGCGCGAGTTTGTGCCCGATGCACGACTCGAGGCCATCGCCGCCGCCGCCGGGGTTCCGTACTACCAGTTCCAGTCGGAGGGCCTGCCCGCAGGCGTCCCGCCGTCCGAGGACACGAGCCTGTACGAGACGCGGGATGGGTCTCACCTGACCTGGGCGGCGAGCCGGCGCTTCACCCGCCAGCTCATGGAGCGCATCCAGGGGCCAGGCTCAGGGAAGTGATGCGATCACCGCGGGTCACCTGCCCGCCTCTTGGCAGGTCGCGGTGGGGCTCCGGCCCGCTGAGTGATGCGGCTGAGCGATGCGGCTGAGTGATGCTGCTGAGCGATGCCACTGAGCGATGCCACTGAGCGATGCCACTGAGCGATGCCGCCGAGCGCCCGTGAAATAGCGTGAGCATCGCCCCTAGGCGGGGCGCCCGATCAGCGGTCCGGCGGGATCTCGGCGCCCGAGTAGCCCCAGGTGCCCTTCACGTACGCCTTGCGGGTGGAGAAGATCTCGATGATCCAGTTAAACCACCCCCAATCCGTCCGGTAGACCTCCGTCTCGCGGGTGTTGGGGAGGCCTGCGTCCGAGATGTTCTCGTGGGCGATCTGAATCGCGGGGCGCGGCAGGTCCCAGCCGAGGAAGACCCACGTTCGGGCCGACGACTTGAAGGAACCAGAGGTCTCCGTCGTGCGGTTGATCTCGAGCGAGGAGCAAGCGGTGACCGAGGCGAGGAGGACGCCAGCGAGGGCGACTCGGAGTCGGGGGCGGGTCATCTCGTGGTCTCGGTGCTTGGGCGCTTGGGACATGGCGGTGGGAGGAGTGGGCCACTCCAGGGAGTTCTTCGGCGCATTCGGTCCCTGGACCTTACCCCCAGGGCCCCGGCAGCGCCGAGGGCGCCCTCACGGGCGTGCCGTGGCGCCCTGAAGATAATCGGCGGTCAGCGGCGGGGGGCGCGTTAGTCTCCCCGTTGTCGCCATGTCGTCTCTGCCCACGCTCTCCGCCCCCTCCCTGGGGGATTCCGATTCCGCGGACCTCTCCGAGTCCTTGAGGGCTCACCGCGCCGCCTTTGGGCACCATTTTGGTACGGAGGATGGGGTCCGGACGTTCTTCTCCCCGGGCCGCGTCAACCTCTTCGGAGGACACCTCGACTACAACGGCGGGCCCGTCCTCCCGACGGCGATCGACCGCGGCACGTTCGTGGCGATCCGGCCGCGCCAGGACGGTGAGATTCGGATGGCCTCGCGCTTCGCGGAGGTGCAGGGCAGCTTCAAGGCCGCCGAGCTCCCGGTGAGCCCGCGCGGCGAGTGGTTCGACTATCCCCTGGGTGTCCTGCTCGCGCTGATACGGCTCGAGGACTCCATAGCCGCCAAGCTCGCCGGGGGCTTCGACGTGCTGTTCGGCGGCAACCTCCCGGTGGGGGCGGGCCTGTCCTCATCGGCATCGATCTGCGTGGGGACCACCTTCGCCCTCGACGCCCTCCTCGGGCTCGGCCTCGATCCGGTGCAGCGCGTGGAGGCCGCGCTCGACGCAGAGCGCGGCTTCGTGGGCGTGAAGTGCGGGATCATGGATCCCTACGCGGTTGGCTTCGCGCGCCCCAAGCACGTGCTCTGGCTCGACTGCAAGGACGAGACCTTCGAGCACCTGCCGATGGACTTCGAGCGCCTCTCGATCGGCGTGGTGGATACCGGCATCCAGCGCCTGCTCGCGCGGGGTGAGTTCAACCGGCGGGTCACCGAGTGCGCCGCGGCCTTCGAGGCGCTCCGCATCCACGCGCCTGAAGCGCGGGTCCTCCGCGATATCAGCCGCGAGGTGCTGATGGAGAACGGCCACGAGCTGGACTCTGACCTCTTGCGCCGTGCCACGCATGTGGTGGAGGAGGTGGAGCGGACCTTCGTGGCGCGTGAGGCGCTCCTCTCCGGTGACCTTAAGACGCTCGGTCGCTGCATGACCGAGACCCATTTCTCCCTGAGGGATCGCTACGACTGCTCCTGCGAGGAGCTGGACGTGCTGGTCGAGGCCGCGACCCAGAAGGGGGGCGCGCTCGGAGCTCGCCTCACGGGGGCGGGCTTCGGGGGATGCGCCGTCATGCTCATCGCGGCCGGTGATGAGGAGCGCGTGTCCGAGGCTGTCGTGAGCGACTTTGAGCGCCGCTACGGCCGCCGGCCGCCGATCGCGTTCTTCCAGGGCGACGAGGGCCCCAGGGAGATTCACTGAGTCGCCCTGGCGTCTCTGGAGCGCGAGTGGGCCGTTCGGCCGCTCCGCCGCTCGAGACCCCAGACCGCGCCACAGCGACGGTCAGGACCCAGGCCGGACGCGGTGGCGGCGGTAGGCGTCGTGAGGCTCAGTCCTTCGCCTGGGGCGCCCCAGTGGGTGCGCCGGCGGGGGCGTCACCCTGCGCGGGCGCCGCTCCGACGGGCGTGACCTGGGTCTGGCCGTACTGGGCAGCCTGGGCCGCCTCGAGGATGAGGACCCCGGCGCTGCTCTTGCCGAGGTTCTCGCTGAAGGGGGACTTGAAGAGGTCGACCGCCGCAGCGGGGCGGCCCCCGAAGAGATAGTTCGCGGCCAGGACCAGCCGGGCGTCATCGTCGATCACGTGGTCCGCGACGAAGCGCTCGAGGGTGGCCAGCTGTCGGTCGAAGTCGCCGGAGCCCGCGTAGAAGTCGCGCTTGTCGATGACGTTGGCGGCCAGCTCCGGCTCGAGCTCGAGGGCCTTGCGGATCGCGAACGCCGCGTAGCGGTAGTCGCCGGTGGCGAAGAGGGCGTCCGCGAGCACGAGGTAGAGAATTCCGCTATCCGGCGAGTACTCGAGCGCCTTCGCATAGAAGTGCGCGGCGTCGCCGTAACGACCGTCCCGGAAGGCGCGGTCGCCCTGGGTCAGGTAGTAGCCCGTGGCTCTGTTGAGCTCGCGCTCCATGGCAGGGTCAGGCTGTGCGGGGGGCACGACGATGGAGCCTTCGGCCGGGACGACCGCCTCACCTTCTTCCTCCGGAGGGACCACCACGTAGATCACCTCGGGCTCCACCTCCTGGTAGACGACGGAGTACGAGTTGGGGATGAAGGGCCCGTACCAATAGAAGCTCCAGGGATAGCACCAGGAGCCGCCGGACGACCAGTAGGAGTGCCACCAGAGGCCGCAGCAGTAGGTGGGTGCGCACCACCAGTTGCCCCACCCGAAGGACCAGCAGGAGCCCCAGGTGTTCCAGTAGCAGTTGTTGTAGTAGCTGCCGGAGTAGTACCCGCCGGAGTAGTACCCGTCAGAGGAGTTCTGGTCGTGACCGGTATCCCAAACCTGACCGCCGGCGGCGGTGGTTCCGGCGCCATCCACCACGAGCCCGCCGCCTGTGGCCGTTGAGGACTCCCGCGCAGCGCGCACCCGCTCGTTGTACTGGTTGCGCGCGGCCTGCGTCCGAGCCTCGTTCGACGCGTCCTTGTCCCTGCGCGCAGCCTCGACCCGAGCCCGGGTGGCCTCGTCCTCGGCGGTACCCGCGGCGGCCTTCTCCCGCGCTTCCCTGACCCGCTGCTCGGTCGCACGGTCCGCGGCGCCGGAGGCATCGGCCCTCGCTGCCTGGGTCCGTGCGGCGTTCTGGGTCGCCTGCTGCTGGCGGGCCTCGTTGGTGCGCGCGGCCGCGGACTCAGCAGCGGCCTTTCGGCGAGCCGCAGAGATCCGGTTCATCGAAGAGCGCTCCGCTCCAGAAGCCGTCTCGCCAGGGGCGGGCACCGAGGAGGAGGGCGCGAGTGGCGCTGCCGCGGCGATGGCGCTGGGGCGATAGCGGGACAGCACGTCCGAGTGGCTCAGCTGTCCCCTGGAACGCGGCGTGGACGAGGCCCTTTCGCGGACCCTGGCGAGGTCCACGTCTGAGCTGAGGCCTCGGATCCGTTGGTTCAGCGTGCGGCCCTGACCTGCGCCAGGCGTGGCGCGCGTCGGCGCTGCGCTGGGCTTGGGGAAGGGGCGCCGGGCGGGCACCACGGCCTCTCCGAAGTCGATCACCGCCGGGACGCTTCGGTTCGGCGTGGAGGTGGTGGCAGGGCTCCCAGTCGAGCTTGAGCGACCTGGCGTTGACCAGCCCGTGACGGGGGACCCGGTCGGCTGCGGCTGGCTCGGGCGGGGCGCGCTGACCGACGGCGTGGACGTGCGCGTGGGCGCAGGCCGTCCGCTGATGACCGGGGTCGAGCCGGAGGTCCGCGAGGGAGTGGAGGCGCGCGTGGGCGTGGGGGCGTAGCGCGACGGAGTCGCGGACGGCCTCGAGCTCGTACGCGTGGGCGAGGAGCTGCTGCGGGACGGTGTGGAGCGCGTGGAGGATGTGGTCCGCCGGGCGCTGCTCGTGCGTTGCGGCGTGGACCGCTGGGGGGTGGACCTGCTCGTCGATGAGCGCTGCGTCGATGAGCGCTGCGTTGATGAGCGCTGCGTCGTCGTGCGCTGGGTCGTCGTGCGCTGGGGCGCGGAGCGGGCGCTTGAGGTCCGTGACGATGAGGAGCGCTGGACCGTCCGTTGGGCAGGATCTGGCTGAGCAGGCTCCGGCTGGGCCGCGAATGAGAACGATCCGCTGAGGCCGAGGATGGCGACCGCGGCGCTGGCAGTGACCAGGCGGAGGACGCGGCAGCGGAGGACGAGGTTCAGGGCGGTGGGACGGCAGGTCATTGGCTTCTCCGTTGGGGAGGAGGTGGGGGGACGCCGTAGAAGATCAAATGGCGTGCCGGGCCCACGCCCATGGCACCAGAGTGGCATCCCATCGTCGCTCGCGGACCTCCAACGGTCATTCAGGGGGCCGAGGGCTCGAATTCGAGTGTCTCATAATGATTCACAAGCGGGTGGTAGAGCCCGCAGGGAATCACCCAGCGTCCTCTCAGGAGGACGCCGCGCCTGACCTCTCAGGGGGTCCGTGGCGACGGGGGGCGCTCGTCTTCGGGGACAAGGAACGCCTGGGAGACCGTGATGGGGCTGAGGGGCTCGGCTCCGAGGCTCAAGCGGGGGGTCCCCAGCGGGTCGCCGCTAGAGGCTGCGGCGCTGCTCACCGCCTCGAACGCGGCGTCGTCCAGGAGGACGCTCCCGGTCTCAAAGGTCCATGTCAGTGCAGCGGGGGATGACCTCCAGCCCGGCCGCTCTGCGATCTGCTCCTCCCCAGCCTGACCGCGGATCGCTCGGACGAGGAGTCCGCGTGGCTGGCGCTCATCGTTCAGGAGAACGGTGAACCGGGGGTCCACCTCGACCCCGAGGTCGCCCAACTCTGCCTGGGCCCGAGCGAGTGCCTTCTGGCCCTCGCGTCGACAGCCTGGGAGATCAGCGCCTGGCGAGAGGGGAAACTCCCGGACCCAGGCTTGGGGGGAGGGGATCATCCGAAGTCGCTCCTCGTTGGCCTGGCCAGCGAGGCCCCGGGAACGATCCACCGGTAGGAACCAGAGGTCGGTGAAGTTCCAGCGGTCCTCGATCTTCTCAACGGACTCCTGCCAGACCCGCCGCCCGTCCACGTGGAGTTCGAACCGCGAGGGCCACCAGCGCTCCTCGACTTCACGCCAGCTGATCGAGCGGAACTCGGCCTGAACGGAGCCATCGCGGCCGAAGGCCCTCAGGCGAACAGGGCGGCCACTCTCCCGGTCGAGGGTGGCGATCAGGATCCCGATGTCTGCGACCTTCGCGGTCCGGGTGAGGCCCTCACCGGCGAGCTTGCCGGCGTCCGGCCAGAAGAAGAGGGTCCTCCGCATGGCGACGTCAAACCGGGCAGAGTCGAGGGTCGATCCGGTGAGGAGAACGCTCTTGGGGTCGGACTCGGACTTCTCGTTCGAGCGATCCAGTCCGAACCACGTCTCGCCGAGCTGGAAGCGCTCAACGCTGTAACGGTCGCGGGAGAGCGCCAGCCGGGAACGCCCGGGGAAGGCGGCGCTGAAGCTGAGGTCGTGCGGGTCAGCCTCTGGGTCGTCGAAGTCGATCCGAGAGAGGATCCTCGCGCCTCGGATCTTCCCGATGCGTGCGCGCGGCGGCGCGTCCCTCAGGGCCTGGGCTGCAGCCTTGTCCAGCGGGTCCTCGGCGCGTGCCGTCTGGAGGTCGTACGCCCCGACTTCACCCGTCGTGCTGCCGAGGGTCAGGACCGCGGCCAGCAGCACCATGACCAGGCGTGCTGGGCCGTGCAGGAGCGCACGGGCCGCTCGTCTCCTCTCGCGCGTCAGGGATTGCATCGCTGGAGGATACCCCTGTGGAGGGGAGTGGTTTCAATCGAGGCGGCCAGCGGCGACGCTCAGGGGAGCTTCTGGGCGTACCGGACCCACTCCTCGACGTCGTCCCCGTAGTTCTTCCCAGCGAGAGCCTGGAGGTCCTTGAGGATCGCGGGCCGCACGCGGTCCTCATCCACAACTTCGAGGGCTGCGGTGAGGGCGCGGGCGGCTTGCCCTTCGAACTTGCGGTCGACGCTGCCGATCCTCGCGAGGGCGCGGGAGGCCGCGCGGGCCACGAGCGGCGTGGGGTCCATCAGCGCCCTGGCGAGCTCCGGCACGGAGTTGGTGTCGACCACCTCGGCGAGGATGATCGCGCCGGTGGGGCGCAGCCCCTCGTTCGCGTCGCCAAGGGCAGCCCTCGCGGCGCGGATGACGGCAGCACGGTCTGCCTCACCGAGATCGTAGAGGCCCACGGCGCGCAGGGCGCGCGCGGCCTGGCTCCGGACGTTGAAGGGCTGATTGACATCCTCGAGCTCCGCCGCGACGAGGATCCTCGGGGTGTCTGGATCCGCGAGGACCGACAGGCCCAGGAGTGCGTTGGCGACGACGTCTGGAGAATCGTCCTCGAGCGCCGCGAGCAGCGGGCTCAGGGTCTTCGGGTCACCGCTGAACCCCAGGGCCGCCGCCGCAATCTGCCGGTTGATCGGCGGCCCAGTCTCCAGCTGCTCCACGATCACGAGGAGCTTGGCCCTCACCTTTCGGCGCAGGTCCGCCTCGACGATGTTGAGCGTGGACCCGTCCTTGGCCGAGTTCCCGGTTAGCGTGATGTTGACCCAGATCCGAAGCGACTTGTCGACGTCCGCCAAGACGGCCCCGGCCAACCGCCGGTCCTTGGTGATGTTGGGGTCGTAGGGCTCCGGCCCGTCGGGTCCGATCCACTCGACCTCTTGACCATTGGCGGGCGCCTGCTGGCCACCGGAGGAGTTGCACGCAGCGAGCGCGAAGGCGGCGGCGCAAAGGGCGCCATTGAGGAGGAATCGCATGGTCTGGGTTCGGGGGGGCGGGGAGGGGCAGGACGACGCTTCCCGGGGCTTCTTCCCCGCAACCATAGCTTCCAGGGTGATCCGGGGCCGAACGTTGCCCGCCGTCGCTACCCTCTTCCCCTCAATGTCTGTCCACGTCCTAGATGCCATGGCCCGCGAGGGCTTCGAGCAAGTCTCGGCCATCCACGACCGGAGGTCCGGGCTCCGTGCCTTCCTCGGGATCCACGACACGGTCCGTGGCCCGGCCTTCGGCGGAATCCGCCGCAGGGAGTACCGGGACGAGCGTGAGGCGCTCTTTGACTGCCTTCGGCTCTCTCGCGCGATGACCTACAAGGCCGCGTTGCTCGACCTGCCGGCAGGCGGCGGGAAGATCGTCCTGATGGACGATGAGAAGGTGGACTGGCCTCGCGCCTATCGACACATCGGCGACGTGGTGCAGACCCTTGGTGGGTCCTTCTACACGGGGCCCGACGTGAATACCGGCGCCAAGGAGCTGGCTTCTGTCGCCGAGCAGACCACCTACGTGACCGATCCCGGTGACTCTGGCCCCGGCGAGCTCGCGGAGGCGACCGCGGAGGGCGTCTTCCAGGGTATGGCCGCGGCGCTCCGGTCACGCTTCGGCGCCGAGGACTGGGCGTCGCGGACCATCGTCGTGCAGGGGCTCGGCGCCGTGGGGAGCGGGGTGGCGCGCCGTGCGAGGGCGCTCGGCGCGCGCGTGGTCGGCGCCGACGTGCTTGAGGACCGGGCGCTGGCGGTGGCGGACGAGCTTGACATCGAGATCGTGGATCCGGGCAGCGCCATCGAGGTGCCCTGTGACGTGTTCAGTCCGAACGCTCTGGGGGGCCTGTTGCACGATCTCTCCCTCAGCCGCCTGCGGTGCAAGATCGTCGCCGGCGGCGCGAATAACCAGCTGGCTCGAATGCTCGTGGGCGATGAGCTGCACGACATGGGCGTGCTGTACACGCCGGACTTCGTCATCAACGCGGGGGCCCTGGTACGCGGGACGATCTTCCACCTGGAGTGCCGCCGAGAGCCGGTGGAGGCCATCGGTAAGCGGATCGGCGCGGTGGCGGAGCGGATCCTCGAGTGCGCACTCGAGGAGGACGACGCGCCTGCGCGCGTGGCGATTCGTCTCGCCGAGGCGCAGATCGCCGAGTGGCGCGACTAGGCGGCAAAGAGGAGCTGCGCGGCGCGCGCGACGATGAGCATCAGCGCGACGGCGAGCAGGCCGAGCAGGAGTCGAGGCGGCACCGCACGACGGGGGGATGACGCACGGGTGAACTCCTCGAAGGTGTCCGGGATCTCGGGGCCGTCGGGCTCGGGCAGATCGAGGTCGTCGTAGGCCGTGGCCTCTGACCAACCCGTACGCTCGTCCGAACCGCACTCCCGGCAGGAGGACGCTCCGTCACGGACCTTGGCGCCGCAGACCGGGCATGCAAACCAGTCGCTGATGCTCGCTTTGGACCGCCTTCGAAGGAGCCGGCGGAAGCGAGCGAGGAGTCCAGGAGGGCCGACCGGCACCCGCGAGGTGCTTGCCCGTGGAGTCCCACTCCGGTGGGCTTCATTCTGAGGAACGTCTGCACCCTTGGCGCCGACGTTCTGCTCGAGGTCCGGCTGGAGAGCCCCGAACAGGGGCTCGACCACCTCGTCTCCTGGACGGGGCGTGTAGCTGTCCTCGTCATTCCCGGAAGGGGGCCGGCCACTCATCCCTCGAGGACGGCCGTGGCGCCGGAATCACCGAGCTGGAACACGGTGCCCGCGTCTTGGTGCTTGCGCTTGACGTAACCGAGGACAACGCCGCCATCGGCCGCAAAGGAGTAGGCCCAGCTGGTCACGACCCCGAGGTCGCGGACCTCACCCTCCAGCTCTCGAGTCAGCCGTGTGCCGGGCGCGACCGGATCGTCGTGAGATACCTTGAGACGGAACAGCTGCTTGTTGAGGCCACCGTAGGTGTCAATCTTGGCGACGACCTCCTGTCCGATGTAGCAGCCCTTCGTGAGGGAGAAGGCGTCGTCTAGCCGGGCTTCCTGAGGATAGATCTCGTCGGTGACCTCGCGCCCCACGGCGGCGCTGAGGGTCTCCGCGCGAAGGCTGTCGAGCGCCACGAGCCCGCCGGGCGTCGCGCCAGCCTGGACCAGCGCTGCCCAGAGGGCGCTGACCTGCGCGGGTTCGGTCTCGAGGCGCCAGCCCGACTTGCCGGCGACCGCGAGGGGTGTGACGCGGGTCATCGCCTCGCCGAAGGGGCCGATCTGAAAGGAGTGAGGCGCCGCTGCCTCGAGCTCGATCCCCTCGACGACTGCGGCCACATGCGCGGCCGCGTCCGGGCCGACCAGCTCGATGGGGGCGTGCAGCTCCGTCTCGTCGGTGAGCTGGACGTCCTCGGCGAACAGGTACATGTCCAGGGCCTGCATCAGCGCCGGAGCCTCTCCGGGCTCGGTGGAGATGAGGAAGCCCTCGCCCAGCGCAGCGAGGTCGAACACGTGGACGACCTTGCCCTTGCCCGTGAGCAAGAGGTTGCGGTTGCCCTGCCCGGGGGTGAGCCCCTTCACCTCGTTGGCGAGGATCCGGTGCAAGAAGTCGGCGGCTTCGCTTCCCATCACGGTGATGAGCCCGCGGGTCGTGCGGTCGAGCAGGAGTGATCCTTTGGCCGCGGCGGCCGCATACTCCGCGGGAGCCGCGCCATAGGTGATGACCTCGCCCCCAGCCTCGGCCGAGGTGAGCCGAGCGCCGGACTGTTCGTGGGAGGGGAGGAGGGGAGAGATGCGCACGGGGTGAGCTCTGGCGGGGGAGCTGGCGGGGGAGCTGGGGGGGAGGTTGGGTCCGCTCGGGATCGGATCTGAGGTCCGTGAGGAGCAATCCCGGGGAGCCGAATCCTAGGACCCCGCCGCCGGGGCGCAACGTCGCGTGGGGTGCTGGGGCTTGGAGACTGAGGGATGAAGCCGAGGGGGGGCCAAGGAGAGGGGCGAAGGCTAACTTCCCGTGTCTCACCGCGCGCCGCCCAGGGAAGGCCGAGTATCTTCCCAGCCCGGAAGCTGCGACGACTCGTCCGCCCTCAGGGCTATGCAAGTTTCGGAGCTTCCACCTCGCGCCACCGGTGCCTAAGAGCGAACGGGCGAAGCCCAAATCACAGCGCATGGTCTCCACCACCACAGCCGACTCCCTCGCTGGAGAAGCTCCAAGCCCGGCCGCTCCGACCCGGGCCCTCACGACGTCTGGCCCCCGAGTAAGGCTCCGTAGGGTGCTCGTCTTCTTGCTGGCGGTCGGCGTACCGTTGGCTTGGTTCAAGGACCCCCAGTTGGTCTGGCAGCCGCTGCTGCCGATCCCTCTGTTGTACCTGAGCCCGCGAGGCGCCAGCCGGGTGCTGGTGGGCTTCGTGGCTGTCCTGGTGGTCATCGGCGGCGGGGTCACGACCTACCGTGTGGGCATGGCTGTCCCCGACTGGCCGGGGACGTTCCAGCAGAACATGTGGACCTATCCCTTCAGCGACATGTTGGCAGAGGGGCACGGTGTCACCCTGGAGCACGCCCACCGGGTGTGGGCCACCGCCCTGGGGCTGGTCGCGATCTGCGTCCTCCTCACCTGCTACATCCAGCGCGCCGCTCGCGGCATCACCGGCATGTCCTGGGCTGTCCTCGTCGCGATCATTGGCCAGGGGCTCCTCGGTGGGACCCGGGTGCTTGAGAACAGCCAGAACCTCGCGTTCCTCCACGGCGCGCTCGCCCAGCTGGTGGTGGCGTTGATCGTGGCGCTCGCAATCACTGCGAGCCGCACCTGGAGAGACCTCGCCCCGACGCCCTCGCGCTTCGCCGGCGGCCTCCGCGCCCTCGGCGGCATCACGGTGGTCGCGGTGTACGGTCAGATCGCCCTGGGCGCGTGGCTCCGCCACCAGGGGCAGACCCTGGCGTTGCTCGTCCACGGCACCCTCGCGCTGGCAGTGGTCGCGCTCGTCTTGACCTTCTCGAAGATCCTCGGAGACGCGGCGACCGAGGGGGCTGAGCGAGGCTGCGTCCGCGCGCCCCTTCGCTTCCTTCAGCGCCTGCAGCTGTGGACGCTGATCGCCCAGTTCTCCCTGGGCGTCCTCGCGACCATCGCGATCTACTTCATCTCCGGCGGCATGGAGGCTGAGGTCTCGGTAGGGGAGGTCGCCTTCGCAACGGCCCACGTCTTCGTGGGCGCGGTTCTGCTCGCCTCCGTTGTCGCGGGCGCCATGTTCTCGCGACGGGCCCTGGTGGCCGATGAGGTGTCGGCATGAGCGGGCCTGACGAGCCGGCGGCGGTGTCCCCCGAGGCGCCCGACCGCAGCCCGCTGGCGCCCTGGCTCGAGCTACTTCGCGTGCGGGTCGCCACGATGGTGTTCCTCACCGCCGCGCTCGGTGGGTGGCTCGCCACGCGAGATCTCGCGATCCTGAACCTCCTCCGCTGCGCGGAGGCGGGGCTCTACGTCCTCCTCGTGACGGGCTCAGCGAGCATCATCAACCAGGTGGTGGAGCGGGAGACCGACGGCCTCATGGAGCGGACCCGTCACCGCCCGCTGGTGACGGGGGAGCTCACCGTCCTCCAGGCCGTGGTGTTCGCCGCTGTCCTCGGGGTCGGGGGCACCGCGGGGCTCGCGCTGTCGTTCAACCTGCTCTCAGCGGTGCTGGTTCTCGCCACGCTGGTGGTTTACGTCTGCATCTACACCCCGCTCAAGCGGGTGAGTACGCTCAACACTGTGATCGGGGCGGTGCCCGGCGCCGCGCCCGTGCTGATCGGGTACGCAGCGCTTGCGAATGAGATTGGCCCCCTGGGCTGGGCGCTGTTCGCGACGATCTTTGCCTGGCAGTTCCCGCACTTCATGGCGATCGCTTGGCTCTACCGCGAGGACTACGCGCGGGCAGGGCACCGCATGGTCCCCAACCAGCCCGACTCCGAAGGGATGGCGGGCCGGTACGCCGTGATCTACTCGCTCAGCATCGTGCCCGTGACCCTCATGCCGGCCATGAGCGGCCTGGCGGGTCCGGTGTACGTGGTGGGCGCGCTCCTGCTCGGCGCGCTCTACATCATCCCGTCTATCGCCTTCGCTCGCGAGGAGTCGCACGAGACCGCGCGCCGGCTCCTGCTGGCGTCGATCATCTACCTCCCGGCGCTGATGGCGCTGCTCTTCGTCGACCCCGTGCTGCGCGGGGTCTGACCGCGCGCCGATCCCACGGGCCAGCCGCACCATGCTCCGAGTCGCCGCTCTCTTCCTCGTCTCTCTCCTCGCCAGCGGCTCGTTCGCTACGGCGTCTCCGCAGGGCCTCCAGGGAGAGCCGCCCCCCGAGTCCGAGGAGCGCTTCGCGGACATCCCTGACTTCCGCTTCGAGGACAGCCAGGGTCAGCCCCTCACACGAGCGGACCTGCTCGGTGAGCCGTGGATCGCGGTGCCGTTCTTCGTGCGCTGCATGGGGCCCTGCCCGAGCGTCTCCAGGGACATCGCCGAGCGATTGATCCCGGCGCTCGAGGGGACGCCAGTCCGCGTGATCTCGTTCTCCCTGGACCCAGAGGTCGACACGGCCAAGGAACTCCAGGAGTACGCAGACCTCTTCGAGGCGGATCCCTCGCGCTGGCTCTTCGTGCGCAGCGAGACCGAGGAGGACATGCATCGCTTCATGAACGAGGGCCTGCTGGTCCCCGTCGTGAGGGACGACGCCGAGACGGCCCCCGGGATCGCGATCAACCACGGGACTCGCATGCCGGTCATCGACGGCGAGGGCAAGGTCGCTGGCTGGTACGAGCTGCGGGACCCTGCTCAGGGAGAGGGGGGAGCCGACCTCGCTGAGGCCGAGCGGGTTCTGGCCAACCGCTACGGCCTCATCGTGGCCCGGGCGCGTGCCCTCGCTGGCCTGGACTATCAATGGCCGCTGCCCGTCCGATCGGTCCTGCCGCTCGTGAACGCGAGCCTCAACGGGGTGGCCTTCGCGCTGCTTCTCGCCGGCCTTATCGCGATCGTGAGTGGTCGCAAGAAGCTCCACGAGGCGTTGATGAAGTCGGCCTTCGTGGTGAGCGCGGCGTTCCTCAGCTGCTACCTCTACTACCACTTCGCCGTGCTGCCGATCAGCGGCGGTCCGACCAAGTTCAACGGGGGAGGAGCGGCGAAGGTGGCGTACCTGCTGATGCTGCTCACCCACGTCGTCCTGGCGGTGGTGAACCTCCCGATGGTCCTGCGGGTCTTCTGGCTCGCCCACAAGGAGGACTGGGACCGGCATCGTCGTCTCGCCCGCTGGACGCTGCCGATCTGGATGTACGTGTCCCTGACCGGTGTCCTCGTGTACCTCGTGCTCTACCCCTTCAACCCGCCGCCCGCCTAGTGGCGGTGGCGGCCCCGGGAGACGGGTTGGTCCCAAGGGGCCCCCTCACCGGTCGCAAGGGATCCAAGGCCCAGGAGCGAGGAGCGAGGGGCGGGGCGAGGGGCGGGCCAAGCGGCGGACTGATGGGCGTGCAGGGGGGGCACCGCCCCTGACGTGCGCGGTCCTGCGGCCTCGCCTACATCGCAGCCCCTACGCCCGAGCAGAGCGATCGATCCAAGGCGGCGACCGACTCCGCGTGGCTGATGGGGTGGGGCCGACACCCGCGGGAGCGCCGTGCGTCCATGTGGATGTGCTGTCCGAGATGATGACTCGACGTCGGTTGTCCGAGCTGGCACTCCGTCTCGGTGCGCTCGGCGGGGGGCTCACGGCTGGCCTGATCGGCGCAGGGCGTCTCGCCGGTACGAGCAGATCAGCGCAGTTCGAGTCGGCGCGCTTGGAGTCGGCGCGCTTGGGGCCCGCACCGTTGGGACCAGGCAAGAACGGGGCCCCTCCCGGCGGGCCTCCCCGGGGTCGCGAACTGGAGCACGTGGCGCTCTGGGCTGCAGACCGCGCCGGCCACGCCCTCTACGGGTTGGCGATGGACGGAGCGGTGCTTCAGCGGGTCGAGATTGACGCTCCGCTGGAGGTGAGGCCCTCACCCGGCCCTGGGTGCCTCGTGCTCTCCGCGCTGGACCGTTGCCGCGCGGGCCCCACGAGGTGGATGGAGTGGACGGGCTCAGGACTCCAAGACGTGCCGGAGGGCTCGTGCCCCGTGTCCCCGGGAGAGCGCGCCCCCTTTCAGCGCCGGCCGCGCGAGGCCCTCACGATTCGGCCGGAGGCGACGGGCAACGGCGCCTGGGTTCTGCGGGGGACCTCGGAGCCCGGCTCCACGTCGTCTGGCTCCACGTCGTCTGGCACCATCCCGTTTGGCCTCATCGAGCGCTGGGAACGGGTCATGGGTGGCCAGGACGGCTGGGTGCAGAGGTCGTCCTGGCCGCTCCCGTTCGCGGCGAGAGCGCTCGCGCCGATCGACGGTGGGGTCTGGGTCGCTGGCTATCGAGTGGCGGTGGCGCGGAAGGTCGCTCGATCCGGCGCGGTGCTTCGGGAGGTGGCGCTGGAGGGATCCGACGGGGTCGAGGATGCCCTTGCGATTCCACCTCGTCTCGGCGGCGGGGTGTGGCTGGCGGCCTGTGGTGCTTTGGTGAGGCTCGATGAACGAGGCCGCCGGCAGCCGGGGCAAGGGGGCTTCGCCCACCTGGTCTCCCTCGCGGGGGGGAACCCCCGGTAGCCAAGTCTCCTCGGCAGCTGGATCTTCCCAGCGTCGGGGTCTCCCTTGAAGCGGGCTCTGACCCGCAGCGGCGTTTCTCACGCCGGTGGGATGCTGCCGCATCTAAGTCTCCTTCCTGGCCGAGGCTCCGCTCTGGTGGAGCCTCCGTCACGGTGGAGGCTCCGTCATGGTGGACGCTGAGTATTGGCCGATTCTCAGTCGTCCCCGAGCTGCCGCTGCACGACGCCAAGCATGCCGATGACCGTGTTGGCGACATCGGTGCGCTGATCGTCGAGCGCCGTCTGTGCGAAGGCTGCCGCCTGTTTCTTGAACTTCGCGAAGCTGCGGTGGACCGGTTGATCTCGCTGCTCCTTGCGCTTCATGCGGGACTCGACCTCGCTGATCTTGGCCTCGAGATCGGAGATCATCTCGTCCTCGGAACGGCGGGCGCGGCTGGCGTTGGGGCTCGGCATCTTTCGAGGTGGGGGCGAGACGCGCCCGTCGGGCGCGCGGAGGTGGATCGGAGAGCGGGGAGGCCCGGAGAAGGCCCGGAGGAGGCCCGGAGGAGGCGCCGGAGATGGCCCGGAGGAGGCACAGGAGGCTCAAGGCGGGCCCCGGGGACTCGTTGCGCCGCCCCGGCGAGCCAGGAACGAGGCGGAGAGGCTAACAGCCAACACCGACCTGGGGAGATTCATGGGCGGTCAAGGGGCCGCTGGTGCCCCAGGGTTGCCTCAGGACGCGGGCAGGTCGGGACCCGGGGCAAAATCAGCCGAGGCGCCCGCCGCCGGAGCCCTCGCTGATCTACCCTCTTCGGCCCAAATGACCAGCGTGCATCAAGACATCGACAGCGTCCTCTTCGACGAGGACACCATCGTCGAGGGCATCGAGCGGGTCGCTGCGGCGATCACCGAGCGCTTCGAGGGGGGAGACTTGACTGTGGTCTCGATCCTGAAGGGGTCGTGCATCTTCGCCTCCGACCTCATTCGCCGGATCCCGATCCCCCTGGAGCTCGCCTTCGTGTCGGCGTCGTCTTACGGCGATCGGACGACGTCAGGGGACCTGGAGATCAGCTTCTTCCCGACCGGAGAGATCGAGGGGCGGCGTCTGCTGCTCGTCGATGACATCCTCGACACCGGCAAGACCATGAACCGCCTCAAGGCCGAATTTCTCGAGAGAGGGGCGGCAGAGGTGGCGACGTGTGTGTTCCTCGACAAGCCGAGCCGCCGCAGCGTGGACCTCGACGCGGACTTCCGCGTCCACGAGGTCGATGACCTCTTCGTGGTCGGCTACGGGCTCGACTTCGCGGGGCGCTACCGGAACCTCCCCTACGTCGGCGTCCTCAAACCCGAGATCTACGCGAGCGCAAGCGGTTCGGACATGTCCGTGCCGTCCGCGAGCTGACGCCATGGATACGTTCGTCGTCGCGGGCGAGCGGGCCGGTCTGGAACTCGACGAGTTCCTCTGCCTTCAGTACCCGGGCCTCTCGAAGGGGTTCCTGCGCCAGGAAATCGGCGCGGGCAACATCCTGCTGGATGGGATGGACGCGGTCCCTGGCAAGCGCCTGCGACCCAACCAGGTCGTGATCGCCAAGATCGACTGGGAGCGCGCCCCCAAGAGACCCGTGGCTCCCGGTGTGGAGATCCCGGTTCTTCATGAGGACGAGGACGTGTTGATCGTCAACAAGCCCCACAACCTCGCGGTCGAACCGGAACGCTGGATGCGTGAGCTGGGGTCCCTCGCGGGCGCCCTGCTCCAGATCGTCGAGGAGCGTGAGGAGGCGGATGATGGGGGGCTGAGCTTCCGCCCGCGCCTGGTGCATCGCATCGACAAGGACACCACGGGCGCGGTGATCGTGGCCAAGAACCTGGAGGCTGAACGGGCCCTCCGCCAGGCCTTCGAGGCGGGCACGATCAAAAAGTCCTACCTCGCGCTCGTGGAGGGGGAGCCGTACCTCCAGGACGGTGAGACCATGATGATCGAGCACCCGATCGGTCCTGTGCTGCGGAAGAATGGCCGCATGCAGGTCGCCAATGACGGGAAGCCCTCGACGACCCGCGTCAGCATCGCCGAGCGGTTCGACGGCTTCACGCTCCTGCGCTGCGAGCCGATCACCGGGCGCACGCATCAGATCCGGGTCCACCTCAGCCACGACGGCTTCCCCCTCGTGGTGGATCGTTTCTATGGCCGCCGCTCCGAGTTCAAGCTCTCCGAGTTCAAGGCCGGCTACCGGCCCAAGCGGGGCCTGCCTGAGCGCCCGCTGATCGAACGTCTCACGCTGCACGCCCACGAGGTCGTGCTTCCTCCCCTCGGCGCGCGGACAGAACCGCTCGAGATCGTGGCCCCCGTGCCACGCGACCTCGAGCGTGTCCTGAAGCAGCTGCGCAAGGTCCGCCCCTCCCGCCACTGATCGCGCCCGTGAAGCTCAAAGTCCGCCCTACAGATTTCAAGGTCACCGAACGCCTCCTCCCCGAGGTGCTCGAGTCCTCCGGCCCGCATCGGCTCTACCGTGTGCGCAAGGAGAAGCTGACCTCAATGGAGGCCGCCACCGAGCTGGCGAACCTCGTCGGCGTGACCCCGGCGGACATCTCCATGGCGGGCCTCAAGGACCGTCAGGGGGTGACCACCCAGTACATGAGCATCGAGCGCGGCCCCTCGGTCAGCATGCAGCAGAGGGCCCTTGGGATTCAGACCGTCGGGTGGACGGCGGCGCCGCTGGACTCCAGCGCCTCGATCGGGAACGAGTTCAGCATCGTGGTACGTGACCTCGACGGGGCCGACTGCGACAGAGTTCGTGACGCCCTGGAGCCGGTCCGTGAGCACGGACTGCCGAACTACTTCGACGAGCAGCGCTTTGGAAACGTCCGGCATGGACAGGGGTGGATCGTCCTTGACCTCGTCCAAGGGAACGTGAGCGGCGCACTGCAGCGGCTCATCGCGAGCGCGTCGCCCTACGAGCCGCCCGCCAAGAGGGGGCTCAAGGACGCCCTGTGGCGCAGCTGGGGGAACTGGTCCGCCTGTCGCTCGATCGCGGGCAAGCTCGGCCGCTATCACTCGGTCTTCGAGCACCTCAAGCGCTACGGCGACGACTTCGCAGGGGCCTTCGGTCGGGTGGGGACGCGCGAGCGCCTGATCCACCTGTATGCCTTCCAATCTCACCTCTGGAACCGGGCGCTGGCCCACTGGATCGACGAGCACTGCCCGGACCGCTTCGGTCTCCCCGGGATCGAGGGGAGGCTGTCGATTCCCAAGGGCGAGCTGCTGCTGCCCGCGCACTGGAACGAGTCTCTGGTCCTTCCCGGTGAGCGCCTTGACGGCGTGGACGATCCGGAGCAGCGAGCGCTCTTCGAGCGCGTCCTCCAGGGGATGGAGCTGCGCCCTGATGACCTCCAGCTGCCTGACGTCCCTGGCTTCCAGCTGAAGCCTGAGGCGCGCCCTGCGATCGTGCGGCCGATGGAACTCAGGGTCCGTCCTGCCGAGCAGGACAACGAGTTCCGCGGCAGGAGGATGCTGCGGCTCTCCTTCGCGCTCCCGAGGGGGGCCTACGCGACGATGGTGCTTCGCCGCCTCGTCGGGCCTGAGAGCCGTGGAGGCGCGCCGTACGAGGCTCGTGAGGGCAGCGCGCCGCGCCGGGGAAGTCGCCGCGGAGGCCGTGGTCGCGGGTTCACCCCCAGGGATGACCGCGGAGAGTACGGTGACGACCGAGGTGGCGCGGGCCGTCGTGGTGCTCGGCGCGGAGCGCGACGAGGCGCTCGGCGGGGCGCGGGTCGCGGCTTCAGCCGGGACGACCGCGGCGATGGGCAAGGCCAGGGCTACGGCGGTCGCGAGGATCGCGGAGACTTCGGCGGTGACCGCTACGGCAGCGGTGGCGGAAGTCGACGGGGCGGTGGACGTGGCGGCGGGCGCCGTGGCGGAGGGTTCGTGCGCCAGGGCGATCGGGAGGAGTCTGGAGGCGGCTCCTGGAGCCGTCCGGATCACGGCGAAGGCCAGGGCAGTGGCCGCGGTGGTGGCTATGGCGGCGGCTCAGGCGGCGGCTCAGGCGGCGGCTATGGGGGAGGGTACGGTGGCGGCGACCAGGGCGGCGGCAGCCGTCGCGGCGGCGGCCGGCGGGGCGGTGGAGCCCGGCGCGGGGCGCGAGGTGGAGGAGGGAGAGGCAGCTCTCGTCGCGGCGGCGGGGCCCGCCGTCGCTGACCCTCCTGGCCGGGAGGGCTCGAGGGAGAGTCGCCATGACGCCGGGAGGGCCAGCGTCGTATCATCCGGCGCATGTCTGACCTTCCCTCCGAATCCGTCGCCGAGGAACCCGCCGTCGGGGTGATCGGCGGTTCCGGCCTGTACGAAATCGACGGCATCTCTGACATCGAAGAGGTGGTGCTCTCGACGCCCTTTGGCGACCCGAGCGATGCGTTCGTCGTGGGGAGGCTGGAGGGTGTCCGGATGGTCTTCCTCCCTCGCCACGGGCGAGGTCACCGGATCAACCCGTCGGAGATCAACTATCGCGCGAACATCTGGGGCATGAAGCGCCTCGGGGTCACGCGGATCCTCGCCATCGGTGCGGTTGGATCACTCCGCGAGGAGATCCCCCCCGGCGACTTTGTCGCCGTCGATCAGTTCATTGATCGAACCCGCCACCGGGCAGACACCTTCTTCGAGGGGGGGGTGGTCGCCCACGTCATGTTCGGGGATCCGGTCTGCCCGGCGGTACGAGCTGAGCTTCGGGACGCCGCGACGGGGGCTGGCGTGACCGTGCACGACGGCGGGACGTACGTGTGCATGGAGGGCCCGCAGTTCTCCACGCGCGCCGAGTCCAACATGTACCGCGGGCTAGGCGCCCACGTCATCGGGATGACCAACCTCCAGGAAGCGAAGCTCTCCCGCGAGGCGGAGATCTGCTACGCCACGCTCGCGATGTCCACCGACTACGACTGCTGGCACGAGGGGCACGACGATGTGACGGTGGACGCGATCCTCGAGGTCATGTCGCGGAACGTCGGGCACGCGCGCGAGGCCGTGCGCCTGGCGGCGCCCAAGGTCGCCGCTCTCGGCCCCTGCGCCTGCCACAGCGCCCTCCAGGGCGCCATCCTCACCGCTCCCGATGCCATCTCAGAGGCCGCGCGACTGCGCGTCGGGCTCCTGCTTAGCCGGACGCTCGAGTCGGGCGGAGGCTCCTGATGAGAGCGACTCTCCTGGCTCCGGCAGTGGCCGGCATCGCCGCCGCCTTCCTCGGGGCGTGCAGCTCCGCCTCGGGACCGCCGCTCCCCGAGAAGTTCGAGCAGCGCTCACCCGTCGCCGGGGCCCATGACGGGCCGCCCGTGGATCAGGGGCAGACGGGCAGCGCCCGGTTTGTCCACCCGCTCCTGGATGCCTACGACGCTGAGGCCGCCATGGGCGTGGCGGTGTTCATCGACGGCTTCTACCGCGCACCCGCAAGCAGGGGCTACGAGGAGTCGATCGAGCGTGTCCTCGCCGCTCTCTACGGCGCCGGCTTTGGCGCGACAGATGGCTTCAAGCTGTCTGTCCCAAGGCGCCCGATGGAGGCCATGGCTTGGACCCCTGTGTCGGCGAGGCTGACCGCCGTCGCCAGTGGACAGGCCGTCGACGAGGCCGCGAAGCGCGGTGTAAAGCCCCGCGCCGGGAGTGGTCGCGAGATCGAGCTGATGCGCTTCGATACGGAGCGCGATGTCCACCGGGCGATGCTCCCGCTTGGAGCCCCAAGCTGCAGCCTCGAGGGGCCCCTGGGGCTCGGCCTCGATGAGGTCGAGCCGGGCCGGGTGCTGTTGACTGACCGCCCGCTGAAGGTGGTCGAGCAGGCTGCCGTAGAGGCCGGCGCGATCGCGATCATCTCGGACTACGTCTTTCCGTACTGCGTCGATCCGACGGGTAGCAAGCGCGACTTCGACGCGGTCTTCTGCGATGAGGTCCGGCCGGGCTCGACGATCCCGAGCTTCCAGGTCTCGGAGCGGATCGGGGCCACGCTCCGGACGGCTGCGCAGGTCGGGACTCGCGTCAAGCTCGAGGCGGAGGTGCGGCGAGAAGAGCGCCTGCTGCGAACGGTCCTCGCCACCATCGAGGGCGCCGAGCGCCCGGAAGAGGTCGTCTTCGTCCTGGGGCACGTGGATGGCGCAGGCGCCAATGACAACGCCGCAGGGGCGGCGGGCGTGGTCGAACTGGCGGTGTCGATGAAGCGCCTGATCGAGGCTGGCACCCTGGACCCGCCCCGGCGATCGGTCTGCTTTGTCTTTGGTACCGAGACCGGCGCGGGCGCGACGGCGGTGGAGGAGAGCGGCGGAGTGCCGGTCGCCGCTATCGTCGCGGACATGATCGCAGCCGATGCGGGGGAGACCGGCGCGATCTGCCTCCTGGAGCGTGGGTGGGATCCCGCGAGCGTGTTCCCCTTGCTGCCCGACGAGCACACGCCCTGGGCCTCAGTGGTGCCGGTCCCGGGGGGCCCGATGGTGCCCCATGGACTGTCGATCATCTGCCGCGAGGCGCTGATCGACGTGAGCTACGCCGAGCTGGCGCGCGGCGGGCAGGCCTGGGAGACCGGGGAGCACCCCTGGGAGGGTGGGGGAGACCAGCAGAGCTTCCTCGTCGAAGGGGTCGCGTCTTCGCTCTTCTGGCACTTCACGGACTTCACCTTCCATACGAGCCTGGACCGGATGGACATGGTGGATCCTGAAGAACTCAGGCGCACCGCTGTCGCTGTCGGAGCCGCGGCCTTGGCGGTGGCGGACGCCCGACCCATGGATCTGGAGCGACACCTGGACACGCTCAACCTCGAACGTCGCGTTCGTCTGGACGCCGTGGTTCGGGAGGAGGCGGGACCCGAGGCGGAGGAGCTCTGGAAGGCGTGGTTCAAGGGAGCTCGCTTCTGGCTCAAGGCGCTCACAGCTGGTGAGGCGCTGCCCGAGGCCGAACCGCTCAGATTCTCGGTCGCGCCAGAGGCTGCTGGCGCAGACGACTCCGGGGAGTAACCACCGGGGCGGGCGCTCTCTCGAAGGGGGCTCGCCTGCGCTAGAGACTGTGCTCCCACGGTCTCCCGCAGGCCGCCGGAGGCCACTACCGTTCGGCGGGGGCCCCACGCGGATGGGGGCCATGCGGATGAAGCCTGGGCGGACGTGACGTGGCGTGGCGCCCCCTCGCCCCTCGCAGAGGCTCCGCGGCTACGGGGCCGGGCCTACGGGGCCGGACCTACGAGGACGGGCCTACGAGGACGGGCCTACGGGTAAGCGGGCTACCGGTTGATCGCGCCCGCGTCCGTTGCCTCGGGCGGCGACATGGAGGCGACGAACTCGGCCTCGCTCATCCTTCCGTCCCCATCGAGGTCGAGCGTCGCGAGCACGCTGGAGAGACGAACCGGTGCGAAGGCCGTGCCCTCCAGCCGTTCAAGATCTCGGAGGCTGACGAACCCATCGCGGTCGACGTCAAGTCGGTGGAACGGCGGGACCGGGCCCTTGATCCTGGGGGGGACGTTCTCGCCTCTCTCGATCGGACGCCCGAACATGTCGACGACGGACCGCCCGGTCGGCATGGTGTCGGCCGGGCGCACTTGTCTCTGACGGGGGGCGAGCAGCGGAACGATGCGATCAAGCTCGTCGAGCTCGAGCACCCCCGACCCGTCGGAATCATGACGGTCCATGGTCTTCGCGGAGCTAAGCCGGTCGGGCGAACTCCCCTGGTAGTCGATCAGGAGCCGCTCGAGTTCGACCGGGCTGAGCGCTCCGTCCAGGTCGATGTCGTAGGCGGTCCGGAGTTGCTCCGCGTCACGGGCCGGTGGCTTGACCAGCCCCGCAGGGACGTTCGGCTCGCCGATGATCCTCCCGGCGGTGGCCTCGATGTTCACGAACTCGCTGAACTCAGCGAGGGTCAGGCGACCGTCGTTATCCGTATCGAAGACCCGATAGCGGGCGGCGTCGAAGCGCATGGTCGCCTTGGCCTCGGAGAAGGAGATCCACCCGGATCCACTCGCATCGGCCATGGAGAAGTACTTGCGCTGCGTCTGCGGCGGGAGGGCGCCGATGGCCCTCTGGACGACGCCGTCGTCCGCGGGCACGTCATTCGAGGTCTGGTTGCCGCTGGCTTCGCGCCCCGTACTGCCGCGTTCAGCGGCACCGCGCTGGGTAGCACCGCGCTGGGTGGAACCACGCTGGGCGGCACCACGCTGAGAGAGACTGGGCTCGGTGACCCTGCTCGCTTCTCCACCGCCCCGGGGCCCTCCACCTTCAGCGGTCAGGGCGGCTCCAGCCGAGGCCGCGGCGAACCCGGAGACGGCGAGGGACAGGATCAGCGTGGAGAGCTTCATGTGGGAAGTATCGGACGTTGGCGTGCTTCGTTGGATGGCACCGAGGGGAAATCCCCTGGCGGAACCCCGATCTGGGCGCGGAGGCGACTCCGGGCCATGGGGGGGCCCATGGGGGGGCCATGGGGGCCCATCCGCGGGGTGGGAGACCGGATCCGAACGAGCTGAGCGATCCCATGGAGGGGACTCATGGAGGGGACCCATGGAGGGGACCCCGTCAGACGCGAAGGAGCCGCAGGACCAGGAACCAAGCCCAGGACGGTGGCTCAGCCCCCTCGGTCAGAGCGGCCGAGGGCGGGCCGGAGCAGGCCCACGCTCGGCCCTGGTCGACTCACATCTGGCCCGAGCGCTTGAGCTCCATGTACTCGTCGAGCTTCACCTTCACCTTCCCGCTCAGAAGGAAGACGCCGAGCACGTTGGGGATGGCCATGCCGAGGATCATCAGGTCGCCGAAGTCGAGGACGGCGGTCGCCGTGATGACCGACCCGAGGAAGCTGAAGGAGAGGAACAGCACCTTGTAGACGATGCTGTAGCCGTCCCCGAAGAGCCATGAGAAGCACCGCTCGCCGTAGTACGACCACGAGATCATCGTGGAGAAGGCGAAGAGGACGACCGCGACGGCGAGCACGTACTTGAACCAGGGGATGACCGTGGCGAAGGCCATCGAGGTCAGCCCGGCGCCGTTGCCGCCAACGATGTACTCGTTGAAGACCGTCTCCGTCCCAGTGGCGGGGTCCACCGCGACGTACGCGCCGGTGATCACGATGACGAGCGCGGTCATCGTGCAGACGATGACCGTGTCGATCAGGGGCTCGAGCAGCGCGACGATGCCCTCACGGACGGCGTAGTGGGACTTGGCCGCGGAGTGCGCGATGGCCGCCGAGCCGACGCCCGCCTCGTTGGAGAAGGCGGCGCGCTTGAAGCCGACGATCAGGACGCCGACGATCCCGCCGAACCCTGCCTGGGGGTTGAACGCGCCCTCGATGATCGTCCCGAAGGCGCCGACCACCTGGTCGGCGTTGGAGAGGATCACGAACAGGCAGGCGGCGACGTAGAGGCCGCACATGGCGGGAACGATCTTCGAGGCCACGTCTGCGATCCGCCGCAGGCCGCCGAGGATGACGCCGCCCGCTGCGAGGGTCATGACCACGCCATAGGCCCAGCCGTTGTCCTTCAGGAAGGGGATCACCTCGGCGAGGGCGTCCTTGGACTGGTTGACCTGGAAGCTGTTGCCCCCGGCGAGAGAGCCGCCGATGCACAGGATCGCGAACATCACCGCCAGGATCTTGCCGAGGGTGGCCAGGAACGGGCCGCGGTCGCGGAGCCCGTCCGAGAGGTAGTACATGGCGCCGCCCATGACGCTGCCGTCCGAGCGCTCGTGGCGGTACATCTGACCGAGGGAGCACTCGGTGAACTTGGAGGCCATGCCCAGGATGCCCGCGAGGATCATCCAGAAGGTGGCGCCGGGTCCGCCGATCGAGATGGCGATGGCGACCCCGGCGATGTTGCCGAGCCCGACCGTCGCCGAGAGGGCGGCGGTGAGGGCCTCGAAGTGGGAGACCTCACCCTCGTCGTCGGGGTCGTCGTACTTCCCGCGGGTGACCTGGATGGCGTGCCAGACGAGCTTGAACTGGACGAAGCCCATGCGGACCGTGAAGAAGATCGCCCCCAGGACGAGCCACAGCACCGCGAAGGGGATGGTCAGCGTGGTGACCTCGCTCCCGATGAAGGGCAGGGTGGTGGTGACGGGCTTCCCATCTGCGTCCGTGTTCGCCGTGCCCGGTACAGGAATCGGGAAGAAGAAGACGCTCCCGACCGCCGAGTTCACCTTCTTCATGCGGCGGTCGATCGAGGTCTGCCAGTCGTGCGCCTCGTCCGTCGGCAGGTTCTCCGGCGGAGCTTCCATCGCCGGCCCGCTCTGCAGCGCGCCCCCGGGGGCGGCATCCTGAGCGGTCGCAGGGGAGAAGAGCAGCCCTGCAGCAGCGAGGGCAACGAGGGTCAGGCGGAGGAGATGACGCATGAACTTCCTGGGGGGGATGCGGGACGAACGGCCTCGGGCAGCGTGCGGGCCGTGACCGAGTGGAGGGGAGTTTGCCACATGGGCGGGTTGGAGCCGGACTATTCGTCGCGCCTTCGATGCTCAGGGCCGGGGGCGAGCCGGCTGCAGGCCGCCGGAGAGGCGCCCGCTGATCAGGAAGGTCCCCTCGATCCGCCAGCCGGCCCGCGGGGCCGGCAGCCCATCACGCTCCAGCTGCCAGCGGGATAGGAAGAGGACCAGAGGCCGCTCTGGCGCGGCGCAGACCACCATCTCCACGGCCTCACCGGTCACCTCGTTCCTGATCCGCCGGACCACCTGGACGCGCAGGGATACGTCGCAGCATCCTCCCGGGGACCCGGCGCCTCCGATCGGGTGAATGCTGGCGCCAGTTGCGTCCTCGAGATCGGACGGCGCAGGGCCGGGCTCCGGCGGGAGGATCCGGTCGACCGAGAGCGCGAAGCCGGCCACGGAGACGGCCCGGACCTTCCCTGCCTGCACCCGCCGGCCAAGGCGCTTGGCGTCGGAGATCCACGCCGAGAGCCGATACGCGCCCGGACCCGTCTCCTCCGACCAGGGGGGGGGCGGAGCCGCCCACCCGGTCAGTAGCGCGTCGTGGGGGGAATCGGGGGGCCGGACCACGGTCTCGACCGCCAGCCTGAGGCGATGGGGGACATCGTAGAACGGGGCCAGGGTCCAGTACCCGTGCATGGGGTCCCGGTCCGCACGGACCTGGAGCCCGCCCCCGAGCCGGAGCATCCGATGGTCCTCGGCGTGTCCCCGCCAAGGTGTCGGCTCACCACGGGCGAGGGCGAGAGCGACGATCTCGTCCTGGGTGACAGATGGGGGGAAACCGATGCATTCGAGGAGGAAGTCCATGGGGCGAACGACGCTACGATCTGGCACCCGTGGCTCAGGCCCCGGGCCAATCCGATGGAGCAGAACCAAGGCCAACACAAAGCCTCGCTTGCGAGGATTCTAGCGGCGGGTGTCCTCTTGGGCGGCCTGTCCCTTCCAGGCCTGACCCTGGTCGGCTGCGCGGGGTCTTCCGCGGCGGGGACGGAGCTCTCGCCCGCAGGAACCCGCGGCCGCAACGTCCAGGTGGTGGAGGCGACCTACTCCCTCGGGGTAGACCGTGCCCAGGCCGTGACCGGGTCCATCGCAGTGGCGGTCGTCGATCCGGCGGGCCTCTCTCGCGAGCTGCGCCAGCTCTCGGCGCGTGAACTGGTGCTCGTCGAGGGCGAGCCCTGGGTCCCCAGAGTTCTGGACCCAACCAGCCAGGCTCGCATCGTCGCTGAAGTGGAGACGGCGGACCGGGTGTTCACGTGGCAGGCTCCGCGGGCCTTCCCGCTCGGGGCCATCGATCCACGGGACGTGGCCATGGGGCTGGTCGCGGATGAGGGGGTGGGGGCCGCGGCGAGGGCGTCCTTCATCGCATTCGCGGAGCAGCTCCTGCTCCGCCGAGACCCCCTGGGTGGCGAGCCGCTGGCAGGGGCCTGCGCGCGCGCCTGGTTCGGTCTGCTCGTGACGCCGCGGGCGGATGAGGAGCATCCGCTGGTCCCCACGCTCGCGGACCTCCTCTTCGAGCTGTTTCGTGAACAAGACGCCGAAGGCGCCTCTGAGCTCGAGGCCGCTGGGTGGTATCGACCCTCACCCGACGCCGCCTGGGGCGTGCCCCGCTGGCTGCGCCTCCGGGAGGTGCTCGGGGTGCTCGACTTCACGGCGGGCCTCCGCGCCGTGGTGGACGCTGGGGTCTCGGGCGCGCCCCAGGGACTCGACGAGGTCGCCACCGCGTTCGGAGGCGACGGGGAGGGCTTCATCCGGAGCTGGCTGAAGGGACCTGCGGGCCCTCTGGTGGAGACCTCGTGGCGAGTGGATTCCGATCGAGGCCGTCTGCTCCTCCGCGTCGACCAGCTGCAGCGCGTGGTCCCCGGCGGGGCACCGGCGTACACCTTCGCGCTCCCGGTGACCATCGAGCTCGAGGACGGCGGGCAGCTGCAGCGGACCCTCGAGGTGACCCGGCGCAAGGAGCTGTTTCAGGTGCCTGTCGAGGGCCTGACCGGCGAGGTGATCTTCGACCCGGAGCAGACGCTCCAGGGCTTCGTGAAGATGCGCGCGGCCAGGGACGCCTGATCCCTTGGAGCGGGGTGGGGGCAGGCCGATTCCGAGTGAGCAGCTGGGGGCCTATCGCTCGCTGCTGAAGGACCTCCGTCGAACGCTCTTGAGCGAGATCGGCGCCCGGGCGGTCTACGACCACATCGCCCGGCGCGCCCGCGACCCCGAGCTCGCCGGCCTCGCGGTGGAGCTGAACGAGGAGGGAGTGGACCTGGTGGCGACCGTTCAGGAACTCATGCGTGGGATGGGCGGTCGCCCGCGTCGGACCAGCCTTCGTCGCCGCGCGCTGGCTCGTCTCCTGGTCCAGAGCACGTGGCTGACAGGAGCGCGCCCGGCGCTGCGACTGATCCGGAGCGCTGAGGAGACGGTCGGCCGGTGGTACGGGGACTACGCGCAGTTCCTCGTCCGGCTCGGCGACCATGAACGCGCGGCCGCCTTCGAGGAGCTGAGGCTGGTGAAGCAGCGTCGGGCGATGATCCTGGGGGCCTGGGTGGACAACCTCGCTCGCCGAGGGGACCGTAGGCTGTGAGGGCGGCGCGCACGGCGCGTGGAGCCCTGGTGGAACTCCGATGGAGGGCTGCCGTCTCGCCCGGCCCCCTCGTCCCCTGACGGCCCCAACGACAGCCGTCGGCCCCACGCCAATCACAAGATGCCCTGGATCCGCACCATCTCTATCTCCGAGGCGACCGGCCGGCTCGCGAAGAGCTACGAGGCCGCCATTGCCCGCGCCGGGCGGGTGTTCGGCATCGTCCGCGCTCAGAGCCTCGCTCCCGCTGTCCTCGACGCCTCGCTCGGCCTCTACCAGAAGATCATGTATGCCCCGGAGGGGCTCAGTCGGCGGCAGCGGGAGATGGTGGCGACCATCGTGAGCCGCGCCAACGACTGCCACTACTGAACCCTCAGTCATGAGGCGGACCTCCGTGTCGAGGTCCAGGAAGAGTGGAAGGAGCAGGACGAGGACCAGCGGGAGCGCTTCGTCGCCGCGGTGGCGAGCGACTGGCGCGATGGGGATCTGGAGGCTGCCGACCGCGCGCTCGCGGCGTACGCGGAGAAGCTCACGCTGAGCCCCGGCGCAATGGGCGAGGCGGACGTCGTGGAGCTGCGGCGGGCGGGGTTCGGCGACGTGGCGATCCACGACCTGATCCAGGTGACGGCGTACTTCAACTACATCAACCGGGTCGCCGATGGGGTCGACGTCGAGCTGGAGCCGGAGATGCCGCCGAGGCCGTCACGATGACCGCGGCCCCCGGTCCGGTCAGCGACTTCGCCCCCTCGTTGGTGGAGGAGGGCCCTCTCCGCGCGCTGCTCCTTCACTCCGAGCCTGGTGAGGTCCTTGAGGCTCTGCACGACTGCCCTGGCCTCGAGTGGGCGGCGGCGAGTGAGCCGGACGAGGTCGCCCGGAGCCTCGCGGAGCATGACCCCCAGGTCGTCTTCTCCATCAAGACCGCGAGCTTCACTGGACCGAGCCACGGTGAGGCCCTCGGGTGGAAGAGCGTCCGTTGGTTTCACGTGGGCGGCTCTGGGCGAGACCACCTGCCGGCCTGGGACCCCGCTCGGGTCACGGTCACAGACTCGAAGGGGGTGCTCGCGCCCTTCCTCGCCGAGCGGGCCATGGCGGGCCTGTTCGCCCTCGGGACGGGGCTGGTCAACCACCTGCGTGAGCAGCGTGAGGCGCGCTGGTCGCCGACTCGTTTCCGGCCGCTCGCGGGTCGCACCATGCTCGTGCTCGGGTTCGGCAGGACCGGCGTGGAGGTGGCGAAGCGCGCGCGGGCCATGGGCATGGGCGTGTTGGGGGTGAGCCGCTCGGGCGTCGCGCGGGAGGGGGCGGATGAGATGCACGGGCCGGAGGCCCTCCATGAACTCCTGCCCCGCGCGGACGTGCTCTCGATCCATGTGCCGCTGACCCCTGAGACCCGGGGGAGGATCGGCGTGGAGGAGCTCGCGTTGCTCCCCGAGGGGGCGCTCGTCCTGAACGCCGCGAGAGGAGCGGTCCTCTCGGAGGGAGGGCTGCTTGGGGCGCTGGAGCAGAACGTCGCGGGGGCCTGGCTGGATGTCTTCGAGCAGGAGCCCCTGCCGGAGGTGAATCCCCTCTGGCATCACCCGCGAATCCTCCTGTCCCCGCACTGCGCGGACCAGGTCGAGGACTTTCCCGCGCGCTTCGCGGCGCGCTTTCGGGATCTCTGGCTTGCCTCGCGGTGAGCGCTGGTGCGCCCGACCGACGGACGTCACGCTGTGCGGATGGGACGCATTCAGAGATTCGCCTTCAAGCTCCTCCGCGGCCGCAGCAGCGGCCCTTCTCCGCACGTCGACTTCGATCCAATGACCACCTTCCACGACTTCAGCGCGCCGACCATCGACGGCACCGACTGCTCCTTCGACTCCTTCAGCGGCAAGGTCGTCCTGGTCGTCAACGTGGCCTCACGCTGCGGCCTGACGCCGCAATATGCGGGGCTCGAGAAACTGGCAGAGCAGTACCGGGATCGGGGCCTCGTGGTGGTCGGGTTCCCCTGCAACCAGTTCAAGGGGCAGGAGCCCGGGTCCGCGGAGGAGATCAAGACCTTCTGCAGCACCACCTACGGCGTGACTTTTCCGCTCTTCGAGAAGGTCGAGGTCAACGGGCCGGGGCGTCACGCCCTGTACGCGTGGCTCACGCAGCAGGCGACGAGCCCGGAGGGGCCGGGTGATGTGCAGTGGAACTTCGGCAAGTTCCTCATCGGCAAGGACGGCGCTGTACTCGCCCGCTTCGAGCCCACCGCGGCCCCCGATGCGGCCGAGCTGACGGCCGCGATCGAGGCGGCGCTCTGATCGTCGGCCGGCGGGGGGGGCTGGATCAGCCCTCCCGTTGGATGACCACCCAGGCGTCCGCCTGCTCCTGGTGCCGGGTGACCTCGCCGTCGGGCCAGGTGACCTGGACCTCCACGAACTCGTCCACGCGCCCGAGCCCGAAGTGGAGCTCGGGGGCGTTGCCCGTGAGGTAGCCGGTGCCGGCGCGCAGGGCCTGCTCGCGCCGGAAGCCGTCGCTGGTGGCGACGACCACCTTCGCGCCGATGCCGCGTTGGTTGAGGCCCGGCTGCCGGAGGCGGACGCCGAGCCAGCGCCCGGCGCGCTCCGCGTCGTTCCGGAGCAGCGTCACCCCGCCGTTGTTGGCGGTCACCAGCAGGTCGATGTCGCCGTCCCGGTCATGGTCCGCGCCCACGGCGCCCCGTGAGGCGCGAGAGATGCTGAAGGCCCGGCGCCCCAGGGTGCAGGCCTCCTTCAGCTTGCCGGTCCCGTCGCCCACGAAGAGCTGGTCGGTCTGGCCGACGCAGATCCCGGTGCTCTCGTAGTCGGGGCTCGTGTACCCGTTGGCCACGTACAGGTCGAGGTCGCCGTCGAGCTCGAGGTCGAAGAACTCCGCGCCCCAGGAGGTCTTGCCGATGCCGGACGGCCCGAAGCCGCTCTTCACGGTCGTGTCGTGGAAGGTCGAGCGGCGCCGCTTTCGGGTGAGGCTGGAGATGGCGGAGTTGGTGTAGAGGGCGTTGGTCTCCAGCTGCCAGTTGGTCAGGAACACGTCGGAGTCTCCGTCGTTGTCCACGTCGCCAATGGCGAGGCCCATCCCACCCCGCGGATCGTCGAGGCCCGTGGAGAACGAGACGTCCTTGAAGGTGCCGTCCCCCTCGTTGCGGAAGAGCACGTTGAAGGAGACGTCGTTCGCGATGTACAGGTCCTCGTCCCCGTCGAGGTCGAAGTCCCAGAAGACCGCCTGCATCCCGCGCCCCTGGACGTCCGCGAGGCCGAGCTCCTCGGTGGCGTCCTCGAACCCGAAGGCGCCCGTGTCCGCGAGGCGGCTGCGGAGGAACACGTTCCGCTGGCCGGGGAAGGCGAAGGGCAGCATCTCGACCGGGTCCTCGCGCTGGTAGAGCCCCAGCTCGTCGGCGGGGGGCATCTTCTCCAGGTCGTAGTCCAGGTAGCTCGTGACGTAGAGGTCCAGGTCCCCGTCCCCGTCGGGGTCGCCGGCGATCACGCTCGCGCTCCAGAGGGAGAGCGCCGGCAGGACGCCCTCCGCCTCGGAGAAGGTCCCGTCCCCCGCGCCCAGGAACAGACGGTCGGGGCCGTAGTTGGCGCAGTACAGGTCGAGGTGCCCGTCCCCGTTCAGGTCCACCAGCAGGGCGCCCATGCCTGCGTCGCCGCGGCCGAGGCCTGCGCGGAGGGTCCCATCCTCGAAGGTGCCGTCGCCGTTCCCCAGGAAGAGGCGGTCCCGCAGAGCCTCGCACCCCTCGCGGCCCGCGCCCTGGAGGAGCACGAGGTCGAGGGCGCCGTCCTCGTTCACATCGCCCCAGGCCGCCCCTGGGCCCATGGTCGGGCGGATGTCGAGCTGTTCACGGGGCCCCTCGGCGTGGGTGTACGAGGCGAGCCCGGCGCTCCTGGTCACCTCCACGAGCGTCTCGGGGGAGTCGGCGGCGGTGAAGCCCGTGAGGTCGACCATGGGCCGGCGCACGAGCTCGCGCGGATCATGATCCCGGCTCCACGACTTCGTGAGCATGGCGTCCGAGGTCCTCGCGGCCCTCCCGCGGACCCCGGGGCGCAGGACGAAGCCCAGGGTCTCACCCTCCTCCAGTAAGCGGGCGGGCGGCTCCATCGCGAAGCGGTACGTGCGCCGGTGCCCGACCGGAACGAGGCGGCGATCCTCTGAGAGCTGTGTGGCGTCGACCCAGCCGAAGGGGCTTCCGCCATCGGTCCGGTCGCTGCGCACGTCGGACTGGGCGACCTGGTGGAGGAACGCCTGGGACTCCACGACGTCGCCGGGGGCGAGGGTGGCGAACTGGACCGCGTCGAGGATCGCGTCCCCCAGCTCGACCTTCATTGGCGCCCCGGTGGCGGGGAGCGCGAGGGGGCGTGTGGCCCCGGGTTGCAGCCGGTGCTCCTCGCCGTCGACCTTGACCGACCACACGAAGCTTCGCCCCTCGCGCGGGTGGAGGCCGAAGAGGAGCACGTGGGAGTGGGGGACCGCCGGCGGGTGCAGCACGACCGTCTCTCCCGTGACGGCCTCGTCGTCCCGCCTGAACACGTGGGCGACGTCGGCGCCGCTCTCGGAGTCCATCGCCGCGGGGGGGACGGCGCCGCGGAACACCCTCGGCTCGCCCTCGACGAGGAGCAGCTCCTCGTCGACCCCGTGGATGACGGCGGTGAGCCGTGGCGCGCAGTCCAGCGGGCGGTTGCCGGCGTTCACGGCGATCTCGACCTGGGCGCTGAGCGCCGGCCCGGGGGTCACGGGCGTCGATCGCCCGCGGCGCACCTCGACGCGGGGCAAGAGGGGGGAGATGGCGGTCAGGGCGACCACGTGCACGTCGCCGTCCCGGGGTTCCGCCAGGAGGGTCCAGCGCCCGTCGGGGCCAGCCACCTCGACCTTCGACAGGAAGATCTCCTTCGTGATGGGGGCAATGGTGGCCGCGAGGGCGGCGAGCCAGGCGCTTGCTGCGATCATGGCGAGAACCTACGCAAGGGTGGGGGGGGAGTGAGTCGGCGGGTACGAAAAGACCCCGTCCGGCCGGGGCCAGACGGGGTCCAGAGCGTGGCGCCCGGTCGCGCTCAGCTGAGCTTGAGCTCGCGGACGTCCTCGATGGCGAAGTCGATGGAGGACTCCTTGTCCACGTCGATGACGCGGCCGCTGCCCTTGAATGGATTGAAGATCAGGGCGCCGGTCGCTGCGCGCCCGTTCTTGAAGTAGACGGTGACCTTGTCCGCCGTGCGGGCGCCCTGGAGAGCGTCGTAGATCTTCTCCTGGGTCATCTGACGGGCCTTGCGGACCGAGGCGGGTGCGGGTGCGGTGAATGCCATGGTGGTTGGTTTGGTGCGGTGGATACGAATGGTGGACGTCCGACCCTGAGCGTGCTCAGGGTTGTGCGGTGGACGCCGCTTCTTCGCGGGACATGGCGGGGGGCACAATGCCCTCCGCCGCTTCGCGGACTTCGTCCGCGACCGATGTGCTGGGAGAGAGAAGATGGTCGAGGTGGGGGACCAGGAGGCTGGACCATGTCTCGAAGTTGGCGCCCTCGGCGAGCTGCTGCGGCAGCTCTCGCCAGGGGACGAAGTCGCCACGAAGCTGATCCACTTCGCGGATGCGCGCGTCGCCCCCGAGGAGATCGAGGGTCTGGACGAGTCCGACGTGGACTGCCCCGACGGCGTTGCTGTCGTCGTTGAGGAGGCCGATCGAAGTCAGGCGGGTCTCGCCCTCAACGATCAACTCCTCTTCCATGACCTCGCGGCGCGTGGCCGCGGGGAGCGGGTCGAGGAGCCGCGCTTGCGCGCTCCCATCCTCCGCGTGGATCGCATCCACCGGGTTGACGTGACCGCCGACGCCGATGGTGAACTTGTTGTGGAGGCGAGCCTCGCCGCCGCCCTTGGTGCGCTGCAGGAGAAGGATCTCCTCGCCGCGGGTCACCAGGGTGTAGGGGATGATCTGCTTCAGGGTCGGCGTGCGCTCGGCGTACTCCCGCTCGACGAAGAACCCGTCCTCCTCGACGCAGCGCTGAAAGCGCTCGCGCGAGAACTCCTCCCCAAAGGCGGAGAGGCCATGGGGCGCGAACTCTGGAAAGATCGCGGTGCGGGGAACGACGAAGACGAATTCCATGGGAGCGAAGGGGCCACCGGAGAGGGGGCCAGGGGCCGGCGATTAGAGATCGGCGAGTCGATTCCGCTGAGCTGGGGCCAGCGGTCCGACTGGGCAGTGGTCGGGACAGGAGCTCGGCCGTCGCGGGGCTCCCGGGCGGCTGGACGGCGGTGCCGATCAACTCCGGGAGGCTGACAGGTCCAAGAAGAACGTCGCCGGCCTGGGTGCGGGGGCAGAGCGGGGCGGTGTCCGGAGCACGAGGGCCCAGAGGGCCCTGACGCCGGGCGCCCCCGATGTGCGCGGGGACGGCAGGTGAAAGGTGCGGGTACGAGAGCGGTGTGTCGGCTTGTGGCACCCGGGATGAGGAGCTGAGGTGAACCTCAGCACAGCTCGCGGGATGGAACGCAGAGGCGCGGTGGAGGCGGTGGGTCGAGCAGGACCTGCCCCCGAAGTCGCGACCGGCTCGTTCCTGGCCGACAAGTGCGAGAATGGAGGCACCTCCGGAATCCGTCAAGGTGCGCAGCACGAGATCGAGCGTGGAAATCACGTGCCCACGCAAGATGTCGTGGGTGGCGTCGACTAAGCGTCGTTCGTCGCTTGCGTTACGCGAATCCGCCCGCGCGCGGCGCCTACACCACAGGTGGTGGCCCGACTCGTTGTCTTGCGATCGGACATCCCTTCGACGGAAAGTGATAGGTGGCGCGAGAGGCCTTGTAAGCCGGGTTCTGTACCTGTCCCCGAGGGGGCAGGCGACAGTCATTTCTCTGGGACGAGCGTCGCCGCCCGCCTCAAACGGCCAACCCGGAAGGACATGGACGCGAGCCGCGCCGCTGGTCCCTCCCTATTTGGCCTTTCTCCAGGTGGGGTTTACCGATCCGCCCCCGTCTCCGGGGGCGCTGGTGCGCTCTTACCGCACCGTTTCACCCTTACCATCGACCGGGCGAACCCGGTCCATTCGGCGGTCTACTCTCTGTTGCACTTTCCCTGGCCTTGCGGTCGGTTGCCGTTAACAACCACCATGGCTCGCGGAGCCCGGACTTTCCTCCCCGGTGTGAACCCGAGGGTCCCACCGGAGCGACTGTCCCAGCCTCTCGCGCCGTCGGGCATGATATCGCGCCCGCGACATTGCGGGCGACCGGAACGACCAACGAGCTGAATCCATGGCGATTGAAGACGATTTCTTCCTGACCAATCTCGAGCTGCGTGACTCCACGGAGACAGGGGAGGTGGCCTCAGGGCTTTCCCATGACTCCATGAAGGGGATGGTCCTGCTCACGGTCCTTGAGCTCGCGGCGCGCGGAGAGCCGATTGGCGCGGTGACCGTCATCCACGATGCGGGAGACACCGGGGAGAGGTACCGAACCCTGGCTTCAGATCTCGCCGAGAAGGGCTGGGCCGTTGCGCTGCCAGACCTTCGAGGGCACGGACGTACGGAGGGTCCTCGCGGACACTCCAACGGGCTGCGCGAGGTGGCGCGCGACATCCAGGAGATCCAGGATCACCTCGCTTATCGCATGCCGGAGGTGCCGAAGGTGCTCATCGGGGTGGGGCTGGGCGCGAACTACGCGACCATGTACGCGCTCGAGACGCCGGGCGTGGTCAGCGCGCTGGTGCTCATCGCACCGCTGCACGCGCCGAGCTTCACGGCGCCGGAGCCGCCCAGGGGGCTCTCGAAGTTCTTCAAGAAGGTCACGCCGCAATCGGAGGGCTCGACGGGTTATGGGCCGGATGACCTGACCTCCGCCGCGGCGCAGGCGACGGCATGGTCCATGTCTGAGCTCACCCACGGGGTCATCACCCAGGGGGCCATCGACGAGGCCGCGCGGAGCTCCAAAGAGCACCTCGCGCGGATCGCCGAGCTCGGTGTCCCTGTGCTCATCGTGCACGGAGGCGACGACCCGATCAGTAGCCCTGACTGGAGCCGCGCCCAGGAGGGAGGCTCCGTGGAGGTCCTGGTGGTGGAGGGGCAGCGGCACCACCCGCTGCATGACTCGAAGAGCGCAGAGATCCGTGAGCGGATCGTGCGCTTCCTCAAGCAGCACGCTGGAGTCTGAGACGGCCGGGACGGCTCGCGCGTGGGCCGTTAGAGCCCAAGGGAGGGACCAGCGAAGAGCGGTCCTCCGGGAAACCCCGAGGCCCGGCCGCCACCTTGAGGCGGACGCTCCCCTTAGCTATCGCGGCTCGCCGGCGCCGATCCAGTCTTCGAGGAGGATCATCGCGCTCCAAGAGTCCTTGCGGGCCTTTCGCTGAGCGCCGTGGTAGCCGGCCTCCCGGAGCCGGTCCTCGGCCTCGCGGGTGGTGAGGCGCTCGTCCTGTCGGACCACTCCCAGCCCGGGGAAGCGCTCCTCGGTGCGGGCAATGAAGGCGTCAACCTCCGCGACCCGCGGGCCTGCGGCGCCGTCCATGTGGAGCGGATACCCGACCACGAGGACTCCAACATCCCGTTCCTCGCAGAGAGCCGCGATGGCGTCGAGAGCCTCGTCGTCGCCGCCCTGGACAGGGTCGAGCGGGGTGATGAGGATCCGAGCGGCGTCCGCCGCCGCGAAGCCGGTTCGGCGTGTGCCGTGGTCCACACCGAGGGCCACGCGTTTGGATTCTGGGTGGCCCATCAGAAGCGCCGGGGTCGTCGGGAGAAGCCGGGGAGCGGGAGGCGGTCCCGGTCTTCGTCCGGAGTGAAGAACCTGGAGGCGAGGCCGCGGAGTACGACCGCGGGCCGCTCCACGGTCCCACGGATCGAGACCCGCAGGAGGCTCTCCTGGATCCAGTAGACGAGCTGGGTGAATGGACCCAAGCGATCCACGAGCGCGTACCGAACGTCAAGGTCGCTGGTGACGTTCCCCTCGAAGCTGACGGTACCCGCGCCCACGAGGGAGAGCAGGTCGCTGTTGACCCGTAAGCGGTCCATCTCGAGCACACCGTCGGCGATGGTGTAGCGCGCGTACATCTCACGGAAGAGGACCGTGGTGTCGATGCCGAGCCCAACGGAGAGAGCCTGGAAGACTGGGATCGCCCAGAGCGCCGAGTCCCGGAGCTCGATCTCGCCGCCACCGGTCATGGCGGTCAACTGCTCGAAGTCTCCCTCGAGCCGGAGGGTCATGTCCATCCGCCCGCGGTTGGCGAAGTCGGAGTCGAAGAGCCCCCGCAGGAACGCCCCGACATCGACGTCACGCATCTCTGCTGCAAGCTGGAAGGGGAACGGCGGGGCCAGGTCGATCACGAGCAGGGGGGCAGCCGCCGCCTCGTTGCTCCCGATCGCCAGGAGCTGCCCTCCCTCGAAGTCACCCTCAAAGGCCTCGATGACGAGGCGCGGCTCCACGTAGCTCAGCTGGAGGGTCGCCTCCTGCAGGCGACGGTCGGCGAGGGCGCCGTTGAGGCCCTCGATGGTCGCGCGGGTTCGGAGTCCGCTCCCCTCGTGGGCGAGCTTGAGCCGCATCCGGTCGATGCTGTCCACCTCGATCGGCACGCCCAGCAACAGGAACACCTCCTCGATGGCGACGTCTCCCTCGAGCAAGACCTCGGTGGAGCCGTCCTGCTCACTCGTGATCTGGAGCGTGGTGTCCTCGAGGGCGAAACGCCCGCGCGCCTCGAGGTCATCGAGCACCGTGCGGAGGGTCCCTGGGTCGAGGAAGAACCGCAGGTGCTCCTCATCGATGGGGAGATCGCGGGCGGAGATCCGCGTGCTGAAGGTGGAGCGATCTTCGCCGGGGGCCCACGAGAAGTCAGACAGTCGGACGGGGGTCCCGGCGAGCCGGCCGTTGATCTCCTCTCCGATCCATTGCCCGGTCCCAGGCTCCAGACGGAAGTGGGCGGAGACATCGCTCAGCCGCTTCTCCTCCCCGAATCCAAGTCGGTCGAGCCGGGTCTCAACAGAGACCTCGAGGTCCTTGATCGGCGCGCCCGGCTCGTCGGGCAGGCTGAGTCGAGTCTCGAAGTCGGCGCGGCCCTCCAGCTCGAGCTGCTTCTCTGCGAAGGAGGGCCCGGTGGATTCACCGGGTAGGGCGATGCTGGTCAGGGCAGAGACCAGCTTGTCGTCGGCGAGGTCGAGCCCGGCCCCGAAGGCGCGGAGCTGGGGCGCGCCGCCCGGAGTGGCCTCCAGGGACGCCACCACAGGGACGTGGGGGCCGTCCTGGGCCCAGCTGCCCTGTACGCGCCCCTGGATCCAAGTCAGGGGCTGCGGGGCCACTGCGCCCTCCTGGGGGGGGCCTGGGGGCAGCAGGGACCACGCGCGGACGCTCCCGTGGGTCTCGCGGGTGGTGATCCCCGGCGCGGAGGGGCGGAACTGGACCCCGCTGCGCGAGTCGGTGGGACGGAATTCGAGCCAGACCTCGGGCCCCCCAAGGTAGCTGTCTTCACCCGAGCGACTCGGGCGCTGGGCCCTGGCGTCGGCCAGCGGGATCGCTCTTGTGACCGTCGCCCTCACATCCACAGACCCTGCGAGGCCCGAGCCGTCGAGGGCCTCCAGGGCCTCCGGTCCGCTCCGGGCGAGGCTCGATCGGAGGGCCTCGTGCCCCGGGTTCAGGCCGCTGAGAGCGACGTCGAACCACTCGAGCCCGCGGTCCCGGCCGGCGCTCATCGTGCGGCCTTCGACCTGGATCGGGCTGGCGGCGATGGGGGAGCGGGCGGTCGCGTCGAGCTGGAGGGAGGAGCGCTCGCCATCGGTGTGGGTGCGGATCCTCAGCGCCCCGTTCGTATCGGTGATCGGGATGGGCAGCGCGTCCCACGTGAACCCGACGTTCCGAAGGTTGGCGTCGATGGCCGTGATCATGTGGAGATCGTCGGCGCCTCTCCAGAGCTCCAGCTTGAAGTCAAGCGCGCCGCCGTCCGGACCCCAGGTCGGCACGATCTCCTGCGCGGCGTCCACGCCGCGCAGCGAGCTGAACGACGCTCGAAGCGTCTCGTCCACGGGTAGCGAGTTGGACTGAACGATCAGGTGGAACGGCGCGGGGAGCCGGTCCTCCACTGTGGGGATCTCGCCGGCCGGAATGGGCGTGAAGTGGAGGGAGCCCTGGACAGCGAGGGGGCCGCCCGCCTGAAAGCAGGTCACGTCGTAGAACGCGAGCTGTCCGCGAAACTCACCCTCGGTGCGGACGCTCCACGTCACGTCGCCCATGACGCCCTCCACCGGTACGGGGAATCCTGTTCCCTGGAGCCGCGTCCGCGGGTCAATGGCCCCGTGGTAGGCGAGCGATGCGCCACCCGTCGGCTGGACGAGGGCGAATTTCTCGAGGTTGTCGACCAGCTCGCCGTCGGGGCCGCCGTCGGTCCGGAGTCGAACTCCGAGGCTGACGTCGGCCTGCCCCTGGCTGGCCAGCATCTCGTGAACGTCCGAGAGGCCCTGCTCATGCCCGATCAACACCATCAGTTCCTCGCCCAGCGGCGCGGCAGGAACGTCCGCCCAGAACTCGAGCGAGGATCCCTGCGGGGCATCCTTGCCGAGGCGGAACGCGGCGGTCGCCTTGACGCCACCAATGCGGCCCTCGAGGACGCCGCGTCCGCGCCACGCCTCAGGGTCGAAGGGGTGTTCGGGGTCCTCCGGGTTGAACCGGCCGTCGACGAGCAGGGCGATATCCGTCGCCGTCCGTTTGGACGGCTCATCGATCCAGGGCAGCTCAATCGATCCCTTGGAGAGCTGCAGGGTCCCGTTGACGTTGGGGAGAAGGGAGCGGCCGATCTCGTAGCTGGCGTGGGCGACCAGGTCGATCTTCGCGCTGGGGTCGAGGGCGAGGAGCTCTGGCGGGAGGATCCCGTTGGAGAGGGCGCGGCGCTGCAATGCGCTGCCCAGCTCGAGGCCCCGCGCGATCCCACGGACGCGCGCGACCTTGTCGGCGTCCAGCGTCCCGTTCAGCCACACGACCCCGGAGCTGCCCGGGGAGCTGCCCAACGCGGGGACGAGGCGACCGTAGATCGACGCCAGTTCATCCGTGAGCCGGGTCATGCACAGGTCAACGGACCCGAGCGCGATCGTGCTGCTTCGGGGCGGGACCACTCTGATTCGGAGGTCTCGGACCACGACCTCCGGACTGTTGGCGAGCAGGTCGAGGGTGGTCTGGTCACCCTCGCCGACCTTCTCCATGTCCACCGCGAGCGCCTCGGAGAGCTCGAGGACGCCGCCTTCGAGCACCACCCTGTCCAGGTGGAGGCCCCTCTCAGGGCTCCAGCCGATGCGGAAGGTGAGCTCATCGAGCTGCAGCTCGCGCCCTGTTGGCCCGAGGGCGATGCCCTTGAAGGCCACGGAGCGGTTCAGCCATTGGAAGTCGACGTCATCGACCTGCACGGAGCGCGTCAGGGCGCCGGCGACCCGGTCTCGGACCATCTGAGCGACCCAGCGCTCGAGGGCGGGATGGTGCTCCACCAGCAGCGCGACCAGGATCCCCACAAAGCACACCCACCCCACCAGGCTGACGACGGCTCGAGCGGCGACCGTCAGCGGTCGCCGTGCCCGGAGAGAGCGTCGGAGCGCTCTCGTCTCAAGATCCTCAGCGGTGTCCTTCATCACAACTTCGTCAGGCTGCGGGGGGCCCGCTTCCTGGATCGGCTCTATTTAGGCCCATCTCGGGTGATTCTGGCCGTTGACATCGCCCCGCGCGACCGTCACTCTCCCCGAAGCGTTACGGAATCCTCTCTCTCACCGCACTGAATCCAAACCCAGACCCTCCCAGCCCCACTTTCGGGGCATCGAGTCATGGCAAAGAAAAAAGCCAAGCGCGCCACCAAGAAGGCGGCCGCCAAGAAGGCCCCCGCCAAGAAGGCCCCCGCCCGCAAGACCAAGAAGAAGGCCGGCAAGAAGGCCGGCAAGAAGGTCGACATGATCATCAGCAAGAGCCGCACCAAGGCCTGCGCTTCGATCAACGTCTCCGGTGACTTCTACTCCGCGCTGGACGAGAAGGTTCGCGAGATGATCGCCGGCGCCGAGGCGCGGGCTGACGCGAACAACCGCCGTACCCTGCGTCCGCAGGACCTCTGATCCCTCGGCGGGGGGGGCGTGCCTCGCGGCGCGGTCCTCCTGCCGACTCAGAGCCTGAAGGAGCCGTCCTCCACCGATGGTGGGGGGCGGCTCCTCGCGTTCCGTCCTGGCCGGGCGGCGGCCCGAGCCCTCGCGGTCAGCGTCGGCGCACCTTCGCGTCGTAGGGGCGAAGGTAGAGAGGTCGCAGCGTCTCGGTGCCGAGTCTGGCGCCGGCCCCGAGCCGCGTGAGCCCGAGGTCGAGAAGGTGTTCCGCCTTCGCGCGGGGTGTCTGCCGTACCTCAAGGGCCGCGGGCGGTGCTGCGGCGAGGGCCTTCAACGCCGCCCCGTCGGCCAGGAGCACGGGCACGTCAGCGATCAGCTCCAGGCTCTCGGCTGGCTGCAGGCACCTGGGCGGTACCAGCGGGAGAACCTCGTCTGCGGAGCGCTCGTAGACCGCGAGGTAGAGGTGCCCGCCGAAGGCGTTCCTCAACACGGCGCCGCGCTCTCCTGCGGCGAGGCCGTCTGCGGCGATCGCGTCGAAGGAGGGGAGGCCGAGCACCTCTGCGCCGGCGCCACGCATGAGGCCCAGGGCGGTGGAGGCGCCGACCCTGAGGCCGGTGTAGCTCCCTGGGCCCGTGCCTGCGATGACGAGGTCCAGGTCCGAGGGGATCGCCCCGACGCGCTCAACGAGCTCCCCCAGGGCGCCGAGCAGGTCGCTCGCGTGACGGCGGTCCTCCTCGAGCGTGAGCGCGGCGCGTTGGCCGGCGGGCCCTTGCACGGCGATAGAGGCCGGGCGGGTCGAGGTCTCGAGTGCGACCACGAGGCTCGGCGCCTCGCGGGCCTTCTCCCGTGACGTGTCCGTCATCCCTGCTCGATCTCCTGGGCGAGCGCCTCTGAGAGCTGGACCGCCATCTGCTCGATTCGCTGCGCGTCAGGCCCCTCGATCATCACGCGCGCCTTGGGCTCTGTACCCGAGTAACGGACGTTGACACGTCCGTCTCCGCCGAGCTCCTCCTCGAAGCGGGCGCAGAGCGCCTGGAAGTCACTGAGGGTCTCCATGTCGGGCTTCGAGGACACCACGAGCCCGAGTAAGACCTGGGGGAAGGGGATGAAGGGCGCGGCCAGGCTGGAGAGCGTGGTGCCGTTGCGTACCGCCACCCCGAGCACGTGAAGCGCGGTCAGGAGCCCGTCGCCGATGAAGCCGTTCTCGGAGCCGAAGATGATGTGCCCGGACTTCTCGCCCCCGAGGCAGAGGCCCTCGGAGCGCAGGCCCTCAACCACCTGCCGGTCGCCGACGCCTACCTCATGGACGCCGACGCCGCAGGGGGAGAGAGCGCGGTGGAGGCCCCGGTTACTCATCACGGTGGCGACGATTCGCTGGTCCTTCCAGAGGCCCCGCTCGGCCGCATCGCGGGCGATGATCGTCATGATCGCGTCGCCGTCGACCAGCTGTCCCTGTTCATCGACGAGCAGGCAGCGATCCGCGTCGCCGTCCAGGGCGATCCCAAGGTCGGCACCGAGCTCGAGGACCTGGGCCTGCAGGGACTCCGGGTGCGTCGAGCCGCAGCCTGCGTTGATGTTGAGCCCGTCGGGAGCGCAGTGGAGGCTCGTGACCTCGGCGCCGAGGCGCTTGAGGACGTCGGGTCCGACCGAACTCGCGGCCCCGTTGGCCGCGTCCACGACGATCTTGAGCCCGCCGAGGTCGAGGGGGTCGCCCTCGGTGCCGAGGGCCACGAGGTGATCGGCGTAGGCCGAGTGCAGGGACTCGTCTTGAGTCAGGGGAGACGCGACCGGCTCACCGTCAGGAGCGACCCGCTCGAGCTCGTCCCGCAGGCGGATCTCGATCTCCGCCTGCTCCGCGTCCGTCAGCTTGTTCCCGCCGCCCGCGAAGAGCTTGATCCCGTTGTCCTCGGCGGGATTGTGAGAGGCGCTGATCATGGCCCCCAGGGTCACCGGCCTCGAGCCGGTCAACCAGGCGAGGCCTGGCGTGGGGAGGAGCCCGGCGGTGGTCGCGCGGATTCCAGACTGGGCCAGGCCACGGGCGAGCGCCTCCTGGAGCGGGGCGGCGGAGGCGCGGCCGTCGTGGGCGATCAGGGCCTGGCCTTCGCTGCCGTCCGAGCTGCGGCTGAGCACAGCGCCCGCAGCGCGCCCGAGGGCCTCGACCGCATCGATCGTGAGCCAGCCCTCGAGGGCACGGCCGCGGATCCCGTCGGTCCCGAAAATCGGGCCTTCACTTCTCTTGGTCGTCATCAGGCAGTTCGCGCACGAGGGCAATGGAACTCGTGGAGTCATCCACGATGAGTCGGAGCGAGGACGCCGGGTCAGCCTTCGCCTCGTTGAAGTACGGCCCGAGCCGCTCGCGCCAGAGCGGGTCGAGAGCGTCGATCTCCACGGGCGCTCGGCTGCCCGGTTCACGGAGGGCGCGGTCCACGTCCACGAAGACCCGGGCGTTCTCTCTGGCGAACTGCAGGATCTCCTGGAGCATCTGGGTCCGTGTGGCCTCGGGGAGGCCGTCCGGGAAGAGCCCGCGCTCCATGACCTGGACTTTGACTAGCTCGGTGGGGGGGAGGAAGGGGATGTCCCCCTCAAGGCGGGCAGCGTCGAAGGACACCAGCGCCACCTCCAGCTCCAGCGTGGTGATCAGCGTCTCCTTGGGAGCGAGCTCGCCCCGCAGGAAGAGCTCCCCGTCAAGCTCGATCTCAGGCCACTTCGCGCGGTCAATCCGCACGCGTTCGACGAAGCCTCGCCCCGTGTAGGCGGACAGGTCGATCGGCTCGAAGGCGAGGAGCGAGGGGTCGGCGGAGATCGCCTCGATCACCCTGGCCGGGCCGCGGATCCCAACGCGTGATGGGTTGAACTCCAGGGACTCGGCGAGCACGCCAGAGGCCTGTGGGAGGGAGATCAGCGCGAAGTCTCCGGCGGCGGCGGCCTCCGGGGAGGCGGCCAGGGAGGCGATGGAGGGTTCGACCTGATCGTTGGCGTACTGCTCGACGCGGAGGACGAGGGCCTCCGGCGAGAGGAAGCGAACCTCGAGCTCACCCTGGACCCGCCCCAGGCCCCATGAGAGGTCGGAGGGCTCCACCTGGCGCTCCTTGCCGACCCAGGATTCGTCGACGATCAGGACGCCGCCGAGGCCTCCACGGATCATGTCGAGCTGCGCCTCGGAGGCCTCCACGCGCACCTCGAGGTCGTCCCCGTCCAGGGGATTCGCGAGGTGCAGGCCCGCGCTCGGCAGCACGACGGTCAGGACTCCACGGGTTGGGATCGTGTTGGCCTCGGACCCCGCCTCGACCCGGACCTCGACCGTGAAGGTCTGCTCGCCCATCACTGCCCGGCCAGCGAGAGTGAAGATGAAGACCGCGAGAAGCAGCGAGGTGAGCTTCCCGCCGGGGTCTCCGAATGCCAGCTTCGAGAGCCGCCCAAGGAGGGGGCGCCGTTCGGCTCGACTGGGGGCCGCGAGGTCATCCCCGCCGAGGCGGGCGCGGAGCACGTCTCCGAGCTCATCACGCAGCACGCGCCGCTCCATCGTCCCACCCTGGAAGACGGAGATGAGGCCCGTCTCTTCGGAGACGGCGACGACCACCGCGTCGGTCTCCTCCGTGAGGCCCAGGGCCGCGCGGTGCCGGGTGCCAACGGACCTCGCCAGCTGGTCGTTCTCCGACAGCGGGAGGATGGCCATGGCGCAGAGGACCCTTCCCTCCCGGAGGATCACGGCCCCATCATGCAGCGCACCGCCGGTGTGGAAGATGCTGTCGAGCAGGTCCCGGTGGACGTTCCCGTCGACCTTCACGGCGTTGGTCGAGTAGGAGTCGAGGGTCGCCTGGCGCTCGAAGGCGATGAGCGCCCCTTGCTTGCGCTTCGCCATGGAGATGCAGGCCTCGGCGACCTCATCCACGGCGTCGTAAGACTGGCGACCGAGGAAGCGCCGGAGGAGAGGGGTGTCCCCGATCCTCAGGATCCCGCGGCGCAGCTCCTGCTGGAACACCACCGCGAGGATGACGACCGCGAAGCCCGTCACGCTGTTCACGATGACCTCCAGCTCCACGAGGTCGGCCTGCTGCGCGACGGTCAGCAGGACCCCGTACAGCACGAAGTAGGCGAGCGCCGCTCCCCGGATCATCCGGCTGCTGCGTGCCGTCGTCAGGAAGGACAGGAACAGCTGGATCCCGACCGTCAGGATGAGGACCTGAGCGACTGTTTTGGGGTCGGGGGGCATCTCTGGGTGGCGTACGGAGCGACCGTGTTGGGCCGGTACAGGTCCCAAGACTATCGCCCGGGGAGGCCGCGAGCACGCGCCGCATCCCTATACGGTGGTTGGCGCCAAGCTCGGGGCCTCTCTCTCGATCGGCGGTCGAGGTGGCTGGAATGAAGCCTTGTTCCCGGCGGCCAGCCGGGAGCCCCCGAGCGCCTCATTCCGTCGCCTGGGTGCGGGTCCTCCGGGAGGCACATCCCTGGGCCCTCAGTCCAGGGCCCTCAGTCCTGGGTCCTCAGTCCGGGTCCTCAGTCCGGGGGGGAGCCGATCGCAGCGGCCACGAGGGCCGCCTCCCGCATGATCGCCACGTCATGCACCCGCAGGATGTCTGCGCAGCCGCTGGAGACCGCGAGCGCAATCGCGGCGGCGGTCCCCCCGACCCGCTCCCTCTGGCCGGGCGCCCGCTGCTGGGAGGCCGCCTTCCAGTCGGCGGCGCGCTCCTCGCCCGTGATGTGCCCGATGAAGGACTTTCGCGACACGCCGAGGAGCAGGGGGGGGCCTATGGCCCGCAATTCGGACAGGCCCCGGAGGAGCTCCAGGTTGTGATCGAGGCTCTTCCCAAAGCCGATGCCGGGGTCCAGGGCCAGCCGGTCGGCGGGGATCCCCGCCCTCAGGGCCGCCTCCATTCGCTCCCGGAGGCACCGGCCAACCTCGGCCAGCGCGTCGCCGTATTGAGGGGCCGATTGCATGGACTCCGGCGGGCCCTGGCGGTGCATCAGGACAAGGGACAGGTCAAAGTGATCCCTGAGCTGGGCGACCGTCGGGATCATCTCCGGGTCAGCCAGCCCGCCGCTGATGTCATTGACGATTCGAGCGCCCGCTTCGACCGCGCGGCGTGCCACCTCGGCCTTGGTGGTGTCCACCGAGATGGGGACCGAGCCCTGCGCAGAGAGAGCCTCGATGACGGGGAGAATGCGCCTCAGCTCCTCATCCGCGGAGACGGGGGCGGCCCCGGGTCGGGTGGACTCGCCGCCTACGTCCAGCACATCCGCGCCCTCATCGATGAGGTGGAGGCCGTGCTCGGTCGCCCGCTCCGGAGCGAGGAACTGACCGCCGTCCGAGAAGCTATCGGGGGTGACGTTGACGACCCCCATGATGGAGGGCGCGCGTGATCCGACCGCGAAGCCCCGATCCGGATCGTGGGGCCAGGGGCGGGGAGGCCCCTGGCCGTCGGGGACGGCGGCGCTCAAGGTCGACCGTCAGGCCGGCGAGAGGCCGGGCAGGGAGCCGCTGTCTCCGTCCATGTCCAGCTCCGGGGGCGCGACGGGCGGGCTCGCTGGCTTGGCCGCACGGCGCTCCTCACGGATCTCCTCGGCGGTCTTCTCGCGGAGGCTCGCGGGCTCTTCACCCTCGATCAGCTTGGCGATCTCCTCGCGGTCCAGCGTCTCGTAGAGCAGCAGACCCTGGGTGAGGCGCTCCATGGCCTCGCGGCTCTCCCCGACGAGGTCGCGGGCGAGTTCGTAGGCCTCGCGCATGATGCGCTTGATCTCCTCATCGATCTCGCGGGCGGTCTCCTCGGAGTGCCACTTGCCGCTCATGAGCTCGGTGCCAAGGAAGGCTGAGCCCTGGCGCTCAGCGAAGTTGATGGGGCCAACCTTGTCGCTCATGCCGAGCTCGGTGACCATCGCGCGCGCCAGCTCGGTCGCTCTCCGGATGTCATCGGAGGCGCCGGCGGAGATGTCTCCGCAGAAGATCTCCTCCGCGACGCGTCCGCCGTAGAGCATCGCGAGCTGCCCGAGCAGCCGGCGCCGCTGGGTGTGGTAGCTCTCCTTCTCGGGGAGCATCATGGTCGCCCCAAGGGCGCGCCCGCGGGGGACGATCGTGACCTTGTGGGGGACGTCGACCTGATCCTTGAGCTTGGCGGCCACGATGGTGTGCCCGGCTTCGTGGTAGGCCGTGATCTCCAGGTCTTCCTTCTCGACGTTGCGGGCGATCTTCTGCCGTCCGTACCGAACCTTGGCAGCCGCCTCTTCGAGGTGGGGCATCTCGATCTCGTCCTTCTTGTCGAGGACGGCCATGATCGCCGCCTCGTTCACGATGGCGGCGAGGTCGGCGCCGGAGTAGCCGGGCGTCGCGCGGGCGAGGTCGATGATCTCGATCTCCTTGGACACGCGGACCTTCTTGAGGTGCACGCCGAGGATGGCCTCGCGGCCATCGAGGTCGGGCAGGTCGATAGTCACCTCCCGGTCGAAGCGGCCGGGGCGGAGCAGCGCGGGGTCGAGCACGTCGGGGCGGTTGGTCGCAGCCACGACGATGATGCCCTCGTCCGTGCTGAACCCGTCCATCTCAACGAGGATGGCGTTGAGGGTCTGTTCACGCTCATCGTGACCGCCGCCCATGCCGCTGCCGCGCCGTCGGCCGACGGCGTCAATCTCGTCCAGGAAGATGATGCAGGGCGAGTTCTCTCGCGCCTGCTTGAAGAGGTCCCGGACCCGGCTCGCGCCGACCCCAACGAACATCTCCACGAAGTCAGAGCCCGAGATCGAGAAGAAGGGCACCTCGGCTTCGCCCGCGATGGCCTTGGCGAGGAGCGTCTTGCCACAGCCGGGGGAACCGACGAGGAGGACACCCCGGGGGATGCGGCCGCCGATGCGGGTGAACTTGCCGGGGTTCTTGAGGAACTCCACGACCTCGCGCACCTCGGCCTTGGCCTCCTGCGCGCCGGCGACGTCCTCGAACGTGACACCGGTGTGGTTCTCCTTGGTGTACATCTGCGCCCGGCTGCGCCCGAAGCTCATCACCCCAGCGCCGGAGCCCTGGCTGCGCATCTGGCGCATGAACAGGATGAAGATGGCGAAGATGAGCAGCCACGGACCATAGGTCAGCAGCATGAGCGCGAACGATCCGTCAGGGGGACCGTGCACGGTGCCTCCGTTCGGGGTCAGGTCGAAGGACCACGGCTTCAGCGCGGCGCCCTTGGCGACCAGCGCCTCCCTCACCTCAGTGAGGCGCGGGGCGACGTTGCCGATCTTCAGGGCGATCTCGTAGTCGCCTTCCTCTCCGTTGGTGCCCTGCCCGACCGTGCCGCCCGTGGGGGTGAAGCCGGAGCCGGGGGTGGCCACTCCGAACACGTAGAGGCGATCCGTCTGGCGAGTGCGAGGGGGCTCAGGGGTCTCGTCCGCCTCGGGGGCCCTCGTGGACTCCACGGAGACCTCGGTCACCTGCCACACCTCGGTCGGCTGGAAGGTCCCGTCGGCCAACGCCTTCAGGAGCGTCTCCGGCTGCTCACTTGTGTACCTCGCGCGCGCCTTGACGTCGCGCCAGTACTCCTCGTGCTCGGCGACGCTCGCGAAGGATGTCTCGAAGGTCTTCCCGGACGTCAGGACACCCTCGACCTCCGTCTGGCCCTTCAATTCCAGGCGCTGGACGGTGCCCGTGACGAGCGCGTGCAGGAATCCGTCCTGGGTGAGCTCTTCGGCCTTGCGGAGGCTGCTGCCGCTGAAGGCGACCAGCACCACCACGATGACGGTGAGGAACAGGAGGAACGAACCGAAGGGACGGGGCTTGCGCGCCTTGTCCCCCTGGGGCTTTGAATCGGCCATGGCTTGGTTATCGGCCCGTCGTCGGTGATTCTCCAGCCCCTGGGAGCGGCAGGCAACGCGGGACGTGCCTGGGAAGCTGGAAGCGCCCTCAATGGTCCCTCAGGACCGATCGGGCGGAATAGACGGCGTGCGGGGAGGAGTGTAGGCCATCGAGGCCAGCGCCTCCGCGTTGACCCCCGATCTTCATCGGGGGCTTACGGGAGGTCAGTCCAGGGGCGGCGGGGTGTCGCGATACTGCAGCTCGGCGACCAGGGACAGGACGATCTGGTCCGCCGCGACCTTGAGAGCGCGCTCGCGCTGGACATTCTCGCGGCCGGGGACGTCGATGGCGGACCCGACGATGGTCTCCACCGTGGTGGTCCCCAGCTCGACGCCCCTGGCGCGGTCGACCAGGGTCGCCTCGATCAGGATCACATCTCTGGTCTCGACGAAGAGGTTGTCTGGCGTCCGGGCGCCCTCCCCTCGCCGGAAGTCCTTGATGGACCCCCGCAGGACGAGGTCGCTGCGCCCCGGGGAGCGCAGCTCAAGGTCGAGGAAGCGCCGCGCGGACTTGGTCGTCGCGGCGTGCAGCGGCTGCTCCAGGTTCGGCAGCAGGGTCTCATTGCCGAAGATCTCGATGCCGATCGATTGTGCGGTGCGCCCGTCAGGCATCGCGGGCCTGAGGCCGGTGCGATATCCGCACGCACCCAGGAGCCCTGCGCCGAGGACGACCAGGGTCGGGAGCATCCGTCGGGAGGGCCTCATTGCTGTTCCCCGCCGCTCTCCGCGTTGGCCCCGGAGGCGCCCTCGGACTCCTCGTCGTTCTTGATGGCGCGTTCCGTCCGGCGGGGCACCCGGCGTGGCTCGAGTGAGTCAGAGCCGGGCGCGAGCTGAGCGGGGCCCAGCTGATCGAGTTCCCCGCCGAGGGGCAGGATGTCCTCTGGCTGTCCGCCCTGGGTGATCTCCCGCGGCGGCCCCAGAGACTCGATCTCGTCGACGGCCTCGAGGAAGGCCCTGATCTCCTCGAGTTGCTCGGGGTTCCCCGCCCGCCTGGCCGTCTCCAGGGCCCGAGCGGCGTGCTGACGCGCGCCGGCGGTGCTCATGACGGTGCGATAAAAGCGTGCGACGACCATGTCGTTGTCGGCGAGGCGCTGCAGGCAGTCGACCAGGGTCCGCTCCACGTCCGGGCGCAGGTCGTTATCGGGGTACTTCGAGAGCCAAATCTCCAGCTCCCCGAGGGCGACCACCATCGAGCCTCGGCCATACTCCGGCCCATCCAGAGCAGCGAGGCGGAGCTTGGGCACCGCGGCCTCGCTCGCGATTCGATAGGGGGAGTCCCGGCACCAGAGGATGAGCTCCTCGTGCTTCTCAATGGCGATGCTAAACATGCGCTCCTTCTCGTAGGTCTCCGCCAGCTTCTTCAGCGCGTCATCGGTCCCCGGGTGCTTCGGATACTCGGTGCTCAGGTACTCGTAGACCGGCGGCGCGTTGTTCGAATACGGGAAGAGGAAGTACTTCCGGCGCTTGTCGTAGAAGTAACTGTCACCGATGTCCATCAGCAGACGCCCGGCCTCGTCGCGGCTGCCGTGGGACGGGTATCGGCTGTCGAGCTTCTTGATCGTCTTGAACGCGTCCTTTCGATCCTCTTGTGCGAGGTAGAGGGCCGCCGAGCGCAGGCCTGCTGGCACCGAGATCCGCGCGGGGAGGTCGGTCTCGGAGAGGTCCTCGAGGGCTCGCGGATCCTCGCCACGGCTCGCGAGCTCCTGGGCGTAGCGATCGAGCGCATCCCTGATCTCGACCCGAGTCTTGGTGTCGAGTCCGCGAGCCTTGTTGGCGGACAGCAGTTCCGCGACGGTGTCCACCAGCTGGTCGTCCGTCAGCTCATCGGCAGGCATGAACTGCGCAGCCACCAGCGCCGCCGGGACATCGTCTGGGTCCATGGGGGACACCGAGGCGATCGGGCTCGAGCTGCAGCTTGTGAGCGCGAGGAGCCCGAGGCCGGTCAGCCAGGACAACGGAGTGGTGAGGGAGAGCGTCAAGGGGTATCGGGGCTTGGTGCGGTCCGTCGGTTTCGGTCGGGCGCCGCGAGGAAACGTGCGTGGCTCTTGGGTCGGGCCTCTAGGTGGTGGTCCAGGAATCGGCCGGCAAAGTCGAGGACGCGGATGGAGTGTTCTGCGGGCCAGTTGGCCCTGTCCAGGTCCCCGAGGGGAGCGCTGAGGGCGAGCTGGGCGGACTCGAGGATCGCCACGGGGAGGGTACCGACGCGGAGTCCCGAGGCGTGAGTCTCGTTCGCATGGATCGGGCAGAGCCGTCCCCCTACGGCGGTCGAGAAGGGGGCCCTTGGCTCCCTGGACGTGGCGTCCACGGCGGCGGCCGTGGCGCCGCAGGTGGCGCAGGTGACCAGGGCCGGCGCGAGCCCGAGTTGCTCCAGGAGCTTCAACTCGAAGCCCGCAAGCAGCGCGGAGGGGGGGCCTTGGGCTTGGTCGAGAGCGTCCAGCGCCTCCTCAGCCAGCACGAACTGTCCACGGTCCGAGAACCCTGCCCGGGTGACGAGGTCGGTGAGCTCGATGACGGTCTGGGCCGCGCGGTAGCTCCTCAGAGAGCGCGTCAGCTGGCGGCGCCGGGTGAGGAGCTCTCCCTCGCGGAGCGTGCCGAGGTCGGAGTCGCTGCGTTGGACCCATGACAGGTCCAGGGTGTCGAACCAGTCGAGGACGCCGAAGAACCGGGAGCGTGGGCGATGGGCGCCCTTCGCCATGAGCTCCACCCGCCCGTGGTCGGGGGTCAGGACGTGCACCACCAGAGAGGTCTCTCCGAACGGCGTCCGCCGCAGAAGGAGGCCATGGCCGCTGGCGCGGGAGGCCGGGCGGCGACCGGCGGGGCGTGAGCGAGGCATGGTTCGGTGCGGCCTCAGGCGCCGCGGCGCTCGAGCCCCCCGTCCTTGCTGGAGCGGGCTCCAGGGGAGGATGAAGCGAGGCGGGGCGTGGTGGTGGACGGGGTTCCAGGCTCGCGGCGCAATTCGAGCCCCCCAGGTCGCTCCAGAACGACCCGCAGGACGCGGCGATCGCTCGCCTCGCTGACGCGGAAGGTGACGCCGTTCGAGGTGAAGGCCTCGCCGGAAGAAGGAAAGCGACCGATCTCCGAGAGCACGAAGCCTCCCAAGGTCTCGTAATCCGATTCTTCGGGGATCTCGAGGTCGAGGGCCTCGTTGACGTCGGAGACGTGGAGGCTGGCGTCTGCCTCGACCGCGCCGCCCTCGAGCTTGCGGAACGCGGTGTTCTCCTCCTCGTACTCGTCCCTCACGTGGCCCACGATCTCCGCCACCACATCGGCGAGCGTGACGAGTCCGGCGGTGCCGCCGTACTCATCGACGACGATGGCCATCTTCTGGCGATCGGCGCGGAACTGGTTGAGCAGGTCAGGCACGCGCACGGTCTCAGGGACGAGCAGCGGGGGGCGCATGATGTCCCGGATCCGAGTGGTCTCAAGGCGGCCCTCGGCCACGGCCTTGGCGGCCTCCAGCGCGGTGAGCGTGCCGATGATCGTGTCGATGGTGCCCTCGTACACCGGGATGCGGGAGAAGCTCGCGCGTGCGAAAACGGCGACCGCGTCCGACAGGGCGGCGTCGTCTTCGATGGCGAAGATCTCCGTGCGCGGCGTCATGACCTCAGCGGCATCGACCTCGCCGAACTCGATGGCGTTCGCGATCAGTTCCCGCGTCTCGGCGGCGAGATCGCCGTCAAACTCGGCGCTCTCGACCATCGCACGGAAGCCTTCGACCATGCGGCGTGTGCCCTCGTCAGCCTCCGAGGATCGGAGGCCACGGAGGATGGCCCGGCGGATGATGCGCAGGAAGCTCACCAAGGGGATCATGGGGACCGACAGCCGCGCGAACCAGGGGAGGGCGGCCCGCAGAAGGGCGTCTCCGCGCGAGCCAGCTAGCGCCGCGGGGAGCGTCTGCGTCGTCAGGTGAAGGAGCGGTGCGCCCAGGATCAACGTGAGGGCCGCCGCCTCGATGACCGTCCAGCTTGAGAGGCCCGCGAGCAGCAACAGGAGCACCAACGTGGCAGCGACCCTGCACAGCTGGGCGCCGAGGTTCGCGGACGCGCCCAGCGACTCGCGTCGCTCGACGTAAGCGGCCATCGGATCCTGCGGTGGGTCCAGCTCCCCAGGCGTCTCCGAACGGGGGACGGCCCGGTCGATCGCCTCGGCGAGCATGGCGAGTAGGCCAGCCCCGAGGATCAGGGCCAGGAGGCACAGTGGCCCGGCGAGGGGGAAGGCCCAGTCGACGGTGAGGGGACCCGCCTCGTGTTCGGCCACGGCGGGCTCCACGGTGGCGGTCCATGACCCGGATGGCGGAGGCTCGAGCTCGAGCTCGGCGTCGGGATAAGTGTGGGGGCTGGGCACGGAATGGGCGGTGGTCGACCGCCTATCGATCATAAGCGGGGGCCTCGGCGAAGAGCCAACGTGTGAGGGAGCGCCTGGGGCTGGGAGAGCGAACACTCGTATTCGGGAACACGGCTGGAGGGAGATGAGAGGGCAAGACCTAGGTCGTTACGGAGACGGAACGCCATAGGGCGCGGCGCCTTGGAGGGAGGTCGTCGCGGGCGATCATTATCCATTTAATGTCAAGCGATTATGTCGCATTGGCGCCTTTCGGTGGGAGTGCTGGCACGGCGCTCGCCCTGGGGGGCCTGATGAAGATCCAATCCGCAGCAGAGACGATCGCGACGGCGCCCGTTGGGGCCCGAGAGGAGACCGCGCTGATGGTGGCATTTCAGTCGCGGCGGGATCATGACTCGTTTGAGACCCTGTACCAGGCGGCCGCCCCGGGCCTGCTCCTCTGGATCAAGCGCTTGCACGCTCAGCGCCTCCACAAGGGCGACCCCCGTGAGACGCTTCAAGACACCTTCCTCAACATCTATCGCTACGCGAGCTCCTTCAAGCCCGCGGCGCCGGGCGGGTTCCGCTCATGGGCGCGGACCATCGCGGGGAACGCCCTGCGTAGGACGAGGCGGGACCGTGCGCGGCGGCCAATCCTTGAGAGCGAGCTTGGGGAGCGCGCGCAGGAGCGCGGTGACGGCCGCCTGGAGCCTTCCGCTGCGGTGTCCTTGAACGAGCTCGCCGCGAGCACCCGCTCGGGGCTGGCTCTGCTGCTGGTGCACTACGCCACTTGCTTCGAGCGCCTCTCCGAGCGCGACCAGCTCGCGCTGCGGATGGTGGAGGTGGAGGGGCGGTCCTACGCCGAGGTCGGCGCGTCGCTCGGGACGGAGCCCTCCAACACGAAGATGGTGGTCTTTCGGGCCCGCAAGCGCCTTCAGGGTCTGGTCAACTCCGCGCTCGGTACCTCGGTGGCTGGCGCCGGTCGGGATCCCCTGGAGCACGAGGCTGGCACGAGGCTGGCGCGAGTCGGGTGATCGGCTGACGGCTGGGCGTCTCGTCCGAGGTCACGGCCCCGATGGGGGCGTGATCTGTGGCCTGGGGGACCGGATTCGACGGGGCTTTCCGTAGGCTGGCTCCCCATGAGCGAGCAGGCAAGAACGGCCCCTGGAGAAGGGTCCTTGGGCGGGCCTCCCGAGGCGGTGGATCTGCTCGTGGTCGGCATCGGCGAGCTGGCGACCCCTCAGGGCCGGCTCCCCCGCGCTGGCGGGGCGATGGGGCAGGTGGCCACGCGCCGCGGCGTCGCCGTGGCCTGTGACGGCGGCCGCTTCGTTGCGATCGGTGAAGAGGGGGAGATCAGGGCGAGATTCAGCGGGCGAGAGGTGGTCGACGCGGGCGGCGGGCTTGCGATCCCTGGGCTGGTGGATGCCCACACGCACCCGGTGTTCCTGGGGACCCGCGAGGGGGAATTCGAGCAGCGCATCGGCGGGCTCAGCTACGTGGAGATCGCCGCTGCTGGAGGCGGGATCCGCTCGAGCCTTGAGGGCGTCCGGGCGAGCACCGAGCAGATGTTGCTCGAGGTCTTGATGCCGAGGCTCGACCGCTTCCTCAAGCTCGGGACCACGACCATCGAGGCCAAGACGGGCTACGGGCTCACCGTCGCTGACGAGCTCAAGGGGCTCGACGTGATCGCCGCTGCCAACGGCGTGCACGCCGTGGAGCTCGTCCCCACGTGCCTCGGTGGGCATGACGTCCCCCCGGAGTTCAAGGGGCGCCCGGATGACTGGATCGAGGTCGTCTGCGCGGAGCTCTGGCCAGCCGCCGCCGCCAAGGCCTCATTCGCCGACGTCTTCACGGAGAGCCATGTCTTCGGGCTCGACGCATCCCGGCGGCTGATGGAATCTGCGCGAGCGCAGGGGCTTGGCCTCCGGATGCACGTGGACCAGCTGACCTCTCTCGGTGGAGCCGAGCTCGCCGCAGAGCTCGGCGCCGCGAGCGCAGACCACCTCGAGCACGTCTCAGAGCACGGCATCGCCGCGCTGGCGGAGCGCGGGGTCCAGCCGGTGCTGTGCCCGTTGGTTCCGCTCTACCTCGGGGAGGCCCAGGAGGCGCCGGCGAGGAGAATGATCGAGGCGGGCTGCGCTCCCGCGCTCTCCACCGACTTCAACCCGGGCTCGTGCTATTGCATGAGCCTCTTCGAGGTCATGAGCTGGGCCGCGCTCCGCTACGGCATGAGCGCGGCGGAGGCCCTGACCGGGACGACCCTGAACGCGGCCTGCAGCCTCGGGCTGGGTGACGAGCTTGGGTCCGTCGAGGTGGGCAAGCGCGCCGACCTGGTACTGACGGACCTGCCGAATCACTCGCACCTGACCTACGAGTTGGGGCGAAACCCGGTCCAGCGGGTCATCAAGAACGGCGCGGTCGTTCTGTGAGGGGTTCCGCGCCCTCAGGCCGCAATTTCAGCGATCGCGTTCACGGGGCTGCTAATCTCCCGCCGCACCTCTCCACTCCTCAGTCATGTCCATCAAGAACCAGCTGATCCAGCCGCGGACCCTCAAGGGCTTCCGCGACTTCCTCCCCGCGGCGATGATCCCCCGTGAGCGGCTGATCGACACGGCCAAGGGCGTGTACCGGTCGTTCGGCTTCAGCCCGATCGACACCCCTGCGCTCGAGTACACCGAGGTCTTGCTGGGCAAGGGGGGAGCGGAGTCGGACAAGCAGATGTACCGGTTCACGGATCATGGCGGCCGGGATGTCGGCATGCGCTTTGACCTCACCGTGCCCTTCGCGCGCTTCGCGGCGCAGCACATTGGCGGGCTCGGCACGCCCTTCAAGCGCTATCACGTCGGCCCCGTGTGGCGGGGCGAGAACACGCAGCGAGGTCGCTACCGGGAGTTCATCCAGTGCGACTTCGACACGATCGGGACGACCGGCGCGGCGAGTGATGTCGAGGCGGCGCTCGTGATCCACGACCTCTTCCGTGCGATCGGTTTCGAGCGCTTCACGATCCGGATCAATGACCGTCGCCTGCTGACCGGACTCCTCGAGTCGATCGACCTCGTGGACCAGCAAGCCGCGGTCCTCCGCATCCTCGACAAGTTGGACAAGGCCGGCCCGGAGGCGGTGGGCACGGAACTGAAGGACGGAGCAGGCCTCACGGAGTCGCAGGTCAGCGCGGTCCTCCAGTTCGCACAGCTCAAGGGGGCGCCCGGCGAGTTGCTGGCGGCGATCGAACCCCTCGTCGCCGGTTCAGAGGTCGGGACCGCGGGCCACAGCGGCCTCGCCGGGCTCTTTGAGGCGGCGACCGCCGCCGGGATCTCCTCGGATCGGATCAGGCTGGACCCGTCCATCGCCCGCGGTCTGGACTACTACACCGGAGCGATCTTCGAGACGTTCCTCGACGACCTGCCGGGGATCGGGAGCTGCTGCTCCGGTGGCCGCTATGACGACCTCGCGACGGTGTACACCAAGCAACACCTCCCGGGGGTCGGGGCCTCCCTGGGCGTCGACCGTCTGCTGGCCGCGATGGAAGAGCTCGGGATGATCGAGGCGCAGGCCGCGCCCTGCTCGGTCTTCATGCCGATGCTCGAGAGCGATCGGCTCGGGGACTATCTCGCCTTGGCGCAGGAGCTGCGAGCCGCCGGGCTCGGGGTCGAGCTGTATCCGGAGCCCCGGAAGCTCGGGGCGCAGCTGAAGTACGCGGACCGCCGCGGGTTCGCCTTCGCGGTCATCGCGGGCAGCACCGAGTTCGAAGCTGGCACGTGTCAGGTCAAAGACCTGCGCGCAAAGGAAGGGGTCGAGGTCCCGCGTGGGGAAGTGATCGCACGGCTCCGCGGCGCCATCTGAGCCTGAACTCGCCGCGGCGCCAGAGGGGAGCTCTGCGCTGCGCGCGCCGCTCGTCTGAGCCACCGTCGCCTGAGCCACCGTCGCCCGAGTCACCGTCGTCTGGAGTCACCGTCGTCTGGGTCTTGATCTCCCGGGCCTCCACCTGCTGACGTCGGCCAGAGAGGGCGGGTGTGAGCCGATGATTCGGGTCGCCAGCTTGGGCTCCAACGACCCTCCAGGGGGCCCCTGTGCGTGTCGCGGGGGGGGCTCCGCGCCGGTCCCGGGGGGCAGCGACCCTTCCGGGGTCTGAGCGTCAGCCGACGGCGTGGGCCGACGCAGCGCATTGGCTGGGTGTGGTGCTCGGCGGCTCGGTGAGGGAGCCGGGCGGGCGGATAGGTGGTGAACTGGCTCAAGTTGGGTCAGCCCATACCCGACGCCACAGACCCAGCTGAAGCGGGCGATGAGGGGGCTCGGGTTCAGTCCTCACCGGATGCCGGCGAGTGAGTGGAGGGTCTCAATCTTGGGCTTGGCTGAGGTGGTGGGCGCGTCTGTTGACGATGCCCGTCAGGCCGGTTCAAGACTGCGACTGCTGATGGTCGATCCGTCCTAGAGCCGGCTGGAAGCACTGCCTCCAGCCACGCCTGCCACCATGAGAAGTTCGGACGACAAGCCAACTAGCGCGCCGCAAGAACGTCGCGATGACAGGAGGAACGGTATCTGCGAGCCCGCAAGGCTCCTTCCGTTGTCCGACTCCGTCGAGGTGCTGGTAGAGAACGTCTCTGAGGGCGGACTGTTCGTCGTCCTCGAGGGCGGCCTCGAGTTCGAGATCCAGCTCATGGGCGAGACCAAGACGCGACGGGTTCAGCTGGTCCGCTCCCAGACGCTGCCCGGTCAAAAGGCGGGGCTCGGCTTCAAGTTCAAGAACGCAGGAATGACCGAGGGCGAGCACTGACTCGGCGCCCCTGACCTTCAGCCTGCCATGAAGTCCCTCAACACGATCCTCGGCTTGCAGCTACTGGCTGGGAGCCTCGTCGCCCTCGCGATCTCGCTTGGAATTCAGACGGTTGGGTTTCATCGGGAAGCGGTGCGTGGCGCTGCCGAGGGCGTCGGCCTGGCCGTGGAGGAGGTCGCGTGGGAGATCGGGCGGCAACGGGACGCGGCCCTTGCCGGAGCGCAGCTCGCGGCCCAGCAGGGAGACGCGACCGGCGAGGAGGCTGCAAGCACACACCCGAACCACACATCGGTCACCCTGGAGTTCGACGCCGCTCAAGTCGGGCGGGTGGTTCGAGGAGCGACGCCTCAGGACCTCCCCGAGCTGGTGGAGGCGATCCGTTCCTATTCGGTCGCGGGCATCACAGGTGCGCTCGACCCTAGCAGCGCGGTCGTGATCGTCGCTGACCAGCCCTGGGTCGTGGCTGCCGCGGCCCACGCCAGCCGAGAGGGCGTCCGGTCCGTCGTCGTTCGCCCGCTGGACCTCCGGCTCGTCAGGGCTCTGCATCCTGAGGTGGAGTTTGCGTTTCACGACCTGTACGGGGCGCCGCCCCCCAGCCACGTCGCCGGTGCGCTGGACCAGCTTCTGGTCGCGGGCAGAGCTGAGCCGAGCGATTCGGGATCGGTTGGCGCGGTGTCGGCCGGCAGCGGCAGTGGAGCCATCGGGATGCAGCTCTTCCGGGATGGGATGGAGCGCCCCGCCCTGGTGGTCTCGGCCATCCAGTCTCCATCGCTCGCGAGCTCCTTCTTCGCCGTCGCGCGGGGGCTTGTGATCTACCAGCTCCTCGCTGCGGGGATCGCGGCGCTCATCGCGCTGCGCTTCCTCGTTCGTTTCGTCCGTCAGCCGCTGAAGCAGATCCACGGCCACGTGACACAGCTCACGGCCTCCTCCAAGGCGAGGCCCAAGCTGCAGTCGTGGGAGGCGCTGGAGTTTCGACGGCTCGATCAGGCCCTCGTAGGGATGATCGACAAGGTCGCTGTCGATCGGCAAGCCGTGGTCCACGACGCCCGACTTGCGGGCATGTCTGACGTGTCCATGGGGGTCGTGCACGCCGCAGGCAACCTCCTCAACAGCATCAACGTCTCGACCAAGCTCCTGCTACGGGACGTCGAGGCGGTCGATATCGACGACATGCACTGCCTCGCCCGAGAGCTTGAGGAGCACTCGGATGACCTCGCCTCGTATATCTCGGAGAACGACAACGGCAAGTTCCTCCTCCCCTTCATCGTCGCGATGACGGACGCCGTGGGGGACCTCCGCTCCCGCTGCATCATCGAGCTGGAGTCCCTCGATCAGGGGCTGAGCCAGGTCATTGACATGATCCGCAGCCAGGAGAAGTACGCCGTAGGGCCGACGATGGAGGAGGAGGTCGAGCTCTCCGATATCGTGGAGTGCGCCCTGGAGGTCGCGGCGACCTCGTTGCCGAGAACCAGCGGGGTCGAGATTGAGCGTCACTTCGAAGGGGCCCCGCTCGTCCGTACGGAGTCGCACCGCCTCAAGAGCGTGCTCATCAACATCATCGTGAACGCCTTCGAGGCCCTGCAGTCCGAGGGCTTGCCCAAGCGACGGATCACCCTCCGCGTCTACGGGACGGGGGATCGACGCGTAGTGGTCGAGGTGAGCGACACCGGGTGTGGCATCGACCCCGCCTCGCTCGACCAGATTTTCACCTCCTCGTTCACCAGCAAGGAAGGGCACGCGGGTGAGGGGCTGCACATGGCGGCGAACGTCTGCCAGGAGCTAGGGATCGCCATCGGCGTGATGAGCGAGGGCCCCGGCACCGGCTCAAGCATCAAGCTCAGGATCCCCACTGCGGGGGCGGTCGAGCGCGCAGAGGCTGGGCGGGATGAGGGCGCGACCAAGTCCGCGGCCACGCCGAGCTGATTCGATCCGGCACGCCGGATGCCTCATATTGGGGCGCTGGCCGACGGAGGACTCGAGCTGGATCCTCGCGGTCCAAGAGGGGAGAGCGCCGGCCCCCCCGGAGGGTCCTGCGTTGCGGGGGGGCCTGCACTGGGAGTACCCAGGGCCCTAGTGGGGAGGAGGAGGGTATCCTCAAGGGAGCCCGCGCCGTCTTGTCCCCAGCAGCCCCCGAGACCCTCCATGCAATTCCAACGGCCGTCCATTCGAAGGTCGCGATCGCGTCGCTCGATCCTCGGTGTGCCCAGGAACCTTACGGCTTCGTCGAACGCGAGCGCACCCGCCGGCCCCCAGGGCGCTGCCCCCGGACCCGCTGGCCGCCAGGACCTCGACCTGGTCCTCGCGCACCGGGCGACCCAAGGGTTCACCCGGGCGACCCTTCAGGACATCCGGAGCGCAGGCCGCGCCGCGTGGATCGATGAGCAGCTCAACCCTCAGCTGATCCCGGACCCCGCGGCCGATGGATTCGTCGCCCGGTTCCCCAGCGTCTCGATGTCGCTGCCGGACCTGCACGCGAACTTTGGGACCTCGGCGCTCGAGCCGTGTGAGCACCTGCAGCAGGTGTGCGTGGCGCGGTCCGTGCTGAGTGAACGCCAGCTGCTCGAGCGGGTGGTCGAGTTCTGGCATGACCACTTCAACGTCGACCAACTCGAGACGGTTCGGGGCCGACTCTTCTTCACGGCGTACGACCGCGACACGATCAGGCAGCATGCGCTCGGGCGCTTCGAGGACCTCCTCGTCTCCGTTGCCAAGAGCCCTGCCATGTCGGCGTACTTGGACGGAGACGTGAACATCGTGGGGGCGGCGAACGAGAACTTCGGCCGCGAGGTGATGGAGCTCCACACCCTTGGGGTGGACGGACCCTACACCGAGGACGACGTCAAGGAGATCAGCCGCTGCTTCACTGGCTGGCGTTACGGATACTGGCAGGAGGCCAACCCGGGCGACTTCTTCTTTGACGCTGCGGACCACGACTTCGGCCCCAAGACCGTGCTCGGAGTCCAGCTGCCGGGCGGCGGGGGCGTGCAGGACGGCTTGGACATGCTCCACATGCTGGCGGTACATCCAAAGACCCTCGACTATGTCTCCCGCAAGCTCGTTGGCTGGCTCTCTGGCGCCGAGCCGCCTCAGGCGGCGGTGGACCGGATCATCGCGGTCTGGCAGGCCACGAACGGCGACCTACGGGAGATTGTCCGCGAGGCCCTCTCGGACGAGACCCTCCAGCTCTGCGCAGCGACGACGCAGCTCAAACTCAAGCGGCCCTTTCACTTCGGCATCGGCCTCATGCGCCAGCTGGGCGCCGTTACGTCGGACGACTTTCTCGGCGCCGCGCGGATCTTCGAGCTGGTCGGGCAGCGCCCCTATGTCTGGGGGACACCGGACGGGTACCCCGACACGCTCCTCGCATGGGGGAGCGACGTGAATGGTCGCTGGGCCTACGCCACCAACCTCATCAACGGGGGCCTCCCGGGGCTGGAGATCCCGACGTCGGCCCTGACGGCTCTGGGCGGCTCTGTGCCGAATCAGTTCCTGGCGAGGCGCCTCGCGTTGGAGATGGCGGGCGGGTTGATCCCTGAGGCCGAGGTCGCGCGCGTCCAGCAGTACATCGGGACCAGGCCCTTCTCGGACCAGGTCCTCAGGGACGCCGCCGCGCTAATCGCGGCGAGCCCGGGCTACCAGTTCTATTGATCCGGAGACGACCCCATGACACGACGAAGTGAACGTGCGGCGTGCTCCGAGTACGCCAACCTCTCCAGGCGAGGCTTCCTGAGGACGGCTGCGGCAGGCGCAGCTGCCACCTCTGCAATGCCCCGGATCGCCTTCAGCGCGAACCGCGGGAGCGGTGGCGGTACGCAGCGAGACGTCTTGATCAACGTCTTCCTCCGCGGCGGCATGGACGGCCTGAGCGCCGTTGTCCCGTACGGTGATCCGGACTACGCCTCGTCGCGTGGTCCGCTCGCCATCCCCGGCCCCTCGTCGGGGAACGGCTCGGTGGATCTGGACGGGACCTTCTGCCTCTCGCCTTCGGCCGCTCCGCTCCATACGCCCTACGCGGACGGCCGGCTTCTCGTGGTCCACGCCGCAGGCGCGCCGGTCCATACCCTCTCTCACTTCGACGGGATGCGGCGCTGGGAGACCGCCACGCCGGCGGGGAGTGCACTCCCGCTCTCCGAGGGCTGGGTATCGCGGCACCTCGACACGATCCAGCCCCTCGGCAGCGGGACGGTCCGGGCGTTGTCTCTCTCCGCGCTGTTGCCCTGGACGCTCACGGGCGCACCGGGGGCGATTCCGATCGCCGTCCCGCCGACCTTCTCGTTCCCGGGAGAGGCTGCTACCGCGGACGACCGCCGGCAGGTGCTGGCCGATATGTACGCGCCCCAACCGGCTCCCCTCGGCCCCGCGGCGGTCAGCGCGCTGGACGCCCTCGACCAGGTGGGCGGCGTGCAATTCTTCGGGTACACCCCGTCGAACGGCGCGGCCTATCCGGGCGGCCCGTTCGGCGGTGGCCTCCGAGCCGTCGCGACCATGCTGAAGGCCGGCCTTGACCTCGAGTGCTGCGTCGTGGACATCGACGGTTGGGACCATCATGTGCAGATGGGGCCGCTGAATGGCACCTACGCAGGCATGCTCGACACCTTTGCTAGGTCCCTCGAGGCCTTCTATCTCGACCTCAAGAACTCAGGCATCAGGTACACCCTGGTCGCACACTCGGAGTTCGGACGCCGGATCGCACCCAACCTCAGCGACGGCTGCGACCACGGGTTCGGGAACGCGATGTTCCTCATGGGAGATGGCATCGCAGGCGGACGGGTCTTGACCCAGTGGCCAGGGCTCGCGCCCTCGAACCTCAACGAGGGCGACCTCGACGTCACCATCGACTACCGAGACGTGTTGACCGAGATCGCTGAGCGCCGGCTCGGGAGCCCAGACGCAGGCCCGCTCTTCCCCGGACACACGGCGACGAACCTCGGCGTCACGATCTAGGGCCCGCGGCTTCTGCGCGGGGAGGGCGCACGGTTAGGCCGCTCGTCCGGCGCTGCGGAGGATCGCGCCGGGTGGACCTCCCGGCATCCCCCGGGGGACCCCGCGATCAGGCTCGCCTTGCCAGAAGCACTGACGAGGAGCGCGCCAGAGGCCGAGCGTGACACGCCGCGAGGCGGCCCTAGAGGGGCGCCTCAAGAGAGCCCCGTGACGGTCGAGCTGCGGAGTTCCGGGCCGGTGCCAGGGGCCGTGCGGAGCGCTCAACGCGACCTCTCGATCGCCCGCCTCGGACCATCCCGGGCCCGGTCAGCTCACTTGTCGAAGACGTTGGTCTCGCTCGGACTAATCCGCTCCTCGACGGTCTCCACCGTGAGGTCGAGGCCCTCCAGGTCGAGGGCTTCGCCGCCCGCGGCGAGGCTCGTGTCGCCGCTCTCCTCGGAGGCCTCTTCGTTCTCAACGTCGTCTCGCTGGTCCTTGTTCTGGTTCATGGCTGGTGCTTGGGTCAACCTCGCGCGCTGGCGAGGACGGGGGTGCTGGGGGAGGTGGAAGCGGCTGCGCGGAGCACACCGAGTCGATGGAGCTCGGCGGCGAATTGCTCGAGGCGATCGATGGCCGCCGGCGATGCGCCCGCGCGCACTTGTGCCGCCACCAGGGCCCCGAGGGTACCGTGCTCTCGCAGGGCAGCGAGGACGCGGACGCCCCCGTCGCGGAGCTCGACGAACTCGCCGTTCTCCGGGTCATAGAGCAGGAAGCGCTGCTTCGGGTCGAGAGGGGGCAGCGTTTCCTCGGCCACCCGGTCGGCGTCCCGCACATATCGACCGGTCAGGAAGTCCGGGCGGGCGGCGCGGGCGAGCGGGTCTCCGAGGGTGCGCACGGCGTCCGAGTGGCTGAAGCCAAGGGGCACGGTGACGAGGCCCTCGCTAACGGTCAGTTCCGGGTCTGCCTCACGCTCTGCCCGCGCGGAGGTGCGGTCGGCGCAGCGTCCGGAGAATCCCTGTGGCGTCTCGCCGGCGGCGAGATGGAGGAAGTAGTGACTCTTCTGCATGAAGTAGAAGATGTTGTCGCCAGAGAAGATCGCGAGGTTGCGCCGGAAGGACGCCATCATCTCCTCGAACATCTCGGCGGCCTCCTCCTGGGTCATCCCGACGTCGGCCTCATAGTCGTGGTAGAGGGCGAGATCTCCCGGGGCGTCGAGGACGCGGATCCCGAACTGTTCGGGCTGCTTGTAGGTCTTCGCCACCTCGTCGATGTGGAAGGTCTGCAGTGACACCTCGCGGATGATGTCGGCGTGCTCCTCGATGAACTTCAGCGTCGCGCGGGCCTCCTCCCGGGTCTCCGTCGGGAAGCCCACCATGGCGTAGAAGGTGACGCTGATGTTGGCGTCCGTGCAGTTGCGGGCGACCTCCACCACGGACTTCAGGCTCTGGCCCTTCATCATCATCTTGAGGATCCGCTTGGTCGCGGACTCGAAGCCGAACAGGAGCTTCCGGCACCCCGCCTCGTAGAGCCGCCTCGCGCCATCGGCGTCGTAGGCCTTTGGCTCGATGCGGGCGTCTGCCCACCAGGTGATGCCAGCCTCCGCCTCGATCAGTTGCTCGGGGAGCTCCTTGATCATCCCGGGAGGCATGCAGTCGGTGATGAAGTTGAAGTGGGTCGACTCGTAGCGGTCGCGGAGCTCGACGACGTGCCGCGCGATGGTCTCCGAGGAGCGCGTGCGGTATCCCGGGCCGATGACCGTCGGGAGGGTGCAGAACGTGCACTCGCCGTAGTAGCAACCCCGGTTCACGTCGTAGGGGATGACCACCTGGGGCGAGAAGTACTTGTCCATCGGCAGCCCGTCGAGGTCCGGCGCGGGGGCGTCGTCCAGCTTGATCGGGTGGGCGGCCATGTTCTTCACGGACACCGGGTGCTCGGGGTCGGCGCGATCCCACCACGCGAGGCTCCCGACGTCGTGCAGCGGCTCGCCGAGCCTGAGCGCCTCGCAGAGCATCAGGAGGGGGCGCTCGCCCTCGTGGAACACCATGGAGTCGAAGCACTCCGCCATGCCGGGGGCCGACATGACCTTGTCCCCGATGTAGGCGAGGAAGCCGCCACCCATGGTGATGTGGCAGTCGGGGAGCGCGGCCTTGACCATGCGCGCGAGGGTGAGCGCCGGGATGAGCTGGCTGCCGTAGAGGACTGAGAGCCCGAGCAGTCGCGGCTTGCGCTCGAGGAGCCGCGGCATGACCTGCTCGCGGTAGAACTCGATGAAGGGGTTCTGTTCCTCGTCCAGCGTCGCCGCCAGGACGTCCTCACTCGAGTCGTTCGAGTAGGACATCGTGAAGTTGTGGGGGGTGAGCTCGCTCGGGTAGTGGGCGGCGGAGACCAGCCGAAGCCCGTGGTAGAGGGTCCGGACGGCAGGGACATACCGGTCGGGATCCCAGAAGCCCCGGTCGCTGTCCAAGGGGTGGTCCTGACCCCTCAGGATCGCCTTGGCGGACTCGACGCGGCCGATGATTGATCGCGCAGACGCCGCGCTCTCCGCCGCTGCGCGCCACGCCCGCATCTGGCCGAGGGGAAGGCGGTCCCCATCGAACCGCGCGAGGGGGAGGCGTTGCTGAACCTTGGCTGCGGCACGGGTCAACGACTCCGCAGTAAGGAAGTGGTCGAAGGCCTCGACGGAGAGGTCCATCTGCTGCACGTCTCCATAGCCGCTTGCCTGCAGCCATGCCTTGAGGCAGGGCAGCGCGAGGTGGGGCTGGGTCCAGTGTCCCTGCGGAGGGAACGCGAGGGTGACGGGGAAGTCGTTGCTGGGGAGCTTGATCATGACGCCGTGGTCGGAGTGGTCTGCCGAGCTCGGGGACTCGGGTTGGAGGTCGCCGCGTCAGCGGGTGGGACGAGGACGCCAGACTCGATCAGCCCGGCGGCAGCGTCTCGGACGCCCGGGGCTTCGAGGGCCGCCGAGATGCGCGCGTGCTCCTCTTCGGTGCGCGCGCGTTTCATGGCTTGGGCCAGCCGGGCGGAGCCGCTGGAGAGCCGGACCGTCCTCACCCCGGCGAGCCGGCCAGGGGCCGGGGCGGGGGCGACGATCGCGAAGGTCGTGTCGTCCGGGGCAAGGAGCGACTGGCTGGCTGTGGAGCCGCGGGGATCGCTGGCGCGCACTTCCTTCAGGACCTCGACCGCGGCGCCGAGGTCCAGCCTGGTCGAGATCAGCTCCGCGCCCAGCGTCCAGCGGTGCTCCCGAGCAGGACGCGACCCTAGAGCGGCGACGCGGACGAGCGCGTTCTCCCAGCGGAGGAGGGCGTCGAGGACCGGGCGCATGCCCGAGCCGGCCACGCGCTGACGGGCAAAGGTCTCGAAGGTCCTGCCGTCCGCGCGGAGGTCGCGCGCGAGGGCGAGGATCGAGAGCTCTGCGGCAGCGGCCAAGGCACGGAAAGACCGGGGGTAGCGCATCAGCGTGTCGCCGAACTCCCCGCTCAGGAAGACGAGCTCCGCGAGCTTCTCCTCGGGGTAGGGCAGGAGGGACCAGGTGGAGAAGATATCGGGGTGCCCGAGGATCAGCGCCCGCTCCGCGGCGCTCTCCCCGGCTCCCAGCGCCATGTCCGGGGGAACTCCAGGGACGGGGCTCGACTCTGCTCCGAGTTCTTCACCGAGGGCACAGCCGGGCTGTGGATTCACCAGGTGGAGGGAGAGGTTGACCCCGGCCCTCAGCGCAGCGGAGGCGCAGAACTCGAGGGACTCGTTCAGCTCGTCGTCGCCCTCGCCGGGGAGGCCCAGAATCAGGGACAGGATCGGGGTCACGCCTGCAGCGGCGCAATCATCGACGACCTGCAGGAGGTCCACGTCGTCGCGCATACCCTTCTGGTTGGCGGCGCGAACCGCGGCGGAGGCGGACTCGATTCCGAGCAGCACACGATCGCACCCTGCGCCGCCCATGGCGGAGAGCAGATCGGCGTCCAGGTGGTCCGCGCGGGCTCGGACCTCCCAGGGCACCTGGACCTCGCGCTCCCTGAGCCCCTCGCACAGCGCCAAGGCGTGGTTGCGGTCAGCGCCGAAGAGGTCGTGGCAGAGGTAGGCGCGGCGCGCCCCCGGGATCCCGCGCAGCGAGGCCATTTCATCGACGAGGCGTGCGGCTGGGAGGGGGCGGGACCGCCGGCGCCAGGTGCGCCCGATCGAGCAGAACGAGCAGTCGTACGCGCAGCCACGGCCGGAGTCGATGGGCACGAGGCCGTCCTCCTCGCCGGTGATCTCTTTGTACTTGGCGATGGGCGGGAGGAGGTCCCACGCATAGGCGGGGAGCGCGGCCAGGTCTCGGAGCATGGCCCGGTCCGGAGCACGGCGGACCTCTCCGCCCTCGCGATGGGTGATTCCGTCGACCGCGCCAGCGGCCTCAAGCCCGCTCTCGAGTGCCTCGCAGAGCTCGACCACGGTCACCTCGCCCTCCCCGCGGGCCACGAGGTCGACCGCGGGGAAGCGCTCGAGCAGCTCCACGTCGACGCCGTGTACACCGGGGCCGCCGAGCACGATCGGCACCGTCGGCCATGTCTCCTTCAGCTGCTCGGCGATCAGCAGGGCGACAGGCAGGGTGGCGCCCATGACGGACAGGCCGACCACGTCCGGACGGCCCCGGCTCGCGAGGAGCGCTGCCGCTGCGACAGGGAGCCCGTCCCCCGCGGGGAGGTCCCCGCTGCCGAGCCGGAAGGCCAGGTCCTCAAGGGCGACGTCGTGACTTGCGTCACGAAGCGCCCCCCCGAGCCTCAGGAGGCCGGGGGGCGGCATCGAGTACCCGAACGTGTCGGCGTGGGGCGAGGAGGCGAGCAGGATCTTCAACGGACGGGGGGGTAGCACAGCCTAGCCCCTCCCGCGGTAGATCGGGAGGATGACCGAGCCTCAAGCGGCTACGATCAGGGACGAAGGATCGTTGGCCGGATCCGGTTCAATGAAAGACGTCGTCAACGTTCAAGGGACCCCGCGACTCCGCCTCGCCGTGCTTGAGTGGGCACCGGTGACCGTGGCGCTCCTCCACGTGTTCACGCTGCTGGATGTCGGGCCGGTGGACGACGACTACATCGTCTACCGCTATGCGAGGCACTGGGTCGAGGGGGTGGGGCCCGTGTTCAATCCCGGCGAGGTACCCGTGGACGGTGTGACGAGCCCTGGGTGGTTCCTCGTGGCGGCCCTCGGGTTGATGTTCGGGATAACCCCTGCCATCTGGACCCCCCTGGTCGGCGCCGTGAGCTTCGGTCTGCTCGTGCTGATCGTCGGCCGCTGGGCGCGCTCGCGTGACTCGAGCGCCCTCTCGGAGCTGGCGCCCTGGTGGGTGGCCCTCTCTCCTGCGGTCGCCTGGCACGCCATGGCCGGCCTCGGGACCGTGCCTCTTGCAGCGGCCATCGCGCTGGGCTTTCACCGCTGGTCCCGCTGGGCCCTCGGCGGCGGTGGGGCTGTCGTCCCTGGCCTGGCGTTCGCAGCGGCGTGCACCCTTCGGGCGGAGGCCCTCCTTCCCTGGGCCGCCTGTCTCCTGACGATGCGACCGGCGCGGCCGTTGCGGCTCGCGGAGGTCGGATGGATGGCCTTGCCAGCCGTCACCTTGGTGCTCCTCGGGGGTCTCAGGTTCCAGGTCTTCGGCGCTTTCATGCCCCACGCCCTGGGGCTCAAGGCGCTCCCGCTCGCTGTCGAGCTGGAGTACGGCGCCCGATACCTCCTGCGCTCTCTTGGCGAGGGGGCCCTCGGGCTCATGCTCCTGGTTGCAGTGCTCGTGCCGCGCGGCGTTCCTGACGCTCGCGCTCTCTCGCTGGCTGCGGGCGGGGCGCTGGTCGCAGTCCTCGCAGTGGGTGGGGACTGGATGGTGTACTCGAGGTTCCTCGTCCCCTTCGTCGGGGTGGGAGCCGTGGGCGCGGCTGCGGTGCTCTCCGGACTGAGCGGGAGGCGACCGTGGGGGGCAGCGCTCATCGCCGCCCTGACGGTCGTCGGTGGGGTCGGCTTCGCGGCACGGCCTCAGGCCGAGATGGAGCATCGCTTCTTCGAGCGCCACTGGCTCCTCATGGGGGCTGCGTTTGGGGACCTCGCTCCGAAGGGGAGTACCGTCGCGCTCTCACCGATCGGGGCCTTTGGTTGGACCTCAAGGCTCCCGGTCGTTGATGTCCTCGGTCTGACTCACGGGGCCTTCCTCTCTCTGCCGCCCGACCTGAGCGGAGTGGGTGTGAAGGGGCACCACCGGCACGACGGAGGCTGGGTCCTCGACCAGAGCCCCGACTACTTGATCCTTGGGAACGGGGTGATTCAGCCGGTCACGGGGACGCTGGACGTGAACCCCTGGGAGGCGGACCTCCTCGCCGACCCGCGCTTCGAGCAGATGTACCGGCCGTTGAGCCTCGTCCTAGATGACGGCGGCGCGGCCCTGGTCGTGCCCTACTTCGCGCGGGTGGGGGTGAGGGCGCTCCGGTGAACTCCGGAACAGCAGAGGGCCCCGATCGCTGGTCGCGATCGGGGCCCTCCGCCTCTGACGGATCAGCAGCCAGGCTCAGGGGAGCGTGGGGGAGCTGAAGTAGCGCCGGATCTGAATCCCCTCGCTCCCGACGTCCATATTCCGCGAGGCACGTCCGTCGTAGTTGAGGGTCATTCCGTCTGTGGCGTGGAGTCCGACATGTGTGGCGATCATCGAACCGTTGATCCGCGCTCGCCCGTTCGTGTAGGCAGCGGTCGTCCCATGCTTGGTGGAGTCTCCAGCCACAAAGCCGAGAATTGAGTTCGTCGTGTGCAGGGTCGCGTCGACCTCGAAGGTTCGATCATCCTCGAGCGCTTTCCTTTCCAGCTCATCCACAACGGTGGCGCGGAGCAACTCTGGCGTGATCCACTGGCTCGTCGGGTTCACCGGGATGATGCTCGCGATAGAGCGTCCCTCGGAGTCGAACAGGATGGACTCCGTGGGATCCGACGGGTCCGCGACCGTCAGGACGTCGGTGGACCAGCTATTGGTGCTGGGCGGATCACCGATCCAGGCGCCGGAGACCGGTTCGAAGTGCCCACCCTTGTTATGGATCGGGATGGCCTGGCCGTCGTTGATGTTGTAGTAGCGCGGACGGTATTCAGCCTCGTAGCGAGGGTTCGAGATCAGGTTGCTCCACCCGTAGACCGGCTCCTCCCGGCTCAACACTCGACCTGTCTGGATCACGCGGGTTCGCTGGACCCACCTTCCGGTTTCCTTGTTGGATTTTTCGCTCTTGGAGCTCTTCTCGCTCTTGGAGCTCTTCTCGCTCTTGGAGCTCTTCTCGCTCTTGGAGCTCTTCTCGCTCTTCTCGCTCTTGGAGCTCTTCTCGCTCTTGGAGCTCTTCTCGCTCTTGGAGCTCTTCTCGCTCTTTGAGCTCTTCTCGCTCTTGGAGCT